>CAUWNE010000020.1:0-37588 GCA_963560095.1 uncultured Dysosmobacter sp. | reverse complement strand
TTTTCGATCTTTTTCAATTTTTTTAATATCCACCATTCGCCCGGCTTATCGCCCCCCCTCACCTGAAAATGGGGTGGGCAAACCTTGTCCGTAATGCTATAATGAGATCAATGCCGTCCTTTTATACATGGACCGTGATATTTCGGATGGCCAAGCTCTCCAGGCCCTCTATTATATTATTGTATATCGTATCTTGCAAAGGGAGGAATTCTTCTGCTGATCCATCGAATGACCGCCACCTTCGGCAAGCTCCGGGAGCAGACCCTGGAGCTCGGAGAGGGCCTGAATATTCTGCAAGCCCCTAACGAGACCGGGAAATCCACCTGGTGTGCCTTTCTCCTGTCCATGCTCTATGGCGTCAACAGCCGGGAGCGGGAGCGGGCCGGCTTCATTCCCGACAAAACCCGATACGTCCCCTGGTCCGGCGCCTCCATGAGCGGACGGATGGACTGTCTGTCAAACGGCCAGGAGCTCACGCTTACCCGGACCACCCGCCGGCAGACGGCCCCCATGGGAGAATTTCAGGCAGTCTACACCGGCACCGGCGACCAGGTTCCGGAGCTGACAGGCCAGACCTGCGGCGAAACCCTGCTGGGGGTCAGCCGGGAGGTCTTTGAGCGCAGCGCCTTCATCCGTCAGGCGGGACTCCCCATCAGCCAGGATGCCGGTCTGGAGCGGCGCATCGCCTCCCTCATTACATCCGGCGAGGAGGACACCTCCTATTCCGAAGCCGCCGACGCCCTGAAAAAGCAGGCAAACCGCCGCCGTCATAATAAAACCGGCCAGCTGCCCGCCTTGGAAACAGAGCTCCAGGAGACCCAGCGCCAGCTGGAGGAAGCCCGTGATCTGGCCCAGCGGCTGTCCCTGGCCCAGGCTCAGGCAGAGACCCAGGCCGGCAAACGTCAAGCCTTAGTCCAGGAGCTGGCCGATCTGGATCGCTGGGAGGCCGCCCGGCAGCATCAGGCCCTGGCAAAAGCGCAGGCCGACGCGGAGCAGGCCGAGGCCAAAGCCGCCGCGCTCCGCCGCCGGCTGGCGGAGGATCGGATTCCGGAAAATGACGCCATCGCCCGTCTGCGGGGCGCCATTGTGAATCTGGAGTCCACCCGCAAGGCCGTGGAAAAGGCCCGGGCAGAGCGGGATGATGGGCTGAAATCACTCCTGAGAGCCGAGGCCGCCGTCAATGAGAGCCCCTTCGCCGGGCAGACGCCGGAGCAGGCCCGCCGGGAGGCCGCCGAACCGCCGTCCCCCGCCCACTGGAACAGGACGCCTGCAATCTTGACCGTGATCGCCGGCACCATCGCCGCATTCATTTTCTTTTATATAGTGGCGAAGGCCTTGAACGGCTCTCCCTGGCAAAAGCCCGCTTCCCTGGCGGTACTCCTGGCCGGAGTGGGCGCGGCCTATTTCTGTGCCAGGCATCTGCGCCGCCGGGCCATTCAGGCCGCTCAGGCCGCCGCGCTCACCAAGCGTTTCGGCACCGCCGATCCCGCCGCCATCACCACCCTGGCAGAGACTTACTCCAGACTGTGCCAGGCGCGGGACGATGCCCAGGCAGAGGCCGACCGCCGTTCCGCCGCCGCCGACACCCTCTATAATACCCTCACCGCCAACGAGCAGGGTCTCTTGCTGGAGGTCCGCCGCTTTGCCCCCTCTGCCTTCGACCTCTCCGCCGCCGACCAGCTCCTGCGGGAATGCGCCGTCCGGAGAAAAGAGGCCCAGGCCGCAGAGACTACCGCCGCTCAGGCCCGGATGCGGGCGGACCTGCTGGCCCAGCAGGCCCCGGCGGCTCCCGGTCAGAGCGAGAATATCCTCCCGCCTGCCCGTCCCCGGGAGACCGTGGAAGCGGAGCTGGCCCAGGCCCAGGCCGAACTGGCCGCCGCACGCTCCGCCGCCGATCAGCTGGCAGGCCAGTGTCTGGCCGCCGGAGACCCGGCGGTGCTGGCCTCCGCCGCGGCTCTCACCCGCCGCCAGATCCAAACGCTGGAGGCCGAATACGCCGCCCTCCAGCTGGCCCGGGAGACGTTAGACCAGGCCAACACCACCCTGCAAAACCGCTTCTCCCCTGCCCTGGGAAAGCGGGCGGCGGAGATCTTCCGCCAGCTCACCGCGGACCGCTATCAGGGCGTGGTGCTGGACCGGAGCCTTCATCTCTCCGCCGAGCCCGCCGGCACAGGGCTGTATCGGGATGCCGCTCTCCTCTCCGCCGGCACGGCGGACCAGCTGTACCTGGCCGCCCGGCTGGCCATCTGCGACCTGGTGCTGCCGCCGGAGTCCGCCGCTCCCATCATTCTGGATGACGCCCTGTCCAATTTTGACGATGACCGCTGTGCCGCCGCCTTGAACTGGCTCCGGCAGGAGGCGGAGCACCGGCAGATCCTGCTGTTCACCTGCCACAGCCGGGAGTCGGACTTCTTTGCCGGAGATCCCGCCGTCTCCATTCAGCGGTTGACGGAAACGGCCTGACGCGCTAAAATAAAGGGGGATTTGACCCCCTGCCGGGCATCTCCCGGCTTGATCCCATAAATACCCGCACAAGCGGAAAAAGGAGATATGATCGTATGAGCGAATGCACGCATGACTGCGCCAGCTGCGGCGAGAACTGCGGCGAGCGGCAGGAGCCCCAGTCCCTGCTGAAAGAACACAATCCCGCGGCCCGGGTGGGCAAGGTCTTCGGCGTGGTGTCCGGCAAGGGCGGCGTGGGCAAGTCCATGACCACCTGCCAGCTGGCCGTCACCATGCGCCGCCGGGGCTACCAGGTGGGCGTTCTGGACGCCGACGTTACCGGCCCCTCCATCCCCAAGGCCTTCGGCCTCCACGGCCAGGCCACCGGCTGCGACGAGGGCATGAACCCCGTGATCACCCGCACCGGCATCCAGGTGATCTCCACCAACCTGCTGCTGGCCAACGAGACCGACCCCGTGGTCTGGCGGGGCCCCATCATCTCCGGCGTGGTCCAGCAGTTCTGGACCGATGTCCTCTGGAACTGTGACTATCTGTTCGTAGATATGCCTCCGGGAACCGGCGACGTGTCCCTGAGCGTGTTCCAGTCCATTCCTCTGGACGGCATCGTGATCGTGGCCTCTCCCCAGGACCTGGTGTCCATGGTGGTGGAAAAGGCCGTGAAGATGGCCGAGATGATGGAGGTGCCCATCGTGGGCGTGGTGGAGAACATGAGCTACGTGGCCTGCCCGGACTGCGGCAAGAAGATCCACCTCTTCGGCCAGGGCAAGACCGCCGAGGCTGCCGCCCGCCACAACCTGCCCCTGCTGGCAGAGATGCCCATCGACCCGGCGCTGGCCACGCTGGTGGACGCCGGCGATATTGAGTCCTTCCAGGGCTCCTGGCTGGACGCCGCCGCCGACAAGCTGGAGGGCAAATAAGTTCCCGCACATCCCAGGACCGTGCCGCAGCCTGCGGCGCGGTCCATTTTTGTCCAATCTGCACACACGCCCAGGGCCGTTCCCCGCCGGCAGGCCCCTTTTTTTGCGGAAAAAACAGTTGCAAACCGGCCCGAAATCCGGGATAATAGAACTGTTAAGCGCAGTCGCGCACAAACTAGATCAAAAAAATAGACAGGGGGAGTTTCCCATGCAGGAGCTGAAGGACCGCATCGTGAAAGAGGGCAAGGTTCTGCCCGGAAATATCATCAAGGTGGACGGCTTCCTGAACCACCGGATCGACACCGAGCTGATGGATCACATCGCTGAGGAGTTCGGCAAGCATTTCAACATGGACGAGGTCTCCATGATCCTCACTGCCGAGGCCTCCGGCATCGCGCTCTCCGCCGTGGTGGCCCACCACTTCCACAAGCCCATGATCTTTGCCAAAAAGGCCAAGAGCGACAACATCGAGGGCGGCCTCTATCAAAGCGACATCTTCTCCTATACCTACAAGAAGAAGGTCACCCTGCTGGTCAGCAAGGAGTGGCTCTCCTCTGACGACAAGGTTCTTATCATTGACGACTTCATGGCCAACGGAGAGGCCATGCGGGGCCTGTGCGACATCGTGGAAAAAGCCGGAGCCACCCTGGTGGGCATCGGCTGCGCCGTGGAAAAGGGCTTCCAGGGCGGCGGCGACCGTCTCCGTGCCGCCGGCGTGAACCTGAAATCCCTGGCCATCATCGAATCTGCCGAGCCCGGCAACATCGTCTTCCGGGAGGATACCTGATCTCCGCAACCGATCACCTCATTTTCTCGTCTGAATAGACAGCAGGCGGCGCTCCGCCGCAGCGGAAAGAAAAGGAGGTCTATCTATGAAGCATCGATTTTTGTGGCTGTTCCTGGCCGCGCTGGCTCTGCTGGCCGGCTGCCGGCCCACAGAGGCAGCAAAGCCCGTCATCTATCTCTACCCCGAGGAGGAGACGGCAGACGCCAAGCCGGTGGACTATCTCTACCCCAAAACAGAACTGGAGGTCACCGTCTCCCTGGACTATGACGGGGAGTTGACCTGCGTCTACCCCGCCATGGAGCAGGGCGCCTGGCATGTCACCGCCAGCCCTGACGGCACCCTGACCGACCGGACCGGCCAGACCTACAACTACCTCTACTGGGAGGGCGTTTCCGCTGCGGACTATGACCTGTCCCAGGGCTTCTGCGTCCCCGGCGAGGACACAGCCGCCTTTTTGGAGGACGCCCTGGCCCGCCTGGGCCTGAACCGCCGGGAGGCCAACGAGTTTATCGTCTACTGGCTGCCCCGGATGGAGCCCAACCCCTACAATCTGATCTCCTTCCAGGAAGACGCCTACACGGATCACGCCGTTTTGACCATCACGCCGGAGCCGGACAGCCTGCTGCGGGTGTTCATGGCCTGGCGGCCCCTGGAAGCCCCGGTGGAGATCCCCGCTCAGGACCTGCCCGCCTTCACCCGCACCGGCTTCACCGTGGTGGAATGGGGCGGCACGGAGCTTCCCTGACCGCGGCTCTTTTCCCGGAAAAACAAAAAGCCCACACCCGTGGGTGTGGCTTCCGTCAGGTATGGGTTTTTCGTTATCGCTCGCTGGGGACCTGGGTCTCGTTCTCATAGATCAGATCTTCCAGATCCGCAGCATCCGCGCGATAGAAATACTGTTCCATCATGGTTCATTCCCCCCCTTTCTTTTGGATTCTACTTGTATTGTAATCGTTTCTGTTGGTGAAAACAAGCAAATTTGTGTTAACTTTTTGTGAAATTCAACCAGTTCCCCGTGTATTTCTGCCGCCCGGCCCGGATCTCCGATCCCGGCAGTCCCCTTTCCAGCCTTATCTCCGGTCCCTTAACAGGGATCGGAGATATTTTTTTCAGCTTGTCATTTCCCCCGGAAGCCGGTATAATAGCCGGGAAATTTCATCCGCCGGGGCGCTGTGCCCGTCGGCGGCGCAAAGGAGCCCCCTATGAAGATCATCGACGCCCATCTCCATCTCTTTCCAGAGACAGAGCCAAAATTTGAGACCATGGCCCAGGCGGTGGGCCACCACAACAGCACAGACCATCTCCGGGAAGTCTATGACCAGCTGGGCATCGTCCACGGCGTAGTCATGGGCAACCGGAGCCTGCGGGCATCGGACCACGACTATCCCGCTGATCTCTTCCACTACTGCGTGGGACTGGACAGCGCCCTGCTGCAAAAGCGGGGCGGCGTGATCCCCGACCTGGCGGAGCGGATCGAGGAGAACCTGGCCCGGCCGTCCTGCTGCGGAGTCAAGCTCTACCCCGGCTATAACCGGACCTGGCTGTGGGACCCACTGTATGAGCCGGTCTATTCCCTGGCCGCCCACTATCATAAGCCCGTGGCCGTCCACATGGGCCTGACGGCCTTTGCCTCCGCCCACCTGAAATACTGCCATCCCCTGACCCTGGACGAGGTGGCCGCCGATCATCCCGACACCCAGTTTGTCATGTGCCACTTCGGCAGCCCCTTCCTGGAGTCCGCCACGGCGGTGGTGACGAAAAACCCCAACGTAGCGGCCGACCTCTCCGGCCTTTTGGAGGGCCGGGTGGACCTCAGCCGCTACCGGCAGGAGCAGTCCGGCTGGCTCTCCCTGCTCCAGACCTGGCTGGCCGCCGTGGGCCGGTGGGACGCCCTTCTCTTCGGCACAGACTGGCCCATCGTCAATCTGGCGGAGTATATCGCCTTTGTCCAGACCCTGGTCCCCCAGGCCCATTGGGATCAGGTCTTCTTCCAGAACGCCAACCGGATCTATCAGCTGGGCCTTTAAATTCTTCTTTTTATTGTCCGTCCACTGTGGACGGACAATTTTTTAACAAATGTTTTTCATCGGCCGCCCACCCCGGCTTCTCCCCAAAAAGGTTCTCACTTCCTCTCATATTCAAAAAATTACCGTTGTTTCAGGTGATTTTCAGCGCCATCCCCTCCCCCAGCAGATACACCCCTTCCCTGTTCAACAGCTCCCGTCTCCCTGCCCCGCTCTGGCGGACACCGACGTTTTCTGTCATATATTCCTAAAAATATGTTGCAAAATCTATGAATATCCGTTATAATAACAAATATATTTTACGAGATCTCTGAGTTACCGAGAACGGCACACTTCAGCCACGCGGGAGGACCCTGCCCGTCCCCGTTTTCGAATATCTCAGGGGTCTTGGATTTTATGAGGGGAAGGCGAAGATCGTATGAGCAGATTAGAAGTAAAGACCCCCGGCCAGGCTCAGGCCATTGTGGAACAGCTCTACCGCAATATGGAGCGGCGGATCGCCGCCAGCCCCCCGGGCCTGTGCCCGGTGGACATGGCGCTGAATTTCCTGCGGCTGTGCCAGGCACAGACCTGCGGCAAATGCGTTCCCTGCCGCATTGGACTCACCCAGCTCTCCCGCATGATCCAGGAGGTGCTGGACGGCGAGCCGGAGATCGACATTCTCCGCCGGATCGAAACCACCGCCCAGGTCATCGTGGACACGGCGGACTGCGCCATCGGCATTGACGCGGCCAACCTGGTCCTGATGGGACTCAAGGGCTTCCGGGACGATTTCGAGGAGCACATCCTCCACCACCGGTGCCTGGGCTCCCTGCGCAACCCCGTCCCCTGCGTGGCCCTGTGCCCCGCCGGTGTGGACATCCCCGGCTACATCTCCCTGGTCAACGCAGGCCGCTGCGACGACGCCGTGCGGCTGATCCGTAAGGACAACCCCTTCCCCACCGCCTGCGCCTACATCTGCGAGCATCCCTGCGAGGCCCGCTGCCGCCGGAACATGGTGGACGACGCCCTGAACATCCGGGGGCTCAAGCGCTACGCCGTGGATCACGCCGGAAACGTGCCCCAGCCCAAGTGCGCCCCGGCCACCGGCAAGAAGATCGCCGTCATCGGCGGCGGCCCCGGCGGTCTCTCCGCCGCCTACTATCTGGCCCTGATGGGCCACCATGTGGCCATCTACGAAAAGCGGCAGAAGCTGGGCGGCATGATGCGCTACGGCATCCCCAGCTACCGCTTCCCCAGAGAGCTGCTGGATGCGGAGATCGAATCCATCCTCTCCCTGGGCATCGAGGTCCACACCGGCATGAAGGTGGGCAACGAGATCTCCTTCGATGAGCTCAAGGCCAACTATGACTGTCTCTACATCTCCATCGGCGCCCACACCGACAAAAAGGTAGGCATCGAGGGGGAGGACAGCATCGGCGTCATCTCCGCCGTCCAGATGCTGGGCCAGATCGGCGACGACATCATGCCCGATTTCACCGACCAGAACGTGGTGGTGGTGGGCGGCGGCAACGTGGCTATGGACGTCACCCGCAGCGCCATCCGCCTGGGCGCCAAAAAGGTCACCTGTGTCTACCGCCGCCGTCAGGACGATATGACCGCCCAATCCGAGGAGGTGGAGGGCGCCATCGCCGAAGGCGCCGAGGTGCTGACCCTCCACGCGCCCCTGCGGATCGAGTCTGACGATCAAAACCATGTCACCGCCCTGTGGGCCCAGCCCCAGATCATCGGCGAATTTGACAGCGCCGGTCGTCCCCGGCCCAACACCGCCGAGGTGGCCCCCCTGCGGATCCCCGCCGACACAGTCATCATAGCCATCGGTCAGGGCATCGAGTCCCGGGGCTTCGAGGAGAGCGGCATCAAGCTCCAGCGCAGCGGCACCCTGACCGCCCGGCCGGATACCCAACTGCCCAACATGGAGGCTGTATTTGCCGGCGGCGACTGCGTCACCGGTCCCGCCACCGTGATCCGGGCCATCGCCGCCGGAAAGGCCGCGGCGGCCAACATTGACGACTACCTGGGCTTCAACCACGAGATCACGGCGGACGTCACCGTTCCCACGCCCCTGTGCTCCGACCTGCGCCCCCGGGGCCGGGTCAACCCCAGCGAGCGGGACGCCAGCGAGCGCAAGTGCGACTTCAACTGCATCGAGTGCGGCATGACCGACGAGGAGGCCGCTCAGGAATCCTCCCGCTGTCTGCGGTGCGACCACTTTGGCTATGGAAACTTTAAGGGAGGACGTGTGGAAAAATGGTAACCTTTACGATCAACGACCGGGAGCTCTCCGCTTCCCGCGGCACCACCATTCTCAAGGCCGCCGAGCAGGCCGGCATCCCCATCCCCCATCTGTGCTTTTTGAAGGACCTCAACGAGATCGCCGCCTGCCGGATGTGCATGGTGGAGATCGAGGGCACCGAGCGGCTGGTCCCCGCCTGCAACACCGAGGTGCTGGAGGGCATGGTGATCCACACCAACACCCCCCGGGTCCGGCAGGCCCGCCGCACCAACCTGCGGCTGATCCTCTCCCAGCACAACTCCAACTGCACCACCTGCATCCGCAGCGGGACCTGCGAGCTCCAAAAGCTCTCCCACGACCTGAATATCCACTTCCAGCCCTATCCGGTCCAGCCGGAACGCTCCCGGGTGGACCTGGAGGTGCCCATCGTCCGAGAGGCCAGCAAGTGCATCAAGTGTATGCGCTGCGTTCAGGTCTGCGACAAGCTCCAGGGCATGAACATCTGGGACGTGTCCGGCACCGGCTCCCGTACCACCGTGGACGTGAGCTACAACCGCTCTTTGAAAAACACCGAGTGCGTCTTCTGCGGCCAGTGCGTCACCCACTGCCCCACCGGCGCGCTGACTGTCCGGGACGATACCGCCGTAGTCCTCAAGGCCCTGGCGGACCCGGAGATCACCACCATCGTCCAGGTGGCCCCGGCGGTCCGGGTGGCCTGGGCTGAGGCCTTCCACATCCCCTCCAAGCTGGCCACCACCGGCCGCATGGTGGGCGCGCTGAAACGGATGGGCTTTGACTATGTATTCGACACCAACTTCACCGCGGACCTGACCATCATGGAGGAGGGCAGCGAGTTCTTAAACCGCTTCACCCATCGTGGGAAGCACCGCTGGCCCATGTTCACCTCCTGCTGCCCGGCCTGGGTCCGGTTCGTCAAGAGCCAGTTCCCCTCCTACACGGAAAACCTCTCCACTGCCAAGTCTCCCCAGCAGATGTTCGGCGCTGTGGCCAAGAGCTACTTTGCCGAGCTCAAGGGCCTGGACCCCCACAAGATCTTTGTGGTGTCTGTGATGCCCTGCTCCGCCAAAAAGGCCGAGAGCGAGCTGCCCACCATGAAGGACGCCTGCGGCGACCGGGACGTGGACGTGGTGCTGACCACCCGGGAGATGACCCGGCTGTTCCGCAGCGACTGCATTGTGCCCGCGGACCTGGAGGAGGCCGAGTTTGACAGCCCCCTGGGCACCAGCACCGGCGCGGCAGTGATCTTCGGTGCCACCGGCGGCGTGATGGATGCGGCCCTGCGCAGCGCCTATTTCCTGGTCACCGGCAAGAACCCGGACCCCGACGCCTTCGCCGAGATCCGCAGCGGCAAGCCCTGGCGGGAGGCCACCTTCACCATCCCCGGCGCCGGCGACGTCCGGGTGGCGGTGGTCAGCGGTCTGGCCAACACCCGCAAGCTCATGGAGGCCGTGGATAACGGCACGGTGGACTATGACTTTGTCGAGGTCATGGCCTGTCCCGGCGGCTGCGCCGGCGGCGGCGGACAGCCCATCCACGAGGGCCAGGAACTGGCCGTCTCCCGGGGCAAGGAGCTGTGGCGGATGGACGCCCGGTCCGACGTCCGCTTCTCCCACGAGAATCCGGACATCCAGGAGCTCTATCACTCCTATCTGAAAAAGCCCCTGAGCGAGCTGTCCCACCACCTGCTCCACACCGACCACACCGCCTGGGACACTCCCACCCGATAAAAATAAGCGGAGCGAGGCAAATGCCTCGCTCCGCTTATTGATTCTGATTGGGAAAATCCGCCTTATCTGCGGACCATCAGCCGCTTCATGCCCTTTTCCAGGCCCTCGGCGGACAGATCGTACATCTCGAAGATCTGTCCCAGCTGATAATGAGTCTGGCTCCAGTAGTCCGGCTTGCTGGGCATGGGCTCCGGGTTCAGCCAGATCAGATGGGGATACTGCTTGCGGAACCGCTCCAGCCATTCCAGGCCCGAGGGGGCATAGGTCCCCCGGCCCCACTGGAACTGCTTTTCCCGCAGCTCATAGGGGTTCATGGCCGCATCGCCCACGATGATGACCTTATAGCTGCTGTCATAGTTCTGGAGGACCCACTCCGTGGGCACCTCTCCGCTGCGCCAGAGCTGGGGGCCCTGGAAGAGGGTGGAGAAAATGCAGTTATGGAAGTAATAGGTGTGGAGCTCCTTGAAATGATTGGACTTGGTGGCCGCCTGGAACAGCATGCTGCACAGCTTGGAGTAGTAGTCCATCGAGCCGCCGGAGTCCATCAGCAGCAGTACCTTGATGGTGTTCTTCCGGGGGTTCTTGTACTGGACCTTCAGCATGCCCGCGTTCTCGCAGGTGTCGTGGATCGTATTGTCCACGTCCAGCTCCTTGTCGATGCTGTCATTTTGCACCGACAGCTGCCGCAGCATCCGGAAAGCCATCTGGAACTGGCGGGTATCCAGCTTGTTGTCCTTCCGGAAATCCCGGTATTTCCGCTCGCTGGCCACAGCCATGGCGGTGCGGAACTGCCCCTCGCCGCCAAAGCGGATGCCGTTGGGATGCCAGCCGCTGTTGCCCCAGGGGGTATAGCCCTGAGTACCGACCCACTTCCGGCCGCCGTTGTGCTCGGCGTCCTGCTCCTTGAGCCGCTCCTCCATCTGCTTGAGCAGATCCTCGATGTTCTCATCGGGGAACATGCCCTTGGCCTTCATCTCCTCAAAGGTGCGCTTGAGATCCTCCATGGGGTTGTTCAGCCAGTCCATCACCTCGTCGGGCAGCTCGCCGGTGTAGGGAATGTCCTTGAAGAACTCCAGAAACACCTGGTCAAACCGGTCGAACTCCACCTCGCTCTTGACCACGATGGCCCGGCACAGGTGGTAGAAGCCCGTCAGGCTGGAGTAGTGCAGGCCTTTTTCCATGCCCTCCAGCAGCGTCATCCACTCGTTGAGGGACACATCCAGTCCCCGGCTGCGGAGCAGATAAAAAAACGCAACAAACATAGGCAGTTACCGCTTATTCTTCTGCAAAGTTTGCAGATCCTTATCCTTTTTCAGCAGCACGCCGGCAAAGGGCATCTCCCGGGTGATCTGCACGGGGTCCACGCCGCCGGCCACCATGGCCCGCAGCCAGTCCACCAGCTCAGAGGTGCTGGGCTTTTTCTCAATGCCCTTCATATCCCGGACCCAGTAGAAGGCGATCAGCGCCTGCTTGACCAGCATCTCGTCCAGATTGTCAAAGTGGACCCGGAGGATCTCCTCCATCTGATCCTGATCGGGGAAGTCGATGTAGTGGAAGACGCACCGGCGCAAAAATGCGTCGGGCAGCTCCTTTTCCGCGTTGGAGGTGATGATGACGATGGGCCGCTGCTTGGCCTTGATGGTCTCCTTGGTCTCAGGGATGTAGAACTCCATCTGGTCCAGCTCCCACAGCAGATCGTTGGGGAATTCCAGATCGGCCTTGTCGATCTCGTCGATCAGCAGCACCACCTGCTCGTCGGCGGTGAAGGCCTCGCCCAGCTTGCCCAGCTTGATATACTTGGCGATGTCGTCCACGCCGGCGTTGCCGAACTGGCTGTCATAGAGCCGCTGGACCACGTCATAGACATACAGGCCGTCCTGGGCCTTGGTGGTGGACTTCACGTTCCAGATGATCAGCTTCTTGCCCAGGGCCTCGGACACCGCCTGGGCCAGCATGGTCTTGCCGGTGCCGGGCTCGCCCTTGATCAGCAGCGGCTTTTGCAGAGCCATGGCGATGTTCACCGTGCTCATCAGGTCGTTGGAGGCAACATAGTGGCTGCTGCCGGTGAATTTTGTATCCATAATCTTCGTTCCTTCCTACTCAGTTCCTTTCGGGGTTTCTTCTTTGTCTTGTTTATTATACCAATAGTTTGCTAGCAAAACAAGTCTTTTTTATCCCAGTGCCACATCCAGCACCATCATGATCAGAAATCCCGTCACAAAGCCGCAGGTCCCGGCCCGGCCGTGGGCCTGGGGCACCAGCTCCTCCACCACCACATACAGCATCGCCCCGGCGGCAAAGCTCAAAAGCCAGGGCATCAGCGGCTGGGCCCAGGCTGCCAGCAGCACCACCGCCACGCCGAAAACCGGCTCCACCACGCCGGAGAGCATCCCGCCCACAAAGGCCCGCCGCCGGGACCGGCCCTCCTGGCGCAGCGGCAGGGAGATGGCGGCCCCCTCCGGGAAGTTCTGGATGCCGATGCCCAGCGCCAGCGCCGCCGCCCCGGCAAAGCCCTCTCCGCCGGCGGCCAGGGCAAAGGCCAGCCCCACCGCCATGCCCTCGGGCACATTGTGAAGGGTGATGGCGGTCATCAGCAACGTGTTCTGCCGCCGCTGCTCGCTGATCTCCCGCCGCCGAAGTCTTGGCAGCAGGCCGTCCAGCGCCGCCAGAAAGACCGTTCCCACCAGCATCCCGGCGGCCGCCGGCAGCCAGCCGGGCAGGGGCCCTGCCGCCGCCTGGTCAATGGCCGGCAGCAGCAAGCTCCACACCGAGGCCGCTGTCATCACCCCGGCGGCAAAGCCCAGGATCGCCTTTTGGAACCGGGGCTTTGGTTCCCCGACCATGAAAAACACCAGCGCGGCCCCCAGGGTGGTCATCAAACAGGTAAAGCCGGTCCCCAGAGCCGCCCATTGAATTGCTTGCAGCATATGCTATCTCCGCCTTTTCCGGAATTCAGGCAGCATCCCGCCTGTATGCCAGTATAGCCGCAGTGGCCTGAAAGGTGCCTCCGCCGCCAGAGACCGCAGCCTTGCTTTTCCCGGGAAAGCGTGGTATCCTGAGGGGGAAAAGAATCCTGCGCTCATATAATTTCGCTGAGAAGTACGGTGCGAAAGTTTCTACGGAGCCGCCGAAAGGCTCTGCTATGGGTGTCTGGCTGCCGGTCTCCGGCGGTCAGGCGCCCATTTTATCATGTTATCCTATTCGTGAAGGAGGCCTGTCACATGGCATTGACGATCTTAAAGGGCACCATCGTCTCCGCCCCGGCCCTGGGCCGGCTGGAGGCTGTGGAGCAGGGCTATCTGGTGGCGGAGGACGGCATCATCACCGGCGTCTTCCCTGTCCTGCCGGAGCAGTACGCCGGCGCGGCGGTGGAGGACTGGGGCAGCGCCCTGATCCTCCAATCCCTGGCGGATCTCCACCTCCACGCCCCCCAGTATCCGCTGATGGGCATGGGGATGGATCTGCCCCTGCTGGACTGGCTCAACGCCTATGCCTTTCCCACCGAAGCCCGCTGCGCCGACCCGGACTATGCCCGCACCCTCTACCGCACCCTGGCCCGGGACCTGGCCGCCGGCGGCACCACCCGGGTGTGTATGTTCTCCTCCCTCCACACCGACGCCACGCTGATTTTGATGGAGGAACTGGAACGGGCCGGTCTCACCGGCTATGTGGGCAAGGTGAACATGGACCGCAACGGCGCGCCGGGTCTTTTGGAGGAGACCACAGAGGACTCCCGCCGGGAGACGCTGCGTTGGCTGGAGGCCTGTCAGGACTTTTCCCACATCAAGCCCATCCTCACCCCCCGGTTCATCCCCTCCTGCACAGACGAGCTCCTGGCATTTCTGGGGGACCTGGCCCGGGCGAAGTCCCTGCCGGTCCAGTCCCACCTGTCGGAAAACCAGGCGGAGATGGACTGGGTCCGCCGTCTCCATCCCGACTGCCCCCAATACTGGGACGCCTACGCCAAATACGGCCTGTGGAATGACCGTACCCTGATGGCCCACTGTGTCTGGTCCAATGAGCGGGAGCGTTCCGCCATGGCGGAGCACGGCGTGGTGGCCGTCCACTGTCCCGCCTCCAACCAAAATCTCTGTTCCGGCACCGCCCCGGTCCACGTCATGCTCCGGGAGGGCGTGCAGGTGGCCCTGGGGACGGATGTGGCCGGCGGCGACAGTCTGAGCATGTTCGACGCGGTGGCCGGCGCCCTCCGCTCCTCCAAGACCCGCCGGATGCTGGACCGGTGGGAGACGGATTTTCTGACTGTGCCGGAGGCCTGGTACCTGGGCACCTCCGCCGGAGCGGCCTTTTTCGGCGCGGAGCCGGGCTTTGCGCCGGGATCGCCCCTCCACGCCCTGGTCCTGGCAGATGACCAGTTGCCACAGGCCCGTCCCCTGACGCCGGCGGAGCGGCTGGAGCGAGCGATCTACCACCGTCAGCCGGGGGCCATCCGGGCCGTCTGGAGCGCGGGAAGAAAGATCTACCAGGCCTGACAGCCCCATCTGCCCATAAAAAAAGAGAGCCAATGGCTCTCTTTTTTCATCCAAAATCATGTCTGCCCCCGGAGGAGATCCCCAGATCCTCCAGCACAGAGACGATGGCCTCGATTTTCCGGAAGCAGGCCGGATCGTCTAAGCTGTCATCCGCCAGGATCTCCCGGATCCTCCACAGCGCCCGGCTGCTGGCGTCAGCCGTTAAGCAGCGGTAAAACGCCCGCTCTGTCTGAAAAGCATCCATATCATCACCTCGCTTCCATAATATCATAGAACCCATATATACGCAAGCGCGTATACGCAAAAGCGTAAAATCGGGTAGGATAATCATGAGGTGATGCGCGTGGGTGTGAAGGATGCGGTTGCCGCGCGGTTTGCCTCCCTTTGCCAACAGCGCGGAATCAGATATAACGAACTGGCTGTCCGAGCCGGCGTGACACCGTCTACGGTATACAGCATGATGGACTCCCGCCGCCGGGATGTCTCCGTTGTCACGGTAAAGATGCTCTGCGACGGGCTGGAGATCTCTCTGGAGGAATTTTTCTCCGGCCAGGAATTCGCGGATCTGGAACAAGAGCTGCAATAAAAAAAAGAGAGCCGATGGCTCTCTTTTTTCATAGACTCTCCATGCTCAGGCAGCCTCTGATTCAGCAAACTGCTCCGGCTGCCGCAGGGCCTCCGCCGTCTCCGGCGATACCTGAATGTGCACGGTCAAAAGATCCTCAAAATCCAAGTCCGGCAGCAGCTCCGCCTCCTCCAGACCGCTCAAAATCGACAGCGTCACCACGTCGGAATTCGCCCGGACCGTCAGGCGCAGAATTTCCGCAACCTCCCCGGCAGCCTCCTCCGCGCTCTGCCCTGTCCAGATCGTGGGAGATTGCAAATAAACATAGGTATAAAGCACGTCTCCCTCTTCATCCAGGGGGTGCTCCACCCTTGCCTCTCCCGCATCCTTGATCAGCTCATCCAGGGCAGCCACCGCCTCCGGGGCCTCCACCGTGTAGAGAACGGAACCGTCGGCTCCTTCTAAAATCTCATAGGAATGGTATTTCGCCGCTTCCACATCGGACTCCTGGGGCTCCGGTTCCGCAGGCGCGGCGCCGCAGCCGGCCAGCAGCACCACCAGCCCCAACAATAAGCTGGCAGAGTAAAGCTTTTTCATATGCAAGTCCCTTCTTTCAGAACAAATGGATGACCCCCAGCGTCACCGCGGTGACCACCGCCCCGGCGATGACCACGCCCAGGAAGATGGCCGGCACCGCGTGGCGCATCCGAATATCCAGCAGTGCCGCCACCAGGGCCCCCGTCCAGGCCCCCGTCCCCGGCAGGGGAATGGCCACCAGCAGGATCAGCCCCGGCAGACGGTATTTCCGGACCAGACGGCCCTTCAAGTGGGCCCGCCGCTCCAGCCACACGATCTTGGGGCCAAACAGCTCCGTCCCCCGGAGCCAGTCAAAGATCTGGCGGATCAGCAGCATGATCAACGGCACGGGCACCATGTTGCCCAGGATGGCGGCAGCACAGGCCAGGGCCGGCGGCAGACCGGCCGCCACGCCCACCGGGATGGCGCCCCGCAGCTCCAGCACCGGCACCATCGCGGTGCCGAAGGTCATCAGCAGTTTTCCAAGGATCGTGTCGAAAAAGGGCATGGGCTCCTCCTGAACCGGGCCGCAGGGGAAAGCCCTGCGGCCCTTTTTGTGTTTTCTATCAGTTTACTCCAGGTTCAGGCGCTTTTTCAAGAAAAATGTGGTGACCACATAGTAGACGCCGCCGTAGAGCACCGTGCAGGCGATGAAAAACAGCATCAGCACGTGCATACTGGCCATGTAGCTGAGGTGGATGGAGTTGGCCAGGAAATAATCCAGTCCCACCGAGTCAACGGCGATGATCACGATGGAGCCCAGCATCTGCATGAGGAACTGGAACAGGAAAAAGCAGGCCACGGACCACACCATTTTGTGATTGGGCCGGCTGTGGCCCACCGCCAGAGCGGCGTAGAACTGCAAACACAACGCAAAGCAGCCCAAAAAGCACAGCACCACAAACTCCACGAACATGGCCGCGCCGTTTGCCAGCAGATAGGGGTCCTCCCCCAGCAGGCCGTGGAACGCCTGACCCACCGCGCGGAAGAAGTCCCCCACAAACCGCAGGTCAAAGGCCATGACGCAGCAGGCCAAAATCACCATCACCACCGTGGCGGCGAACCACACGGTGGACACCAGCAGCTTGCTCCAAACCTGCTGATGGACAGAGACCGGCAGCGTCATCATCACATAGCCCTCATCCTGGAGCAGGTTCTTGTAAAACCGCTGGACCATCACCACCATGCTCATGGCGCACACGCCGACGATGGCCACACCGAAGGCCGTGACCAGCAGCACACCCAGCACATCCAGCAGCCTATACTGGGTGCTCAGCAGCCCGCGGGTCGTAAAATTGGCGCCGACCGCTGTCACCAGCAGCACCAGGTACAACGGCAGCATGATCCGCCCCGTGGCACGAAATTCGTGCTTCATCAATTTCATCAGCATTTGAACACCTCCCGGAACAGCGCGTCCACACTCATGCCCTTCTCCTCCCGGATATCATCCACGGTGGATTGGAGCACCATGCGGCCCTGGTTGATAAACAGCACATCGTCCAGCACCTTTTCCACATCAGAGATCAGGTGGGTGGAGATCACCACCGCCGCCTCGGGGTTGTAGTTGCCGATGATGGTGGAGAGGATATAATCCCGGGTGGCCGGGTCCACGCCGCCGATGGGCTCATCCAGCAGATACAGCTTCGCCGCCCGGCTCATCACCATGATCAGCTGCACCTTCTCCCGGGTGCCCTTGCTCATCTGCTTGATCCGCTGGCGGGCGGGGATGTTCAGATGGCCCAGCATCTCCTCCGCCGCCTCCCGGCGGAAGTCCTGATAAAAGTCCTGATAAAAGTCCAGCAGCTGGGCCGCGGACATCCAGGTGGGGATGGCCGTCCGCTCCGGCAGATAGCTCACCAGGCCGTGGGTCTCCCGGCCCGGCGCGATGCCGCACACCATCAGCTCTCCGGAGGTAGGGGTCAGCAATCCGTTGGCCAGCTTGATAAGCGTGGTCTTACCGCTGCCGTTGGGGCCCAGCAGGCCCACGATCCGGCCCGGTTCAATGGAAAAGCTCACCTGATCCAGGGCCGTCACGTTTCCGTAGGTCTTGGTCAGCTGATTACAGGTCAATACCGACATGCTCGTTCTCCTCTCTCGCTTCCTGCCGCAGCAGGTCAATCATCTCCTCCGGCCGGAAGCCCAGCCGGGTCATGGCTGCCAGAAACAGCTTGATATGGCGCTCTGCCAGCCCCCGCTTCGCCTGTTGGATCATGGTCTCATCCTCCGTCACAAATCGGCCGGCGGTCCGCTGGCTGTAAACCAGTCCCTCCCGCTCCAGCTCTGTCATTGCCCGCTGCATGGTGTTTGGATTCACACCGGCCTCTGTGGCCAGGTCCCGTACAGAGGGTAATCGCTCTCCCCGGGGAAATCCGCCGGTGACGATCCCCACCTTGATCTGTTCGATCAGCTGGGCATAGATCGGAGCGTCGTTGGAAAAGAGCCACTGCATGAGTCCACCTCCCTGTTCGTCTGTATTATCTAGTTAGTACAATAACACATTTTTCAGATTTGTCAAGAGCCAATTCAAAAAAATCAGCGGCCCGGTAAAAACCGGGCCGCTTTGTTCATTCAGATGTCTGTCCGCCGCCGTAGCGCCGGTCCAGCCAGGCCACCACCTGGGCGATAGCGTCGTCGGCGCAGTCTGCCACCAGGACGGCGCCGCAGTCCCGGACCGACGGGGCGCAGTTGGCCGGGACAAAGCCCTGAGCCGCCGCCTGGAGCATGGAGAGATCGTTGGCCTCGTCTCCCACGCAGTAGACGTGCTCCATAGAGATCCCCAGCCGCTGGGCCAGCCGGCGGACCATGCCGCCCTTGTTGGCCCCCTTGGCAGTCATCTCCAGCAGCGTTTTTCCGGAGAAGATCAGCTCATAATCCTCTGCCCAGCCCTGATCGTCCAAATAGCGCCGGACCGTCTCCAGGGTCTCGTGGTCCGACTCAAACAGGAGCTTGCCCAGGGGCAGGGGCACCTCCAGCAGGGAGGGCGTCTCCGTCACCCGGACCTTGGTGATATGCTCATGCTGGCGGACATACTCGTTGGTCTGGACCGCATGGATCACATTATCAATGTGATAGGCCTCCACCGCCACGGCGGGAAACCGATCCAGCACCGTCTGTCCCCGCTGGCGGGCGTCGCCATCCAGCATGGCCGTCTCCAGATATTCCCTCTGGGCGAAATCATACAGGGCCGCGCCGTTGCACACCACGCCGGGAGCATTCATCGGTACCTCGTCCGCATAGCGGAGAAAGGCCGCCAGGGCCCGGCCAGTGGCGATGGCAAACCGGCCGCCCTCCGCCATGAAATGCTCCAGAGCCGCCCGGTTTCCCGGGGACAGCGGCGGCACCGGCTGCCCGGTCCGCAGAGCGGTCTCCGTGGGGATCAGGGTATTGTCAAAATCGCTGGCCAGCAGCACGCCGTCAAACTTTCCCACAGCCGGCACCTCCTGATGAAAGCTCTCCCATCCGGGAGGCGGTCACTCCTCGCTCTTGGGGGCGCTGCCGCCCTCGCCGCTCTTGTTCCGGCGGCGGCCGCCCCGGTGACGGGGCCGGCGGCGCTTTATTTCGCCGCCCTCGCCGGCGGGAGCCTCGCCCCAGTGCTCCGGATGCTGCTCCGCCCGCTGCGGCGGCCGGTGCTCACCCTTGGGCTCGTTCCGGTGGTCCGGACGGGCCGGACGGCCCTCGCCCTTGGCGGCCTTGGGCGGCTGCTTCTTCTCCGCCGGGGCCTGCTCGCTCTTAGGCTCTGTCTTGGGCGCGCCGCTCTTGCTGCGGCGGCGGCCACCCCGGTGCTTGCGGCGGGACTTGCCGTCTCCGCTGCCTGGGCCGCCGATCTTCTCCCGAACCGGAGCCTCCTCCAGCTCGGGGCTCATATAGAACGGCGTGGACAGGATGGGGCCTGCGAACAGGTCCTCCTCCACCAGCTCCTCCACATACCGAGCGGGCCGCTCGGCGGGGATCACGATGCCCTCCCGGCTGCCCTTGCCGTTGCGCAGAACGCAGACCTCACAGTTATGATAGGTCTTCAGGGCCTCCGGCGCAGAGTCCAGACTGACCTTCACCATCTCCCGCAGCAGATCCACGCTCTTGACGTTGCCGGGGCCGTCGGGGGTCTGGACAAAGCTCTCCGCCTTGGGCATCCGCTTGGCGGCGTCCTCATAGGCGTTCTGCTCGTATTTCAAGCAGCACATCAGCCGGCCGCAGGTGCCGGAGATCTTGGTGGGATTCAGGCTCAGGTTCTGGGTCTTGGCCATCTTGATGGACACCGGCAAAAATCCGTCCAGGAACTGGGAGCAGCAGAAGGGCCGCCCGCAGATGCCAAGGCCGCCGATCATTTTGGCCTCGTCCCGGACGCCGATCTGCCGCAGCTCGATCCGAGCCCGGAACACGCTGGCCAGATCCCGGACCAGCTCCCGGAAGTCCACCCGCCCGTCGGCGGTAAAATAAAAGATGATCTTGCTGCCGTCAAAGCTGGCAAAGACGTTCACCAGCTTCATCTCCAGGCCGTGGGCGGCGATCTTCTTCTCGCAGACGTCAAAGGCCTCCCGCTCCCGCTTGCGGTTATGGTCCACGGTCCGGCGGTCGGCGTCGGTGGCCATGCGCAGAACAGGGCTCAGCGGCTTGACGATGGCGCTCTCCTCCACGTCGTGGTTTCCCTGGGTGCAGGTGGCAAACTCCGGGCCCTGGGCGGTCTCTACCACCACCTGCTCCCCCATTTTCACCTGGAGCTCCCCGGGGTCAAAAAAATAATTCTTACATCCGCTGCGAAAGCGGACGCTGATCACTTCAGTCAAAGGATACCCTCCAATTCCGCGGCCAGCGCGCCCAGCACGTGGCCCACGCCAACGTTATACGCGCACTCGCCGTGATAAGTTTCCAACACTTCTATTGTGGACATGATCTGGGCTTTTGTCAAGTTTTTCGCGAGAAATACCGGGATTTCCCGGTCATTTTCCGGCGGCTGGCGTCCATACAGCAGCAAAAGCGCCTGGGCAAAGGCCTGCCGTCCCCGGTCCAGCATAGCCGCCAGGGCCTCCCGGTCCGGCCGCTTGCGCTCAAGTCCCGCGGCAAACTCCGTCACCGCGCCCCGGCGGCGGCTGCCGATCCTTCGGCACAGCTCCTCCCCCAGGTCTGAGCTGCCGCTGGCAGCCTCTGCCGCCGGCGGCAGCTTCAGCTCCACGCATCGGGAACGCAGGGTCTGGAGGACCTGACTGGGGTTTTCCGCACAGAAGAGGAACGCCGCGTAGGGCGGCCCCTCCTCCACCACCTTCAAAAGCACGTTCTGATCCTGCTCAGTCAGCAGGCCGCAGTCGGGAAAGAGATAGACCTTCCGGGCCCCCTCGTTGGGCTGGATGTAGGCGTCGGCCCGGACCGCCCGGACTACCTCCACCGCCACGTTCTTATGGGCCTCGTCCCGCACCACCGTCACGTCCGGGTGGATCTCCGAGAACACCTTCCGGCAGGCGGGACAGACCCCGCAGGGCCGGTCCGTTCCCAGACACTCCAGCGCCGCGGCGGCAAACCGGGCGGCGGCCAGCCGGTCCCCCGGGCCGGTAAACAGCAGGGCGTGGGACAGCGTTCCCCGTCCGGCAGCCTCCCGAATGCGAAGGGCCACGGGGTGGGTTGCGGGTAAAACAGCCACGGCGTCTCCTCTCCGGCCCTCCGATCACAAGGGCCCGCGTCTTCTCCTAAAATTGCTCCCCCGTATTTTACCACAGGTCCCGGCAAATGAAAAGAGACCACTTTTCCCTCTGCGGCCCATTTCCGCTTCCCAATCACTTTTCCTTGACAGTTCCCCGGTTTTTTGATATGCTCTCGGTGAATCACAGGACAATCAAACACAGGGGCGCCGGGAGGGTTCCCGGCTGAGATGCAGGACACATTCCGTCCTCGGTCCCTCAAACCTGATCCGGGTAATGCCGGCGTAGGAAGTGACGCAAGCTCCTCTCATTTTCTGTACCGCAGGCCCGTTTGATGGCCTGCGGTATTTTTTGATTTCGGGAGGAATTCCAACATGAACACCAAATCCCATCTGCGGATGCGGATGCTGTGCGAGGGCGCCTTGATGGTGGCCCTGGCCCAGATCCTCAGTTACCTGAAGCTGGCGGAGGCCCCCAACGGCGGCTCCATCACCTTCGCCATGTTCCCCATCCTGTTCTTCGCCGTCCGGTGGGGCCTGGGCTCCGGTCTGATGGCCGGCTTCGTCTTTGGCCTTCTCCAGTTGATCTTTGACGGTGCCTATGCCTGGGGCTGGCAGTCCATGCTGCTGGACTACCTGGTGGCCTTCACCCCCCTGGGGCTGGCGGGGCTGTTCAAGGGCAAGACCTGGGGCCTGCTGGCCGGCACGGTGGTGGGCTGCGCCGGGCGCTTCCTGGTCCACTACATCAGCGGTATCACGATCTACAAGATCGTCGCCCCCACCGAGTTTTTGAACTGGACCTTCTCCAGCCCCTCCCTCTACTCCATCGTCTATAACGGGTCCTATATGCTGCCCAATACCGTCATCGCTTTGGTGATGTCTGCGCTGCTTTATGTGCCTTTGAAGAAGTATATCCTGGGACAGGATCTTAAGTAAACGTTTGAGGCCCCCGCCGACTGGCGGGGGCCTTTTGTGGAAAACCGCCAGTAAACCACGGAATTTTTCTTGCTTTTGGCGAGTTTCTTCTGTTTTTTGTGTATTGTTTTTTGGTTTTTTTCCCATTATAATAAAAATCGTATATTAAACGATTTTATTTTCAAGTTTGTAGTGGGAGGAAAACGAAACATGAGCAAAAAGTACTGCTACCTGTTCACCGAGGGCAACGCGGGCATGCGTGAGCTCCTGGGCGGCAAGGGCGCCAACCTGGCTGAGATGACCAACATCGGCCTGCCTGTCCCCCAGGGCTTCACCATCACCACTGAGGCCTGCACCCAGTACTATGAGGACGGCCAGAAGATCAACGATGAGATCTGCGCCGAGATCATGGAGTACATTGAGAAGATGGAGGGCATCACCGGCAAGAAGTTCGGCGACCACGAGAACCCCCTGCTGGTCTCCGTCCGCTCCGGTGCCCGGGCCTCCATGCCCGGCATGATGGACACCATCCTGAACCTGGGCCTCAACGAGACCGTGGTGGAGGTCCTGGCCAAGAAGTCCGGCAACCCCCGCTGGGCCTGGGACTGCTATCGCCGCTTTATCCAGATGTATTCCGACGTGGTGATGGAAGTCGGCAAGAAGTACTTTGAGCAGCTCATTGACGAGATGAAGGAGCGCAAGGGCGTCACTCAGGATGTGGAGCTCACCGCCGAGGATCTCAAGGAGCTGGCCGGCCAGTTCAAGGCCGAGTACAAGGCCAAGATCGGCCAGGACTTCCCCACCGATCCCAAGGAGCAGCTCATGGGCGCCGTCAAGGCCGTTTTCCGCTCCTGGGACAACCCCCGCGCCAACGTGTATCGCCGTGACAACGACATTCCCTACTCCTGGGGCACTGCTGTCAACGTTCAGTCCATGGCTTTCGGCAACATGGGCGACGACTGCGGCACCGGCGTGGCCTTCACCCGCAACCCCGCCACCGGCGAGAAGAAGCTCTTCGGCGAGTTCCTGACCAACGCCCAGGGCGAAGACGTGGTGGCCGGCGTCCGGACTCCCATGCCCATCAGCCAGATGGCCGAGAAGTTCCCCGCCGCCTTCGCCCAGTTCGAAGGCGTGTGCAAGATCCTGGAGGATCACTATCACGACATGCAGGACATGGAGTTCACCGTGGAGAACAACAAGCTCTACATGCTCCAGACCCGCAACGGCAAGCGCACCCCCGCCGCCGCGCTGAAGATCGCCTGCGATCTGGTGGACGAGGGAATGATCACCGAGAAGCAGGCCGTGGCCATGATCGAGCCCCGCTCTCTGGACACCCTGCTCCATCCCCAGTTCGACGCCGTGGCCCTGAAGAAGAGCGACGCCATCGGCAAGGCCCTGGGTGCCTCTCCCGGCGCCGCCTCCGGCAAGATCGTCTTCACCGCCGAGGACGCCAAGGCCTGGGCTGAGCGGGGCGAGAAGGTGGTCCTGGTCCGTCTGGAGACCTCTCCCGAGGATATCGAGGGCATGAAGGCCGCTCAGGGCATCCTGACCGTTCGCGGCGGCATGACCTCTCACGCCGCCGTGGTGGCCCGCGGCATGGGCAAGTGCTGCGTCTCCGGCTGCGGCGACATCAAGATGGACGAGGAGAACAAGCGCTTTGTCCTCTCCGGCAAGACCTATCAGGAGGGCGACTGGATCTCCCTGGACGGCTCCACCGGCAGCATCTATGACGGCGCTATCCCCACCGTGGACGCCTCCATCGGCGGCGAGTTCGGCCGGGTCATGGGCTGGGCCGACAAGTATCGCCGCCTGGCCGTCCGCACCAATGCCGACACCCCCCACGACGCTGCCCAGGCCCGGAAGTTCGGCGCTCAGGGCATCGGCCTGTGCCGGACCGAGCACATGTTCTTTGACGAGGACCGGATCCCCGCCATCCGGGAGATGATCTGCTCTGACAACGTGGAGCAGCGGGAGAAGGCTCTGAGCAAGCTGGAGCCCATGCAGCAGTCCGACTTCGAGGGCATCTACGAGGCCATGGAGGGCTGCCCCGTCACCATCCGCTTCCTGGACCCCCCTCTGCACGAGTTCGTGCCCACCGACGAGGCTGACATCGCCAAGCTGGCCGCCGACATGGGCAAGACCGTTGCCGATATCAAGGCCATCATCGCCGGCCTCCACGAGTTCAACCCCATGATGGGCCACCGCGGCTGCCGTCTGGCTGTCACCTATCCGGAGATCGCCGCCATGCAGACCCGGGCCGTCATCAAGGCCGCTCTGAACGTCCAGGCCCGTCATCCCGAGTGGACCATGGTCCCCGAGATCATGATCCCCCTGGTGGGCGAGGTCAAGGAACTCAAGTACGTCAAGAACGTGGTGGTGGAGACCGCCGACGCGATCATCGCCGCCGCCGGCTCTGACATGAAGTATCTGGTGGGCACCATGATCGAGATCCCCCGCGCCGCCCTCACGGCCGATCAGATCGCCAAGGAGGCTGACTTCTTCTCCTTCGGCACCAACGACCTGACCCAGATGACCTTCGGCTTCAGCCGTGACGACGCCGGCAAGTTCCTGGACGCCTACTATGACCGCAAGATCTACGAGAGCGATCCCTTCGCCAAGCTGGACCAGAACGGCGTGGGCCGCCTGGTGGACATGGCCTGCAAGCTGGGCCGCTCCGCCAACTCCGACCTGCACCTGGGCATCTGCGGCGAGCACGGCGGCGATCCCTCCTCCGTGGAGTTCTGCCACCGCACGGGCCTGGACTATGTGTCCTGCTCTCCCTTCCGGGTGCCCATCGCCCGTCTGGCTGCCGCTCAGGCCGCCATCAAGGACGCTGAGTAATTCCAGTTCCACAAATCGCTGCAGCCCCGCTCCGGAAAGGAGCGGGGCTGCTTTTTCCGTCTTGCCCTGGGCGCAAAAATATGGTACAGTCACCTCATAGTCGATCCGCAGTCAATCCACTTTGAGAGGAGATACGATATGGAACTCACCAACGCCATTTTGCAGAGAAGATCCATCCGGGGCTTTCGTCCGGACCCGATCCCCCAGGAGACCCTGCGCCGGGTGATCGAACTGGCCAGCCGGGCCGTTTCCGCCCAAAACACCCAGCCCTGGGAGTTTGCCATCGTCACCGGGGAGCCGCTGGAGGCCCTGCGCCGGGCCAACATTGAGGACCTGGAGGCAGACCGGGAGCCAGACTATCCCGACGTCCCCCTGGAAGGCGTGGGCCTGGACCGGGCCAGAGTCGTGGGCAAGCAGCTCTATGGAGCCATGGGCATCGAGCGGGGCGACCGGGAACGGCGGCACTGGTGGCTCCAGCGGGGGTTCCGGTTCTTTGACGCCCCCGCCGTGATCCTGCTCTATATGGATGAGCACTGGGACGAGATGTCCCACCGCTTTGAGATGGGCACCATCGCTCAGAATCTCTGTCTGGCAGCCATGGAATTCGGCCTTGGCACCTGCGTGGAGTATCAGGCCATCATGTACCAGCGGGGCATCCGGGAGCAGCTGGACCTCCCAGCCGGCAAGCGTTTCGCCTGCGGCATCGCCATCGGCTATCCCGATGACAGCTTCCCCGCCAACCAGGTGGTCACTCCCCGGGAGGATGTGGACGCCATGACCCATTGGTACGGCTTCTGATCCATTTCAACGGAAAAACCGGCTCCCATCCACGCAGGATGGGGGCCGGTTTTTTGATCACTCTGTTCCCCTCTCCTGGGCCTGGGAATCCTGATCGGCTTTGGTCTGTTCGGGAAGTTCTTTGGCGCCCCTTCTCCGGAGCCGGTTGTAGAACCGCTCCGCCGTGTAAAAGGTAAACCCGCCGGGAAACAGGCTATTCACCGCCAGCGCCGCCACCACCCCCACGCCGGTATCCAGAATGCGGTTCAGGGCATAGCTGACATAGCTCTCCACCGGGGTGTTGAACAGGATGATGCACAGCACCACGCCGCCGGGCTGAACGCCCCCCACCCAGAAGATCTGACACAGCACGATCAAAAGCACCGTTCCCACAAACATCAGCGGCACCAGCAGCAGAGAGTGTCCTCCCTCCGGGTGGAAGATCAGATAGATCCGGAACAAGGCCATACCCAGCAGGCCGCCGATGATGGTGCCAAACAGCCGGTTTCCGCCGTGGCGCTTGGAGTCGCTCAAATCGCTGCCCATGCCGAAGATGGCCCCGATACAGGCAAAGGCCGGGCTCCGCTCCAGAAAGTAATAGATCAGCACGCAGAGGGCAGCGGCGATAGCCGTCTTCAAAGTGCGCATCCCGATCCGGGGCATATGGCAGGCCTGGGTGGGTCTTTTTTCCATCACAGTTCTCCCCGATCGTGTTGATTTATGAATAATTATATCATGTTTTACGAAAAAAAGAAAGCTGATCTCTTTCCTTTTCCCCGGGAAATCTTCATATAATAGGCAGACCGCCCCGGCATCCTGTGGGATGCCGGGGCGTCTTTGCTGATCGCTCTTAATACTCGATCTCGCCGGTATAGACCAGTTTTGCGTCGCCGGTCAGAGTCACCTTCTCATCGGTGTAATGGACCACCAGATCGCCGCCCTTGACCCGGACGGTCACATCGCTGTCCTTGGCGCAGTAGCCGTTGGCCACAGCGGCCACCACCGCCGCGCAGGCGCCGGAGCCGCAGGCCAGGGTCTCGCCGCTGCCCCGCTCCCAGACCCGCATCTTGATGGTGCTGGGATTCACCACCCGGATGAACTCCGTGTTGGTCCGCTCGGGGAAATAGGGGGCGTGCTCAAACCGGGGACCGATGAACTCCACGTCCACCGCATCCACCCGGGGGCAGAAGACCACGCAGTGGGGGTTGCCCATGTCCACGCAGGTGATGTTGTAGGGCCGGCCGGCGATCCGGACGGGATAATCCACCACCGTCTTCTCAGGGATCGCAAACTTCAGCGCGGCGGTATCCAGGGTGGCCTGGCCCATATCCACGCTGGCGGAGGTCACCTTGCCGTCGGCGGTGTAGAGGGAGACGGTCTTGATGCCGCTGCCGGTCTCGATGGTCAGTTCCTCCTTCGTTACGATACCGAAATCATAGAGGTACTTGCCCATGCACCGCAGGGCGTTGCCTGCCATCTTGCCCTCACTGCCGTCGCTGTTGAACATCCGCATCTTCGCATCGGCCACCTGGGAGGATTCCATGAGCACGATGCCGTCGGCGCCCACGCCGTAGTGGCGATCGCAGAAGGAGACGCACAGAGACTCCGGGCAGGTGATCTCGCCGCGGAAATTCTCCAGGAAGATATAGTCGTTGCCGCAGGTCTGCATCTTGGCAAACTTCAGCTTCTGGCGCTGGGTGCGCAGGTGGCAGATATCCACCAGCTCCGTGTTCTGCTGGTTGTAGCGGGAGGCCAGGATATCCGTCAGAGCGTTGGCCGTATCCAGAGAGGTCAGGCAGGGAATGCCCAGCTGGACGCAGCGGTGGTTCAGGTGGATGAAGTCCTGGATGTAGGTGGGCTCCGTGGAGCCGGTGAGGATCACATAGTCGATCTGACCCTTCTCCAGCATGCGGAACACCTTGTTGTCCCGGCCCAGCTTGCCCACGACCTCCACATCGGTGCCCAGCTGTGCGATCTCGTGGGCGGTGCCGTCGGTGGCATAGAGCTTATAGCCCATCTCGTCCAGCTTCCGGGCGATGTTGACGATCTCCGGCTGATCCCGGTGGTTCACGGAGATCAGAACGCCTGCGTGCTCGGACTTTTCCACCTTGTAGCCGGCGGAGACCAGGCCCTTGAACAGCGCCTCCTGGAGATTGCTGCCCAGGCCCAGCACCTCGCCGGTGGACTTCATCTCCGGAGAGAGGGCTGCGTTGGCATCGGTGATCTTCTCAAAGGAGAAGACCGGCACCTTCACCGCCACGTAGGGGGGCTTTTTATAGAGACCGGTGCCGTAGCCCAGGGCAGACAGGGGCTGGCCCACCATGACCCGGGTAGCCAGGTCCACCATGGGAACGCCGGTGACCTTGGAGATATAGGGCACGGTCCGGCTGGCCCGGGGGTTGACCTCGATGACATACAGCTCGCCCTGGTAGATCAGGTACTGAATGTTGATCAGGCCCCGGGTCTTCAGGCTCAGCGCCAGCTTCTCCGAGCAGTCGATGATGGTCTTGAGCATCTTGTCGCCGATGGAGAAGGGCGGATAGACCGCGATGGAGTCACCGGAGTGGACGCCGGTGCGCTCGATGTGCTGCATGACGCCGGGGATCAGGACGTCCTTGCCGTCGGAGATGACGTCCACCTCCAGCTCCTTGCCCATCAGGTACTGGTCCACCAGCACGGGGTTTTCGATCTTGCCGGAGAGGATGACCTCCATATAGGTCCGCACGTCCTGGTCGTTGTGGGCGATGACCATGTTCTGGCCGCCGATGACATAGCTGGGCCGCAGCAGCACGGGATATCCCAGCTCATGGGCGGCGTTCAGGGCCTCCTCCATGCCGGTGATGCCCCGGCCCTGGGGCCGCTTGATGTGGAAGCGCTCCAGCAGCTCGTCGAACCGCTCCCGGTCCTCGGCCATGTCGATGGACTCGGCGGAGGTGCCCAGGATGGGAATGCCCTGGCTGTCCAGGAACTTGGTGAGCTTGATGGCCGTCTGGCCGCCGAAGGCCACCACCACGCCCACGGGCTTTTCCACGGCGATGATGTGCATGACGTCCTCGGGGAACAGGGGCTCAAAGTACAGCCGGTCGGCGGTGTCGTAGTCGGTGGAGACGGTCTCGGGGTTGTTGTTGACGATGACCACCTCATAGCCCAGCTCCTTCAGCGTCCACACGCAGTGAACGGAGGAGTAGTCAAACTCAATGCCCTGGCCGATCCGGATGGGACCGGAGCCCAGCACCATGATGACGGGCTTGCCGGACCGGGGGAAGGAGCGGGACTCGCAGGCCTTGTCAAAGCTGGAGTAGAAATAGGGGGTCTCCGCGTCGAACTCTGCGCCGCAGGTATCCACCATCTTGTAAACAGCAGCCTGGGCCTCCACCGGCAGCGTCTTTGCGCCGGAGAGCCGCAGTAGCGTCTGATCGGGATAGCCCATCCGCTTGCCGGTCTCATAGCGCTCTGCCGTCAGGCCCTCCCGGCCCAGCTCCAGCTCAAAGTCCGCCATCTTCTTGAGCTTGCTGAGGAACCAGGGGTCGATCTTGGTGATGGAGTGGATCTCCCCGATGGAGATGCCGCCCTTGAAGGCCTCAAACACGGTGAAGATCCGGTGGTCGTCCACCCGCCGCAGCCGCTCCCAGATGGGGGCGGTGTCCTCAGGGTCCACCTTGCGGTTCAGAGAGTCCTGGCCGATCTCCGCGCCCCGGACGGCCTTCATCATCGCCATCTCAAAGCTGGGGGCGATGGACATGACCTCGCCGGTGGCCTTCATCTGGGTGCCCAGCTTCCGGCTGGCGTCGGCGAACTTGTCAAAGGGCCACTTGGGCATCTTCACCACGATGTAGTCGATGGTAGGCTCGAAGCAGGCGTAGGTCTTGCCGGTAATGTCGTTTTTGATCTCGTCCAGGCGGTAGCCCAGGGCGATCTTGGTGGTGATCTTGGCGATGGGGTAGCCGGTGGCCTTGGAGGCCAGAGCGGAGGAGCGGCTGACCCGGGGGTTGACCTCGATCACGGCGTATTCAAAGCTCTCGGGGTTCAGTGCCAGCTGGACGTTGCAGCCGCCCACGATCCCCAGGTGGGTGATGATATCCAGCGCGGCAGTCCGGAGCATCTGGAACTCCTTGGCCGCCAGCGTCTGGGTGGGAGCCACCACGATGGAGTCGCCGGTGTGGACGCCCACAGGGTCCAGGTTCTCCATGGAGCAGATGGCGATGGCGTTGCCCACGCCGTCCCGCATGGTCTCAAACTCGATCTCTTTCCAGCCAAAGATGGCCTTCTCGATGAGCACCTGGGTGATGGGAGAGGCGTCCAGGCCGGTCTGGGCGATGATCCGCAGCTCGGCCTCGTTCTGAGCCGCGCCGCCGCCGGCGCCGCCCAGGGTGAAGGCAGGGCGGACGATGACGGGATAGCCGATCCGCTCCGCCACAGCCAGAGCGTCCTCCACCGTCTCGGCGATGTCGGAGGCGATCAGAGGCTGGCCGATCTCCGCCATGGCCTCCTTGAAGAGCTCCCGGTCCTCAGCCCGGGAGATGGCCTTGGCGTCGGTGCCCAGCAGGCGGACGCCCTCCTCCTCCAAAAAGCCCTCCTTGTCCAGCTGCATGGCCAGGGTCAATCCGGTCTGGCCGCCCAGGCCCGCCAGCAGAGAGTCCGGCTTTTCCTTGCGGATGATCCGCTTGATGGTCTCGATGGTCAGCGGCTCCAGATAGATCTCGTCCGCCATGGCCTGGTCGGTCATGATGGTGGCAGGGTTGGAGTTGCACAGCACCACGTTGACGCCGGCCTCCTTGAGCACCCGGCAGGCCTGGGCGCCGGCGTAGTCAAACTCCGCCGCCTGGCCGATGACGATGGGGCCGGAGCCGATGACGATCACTTTCTTAATCCTGGTATCCAAGGGCATTACTGCTCACCGCCTTTCATGAGATCCACAAACCGGTCAAAGAGAATCATCGCGTCCTGACTGTTGGAGCCCAGCACCGGATGGAACTGGACCGAGAAGGCCCGCAGCTGCGGGTAATCGATTCCCTCGCAGGTGCCGTCATTGATGTTGACAAAGCGGAGCTTGCCCTGCTGGAGCGTATCGGCGTCCACGGCGTAGCCGTGGTTCTGGGTGGTGATGTAGGTCCGCACGCCCTCCAGATCCCGGACGGGCTGGTTCGCTCCCCGGTGGCCGTATTTCAGCTTATAGGTCTTTCCGCCCTCTGCCAGCGCCAGCAGCTGGTGACCCAGGCAGACGCCGAACAGCGGCACCTTCCCCAGGAGCTTTTGGATCTGCTGGATCTGGAAGACGTTTTCCGCCGGGTCGCCGGCGCCGTTGGAGAGGACCACGCCCTGGGGCTTTGCCGCCAGGATGTCCTCCGCAGTGGTATCCGCCGGCAAAACAGTGACGGTGCAGCCCCGCTCCCGCAGGGCGGGCACCAGGCCCTGGGTGGCGCCGTAGTCCAGAAGAGAGACCCGGAACCGCTCCTCGCCCTCCGCCTGGAAGACCGCAGGCTCCCGGCAGGTAGCGGCGTCCACCGCGCCGGTGATGGCATAGATCTCCAGAACGCTCAGATCCTGGGGCACCTGGTCGCAGATGATCGCGTTCATCACACCGTGCTCCCGGATGATCCGGGTCAGCTCCCGGGTGTCCACGCCCCACAGGCCCGGCACTCCCTCCTCTTTCAAGAAGGCGTCCAGATCGCCGTCCATACGGAAGTTGGCGGGGCTCTCACACCACTCCCGCACCACGTAGCCCTTCACCTGGCACTTTCGCTCCACATCCTCCCGGATGATGCCGTAGTTGCCGATCAGCGGATAGGTCTGCATGACGATCTGTCCCGCATAGGCGGGGTCTGTCAGCGTCTCGATGTAGCCGCACATGCCGGTGGTGAAGACCAGTTCTCCCACCGTGTCTCCCTCGGCGCCGAAGCGGATGCCCTCGAACACCCGTCCGTCCTGGAGCACCAAATAGCCTTTTTTCATAAGCCGTCCTCCTGCCTGCGTAAAATCTCTCGAAAACAGTCTATATCTTAACTATTATAGTTTCTTTTTCCTGTTCCAGTCAACGCCCGCCGCCCATTTCTCCGGTAGAGTTTCCGGGACCCGCCGGGGCGGTTTTTGTGCATTTTCCGCAAAAGTCGAGCTTTCCCCTCTTCATGGTGCCAAAAAGGCGGCCAGGCTCTGCCGCCTGACCGCCCTGCGTATGTGACCTGATGCGGCTCACTCGTCCAGCTTCAAAACTGCCAAAAATGCCTCCGTGGGAATCTGGACCGTGCCCAGAGAGCGCATCTTCTTTTTGCCCTCTTTCTGCTTTTCCAGCAGCTTCTTTTTCCGGGTGATGTCGCCGCCGTAGCACTTGGCCAAAACGTCCTTGCGCATGGCCTTCACCGTCTCCCGGGCGATGACCTTGCCGCCGATGGCGGCCTGGACCGGGATCTCAAAGAGCTGACGGGGAATGTTCTCCTTGAGCTTTTCGCACAGCCGCCGGGCCCGGGGATAGGCCTTATCCTTGTGGGCGATGAAGCTCAATGCGTCCACCGCCTCGCCGTTGAGCTTCATGTCCACCTTCACCAGCTCGCTGGGCCGGTAGCCGGAGAGCTCATAGTCCAAGGAGGCGTAGCCCTTGGTGTTGGCCTTCAGCGTGTCGAAGAAATCATAGATGATCTCGTTGAGGGGCATTTGATAGTGGAGCTCCACCAGCCGGGTGTCCAGATACTGCATATCCTTGAACTCGCCCCGCCGGTCCTGGCACATGGGCATGATGTTGCCCACATAGTCGTTGGGGCTGATGATGGAGACCTTCACATAGGGCTCCTCCGCCCGCTCGATGGTGGCGGGGTCCGGGTAGTTGTGGGGGTTATCCACCTTCACCAACGTCCCGTCGGTCTTATAGACGTGATAGATGACCGAGGGCAGCGTGGTGACCAGATCCAGATCAAATTCCCGCTCCAGCCGCTCCTGGATGACCTCCATGTGGAGCATCCCCAAAAAGCCGCACCGGAAGCCAAAGCCCAGGGCCACAGAGCTCTCCGGCTCAAAGCTCAGTGAGGCGTCGTTGAGCTGGAGCTTTTCCAGGGCGTCCCGGAGGTCCGGATACTTGGAGCCGTCCTCCGTATAGATGCCGCAGTAGACCATGGGCTGGACCGGCCGGTAGCCCGGCAGGGCCTCTTCCGTGGGCCGGGCGCCGTCAGTCACGGTGTCGCCCACCCGGGTATCCTTCACGTTTTTGATGCTGGCGGTGAAGTAGCCCACCTCGCCAGCCTCCAGGCTGTCGCAGGGCTCCAGGCCCAGGGGCAGCAGATGGCCGCACTCGATCACCTGATAGCTGGCGCCGGAGGCCATCATCTTCACCGTCTGGCCCACCTTGAGCCGGCCCTCCATCAGTCTCAGATAGACGATCACGCCCCGGTAGCTGTCGTACTGGCTGTCAAAGATCAGCGCTTTCAAAGGCGCCTCCGGGTCGCCGGCAGGCGGGGGCACGTTTTTCACGATGTCCTCCAGCACGGCGTCGATGTTGGTCCCCATCTTGGCGGAGATCTCCGGGGCGTCCATGGCCGGCAGGCCGATGATCTCCTCCACCTCCTGCTTGGCGTTGGCAGGGTCCGCCGCCGGCAGGTCGATCTTGTTGAACACCGGCAGGATCTCCAAATCGTGCTCCATGGCAAGATAGGTGTTGGCCAGGGTCTGGGCCTCCACGCCCTGGGTGGAGTCCACCACCAGCACCGCGCCCTCACAGGCCGCCAGGGACCGGGAGACCTCATAGTTGAAGTCCACATGGCCCGGGGTGTCGATCAGGTTCAGGGCATAGGTCTCCCCGTCCTTTGCCCGGTAGTCCAGCTTCACCGCCCGGGCCTTGATGGTGATGCCCCGCTCCCGCTCCAGGTCCATATTGTCCAGGAGCTGGCTGGCCATCTGGCGCTGCTCCACCGCGCCGCACAGCTCAATGAGCCGGTCCGACAGCGTGGACTTGCCGTGGTCAATGTGGGCGATGATGGAAAAATTGCGGATATTTTCTCGTTTTGCCATAATTTGTATCAAACCTCCTTGGGCAGGTCCGGGCCCTTACTCCGTTTCACGCGCCGCCGGGTTCGCCCAGATGTTCTCATAGTCGTAGTTTACCACATAGGTCCGCAGAGCGTCCAGCTTCTCCCGGTAATTTTCCACAGTCAGCTGATGCTCCGTGCCGGCCATGGCCTTGGACATCCGCCAGGTCACCCGGCCGGCCACATGGATATGGTCGGCGTAGTTCTCCAGATCCGTGATGGTGTCCAGATCCGTCAAGAAGCACTGGATCGTCACGTTGTCATAGGCCAGCAGCTCCCGGGTGGCATATTCCAGGGCGGCAAACATGGCGTCGGTCCTCCCCTGGCGCTCCATCTTGTCCCAGAACAAAATGCTGTAAGGCGAGTAGTAGAACAAAAACTCCGTATCCGGGTACCGTTCCAGCCAGCTCTTGACGACCTCCAGATTCTCCTCACAGTCCTCCAAAAAGGCGTCTGCCGGCAAAACGGTCTCCTCCCGCTCCGGCCGCTGGTAGCCCGCCAGGGCCAGTTCCTTGGAGAAGAACACGCTGCCGTCCCACACAAAGGCGTCCTGAATGCTCTGGGTGTTCCCCGCCGCCCGCTCCTTCACCGTGTACAGCGCCCGGACCAGAACGCTCTTATTGAGCAGATAGGCCCCGTCGTTCCAGGGATTGGAGTCATAGAGATAGGACGGCAGCTGGTCCGGGGCCTCCTCAGTGGGCCGGACCAGGATGTTGGGGTCCAGGCCGAAGATCACCCGCTTGACCTCGTGGGTCTCACAGGCATAGTCCAGGACCTGGGTGAACTCGTGGAAGCCGCCGTTTGGCAGTGTGGCCTTGACGGTCTTGGTGTCAAAATAGGCATCGAACCACACGGGGCGGTAGTTGGCCGCCAGGGACGTGCCCATGAGCAGCGTCTCATAGTCCTGGCTGCGGAGCAGTCCCGCCGTCTGGCTGCGCTCCTCGAACCACACCTCCGCCTCCGGGTCCGGGTCCCGGTAGTGAAAAAAGGGGTCCACCACCGCCACGATGGCGGCGCACAGGCCCAGGGCCGCCAGCAGCGCCGCCAGCAGACCCAGCACCCATCCCCGATATCCGCGTCTCAAGCCGGTCCCCCCTCTCTCAGAAATTCGCATAGATGAACTGGGCAATGCCGTTGAAGGAGAGCACTGCCCACACCCCCAGCAGCCACATGCCCGCGCCCCGCCAGAAGGTGGGGCGGAACCGGTCTGCCTCCGCCACGGCGTTGCGGGGCCACAGGGCCGCGATCAGCCCCACGATGTACAGCGCCGCCGTGGTCAGCAGATTCCGATAGAGGGCGATGGGCGGCAGCAGGATGCGGATGACCTCCTGCTCGCAGGTAAAAAGCCCCTCAGAAAGCCACGGCATGGGCTTTGCAAAGTCCATGGAGAACAGCGCCCCCAGGATCTGATTGCCTGCCGCCACCGTGGGCGCCCGGAAGTAGATCCAGGCAATGTTGACAAAGGCAAAGGTCAGCCCCCACCGCAGCCACCGGGGCAGCTTCTCCAGCCGACGGCCCAGCATCCGCTCCGCCACCTGGGCCAGACCGTGGAGCAGTCCCCACAGCAGGAAGGTCCACCCCGCGCCGTGCCACAGTCCGCTGACCAAAAACACGATCAGGATGTTCCCATAGGCCCGGAGACGGCCCCGGCGGCTCCCGCCCAAGGGGAAGTACAGACACTCCCGCAAAAAGCTTGTCAGCGTCATATGCCACCGCTTCCAGAACTCCCCCACGCTGAGACTGCGGTAGGGGGAGTTGAAGTTCACCGGCAGGCGGATGCCCAGCAGCCGGGCGCAGCCGGTGGCCACGTCGCAGTAGCCGGAGAAGTCGAAGTAGAGCTGGAGGGTGTAGCCCAGCACCACCATGGCCGCCGACACGGAGTTCAGCCACTCCGGATGGGCGTAGCCGTTGTTGACGATGACGCCGAAGCCCTCTGCCAGCAGCGTCTTTTTGGCCATGCCGATGCAGATCAGATACAGCCCCGCGGCGGCGTCCTGCCACCCGGCGCGGAGGAAGGTCTCCCCCTGCAGCTGGGGGAAGAAAGCCCCTGGCCGCAGAATGGGCCCGGAGACCACCACCGGGAAAAAGAAGGCATACAGCACCAGGTTATCTCCCCGGGCGGGGACATACTGGCGGGTATAGGCCTCTTTGATAAGCCACAGCTGCTGGAAGGTGAAAAAGCTCAGCCCCAGGGGCGCCCAGCCGATAGAGAACGCCCCGCCGGAGAAAAAGCCGGCGTACTTGAAAACCGCCAGCACCCCGATGTGCCACAGGCACGCCAGCACCAGAGCGGTCCGGCGGCCCCGCTCCCGCTCCCCCGTCAGGGCCCGGAGAGCCAGCGCCGTCACCCCAAGGCCAACCGCCAGCACTGCAAGGCCTCTAAGGCCCATGCCTGCCACGCAGAACCACAGACACGCCAGCGTCAGCAGCGCCGCCCCCAGCTGCCGGCGGCGGGCTCCCACCGGCAGACAGACGGCCACTGTCACGGCCAGAAAGGCCAGAAAAGAAATCGATTGAAAGTTCATAGGCTCACTGGGTCAGGCCGCTCAGCCGGGCGTCCGCCGTGCTGAGGACCTGGGTCAGGCTCTGATTCCGGCCGGGATAGTCCGCCGCCAGAGCCTCCGGCGACAGATCCGGGAAGGCCTCCGCCTTCTGGGACTCCAGGGCCCGGACATAGCACAGCTCCGAGAGCTTCTGGTCCGCCTCCGCCGCGCCCATGCGGCACACCTCCGCCGGCAGGGAGAAATAGTTCTCGTTGGCCCCGGCAGCGCGGTAGAAATGCCGGTAGAGCTGATAGACGGCGCTTCCAAGATACGCCGCAGCGGCGTTGATGGCGGCCTTGTCCCCCAGCTTGCCCAAAAGGCCGAAGAGGACCCCCGCCGCGCCGGAGATCAGCTTGCTTTGCAGCGTGGCCAGGACGCTGCCCTGGAGGATGTTCCCCGGCTCGGCGGCGCTGAGGACCTCCTCATGGGTGAGCATGCTGCCCTCCCGGGACAGCGTCCGCCCCAGGATAAAGTCGGCGGAGACGTGATAGTAGTCGCAGGCCTTCACCACAAAGCCCAGTCCCGGTTCCCGCACGCCGTTTTCATAGTGGCTCAGCAGCGCCTGGGAGATCCCCAGATCCCCGGCGGCAGTCCGCTGGGAGACCCCCCGCTCCCGCCGCAGCAGGGCCAGGGTCCTGGAAAATTCAGAAGCCATTTCCGTGTTCTCCTTCTCGTTTTCTCGATCCGTTCAATTACGTGCCGTATAGTTTACCAGAATGGCTACGGTTTGTAAACGCTTTTTTCCGGGAAAAGAGACGAAAAAAGGGGGACCGGCCAAACGCCTGTCCCCTGAACAGGGAAGCCGCCCTTCCGGCCGGTCCCCTGAATTGGATTTATTGATAGCGATACTGCATTCCCGTGTACTGGTCCACGCAGCTCAAAAACAGCTCCCGGCTGCGGAACTCCAGCAGCTTGCAGCCCTCCTCCTCGTGGAAGGACACAATGCGCCGGCTGGTATCCACCCAGACCCGCCACAGGTTTTCACTCACACTCGTTTTTTCCATCGGAAGGCTCCTCGTATAATAAGATTTGCAGATGATTTTTAAGTGTATCTGCTTAGTTCAC
>CAUWNE010000019.1:0-38351 GCA_963560095.1 uncultured Dysosmobacter sp. | reverse complement strand
ACTCCTTTTTACCTATCTCCATGTGTTGCACTTGAATTGTAAATCTTGAAATCTGTTTTCTGCCGCGGCTTTCAGTGCCATCCTCGCGGCACAGCCGCTGCGGCCTACGCTAAAAATATGCCGCAGGCATATTTTTCAAACGCTGCGGCGTGGCTGAAAACACCTCTCGCCCTGCAAGTGTGGAATTTGCCTGCCGCAGGCAGACAAAACCTGGGGCCCCCGCGCAAACCCAGCGAAGCGGTTTGCGTGGGGAGAGGAGACGCAAGGGAGCGGACAGAGGTTTCGCCGTTAGGCGGAACCGAAGTGGAGCGGACTTTGCGGTGACGAGCGCAGCAGGGTGCAGCCTTGTCGAAAAAGTGGCCTCAGCCACTTTTTCGACAGTCAAAGCAGCCCGCCGGGGGAAACCCGGCGGGCTGTTTGCTGGTCACAGCTTCGTATTCAGGTAATCAATAAACCGGTAGGTAACGCCGTTTTCGGTGATGGGCTCGCTGGTATGCTCCACCTCCCAGGCCGGCAGTTTATCCAGATTGGGGAAGAAGGTGTCCGCGTCCTCAGCCACAGCGTCCACCTTGGTCAGGAAGACCCGGCTGCATCGGCTGAGCATGGCGGTGTAGACGCTGCCTCCGCCGATGATCCAGAGCTTGTCGGGTTCGGTGTCCGCCGCCAGCTCCAGCGCAGTGTTCAGGTTGGAGGCCACCTCGCAGCCAGCCCGGTCAAAGTCTACGTTCCGGGTGATGACGATGTTCCGCCGCCCCGGCAGGGGCTTTCCGCCGGGGAAGGAATCCAGGGTTTTCCGGCCCAGGACCACAGTGCCTCCCAGGGTCAGAGAGCGGAAGCGCTTCATGTCTGTGGGCAGGGAGAACAAAAGGTCGCCCTCTCGGCCGATGGCCCAGTTCTGATCGACGACAACGATGGCATTCATGTGCATTCACCTCATATGAATTTGAAACGAGCGGGGCAGCGCCCTCTCTATGGATTACACGTCAGATGGCAATGGGGATCGTCTCCTCAAAGGCTGCCGGGACGTAGCCCTCCAGGCGGAAGCTGTCCCGGGTGAAAGCGTAGAAGTCCGTGACGCCGGGATCCACGGAGAACCGGGGGGCGGAGGCGGGAGACTGCTCCAGCATCCGCTCCACGATGGGAACGTGCCGGTCATAGATATGGGCGTCGGCAATGACGTGGACCAGCTCGCCGGGGACCAGGCCGCTGACCTGAGCGAACATATGGACCAGCACGGCGTACTGGACCACGTTCCAGTTGTTGGCGGTCAGCATATCCTGGCTGCGCTGGTTCAAGATCGCGTTGAGAACATTGCCGGAGACATTGAAGGTCATGGAGTAGGCGCAGGGGTAGAGGTGCATCTCGTGGAGATCGGCAAAGTTATAGAGGTTGGTCAGGATCCGGCGGGATGCGGGATTGTGCCGCAGATCATAAAGCACTCGGTCCACCTGGTCCATCTCTCCCTCGGGGTACTGGTGCTTGATGGAGAGCTGATAACCGTAGGCCTTGCCGATGGAGCCGGTCTCGTCAGCCCACTGATCCCAGATCTTGGCGCCCAGATCGTGGATGTTGTTGGACTTCTTCTGCCAGATCCAGAGCAGCTCATCCACCGCTGTTTTCCAGTAGGTCCGCCGCAGGGTGAGGATGGGGAACTCCTCCCGGAGATCGTAGCGGTTGACGATCCCGAATTTCTTGATGGTGTGGGCGGGAACGCCGTCCTCCCAGCGGGGACGGACCGCCTGATCCGTGTCCCAGACACCCTGGGTGAGGATCTCCCGGCAGTTTTGGATGAACAGCTGATCAGCATGGCTCATGGGCGTCCCTCCTTCGTTGATTCTTTTTCAGTATATCAAATCCAGGGGGAAAAGTATATAGACATCTGCGAACCAACTGCCAAAAATCCTGAGAGGAATCGGGGGTTTTCTGTGAAAATTGAGTTGTAAAATCCGGAAAAGTAGGGTAAGATAAGCCGACAGGCCACAGCGGGAGAAGGGAGGCGGCGGGATGCTGGACCGGAGCGAGATCGGAAAACGAGGGTATTTGAAAGAGGACTTCCGGCTCTTCCACCTCAAGGACAGTCTGGCTCAGCGGCTGGAGTACCACTACCATGAGTTCGACAAGCTGATCCTGCTGCTGGGGGGCCGGGTCACCTATGTGGTGGAGGGTGTCACCTACTTTCTCCAGCCCTGGGACGTGCTGCTGGTGCAGCACAACCTGATCCACAAGCCCATCATCGACCCCGCCGTGCCCTATGAGCGGGTGGTGGTCTGGCTGGGACGGGACTGGGTCCGGGCCCGGAGCGATCCGGGAGAGCCGCTGGATGGCTGCTTTGACCTGGCCCGGGAGCGGGGGTTTCATCTGCTCCGGACCGGCGCGGAGCGGCGACTTCAATATATGCAGTCCATCCAGCACCTGGAGGAGGCCCTCCGTTCTCAGGAATTCGGCAGCCGCCGGATGGCGGACACGCTGTGCCAGCAGCTTTTGATCGCCGTGAACCGGGATCTTCTGGCGGACCGCACCGCCCAGGAGGAAACGGACAGCTACCGGGTGGACCCCAAGATGGAGGAGATCCTGCGCTATATCGCCGCCCATCTGGAGCAGCCGCTGTCGGTGGAGGATCTGGCCCGGCGGTTTTACATCAGCCGGTACTATTTGATGCACCGGTTCAAGGCGGTCACCGGGTACACGGTCCATCAGTACATCACCCAAAAGCGGCTGCTGCGGGCGGCGGAGGAGATCCGCTCCGGCACGCCGGTGATGAAGGCGGCGGAGCAGGCGGGCTTTTCTGAGTACTCCACCTTTTTGCGGGCATTTCAGAATACCTTCCACATGAGCCCCCGGGAATTTCGATAAGCAAGCGCCTGCCGCAAGCGTGACTCAGTCACGCTTGCGGCAGGCGCTTTTACGTTTTATAAGAGGCAGGGACTCACTCCGCCAGGTGCAAAATGGCCTCCATGTCCGCCGGGTGGATCTTCACAAAGAAGCCGAGGGGGAAGCCGTTGGGCTTTTCGGCCCGGTGGGCAGCCATGGCGGGAATGTCTTCGCTGCGGGCCCCCAGCTCTTTCAGAGTGGTGGGCATCCCCAGCTCCCGGAACCATGCCCGCAGCCGGGCGATGCCTGCCCGGGCGGTCCGGGCGGGGGCGGCGAAATCCATCTCGCAGCCCAGCACGTTCACGGCAAACCGGGCAAAGCGGGCCACGTCATGGTCCAGGACATACTCCATCCAGGCCGGCAGCACCACCGCCAGCCCCGCGCCATGGGCGCAGTCATAGAAGGCGGAGAGCTCGTGCTCGATCTGGTGGCTGGCCCAGTCCTGCTCCCGGCCCACCCCCACGGAGTTGTTGTGGGCCAGCATGCCCGCCCACATCAGATCGGCCCGGGCGGCATAGTCGTCGGGCTGGGCCACGGCCCGGGGAGCGGCTTCCAGAATGGTCCGCATGAGGGCCTCGCACAGCCGGTCCGTCAGCCCCACGTCATCGGTATTGGTGAAATACCGCTCGCAGATGTGGGCCAGCATGTCCACCGCGCCGCTGGCGGTCTGATAGGGCGGCAGCGAGCAGGTGAGCCGGGGGTCCAGGACCGCGAACTTGGGCCGGAGGAGGTCGCTGCGGGGGCAGCCCCATTTCAGGTTCCCCCGCTCCTGGGTGATCACGCAGCTGTCGCTGCCTTCGCTGCCCGCCGCGGCAATGGTCAGCACCACGCCCACGGGGAGGGTGGCCTCCAGCTGGGCCTTCCCGGTAAAGAAATCCCAGAAATCGCCGTCATAGCCCGCGCCGAAGGCGATGGCCTTGGCGGTGTCGATGACGCTGCCGCCGCCCAGGGCCAGCAGGAAGTCACAGCCCTCCCGGCGCAGCAGGTCGATGCCCTCATAGACCTTGCCGCTGCGGGGGTTGGCCTGGACGCCGGAGAGCTCCGCCCAGGGGACGCCGGCCTCCCGCAGGGAGGCGGTGACGGCGTCATAGGCCCCGTTTTTCCGGACGGAGCCGCCGCCGGTGACCAGCAGCACCTTGCTGCCGCCGAAGCGGCGCACCAGAGCGCCGGTCTGCTGCTCCTCGCCGTCACCGAAGGCGAAGAGGGTGGGGGAGTAGAACGTGAAATTGTTCATGGGGAAACCTCCTGATGATCAATAGGCGCGCCGGTCCCGGCGCGGGAAATGGCGGTCACGCACGGCGGGGGACGGAGAGCGGGCCGCGCCGCTCAGTAGCCTCTGGCGCGGTCCACCAGGCCGTTCAAGGGCCGGCCGGCGGCGTAGTTGGCAAGGTCTCGGCAGAACATCTCCACATTGAGATCGCAGGTATAACCCAGGGTCATGTTGCCGGAGACGTGGGGGGTGATGATCGTGTTTTTGGCGCTCCACAGGGGATGGTCCTCCGGCAGGGGCTCCGGCATCATCACGTCCAGGGCCGCGCCGGCCAGCCTGCCGCTGTTGAGGGCCTGGGCCAGCGCGTCCTGGTCCAGGGCGTTGCCCCGGCCCACATTGATGACGCAGGCGCTCTCCGGCAGCAGGGCGATCCGCTCCCGGTTCAAGAGGTTGACCGTCTCCGGTGTGGAGGGCAGGGCCATGATCAGCACCTGGGTCTGGGGCAGCACGTCCTCCAGACGGGAGATGGGCAGCACCTGGTCAAAGCCCTCCGCCGGCCGGCCGGACCGGCTCAGCCCCAGGACGCTGGCGGCCCCCATGCCATGGAGCCGCTGGGCCACGTTGACGCCGATGTTGCCGGTGCCAAGGACGGTAAAGCTGCCGTCCCGGATGGAGCGGATGGGCATGGGCGCGCCCCATTCATGGCGGACGGCGCAGCTTAGATAGGTGGGCATCTGCCGCAGTAGCATCAGCGTCACCATCACCACGTGCTCAGCGATGGTGACGCCGTAGCCGTTGGAGTTGGTCAGGATGCAGTCGGGGTTTGCGAACAGGGTGGGGTCGGCACAGTAGAGGTCTACGCCGGCGGTGGGGGTGCAGCACCATTTCAGTGTGGCGGGGGCGGAGCGCAGCAGCGCCGGGGCGTGGCCGTAGAGGATCTCACAGTGCTGGAGACAGGCCTTGGCCTGGTCGAATTGGTCCGATGTGAAAAAATAGGGCGTGAAGCCGGCGGCCTGTGCGGCCTGCTGGATGCGGAGCCGATGCTCCTGGGTGAGAAAGTCCAGATAGACGCAGATATCACGGCTCATGAAAAAACCTCCCGTTTTTCTTGGATGATGATGGTTTTTAGAATTTCCGGTCCCGCCGGGGATTCAGCCTTGGGCGGCCAGAGCGGCGCAGACCTGCTCGGCGCAGCGCATCCCATCCGCCGCCGCAGAGAGGATGCCGCCGGCGTAGCCGGCTCCCTCGCCGCAGGGGTACAGCCCCGGCAGGCTGGACTGGCAGTTCTGGTCCCGGAGGATGCGGACCGGGGAGGAGGACCGGCTCTCCACCGCCGTCAGCACGGCGTCTGGGTGATCAAAGCCCCGGAGCTTCCGGCCCAGCAGGGGAAGGGCCCCGGCCAGGGTCTCGGCCACAAAGGGCGGCAGGCACTCCCAGAGATTGGCCCACGTTACGCCGGGGCGGTAGCTGGGGACTACCCGGCCCGGCCCGGTGGAGGGCCGTCGGGCCAGGAAATCCTCAACCCGCTGGGCAGGGGCCCGGTAACCGCCGCCGCCCAGGGCGTAGGCCGCCTCCTCCAGCTGCCGCTGGAAGGCCACCCCCGCCAGGGGGCCGTCGCCGCCGAAGTCCTCCGGCGTGACGTTGACCAGGAAGCCGCCGTTGATATTGATCCGGTCCCGGGCAAATTCGCTCATGCCGTTGGTGACCACCCGGCCGTCCTCTGAGGCGGCGGCCACCACCTCTCCGCCGGGGCAGACGCAGAAGGAAAAGGCGGAGCGCCCGTTGGGCAGGTGACAGGAGAGCTTATAGGAGGAGGCCGGCAGGCCCGGATGGCCGGCGTACTGGCGGTACTGGGCCGCATCGCAGTCCGCCTGGAGATGCTCGATCCGGACGCCCACGGCAAAGGCCTTGGGCTCCATGGCAATGCCGCTGGCATGGAGCATCTCAAAGGTGTCCCGGGCGGAGTGGCCGGGGCAGAGGATCAGGTGGCGGCAGGGCAGGACGGTCTCGCCGTCATTCTCGGAGATTTTGATCCCGGCCAGAGCGCCGCCCTGGATCTCCAGCCCGGTGAGCTGGCTTTCAAACCGGATGTCCGCCCCCAGGTCCAGAAGGCGGCGGCGGAGTGCCTTCAGGGCGATGTGGAGATAGTCCGTGCCCACGTGGGGCTTGGCGTCGATCAAAATGTCCTCCGGCGCGCCGCAGGCGGCCAGGGTCTCCAGAATGAAGCGGTGGCGGAGATCCTTGGTGCCGGTGTTCAGCTTCCCGTCGGAAAAGGCCCCGGCGCCGCCCTCGCCGAACTGGACGTTGCTGGTGAGGTCCAGCTCTCCGGTGGCCCAGAAACGCTCTACATCGGCCTTTCGCCGCTCCACGTCCCGGCCCCGCTCCAGCAGGATGGGCCGCTGGCCTGCCTGGGCCAGGACCAGGGCGGCAAAGAGCCCCGCGGGCCCCGCGCCCACCACCACCGGCGGCACCGCCGGCGCCGGCTGGGGCGCAGGCAGACAGTAGGGGGCGGCGGGAACGATCCGGTGGACTTTTTTGTGGCACCGCTTCAAAACGGCGGCCTCATCCTTTACCCCGGCCTCCACGGTGTAGACCAGGCACACGCCCTCCCGGGCGTCCACGCTGCGCCGCAGCACCCGCAGGGACAACAGGTCCTTTTCCCGGACCTTCAGCAGCCGGGCGGTCTCGGCGGCCAGGGCTCCCAGGTCGCCGCCGGGGGCCAGCTTGATGTTCTCAACTCTCAGCAAAGCAGGGTCTCCTTCCCTTGTTTTCGGAATCATTGTACCATAGAAGACGGCGGCGGAAAATAGAAATTGTTCATGAATCCTTCAAAGTTCTTTCAGCTATCTTTAAGTTAGCCCCGCTATACTCAAAGCCAGAACAAGGGAAATGTTCAAAGACCGGACAAGGTTCCTTCACAGTTTCCTCACAAAGACCTGCTAGAATCCAGACAAGTGGAAGGAGTGCCCGGCGCCGGAGGACCGGCGGAACGTTTCCGGAGCGTCATAAAATCCAAGACAGCGGCATAGATATAGGAGGCACTTACCATGTATCAGGACGATCAGAATCTGTATCACAACACGTTTTATCCCGATGAGAGCCAGACGGGACGGCCTGCCCAGGCGGCCCGGCCCACCGTGGATGAACAGCTCAATCAATATCAGCAGTCCCAGCAGAATCAAAATCAGACCGGACCGGAGGGCCCGGTTCAGGAGTTGAAGCCTGTGAAGAAAAACCGGGTGGGATTGAAGATCACAGCCCTGGCCCTGGCATGCGCCCTGGTGGGCGGCGCTGTGGGCGGCGGCGTGGTCTGGGGCGTCAGCCGGGGCGGCGAGAGCAGCATCCAGGTCAGCGACCGGACCGTGAAGGCGGTGACCGTGAAGACGGTGGATGGCAAGACGGCCATGACCGACGCGGAGGTTTACGCCGCCAATGTCAACAGCGTGGTGTCCATCAACGTCACCGGCACCAGCGGCTATAACTTCTTCGGCCAGCCGGTGCAGACGGCCTCTGCTGGCTCCGGCTTTATCCTCACCAGCGACGGCTACATCGTCACCAATTATCATGTGGTGGAGAATGCGGATACCGTGGAGGTGAGCCTCTATAACGGCGAGACCCTGGAGGCCCGCTTTGTAGGCGGCGACGAGGATTACGACATCGCCGTGATCAAGGTGGAGGCCACGGACCTCAGCCCTGTGGTCCTGGGCGACAGCGACGGCGTGAACGTGGGCGACCATGTGCTGGCCATCGGCAACCCCCTGGGCGAGCTGACCTTCTCTATGAGCGAGGGCATCGCCTCCTCCGTCAACCGGGCCATCAATGTGGACGGAACCCCCTTCAACATGATCCAGGTGACCGCCTCCATCAACCACGGCAACTCCGGCGGCCCCCTGTTCAACAGCTACGGCGAGGTGATCGGCATCGTCTCGGCCAAGTACGGCAACTCCTCCGCCGACGACTCTGTGGAGGGCCTGGGCTTCGCCATCCCCATCAACGACGTCTCCGCCATGATCCAGGACATCATGACCAACGGCCACATCACCAATAAGCCCTATCTCGGCATCACTGGCATGACCATGAACGAGCAGCTGGCGGCCCAGTTCCGCTATGACATCACCGAGGGCGTGTTCGTCAGCGCCGTGGAGGAAAACAGCGCCGCCGCCAAGGCGGGGCTCCAGATGGGCGACGTCATCACCAAGGTGGATGACACGGAGATCGCCAGCATGGACGATATGACCATGGTGAAAAAGCAGTACTCTGCCGGCGACACGGCCACGCTGACTGTGATCCGCCAGGGGGAGACGAAGACGCTGAATCTGACTTGGGGCGCCATGCCGGCAGACCAGGCTGCCGAGGAGGCTCCTCAGGATCAACAGCCTCAGAACAACGCACAGACCGTGGACCCCTATGATCTTTTTGACTACTTCTTCGGCTGATCTCTCCCGCGCCCGACGACGGCTTCGCGGCAACTGCTGCGGCAAGGCAAAGGGCCGTCTTTGCGGCAGGCGCGGAGAGGTTCAGAGATAGATGCTGCACGAACCCGGAGAGACAGACGGTCTCTCCCCGCCCGCAGTCCTGTGGCGGACTGTGAGAGTTTCTCATACACGCTGGACGCGGCCCGCTGATCGCAGCGGGCCGCGTGACCTGTGGGAAGCACCGCGCGGCTGGGGAAAACACGGGACATACGCTGCTTCGGAACGGGCGGACGGACAGCGCAGCAGAAAAAAGAGGAAAAAATAGCGAGAACCGCTTGACAGATAGAAAGATCCGTGCTATCCTATACAAGCTGACAATTTCCCCTGGAGGGCAAACGCAGGTGTAGCACAATGGTCAGGGCACCAGCCTTCCAAGCTGGGGATGCGGGTTCGATTCCCGTCACCTGCTCCATTTTGATTTGCGCCAGTAGCTCAGCTGGATAGAGCAACTGCCTTCTAAGCAGTAGGCCAGGGGTTCGAGTCCCTTCTGGCGTACCAGCTCTCAAATGGGGCAATGTCGGCTTTATACTCCGCGTCCAATGTGGTGGGTGTAGTTCAATTGGCAGAGCACTGGATTGTGGTTCCAGGTGTTGTGGGTTCGAGTCCCATCACCCACCCCATACAACGGCAGGGGATCGGGGTTGCCCCCCGGTCCCCTGCTTCTTTTCAAAAAAGATTGGGGCGTCGCCAAGTGGTAAGGCAAGGGACTTTGACTCCCTCACCCGCTGGTTCGAATCCAGCCGTCCCAGCCAGATCTTCCCGCCCGGGTGGGCGTTGAACAACATACAAGATCCGTTAGCTCAGCCGGCAGAGCAACTGCCTTTTAAGCAGTGGGTCCGGGGTTCGAATCCCCGACGGGTCACCAAAAAGAGGGACACGACATAGTCGTGTCCCTCTTTTTGGGTTTCGCTGCCCCAAGGGGCAGCTTCACCCTTCAAAGGTTAAAATGCTCGGGCGAAGTGAATTCGCCCTGCGCTAAGATTTTTGCTTTGCAAAAATGCTTGTACGGCGCAAACGCGCCGCCCCGCTGTGCCGGGCCCCGGCTGGGTCTGCATCTTTTCATCAACACAGGACCATCCCCGAAGCTTTGATTTTTCAAGGCTTCGGGGATTTTCCTCTGTGTATCAAAGGAGTGCGGCAAGAACGGCAGGTATTTTATTTTTGACGTGTGTATGGGTTTATGCCGTTGTGTGCAAAGCTTGGGATTCAAATTGCACACGAAATTGCACACGAAAAACCGGATCACTCCGGCTTGATCAGATGCTCAAACTATCCGGCAAAAGCGGGCTCCTGCGTTTTTAAAAACGTCCATCCGGCGGGGCGGGCCTCCCTTGCGTCCCGGAGGATCATCCGCTATAATGGAGCCATCAAAACGATCCGTCAGGATCAGAGAGGAGATGCCCATGACACCACCACTTGCCGCAGGCCGGTTTGCCCCTTCGCCCAGCGGGCGCATCCATTTAGGCAATATCCTCTGCTGCCTGCTGGCCTGGCTCAGCGCCCGGCAGAAGGGCGGGAAGGTGATTTTGCGCATCGAGGACCTGGATACCGCCCGCTGCCCCCGGAAATACGCCGTGCAGATGCTGGAGGATCTTCGGTGGCTGGGCCTTACCTGGGACGAGGGGCCGGAGATCGGAGGACCGGACGGGCCCTATTTTCAAAGTGAGCGGACAGCGCTCTATCAGGCGGCGCTGGAGAAGCTGGCCGCCCAGGGCCTGGTATACCCCTGCTTCTGCACCCGGGCGGAGCTCCACGCCGCCAGCGCCCCCCACCGGGAGGACGGGCAGACCATCTACCCCGGCACCTGCCGGCATCTGACGGCGGAAGCGGCGGCGGAACGGGCCAGGACCCGCAGGCCTGCCCTGCGGCTGCGGGTGCCGGAGGAGACCTGGGGCTTTACAGACGGCCACATGGGCCCCTGTCACGAGGACCTGGCCCGGGACTGCGGCGACTTTCTGCTGCGGCGGTCCGACGGCCTGTTTGCCTATCAGCTGGCGGTGGTGGTGGACGACGCCGCCATGGGTGTGACGGAGGTGGTCCGGGGCGGGGACCTGCTGGACTCCACGTCCCGGCAGCTGTATCTCTACCACCTGCTGGGGCTGATGCCGCCGGCGTTCTATCACTTCCCGCTGCTGCTGGCGCCGGACGGACGGCGGCTGAGCAAGCGGGACGCCGACGCAGGGCTGGAGGAGCTGCGGCCCCGGATGACGGCGGAGACGCTGCTGGGAAAGCTGGCGTTTTTGGGGGGCTTTCACCCCTCGGCCGCCCCCTGCCGGGCAGAGGAGCTGCTGGACGAGTTTGACTGGGACCGGGTGCCTCGGCAGGATGTCCGAATTCCGCCTGGGTTCTTTGGCGGGAATGGTTGATTTTTTACGGAAATAGGGATTCCCTTTTGGGAAGAGGTCGGGTATAATAAACGATTATGATATCCTGGCATTCCCTACGTGCTGGGTGGTTTTTGTGTTTTTTGCGTTTTGGGAGGAGTTATGAGAATCGTCATCGTGGGCGCCGGCAAGGTTGGCATGGCGCTGACACAGCAGCTTTCACAAGAGCACAATGTCACCGTCATCGACCAGGCGCCCCGCCTGATCAATAACATCATCAATATCCACGATGTGATGGGGATCTGCGGCAACGGCGCCAGCTATGAGGTGCAGAAGGAGGCCGAGGTGGACAAGGCGGAGCTTCTGATCGCCACCACCTCCAGCGACGAGATCAACATCCTGGCCTGCCTGGTGGCCAAGAAGCTGGGCGTGAAGCACACCATCGCCCGGATCCGAAACCCGGAGTATGAAAAGCAGCTGCGCTTCATGCGGGAGGAGCTGGGACTGAGCATGGCCATCAACCCGGAGAAGGTGGCCGCCCGGGAGATCGCCCGGGTCCTCCGGTTCCCCACTGCCATGAAGATCGAGTCCTTTTCCAAGGGCCGGCTGGAGCTGGTGGAATACCGCCTGCCGGAGCGGTCCGCCCTTCACGGGATGCGTCTTTCGGACCTGTACCAGAACATCAAGGTCCGGGTCCTGATCTGCGCCGTGTCCCGCCGGGGAAAGACGGTGATCCCCTCCGGTGACTTTGTGCTCCAGTCCGGCGACAAGATCTACCTGACCTCTGCCCCCCGGCAGCTGGAGCAGTTCTTCCGCCATCTGGGCGTCTTCCGGAACCGGGCCTCCACGGTGATGATCGTGGGCGCCAGCAAGATCTGCTATTATCTGGCCTCCCAGCTACTGGACATGGGGATGTCTGTGCGGATCATCGACCAGAGCGAGGAGCGGTGCGTTCAGATGAGCGAGCGGCTGCCCAAGGCCCTGGTCATCAAGGGGGACGGTACCGACAGTGAGCTTCTCCACGAGGAGGGCATTGAGCAGACCGACGCCTTTGTGGCCATCACCGGCATCGACGAGGCCAACATCCTCATGGCCCTCAGCGCGGCCAAGCAGTCCGGCGACTGCTGCAAGGTGGTGGCGAAGATCAACCGCAAATCCCTGGTGGACCTGGTGTCTGCCGAGGAGATGATCGACAGCGTGATCTCCGCCCGCTCCGTCACGACGGAGCTGATCGTTCAGTATGTCCGGGCCATGGAGAGCGCCTCCGGCGCGGAGATCAAGACCCTCCACCGGCTGGTGGACGGCGCCGTGGAGGCCCTGGAGTTCAGCGTGGGGAAGAAGATGCCCTATTTGGGCGTGCCCTTGAAGGATCTGCCCCTCAAGAGCGGAATTCTGCTGGCTGGCATCGTCCGGCGGAACGGCCGCATCGTCATCCCCTCCGGCGCGGATGTGCTGGAGCCCATGGACGACGTCATCGTGGTCACTACGGATACCAGCCTTCAGGGGCTGCATGACATCTTTCAGTAAAGGCGGGAGAGGTCCGTGAATTATCAAATGATCGGCTTCGTCATCGGCCGCATCCTGTGGACGGAGGCGGCGCTGCTGGCGCTGCCGGCGGTGACGGCGCTGCTCTACCGGGAGTCCCCGATGCACTTTTTGATCACTGCCGCGGCCCTGGTGGCGGCGGGAGCGGCCTTAGGCTGGAAAAAGCCCCAGCGGACGGCCCTCTACGCCCGGGACGGCTTTGCCGTGGTGGCGCTGGCCTGGATCCTGTTATCCGCCTTCGGCGCGATGCCCTTTGTCCTGTGCGGGGACATCCCCCATTTTGTGGACGCCTTCTTTGAGACGGTGTCCGGCTTTACCACCACCGGCGCCAGCATCCTCCAGGATGTGGAGGCCATGAGCCGGGGCTGCCTGATGTGGCGCAGCTTTACCCACTGGGTGGGCGGCATGGGCGTGCTGGTGTTCGTGATGGCCATCCTGCCCATGACCGACGGCCACGGGATGCACCTGATGCGGGCTGAGGTGCCGGGGCCCACCGCCGGCAAGCTGGTCAGCCGCATGGGCGACACCGCCAAGATCCTCTATGCCATCTACCTGGTGATGACGGTGGTGGAGATTGTGCTGCTGCTGGCAGGCGGCATGGATCTCTTTGACGCCTGCATCCACGCCTTCGGCTCTGCCGGTACCGGCGGCTTCAGCAGCCGGGCCCTCAGTGTGGGTGCCTATGACAGCGTGTATTTTGATGTGGTCATCGGCATTTTCATGCTGCTCTTCGGCGTGAACTTCAACCTGTACTATTTCCTGCTGATCCGGCGGTTCCGGGATGTGTTCCGGTCCGAGGAGCTGCGGATGTATCTGGCGGTGGTGGCCGTCGCGGTGATCTCCATCACCATCAACATCACCCAGCTCTACGGTTCCGTGGCCACCAGTCTCCGCCATGCCTTTTTCCAGGTGTCCTCCATCATCACCACTACCGGCTACGCTACGGTGGATTTCAACCTCTGGCCCACGTTTTCCAAGGCGGTGCTGCTGGCGCTGATGTTCATCGGCAGCTGTGCCGGGTCCACCGGCGGCGGCATCAAGGTCTCCCGGATCTTGATCATGCTCAAGTCCACCAAGGCCAACTTCCGCAAGATGCTCCACCCCAACGCTGTCGCCGCCGTGCGCCTGGAGGGAAAGCCCCTCTCTGAGAGTGTGGTCAACGGCGCGTATCAGTATTTCGCTGTGTACATGATGGTGTATCTGGCCTCTTTCCTGCTGCTGGCACTGGACGGCTTTGACATCATCACCACCGTCACGGCGCTGACCGCCTGCATCAACAACATCGGCCCCGGCCTGGAGCTGGTGGGTCCCATGGGGAATTTCTCTGCCTTCTCGCCCTGGGCCAAGCTGCTGCTGGCCTTTGATATGCTGGCGGGCCGGTTGGAGCTCTATCCCATGCTGCTGCTCTTTGCCCCCTCGATCTGGAAGCGGCGGCTGAACCGGCACCATGAGCGATAACAACCAGAAAGACACAAGGCCGCGTACCAAATGGTACGCGGCCTTCAGCATGTCGAAAAAGCCTCGCAGAGTTCGCTGCCCGCAGGCGGCGAATCAAGTGAATCATGTTCTGCCGGGGCGTGTACCTGGCAGAACATACTTCTCGCCCTGCAAGTGTGGAATTGATCTACCACAGGCAGATAAGACCTGGGGCCCCCACGCAAACCCAGCGAAGCGGTTTGCGTGGGGAGAGGAGACGCAAGGGAGCGGGCGGCGGTTTCGCTATCAGGCGGAACCGGAGCAGAGCGGACTTTGCGGCGACGAGCGCGGCAGGGTGCAGCCTTTTCGAAAAAGTGGCCTCAGCCACTTTTTCGACAGTCTAAGGCCGCGTACCAAATGGTACGCGGCCTTGTTGTATGTATGGACATCAAGATTGAATGTTGGACAGGGTCTCCAGGACCTGATACCGGTCCATCTGGAAGGACTTAGTCATGGCCAGGGCTTCTTCCATGTCCAGGTCCACAATACTGCCATCCTGCATGGAGATCACCCGGTTGCCCTTGCGGGCCATCATGGTCATCACTGCGGCATAGCCCATGCGGCTGGCGGTCTCCCGGTCCCGGGCGGTGGGGGAGCCGCCCCGCTGGATATGGCCCAGCACGGTAACTCGGGGGTCCAGTCCAACCTCCTGACGGATGCGGTTGGCGTAGTCCATGGCGCTGCCGGCGCCCTCTGCCACCACGATCATGTAATGGGTGCTGCCGGCCAGCCGGGCCCGGCGGATCTTATCCACCACGTCCCGCTCAAAGTCCACCTCGTGCTCGGGGATCAGCACGGCGGTGGCGCCCACAGAGATGCCCACATATAAAGCCAGATAGCCGGCATGACGGCCCATGACCTCCACCAGAGAGCACCGCTCGTGGGACTGCATGGTGTCCCGCAGCTTGTCGATGCACTCCACGGCGGTGTTGCAGGCGGTGTCAAAGCCGATGGTGTAGTGGGAGCAGCCGATGTCGTTGTCGATGGTGGCGGGGATGCCCACCACCTGGAGAGCCGTGCCCTCCTCAGCGGCCTGGCGGCTCAGCGCCAGGGCGCCCCGGAAGGTGCCGTCTCCGCCGATGGCCACGATGCCGTCCAGCCCCAGCAGCTTGCAGGTGGCCAGCGCCTGCTTTCGGCCCTCGGGCACCATGAATTCCTTGCTGCGGGCGGTATAGAGCATGGTGCCGCCCTTATCGATGATGTGGCTGACGCTGGAGGCCTCCATCTGGATGAAATCGCCGCTGATAAGGCCGTGCCAGCCCCGGCGGATGCCGACGCACTCGATGTCCTGGCGGATGGCGGTCCGCACCACTGCCCGGACCGCAGCGTTCATGCCGGGGGCGTCGCCGCCGCTGGTGAGGACGCCGATCCGCTTGACCTGATGATCCATTCTTCCTCGCGCTCCTTCCACGCTGTGAAACTCACTCTTTTCATAGGATCTCCCCCAGGAGATCCTATTGTAAAAGGATATCAGATAGGATGCTTTTCTGTCAATACAGGAAGTGAATAATTGACGAAAACGATTTTATTTTCTGAAATTGTGACCAGCTTTCGCGCGTATTCTTTGGGCGGTTTTACAAAGACTTAACATAGACGCGGTGACGGATTTTACTTGGGAGCAGGTATACTAAAGCCCGTGGTCCGGAGAGAACGCCGGACGTACATCAAAAAAGGAGAATGATTCAAGATGAAAAAGGTAGTTGCGCTTTTGCTGACTTTGACGATGGCGATGGCCCTGCTGGCAGGCTGCGGCGGCAATCAGGCCGACCAGACCGAGCCCGCCGGGGACGGCCAGGAGACCGCCGGCGATACCCAGCTCAGCGGGTCTGTGGTGACCCTGGGTTCCACCTCTATGGAAAAGGTCATGGGCACGCTGGCAGAGCAGTTCATGCTGGATAACAGCGGCGTCACCGTGTCCGTGGAGGGCGGCGGCTCCGGCGCCGGTGTGGAGGCTGCCTCCAACGGCACCGCCGATCTGGGCCTGGCCTCCCGGGGTCTGAAGGACGAGGAGAAGGCCTCCGGCCTCACTGAGACCGTGCTGGCTCTGGACGGGATCGCCGTCATCGTCAACGCCGAAAACCCGGTCAAGGACCTGACGGTGGAGCAGATCGCCTCCATCTTTACCGGCGAGACCGCCAACTGGAGCGGCGTGGGCGGCAGCGACCTGGAGATCGCCTGCTATGGCCGTGAGGCCGGCTCCGGCACCCGGGACGGCTTTGAGTCCATCACCGATACCAAGGATGCCTGCGTCCTCAGCCAGGAGCTGACCTCCACCGGCGCGGTGATCGAGGCGGTCCGCAGCAATCCCCAGGCCATCGGCTATGCCTCTCTCTCCGCTGTGGAGGGCCAGGAGGGGATCACGGCGCTGACTGTGGGCGGCGTGGCCTGCACGGAGGAGACGGTTCTGGACGGCACCTACGCCATCCAGCGGCCCTTCGTCCTGGTGACCAAGGACGGCCAGGCCCTGACGGCTCCGGCCCAGGCCTTCTATGACTTCGCCACCTCCACCGCCGCAAACGACCTCATCAAGGCCGCCGGCGCTGTGCCCGTGGCAAAATAAGACCCGATCAGGGGACACCCCCGCCCTTCATTCTGGGCGGGGGCGCCCTGATGCAGGAAGGAGCAGTATATGGAATCAGTCTTGCATATAGAGCGGACCGCCGGCAGCGGCAGTCCCAAAAAACGGACCCACCGGGAGCTTTTGGAGCAGGGGGTGCACCTGATCTTTTTCCTCTGCGGTCTGCTGGCGGTGGCGGCGGTGCTGGGGATCAGCCTGTATCTGATCTTCTCCGGCCTGCCTGCCATCCGGGAGATCGGCCTGAAAGCGTTTTTGCTGGGGGACACCTGGGCTTCCAGCCAGGGCGTCTTCGGCATCCTGCCGTTCATCCTCTCTTCTCTGGCAGGAACGGCGGGAGCCGTGATCCTGGGCGTTCCGGTGGGCGTTCTGACGGCGGTGTTCCTGGCCAAGACCGCCCCTGCCAAGGTGGCCGGTGTGATCCGCTCTGCTGTGAGCCTGCTGGCGGGCATCCCCTCGGTGGTCTATGGCCTGGTGGGCATGGTGGTGCTGGTGCCGGCGGTGCAGCGGACCTTTGGCCTGGCTTCCGGCGCGTCGCTGCTGGCGGCCATCGTGGTGCTGGCCATCATGATCCTGCCCTCTATCATCAGCGTGTCGGAGACGGCCCTGCGGGCAGTGCCCAAGGAATATGAGGAGGCCTCCCTGGCCTTGGGAGCCACGGAGATGGAGACCTACTTCCGGGTGTCTCTGCCGGCGGCCCGCTCGGGCGTTGCCACGGCGGTGGTGCTGGGCGTGGGCCGGGCCATCGGCGAGGCCATGGCGGTCATCATGGTCTCCGGCAACGTGCCCAATCTGCCGGAGAGCCTCTTTACGCCGGTCCGGTTTCTCACCACGGCCATCGCCTCGGAGATGAACTACGCCACCGTGGGCTCTCTCTGGCGGGATTCCCTGTTTTCGATTGGTTTAGTGCTCTTTCTGTTTATTATGATGATCAATGCTGCGCTGAATTTCTTTGTCAAGCGGAAGAAGGAGGACTGACATGAACAGACTTTCCCTTCGCCGCCGGATCTATGACCGGGGGCTGCGGGTTCTGCTGGTCCTCAGCGGGATCGTGACCTGCGCGCTGCTGGTGTTCCTGATCGGCTATGTGCTGGTGCGGGGCGTGGGCGGGATCACCTGGGAGCTGCTGACCACCCAGCGCAGTCTTCTGCGGGGGACGGACGGCATCCTCCCCAATATCCTCAACACCCTCTACCTGATTTTCTTTTCCATGGTGATCGTGCTGCCTCTGGGGGTGGGGGCGGCCATCTATCTGACGGAATACGCGGAGAACCGCCGGGTGGTGGCGGCCATCGAATTTGCGGCGGAGACCCTGACGGGCATCCCCTCCATCATTTTCGGCCTGGTGGGCATGCTGTTTTTTGTGCAGCTGCTGGGCTTTGGCTACGGCATCCTGGCCGGCGGACTGACCATGGTGGTGATGATCCTGCCCACCATCATCCGCACCACCCAGGAGAGCCTGCGGACGGTGCCCCAGTCCTATCGGGAGGGGGCCCTGGGCCTGGGGGCCGGAAAATGGCACATGGTCCGCACCGTGGTGCTGCCCAATGCGGTGGACGGCATCGTGACCGGCTGCATCCTGGCGGTGGGCCGGATCGTGGGCGAGAGTGCGGCGCTGCTGTTTACCGCCGGCATGGTGGGCGTGATCCGGAACTTCGGCGAGGCGCTCCATACCTCCTCCGGCACGCTGAGCGTGGCCCTGTACGTCTATGTCAACGAGTATGCCAACACCGGGATCGCCCTGGCCATCGCCGCGATTTTGCTGCTGCTGACCCTGGTGATCAACCTGTCCGCCAGCCTGGTGGGCCGGAAACTGAAGAAGAATAGCTAGGAGCGTGTCACATGTCTGCCATTATGGAAACAAGAGATCTGAATCTGTGGTATGGGAGCCATCAGGCGCTCCACAGCGTGAATGTCGCCCTGCCGGAGCATGAGATCACGGCGCTGATCGGCCCCTCCGGCTGCGGAAAGTCCACCTTTTTGAAGACCCTCAACCGGATGAACGATCTGGTCCCCGGCATCCGCATCGAGGGAGAGGTGAATTACGGCGGTCAGAATATCTATGACAGCGCCGTAGACCCCACCTGGCTGCGCCGCCAGGTGGGCATGGTGTTCCAAAAGCCCAACCCCTTTCCCATGAGCATCTATGATAACGTGGCCTACGGTCCCCGGACCCACGGCATCCGCTCCCGGGCCAAGCTGGACGAGATCGTGGAGAACTCCCTGCGCTCCGCCGCCATCTGGGACGAGGTGAAGGACCGGCTGAAGAAGTCCGCCCTGGGCCTCTCCGGCGGCCAGCAGCAGCGGCTGTGCATTGCCCGGGCCCTGGCGGTGGAGCCGGAGGTGCTGCTGATGGACGAGTCCACCAGCGCCCTGGACCCCATCTCCACAGCCAAGATCGAAGACCTTGCGATGGAACTGAAAAGCAGGTATACTGTGATCATGGTGACCCACAACATGCAGCAGGCCGCCCGGGTCTCGGACAACACCGCCTTCTTTTTGCTGGGAGAGCTGGTGGAGTTTGGGAAGACGGAGCAGCTGTTCTCCACGCCGGCCGACCGGCGGACGGAGGACTACATCACGGGCCGGTTCGGCTGAGGAGGGCACACAGTGAGAAACAAGTTTGAAGAGCAGCTGGAGCAGTTGCATGTGGAATTGATCCGGATGGGCGCCCTGTGCGAGGACGCCATCTCCGCCGCCGCCGAGGCGCTGCTGGAGCGTGATGCCAAGCTGGCGGCCGCCGCCGAGGAGGCGGAGCGGGAGATCGATCAGAAGGAGCGGGAGGTGGAGAACCTGTGCCTGAAGCTCCTTTTGCAGCAGCAGCCGGTGGCCCGGGACCTGCGGGAGATCTCCGCCGCGCTGAAGATGATCTCGGATCTGGAGCGGATCGGGGATCAAGCGGCGGATATCGCGGAGATGACCAGCCATGTCCGCCTGCCGGAGGGGGATCGGGCGCCCCACATCGCAGATATGGCCCGGGCGGTGATCCGGATGGTGACGGACAGCGTGGATTCCTTTGTGAAGCGGGATCTGACCCTGGCCCGGCAGGTCTGCGCCGCCGACGACCGGGTGGATGAGCTCTTTGACCAGGTCCGGCGGGAGCTGACGGAGCTGATCTCCGCCGATCCGACCCGGGGCGAGCAGGGCTTGGACCTACTGATGGTGGCCAAGTATTTGGAGCGGATCGGCGACCACGCCACCAACGTGGCGGAGTGGGTGGAATACTCCCTGACAGGCATGCACCCCTCCAATAACTAAGGCATTCCGGCCGGATGCGGCGCTGTGCCAGGCAGAAGCTTTGAAACCATGCGGGCCGAAGGACCCGGAAAACACGCGGAGAGCTCCGCGGAAGAGGAGGAAGCGGCTATGCTGACCTTTGAAGATGTGAAAAACAACCCCACGATCCGGACCTATATCCAGCGGGCGGACGAGTCCCTCATCGCCCTGGGGTTCACAGAGCACAGCTTCGCCCATGTGACGCTGGTGGCGGAGACGGCCGGGTATATCCTCCGGACCCTGGACTATCCGGACCGGACCGTGGAGCTGGCCCGGATCGCCGGCTTTCTCCATGACATCGGCAACCTGGTGAACCGGGTGGATCACTCCCAGTCGGGAGCGGTGATGGCCTTCCGCATCCTGGATCATCTGGACTGCGCCCCGGAGGAGATCGCTGAGATCGTCACCGCCATCGGCAACCACGACGAGGGCACCGGCCTGCCGGTGAGCGCCGTGGCGGCGGCACTGATCCTGGCGGACAAGTCCGACGTCCGCCGCAGCCGGGTCCGGAATCAGGATCCGGCCAGCTTTGACATCCACGACCGGGTGAACTACTCGGTGAAAAAGGCCCAGCTGAAGATCAACGAGGAGCACACCCTCATCAAGCTGAAGCTGTCGGTGGACACCAAGTACGGCTCCGTCATGGATTACTTTGAGATCTTCATGCAGCGGATGATCCTCTGCCGGAAAGCGGCGGAGAAGCTGGGATTGCAGTTCAAGCTGATGATCAACGAACAGCAGCTGATCTGAGGGCCCGCCGGGCGGCGGGAAATGACGCAGGCGGCAAGGAGGAGCCCATGATCTACTTACTGGAAGACGATGACAGCATCCGGGATTTTGTCATCTATACCCTGAACAGCCAGGGCCTGGAGGCCCGGGGCTTTGAGCGGCCCTCAGCCTTTTGGGAGGCCATGGAGGAAAAGCTCCCCGCCCTGGCCCTGCTGGATATCATGCTGCCGGAGGAAGACGGCGTGTCCGTTTTGAAAAAGCTGCGGTCCGATCCCAGGACCCTCCGGCTGCCCATCATCATGCTCACCGCCAAGGGCACGGAGTACGACAAGGTGCTGGGCCTGGACGCCGGGGCGGACGACTATGTGGCAAAGCCCTTTGGCATGATGGAGCTGCTCTCCCGCATCCGGGCGCTGCTGCGGCGGACTGCGGCGGAGCCGGGGACGTATCAGTGCGGGTGTTTGACGGTGGACGAGCCCCGCCATACAGTGACGGTGGAGGGCCGGGACGTGGTCCTGACCCAAAAGGAATTTGAGCTTTTGTGCCTGCTGCTGCGAAACCGGGGGCAGGTCATCACCCGGGAGCGGCTGATCGAGCAGGTCTGGGGCTATGCCTTTACCGGCGAGACCCGGACGGTGGATGTCCATGTCCGCACCCTGCGCCAGAAGCTGGGGCCGGCGGGAGCCTATGTGCAGACGGTCCGGGGCTATGGCTACAAGATCGACGGAGAAGGTTGAGCGCCATGATGAAAAAACGGATTTTCCGCGCCATCCTGGGGGTGGCTCTGGCGGTTCTGACTGCCAGCTTGGTGCTGATCGTGGGCGTGCTCCACGGCTATTTCCAGGATCGGGTCCTCTATGAGCTGGCCCAGGCCACGGCTTACGTGGCCCACGGCGTGGAGAACGAGGGGATGGACTACCTCACCGACCAGCTGCCCCGCAATGACCGCATCACCTGGGTGGCATCCGGCGGCGCAGTGCTCTATGACAACTGGAACGACTCCCGGGAGATGGGAGAGCATACCGACCGGGAGGAGATCCGGGAGGCCCGGGAGCTGGGCCGGGGCATGGCGGTACGCCACTCCGAGACCATGGGCCAGACGGTAGTATACTATGCCCTGCGGCTGCATGACGGCTCGATTCTGCGGCTGGCCACCACCCAATACTCTGTGTGGATGCTGGTGCTCCAGGCCTTGCAGCCGGTGGCGCTGATGATGGCGCTGGCCTTTTTCCTGGCGCTTTGGCTGGCGGGACGGCTGTCCCGGCAGCTGGTGGAGCCCATCAATGCCCTGGACCCCGGCGACCTGGAGGAGGACCGGGAGACCTATGAGGAGCTGGCGCCCCTGGTGCGCAAGATCCGCAGCCAGAACCGGCAGATCCATCAGCAGATGGAGGATCTCCGCCGCCAGCGGGAGGAATTTGACGCCATCACAGAGCATATGAGCGAGGGACTGCTGGTCATCGACCGGGAGACCCGGCTCCTCTCCTACAACGGGGCAGCCCTGAGCCTTTTACAGGTGGAGGGCGCCGTGGAGCAGGGAGAGAGCGTTCTGGCGCTGAACCGGGAGGCGGGCTTCCGCCACTGCGTGGAGGAGGCCCTGGCGGGCCGGCGGCGGGAGGAGCTGCTGGAGCGGGAGGACTCCTGCTGCCGGGTCTTTGCAAACCCGGTGGAGGAGGACGGCGTTCTCACCGGCGCGGTGCTGATCGTCATGGACGTGACGGAGCAGGAGCGGCGGGAGACGCTGCGGCGGGAGTTTGCCGCCAATGTCTCCCATGAGCTGAAAACGCCCCTGACCTCCATCCTGGGCACCGCCGAGATCCTGGAAAACGGCATGGTCCGGCCGGAGGATGTGGCCCACTTTTCCGGCAACATCCACCGGGAGGCCCAGCGGCTGATCGGGCTGGTGAACGATATCATCAAGCTCTCCCGGCTGGATGAGGGCGGTGCTATGGCCCAGTGGGAGACGGTCTCCCTGAGGCAGGTGGCGGACAGCGTCCGGGGCCAGCTGGCCCAGGCGGCAGCGGCAAAGCAGGTGACGGTGGAGGTGGAGGGGGACTGCGGTCCTATCCGGGCGGTGCCCCAGATCGTGGAGGAGATCGTCTACAACCTCTGGGACAACGCCATCGCCTATAACCGCTCCGGCGGCAGCGTCCGTGTCACCCTGGCAGACTGCCCCGGCGGCAGCCGGATCACGGTGGCAGACACCGGCATCGGCATCCCGCCGGAGGCCCAGGGCCGGGTCTTCGAGCGGTTTTACCGGGTGGACAAGAGCCATTCCAGCGGCGGCACAGGCCTGGGCCTTTCCATCGTCAAGCACGGCGCGGCCTATCTGGGCGCCCGGCTGGAGCTGAAAAGCGAGCCCGGTAAGGGCAGCGTGTTTACATTGACCTTTCCGGCTGCCGGAGAGACGGCTTGATCCTGCATACAAAACAGTTCCCCCGCCGCAGAAGGGCTCTTCTGCGGCGGGGGATCGTTGCTGTCTGGAAGATTTACCGCCATCCGGAGGTGGAGATGGCCTGGGCCATTTCCATCATGCGGGGATAGGCGTATTCAAACAGAGCCTGGTAGCAGCTGCACCACTTGTTCAGCCCGGCCTGATCGCCCAGGGCCGGCTCCCGGTCCCGGCGGCAGCCGCCCCGGCACAGGGGGAACCACCGGCAGCTCTGGCAGGCCGGATCGGAATGGAGGGAGGCGCTTCGGAAGGCGGCCGCCACCGGGGATTTTTCCAGCTTGAAGAAGGAGTCCTCCCGGATGTTTCCCATGTGCAGATGGTCCAGCACATAGAAGTCACAGGGGTACACGCCGCCGTCGGCCTCGATCAGATAATACTGGGCGCAGCGGCCGGACATGGCGCAGTTTTCCGGCTGGCCCCCCATCAGGATGACCAGGTAGTTGTCAAAATTGCGGATGCTGACCGGGCGGCCTTGGCGGAAGGCCTGGTAGTAGAGGTCAAAGCTCTCCTTGAGGAAGGTGGTATAGTCCTCAGCGGTCAGGGAGTGGGGAGAGGGGGTGCCGTCCAGCGCGTCCAGACAGGCGATATACTGGAGATAGCGGTATTTTTTCAGATACTGGAACGTCTCCCGGGGGTGGCGGGCCACGTGGCAGTTCACCACGCAGAGGATGTTGAATTCCACGCCCCGCTCCTCCAGACGCTGAATGGTTGCTTCCACCGCGGCACTGGTGCCGCGGTCGTCGGCATCGACCCGGAGCCGGTCGTGGAGCTGGGGCGTTCCGTCAAAGGAGACGCCTACCAGAAAATGCTCCCGGGCCAGCAGGTCCAAAAGGGACTCGTCCAGCTGGTAGCCGTTGGTCTGGATGGCGTTTTGGACGGGCAGGTTCCGGGTGTTGTATTTGCGCTGATAGCTTAGAAACGTCTCGTAGAACGCCGCGCCGGCCAGGGTGGGCTCTCCGCCCTGGAAGACAAAGGAGACGGTTCCGTCAGCGTAGCGCATGGCCTTGCGGACGACATGCTCCAGCGTCTCATCGGACATCCGGCCCAGGGACGCCTGCTGGCGGTTGTGGGCCACATCGGCATAAAAACAGTACCGGCACCGCATGTTGCAGGCGGAGGAGACAGGCTTGATCATCACAGTCAGGGGCGGCATAGAGGGACCTCCTTGTTCAGCAGCGAACACTGCTTCGCAAATGAAATATTTCAACATGATTATACGGGACCTGCCGCCGGAAATCAACCAAAACCGCCTGTGAGATGCCGGGGGATTTCAGTGATCTGATACCTGGGCGCAGGACATGTTGAGTTTGGGCGGTTCCACCGCCATTTTTTGATGCAGAAAAAGAGAATGGGGGTGGGATACCGCCCCCATTCTCTAAAAAGAGATCAAAACCGCACCAGGTGGTCGATGGTCGCCATGTGGCACCCTGGGTGGCTGTCCTTGGCCCGCAGGAGGAAGTTCAGCTTGTCGATCCGCTCGCCGGACCGGGGGCAGCCGTTTTTGATGAAGGGGATCTGGAGCCCCACGGCCAGGTCCATCACCACATCGTTCACCACGCCGCCGCTGCGGCCGGAGGTGATGGAGAGCAGCCCATGGTCCTGGGCATAGCGGTGGGCCTCCATGGCCTCGGTGATGGTGCCCACCTGGTTGGGCTTGAGGATGAAGCCGTCGATGGAGCCGCTCTCGTGGGCCCGGACGATCCGGGACTTGTTGGAGACGGTGAGATCGTCGGCGATGATCAGCGTCCGGGTGATCTCCCGGTGGGCCAGCTGATAGCCATCCCAGTCGTTTTCATCCAGCAGATCCTCGATAAACACGAAGTGATACTTCTCCGTCAGGCCCTTGGCGTAGGCCACCAGCTGGGCAGAGGTCAGGTACTGTCCGTTGAGGTAGTAGCCCTTTCCGGATTCATACATCTCGCTGGAGGCGCAGTCCAGGGCGAAGGCGCACTGGTCCGTATAGCCGCAGTTTGCAACGGCCCGGGCGATCAGCTCCAGGCAGACCTCCGGGTCCTCAGAGGGGGCGCACCAGCCATAGGACCCGCCCACCAGCGCCGGAGCGCCGGTGTAGTCCCGGATCACCCGCCCCAGCTCCTGGAAGACCTGGACGGCGATTTCCACCGCCTGCTCGATATCCGAGGCCCGGTAGGGCATCACCAGAAACTCGTTGAAGGCCTGCTTGACGCCGTTGTTGCTGCCGCCGTTGAGCACGTTGAAGGAGGGGATGGGCACGGTGCGCACCTGACCGCCGGCGATGTAATCGTATAGAGGCACACCGGCCGCGGCGGCAGCGGCCCGGTAAACTGCGACGGATACGGAGTAGATGGCATTTCCGCCTAACACGTGCTTGTCCGGGGTGCCGTCCAGCTGGATCATGCGGCGGTCGATGGCCGCCTGGTCCGCCACGTCCATGCCGATGAGCTGGGGGGCGATGATCCGGTTGACATGGTCCACAGCCTTGTGGACGCTGAGACCGCCGTACTCGCCGGGATCGCCGTCCCGGAGCACACAGGACTCATACATCCCCACAGAGCTGCCGGTGGGCGCGGAGCCGGTGCCGGTGGTGCCGTCCTCCGTCACCACCTCCACCTCTACCATGGGGCGGCACTTGCAGTCGATGATCTGCCGGGCGTGGACGGAGCGGATGCGGCGGCAGGCGGGGACCTTGCCCGGCAATTCCGGGATGTAGAGCAGGTTCAGATCGCAGAGGTTGGTGCCGGTGTTGCCGGTGAGGACCGTGTCTCCCATAGCGGCCAGAGCCTCGTGAGATCCGTGGCCCCGGAGGGCCTTGTGAACGTCCACTCCCAGGGCCTGGGCCTGGCGGAGACTTTGGGAGTCAGTCAGGCCGCCGGCGGCGTCGGTGGTGCCGTCGGTGCCCTCAGAATCGATGGACAAGAGGGCGGCGCCGGGGATCTGCTCCGCGGCCAGGGCAAAGCTGAGGGTCATCTCCTGACCGGGCCCGCCATGGCCTATCGTGGCCGAATTGTCCAATATCTTGGTCGTTGCCTCGCCGGAGGCCACCAGCAGACAGGGAGCCGCCACGGGATTTCCGGTCTGCTGGATCTCCCGGGCCACCGAGGAGAGCACGGTCCCCACGTCGGCGGCCTCCCCTGCCAGGAAGGAGGAGAGGGTCACGGCCCGCAGCCCTAAGGACTCTGCCGCCTCCCGGGCGTACCGGCAGGAATCCGGCAGGGAGTTGAGGAGAAAATAGGTGTTTTGAGGGAAGGCCTTGGGCGTCTCCCGCTCAGGTCCCGCCGTCATGAGATAGTCCACCACGGACCGGGGGAGCCGGTCCTCCAGACCATAGTCCCGGATGACCCGGCGGGCGTCCTCCAGGGTGGTCTGGTCCGGGCCCATGGGGGTGCCCCGGTAGGCAGTGCAGGGCTGGCTGATGTCGCCGGTGGGCGGCGTGCCCACCGCATCAGAGATCCCAAAGCCGATGAGCTCGGCCCCCCGGGCGGCGATGCGGGCGGCCAGCATCCCGCCGTTGAGCTGGCTGATGTGGCGGCGGACGGCGTTGATCTCCAGGATGCCGGCGCCGGATTTCAAGAGGACGTCGGTGGCGTCGATCTCATCTTGCAGGGAGATCCCCTCCACCGGGCAGCTCATGAGGGCGGAGCTGCCGCCGGAGATCGCCACCAGAAAGAGGTCGTCAGGGCCGGCCTGGTCCACCAGGGCCAGGATCTCCCGGCAGGCACGGAGCCCTGCTTCATTGGGCAGGGGATGACCGCCTACATAGACCTCGGTGCGGCGGAAGACGTCCGTGGGCTCGGCGATCTTCACGATGGCGATGCCCCGGGTCAGATGGTCGCCCAAAAGCTCGTCCAGGGCCATGGCCATATGGTTGCAGGCCTTGCCGGCGCCCAGCAGGTAGACATGGCGCTTTTGGGAGAGGTCCCAGCGCCGCGCTCCGATGCACAGCACGTCCCCCTCCATCCGGGCGATGGAGCGGATGCGCTCCCGGGCGTCCAGCCGCTGAAGGGTGGCCTCCGCCACATCCAGCAGCAGACGGCGGCTCTCTTTGTCGCCGTGGGAGAGGAGAGAAGCCCGATTTTTGATCTTGGTTTCCATGGCCCCCTCCTCACTCCTCACACTGGGCGGCGCTCTCCCAGAGCGTCAGCTTTTGCCCCAGGCCCTTGGCCAGGGCGGTCTGGTACAGGTCGTGGCAAAGGCCCATGTCGAAGATGGCCATGCCGTCGTTGATGAAGCAGAGGAGCTGGTCCTCATGGTCCCGGCCGCTCTCCTCTCCCAGGATGATCTTGCCTAGGGTGGGAAAGGCGGTCAGATCCGGCAGCTTTCCCGCGTCGATGAGCTGGTAGATGGGGGTGCCGATGTGGTTTCCGTAGGTGGGGTCGTGGTTCTCCTTGCCGTCCTTGACATAGGTCTGATGAAGGGCGGTGTTGTCCAGCACGATCTTCATATCCAGCCACAGGGATTCGTCGCACTGGAAGGGGCCGGAGGCCAGCAGGGTGCAGCCGGGCTTGATCCAGGACCGCTCCAGATACAGCGGCGCGGTGCGGGAGGCGGCGATGGACAAAAGGTCCGCCTGCCGAACGGCGGTCTCCAGATCCGGTTCCACCACGGCGGCAAGTCCCAGATCCTGCCGGACATGGCGGGCCAGCTTCTCGGCGTTTTCCGGAGAGCGGTTGCAGCAGACCACGGTCTTCAGGCTGGGCGTCACCGCGGCGATGGCGTCCAGACAGCCCCGGCCGATGGGGCCGCAGCCCACGCAGGTCAGGGTCTCGCATCCCGGCCTTGCCAGATACCGGGCCCCCACGGCGGGAACGGCTCCGGTCCGGGCGGCGGAGCTGAGGTTGGCGCTGAGCAGGCACAGCGGCTCGCCGGTATCCTTGTTGTTCAGCATCACCGTCAGCACGGAGCGGGGGAGTCCCCGGCCCTTGTTGGCGGCGTTGGAGCCGTACCACTTCACGCCGCACACGTCAAAGCGGCCCCCCAGATAGGCGGGCATAGCCACGAACCGCCGGTCCGGACCGGCCAGGGGCATGGCGGGGAAGGGACTGGTCTCCGGGAAGACCAGAGGCAGGCCGTGGCTGTTGCGGCCTGCGCCGCCCATGAGATAGTCCCCCTTTGCCAGCAGGCGGAAGACCTCCTCGGCGTTGTCCACACACATTCCGGCGTCCAGAACGCCGGCGGCGATGCAGTCCGGCTCGGACATAAATAGAAACTCTGTTTTCTGACCCATGGCACATTCTCCGATCTTAAGAAATTTGGGCGGGCCCTGGCCCGGACCCCTGTATGCTGCATCCAGTATAAAAAGGGGGGGCGGTGAAAGTCAACCGCCCCCGGAGCATTCGTGCATTTTCTGAAATGTGAGGTTAAGATCCTGATATTTTTTCCCCGTCGCCGCCCTGGCGGTGGCGTCTGCGGTACTCCAGGGGCGTGCAGCCGAATTCCCGCCGGAAGCGCTCGATAAAATAGCTGCTGGCGGCAAAGCCCGTCTGGTCTGCCACCTCTGCCACGCTCAATCCGGTGGAGGTCAGCAGCCGCATGCTCTGGTCCAGGCGAAAGCGGGTGAGATACTGGATGGGAGACACCCGGAGCACCCGCTGGAAGACCCGGCAGCACTCCCCCCGGCTGATGTGGCCTGCGGCGGCGATGTCCGCCAGGGTGATGCGCTCCATATAGCGGCGGTGGATGAAGGTCTGGAGGGAGCGGATCCGCTGGCGGTCGTGGAAGGAGACTGTGGAGCGGTGCTCGATCTGCTCCCGGTGGTGGATCACCACCAGATGCCAGATCCGGCACAGCAGGGCGGTGAGCTGGATCTCATAGCCGTATGCGCCCTGCTCCTCCGCCTGCTCCATCTGTTCCAAAAGACCGCAGATCTCCCGCTGCCAGGGATCGTCCGTCAAGGGAAAGCTGGAGAGCTCCTGGCAGTAGAGCACCGGGTCCACATAGTCCCGCCGGACCACCCCTTCGCCGGGGCCGTAGAGGAGACTGGGGAGGAAGTTCACGCAGACGTACACCCCGTCGGCTGCCTGGGTGGGCAGGGCCTCGTGGAGGACGCCGCTGTTGACGAAAAAGCCCTGGCCGGCGCGCAAACGGAAATCGCTGTCCTCGGTGCGGAACACCACCTCGCCCTGGGTCACCAGGGCGATCTGGACCTCCGGGTGCCAGTGGCGGACGCCGCCGTGGCATGGATCAGCCACCACCTGCCGGTCCATGGACAGGGGGAAGTCCGGCGTTCCGTGCTGGGTCAGCTCCCGGAGGGTGTCATCCACCAGGATCGGTCTGCATTTCACGGCGATCCTCCTTTCCCTCCGGGGCTCACACCACCTGGAAGAGATAGAATTTCAGATAGCTGGTCTCCGGCACGCCCCAGAGGATGGGGTGGTCACAGCTCTGCTGGCGGGCCTCGATCTGCCGCAGCTGCACCCCGGCGTCCCGGGCGGCGTCCCGGAGCATGGCGGTGAACAGCTCCTCCGTGGCGAAGTGGGAGCAGGAGCAGGTGGCCAGCAGCCCGCCCCGGGGCAGCAGGGCCATGGCCCGGTAGTTGATCTCCCGATAGCCCGCCATGGCATTGGCCACCGTTTTGCGGGATTTGGTAAAGGCCGGCGGGTCCAGAATGATGAAGTCATAGCGGGGCGGCTCCTTGGCCAGCTGGGGCAGCAGGTCAAAGACGTTGGCGGCGGTGCAGGTCATCACACTGTCCAGACCGTTGCGGGCTGCGTTGGCCCGGGCCATCTCCACGGCGCTCTCCGATACGTCCACGGCGGTGACGTGGGCCGCGCCGCCCAGAGCGGCGTTCAGGGCGAAGGAGCCGGTGTGGGTGAAGCAGTCCAGCACCGTCCGCCCTCGGGCCAGCTGGCCCACCGCCCGGCGGTTGTATTTCTGGTCCAGGAAGAAGCCGGTCTTCTGGCCGTTCTCCACGTCCACCAGGTAGCGCACGCCGTTCTCTGTGATCTCGGTCACTGGGGAATCCGGCGCCGTCTCACCGGGAAGGGGATACCAGCCCTTTTCCTGGGGGAGGCCCTCTTTTTCCCGCAGGGCCACGTCGTTTCTCAGGTACACGCCCCGGATCGCCTGCCCGTCAGCGCGCAGCAGCGACACCAGGGCGGGAAGGAGCAGGTCCCGCAGGCGCTCCATGCCCACCGAGAGGATCTGGACGCTGAGCAGGTCGTGGAACTTGTCTACCGTCAGGCCGGGAAAGGCGTCGGCCTCGCCGAAGATGATCCGGCAGGCGTCCAGGTCTGCCGGGGCCATGACGGATTTGCGGTACTCCCAGGCCCAGCGGAGCTTGCGCAGCCAAAAGGCCTCGTCAAAGCGGTCGTTGGCGTTCCGGGAGATCAGCCGCACCCGGATCTTGGAGTGCTGGGAGAAAAAGCCGGTGCCCAGATACCGGCCCTTTTTGCTGAGAACGTCCACCAGACTGCCGTTTTCCGCCGGCGGGTCCAGGGACAGGATTTCGGCCTCATAGACCCAGGGGTGTCCTCGGAGGAGGGCGGCCTCGCCCTTGGGCGTGATGGTGCAGGGGGGATAGGCTCGTTGTGCTCGCATAGTCGTCGTCTCCTTATTTGAGTGGGAAAAGTATAGCACATTTCTCCGCCCAATGCCATAGGATACTGCCAGAAGGAGGGAGTTTGATGCCTATTATCTATTTGAGCCCGTCCACCCAGGACTGGAACAGCTATGTCACCGGCAGCGGCTCCGAGGAGTACAATATGAATCTGCTGGCGGACGCGCTGGTGCCCTATCTGCTCTCCAACGGCATCCGCTATCAGCGCAACCGGCCGGATATGACCGCCGCCACCGCCATCCGGGAGGCCAATGCCGGCAATTTCGATTTCTATCTGGCGCTGCACTCCAACGCCGCCCCGGAGGGGCGCTATGGCCAGGAGCGGGGGATCATCGCCTTTTACTATCCTGCCAGCAGCCAGGGAAAGCGGGGGGCGGAGCTGATCGCCGAGGAGCTGCGGGAGATCTATCCCCTGCCGGACAAGGTCACTGCCCGGCCAACCACCACGCTGGGCGAGGTGAGCCGCTCCCGGGCGCCGGCGGTGCTGGTGGAGATCGGCTATCACGATAACTACGACGACGCGGTTTGGCTGGAGGGCCACTGGGATGAGATCGCCCAGCAGCTGGCCCGGGCGCTGACCCGGTATTTCGGCCTGCCCTTCATTGAGCCCATGGACCCGGTGGACGGGACGGTGGATGTGGAGTATGGGACGCTGAACCTGCGCAGCTACCCCTCCTCCGCCGGGCGGGTCATCGCCAACCTGCCCGACGGCGCCACCGTCCGGATCTTCGGCCAGTGGGAGGGGTGGTACGTGGTCCGGTACGAGGGGCAGCTGGGCTACGCCGCGGCGGCCTATATCGACGTATAGCCCAAGGAGGGAAATTCCGTTCCGCATTCTCTTTTGACTAAGAGCAGCCGGGGGACGAGGGACCTATTTTCAAATTCTCAGCATTAAGCGCAGACTTTTCTATGGGAAAGATGTGTTTTTCCTTGACAGGGGCGGGGTAAGCGATTAAACTAAATAAGGATAAATATCGAAAGGCATAGGGGTGCGTTTCGATCATTTTCTAAAACTGTCAGTTGATCGGGACAGAGCCCGCGTTTCCGGACGCCGGTCCCGTTGAATTTTTCGGTTCCGGCGCGGCCCCCGGCGGGCATCGCGGAGGAGCCGTCTCTACAAGGAGACCCGTCAGGGGGCGTGCGCGCCCCTGTCAGCTGACGGTACGAATACGCAAGAGAAGGAGATCTGTCATGGAATACATCATCGGCGCCGTGCTGGGGCTGGTGATCGGCGGCGTGATCTGCTTCCCGCTCGGTATTCGCTATCGGAAAAACGTGTCCGAAAAGGAAATCTCCAGCGCTGAGGAAGAGGGAAAGCGCATCATCAACGAGGCCATCAAGAGCGCCGAGACCAAGAAGAAGGAAGCGCTTCTGGAGGCCAAAGAAGAGATTTTGAAAAACCGCAGCGAATACGAAAAGGAAGAAAAGACCCGCAGAGCCGATCTCCAGCGGCAGGAAAACCGCCTGCAACAAAAGGAAGAGAATCTGGACCGCAAGACCGAGGCCATTGAGAAGAAGGAAGAGTCTCTGGCCCAGAAGCACGCGGCCCTGGATAAGGAAAACGAAGAGATCAAGGTCATCAAGCGCAGCCAGACCGAAATGCTGGAGCGCATCTCCGGTTTTACCGCCGAGGAGGCGAAGCAGTATCTGATCGATCAGGTGGAGTCCGAGGTGACCCACGAGACTGCCCTCAAGATCAAAGAGGTGGAGTCCCGGATGAAGGAGGAGTGTGAGCAGCGCGCCCGGGAAGTGGTGGCTCAGGCCATCCAGCGGTGTGCCGCCGACTCCGTGGCCGAAATGACCGTCAGTGTGGTTCCCCTGCCCAATGACGACATGAAGGGCCGAATCATCGGCCGCGAGGGCCGCAACATCCGCACCATCGAGACCCTGACCGGCGTAGATCTGATCATCGACGACACGCCGGAGGCCATCACCGTCAGCTGCTTTGAGCCCGTGCGGCGGGAGATCGCCCGCCTGGCCCTGGAAAAGCTCATCGCCGACGGCCGCATCCACCCCACCCACATCGAGGAGATGGTGGAGAAGGCCCGCCGGGAGGTGGACGCCACCATCAAGGCCGAGGGCGAGCGGGTGGTGTTTGAGTGCGGCATCCGCAATCTCCACCCGGAGCTGGTGAAGATGCTGGGCCGTCTCCATTACCGCACCAGCTATGGCCAGAACGTGCTGCTCCACTCTGCGGAGGTCAGCCACATCGCCGGCATGATGGCCGCGGAGCTGGGCGCCGACGTCCAGGCGGCCAAGCGGGCCGGCCTGCTCCACGACCTGGGCAAGTCCGTGGACCACGAGATGGAGGGCACCCACGTGTCCCTGGGTGTGGAATTCGCCCGGAAGTACAAGGAGAAAGAGGATATCATCCACGCCATCGAGGCCCACCACAACGATGTGGAGCCCCGGACGGTGGTGGCCTGTCTGGTGCAGGCGGCGGACGCCATCTCTGCGGCCCGTCCCGGCGCCCGGCGGGAGAACCTGGAGAACTATATCAAGCGCCTGGAGCAGCTGGAGACCATCACCGGCTCCTATCCCGGCGTGGAAAAGGCTTTCGCCATTCAGGCGGGGCGGGAAGTCCGGGTCATGGTCAAGCCCGAGCAGGTCAGCGAGGATCAGATGGTCATCCTGGCCCGGGATCTGGCCAAGAAGATCGAGGAAGAGATGGAGTATCCCGGCCAGATCAAGGTCCATGTCCTGCGGGAGACCAAGGTCGTTGAATACGCCAAGTAATATTCTCTTTGCTTTATACGAAAAAGCCGTTCCCGGAGCTCCGGGAACGGCTTTTTTTCCGGGCGCAGATCTGGGGACGGCAGTTGAAAAGAATTCGTAAACGATGGCGGAAACGATTGACGGACCTGGGGAAATTTTGTAAAATGAGAAAAACAACCGGCCTGGGGCCGGAGGGGAAGGAGAAATGCTATGGGCAGATCAGGTGGTGGCGGAGGCGGCAGAAGCGGCGGCTTCCGCAGCGGAGGGTTTTCCGGCGGCGGACGCTCCTCCGGCGGCTTTTCCGGCGGCGGGCGATCCGGCCGGTCCTACGGCGGGTCCTCCAGAGGGAGCGGCGGCTATTACCGGCCCGGCGGCATCCGGACAGGCCCCATCATCGTCCGCACCGGCGGCACGTCCTCTTACGGCGGCTCTGACCGCTCCGGCAGCTCCGGCGGCAGCCCGAGAAGAAACTCCGGCTGTGGGACGGTGCTGGCCACGGTGATCGTATTGCTGGTGCTGGTCTGGATCTTCACCTGGGTCATGAGCGGCAGCATGGGCGGCAGCGGCGGCGTGCAGAAGTCCACCTATGCCCGGGAGAAGCTGCCATCGTCGGCAGTGACCGAGACTGGCTACTATACGGACCAGGGCGGCTGGTTTTCCAACCGCAGCGAGCTGGAGAGCGGGATGCGGGAGTTTTACCGCCTGACCGGCGTCCAGCCCTACTTATATCTCCTGCCCAACGGCTCTGTCACCTCCACGGTGGAGCTGACGGCCATGGCGGAGGAGCTCTATTCCCAGCTGTTCACAGACGAGGGCCACTTCCTGCTGGTGTTCTGTGATGACGATAATGGCTCCTACAACTGCGGCTATACCGCAGGCTTGCAGGCCAAGACCGTGATGGACGACGAGGCCGTCGCCATCCTGGCGGACTACCTGGACCGGTATTATAATGACTACTCCATCAGCGAGGAGGAGATCTTCTCCAATACCTTTGCCCAGACGGGAGAGCGGATCATGACGGTGACCAAGTCGCCGCTTCCGGTGATCGCGGTGTCTGGTGCGGTGGTCGTGGTGGCCGCGCTGGTGTTCATCACGTTGAAAAAGCGGCGGGAGCAGCGCGAGCGGGAGCAGAAGCGGGCCGAGGAGATCCTCAAGACCCCCCTGGAGAAGTTCGGCGACCAGGATGTGGAGGATCTGGCGGAAAAGTATGAGAATCAGGATTCCTGAGAGTTTATCATTGTTCATTTGAGAGGAGAACAGAACTATGGCGATTTTAGAGCGTTTTGCGGACATTCTCAAGGCCAATATCAACGACCTGCTGGACAGATGTGAGAACCCGGCCAAGATGGTCGATCAGTATCTGCGGGATCTGACGGAGGACCTGGCGGAGGTGAAGAAGGAGACTGCCTCTGTGATGGCGGAGGAGAGCCGGACCCGCCGGATGCTGGAGGAGAACCAGAATGAGGTGAAGCGGTATGAGGACCTGGCCCGGAAGGCCCTGACCGCCGGCAACGAGGGCGACGCCCGGGTATTCCTGGGCAAGAAGCAGCAGCTGGCGGAGAAGAGCGCGGGCCTCCAGGCCACCTATGACGCCGCCCACGCCAACGCGGAGAAGATGCGGCAGATGCACGACAAGCTGGTGGGAGACATCGAGACCCTCAACAGCCGCCGGGAGATGATCAAGGCCAAGGTGGCCGTGGCCAAGACCCAGGACCGGGTGAATCAGATGGGCGTTGGCAGTGAGAAGGCCGCCGGCGCTATGAGCGCCTTTGAGCGCATGGAGCGCAAGGCTGACCAGATGCTGGATCAGGCCAACGCCATGGCGGAGCTGAACACGGCCCCCGTGGACGAGGCCGCCGCGCTGGAGGCCAAGTACGCCTCTGCGGCGGGAGACGCCGCCGTGGACGACGAGCTGGCCAAGCTGAAGGCGGAACTGGGCCTGTAAGGCCGGGGAGAGGCAAGGATGGGGAACAGGAAGCGGCTCTTCATTGTGGGGGCGGCGGTGCTTGCGGCAGGACTGATGACCTGGCGGCTGTGGCCCCGGAGCCTTTCCCAGGTGCTGGGGGCGGAGCCCCGGCAGGTGCGGAGCATGGCATGCAGCGCCAGCGTTTCCGGGCTGTCGGAACAGGGGGAACTGTTTATCGACAGCGATACCCTCCAAGATCTTTCGCCAGAACAGGCGGATTTTCAGGCGGTGATGGAGATCCTGGACGGCGCCGGCTACCGCCCGGACTTTCGGAACCTGCTGCCCTGGCCGGTCCGCAATGTGGGGGCAGAGGGGAGCTATCAGTCTGCCAGTGTGACGCTGGCCTGGGGGAGCGGAGCGGCGGAGTCCGCGTCCATCACCCTGCAAAGTGACCGGCAGGCGGTGGTCTCCCCCGGCGGGGCAGAAGAGGGTCTGCTGATCTTTCACCCCACGGACCGGGGGACCCTGAACGAGCTGACCGCCTATCTGCAAGCCCACGGCGATGATTCATAATGAAAAAGAGAGCGGCTCTGCCATAGGCAGAGCCGCTCGGTGTATCGAAAAAGCCTCCGTCCATAGGACGGAGGCTTTTTAACATGCGGGCCAGATCAGATAACGCCCTTGGCCTTCAGGTCGGCCACCTGCTCCTTGGTCATGCCAAGGCTGGTGAGGATGGCCTCGTTGTCCTCGCCCAGCTTGGGAGAGGCCTTCTGGCACTCGTCGGGCTCGCCATGGATCTTGATGGGGGTGCCGGGGATGCGGATCTCCTGATCCATGCCGGGCTGATAGACGTTCCAGAGCATCTTGCGCTCCTTGGTCTGGGGATGCTCGGCAGCCTCGGGGATGGTCTGGATGCGGCCGAAGGGGATCTTCAGGCCGGAGATGATCTCCTCCAGCTCATCCACGGTCTTGGTGGTGGTCCAGGCCTCAATGTCAGACTTCAGGTCGGGCAGGTAGTTGTCGCAGCGGTCCACGTTGGTGACGTACCGGGGATCGGTGATCAGCTCGGGACGGCCCATGGCGCCGCACAGGTCGGCGTACATCTTGTCGGTGCCGCAGCCCATGACGAAGTCGCCGTCCTTGGCGTGGAAGGAGTCGAAGGGAGCGATGGAGGGGTCCTGGTTGCCGGCCCGGTGGGGGGTCTTGCCGGCGATGGTGTACTCCACCACGAAGTTCTCCATGACAGAGAACAGGGTGTCCATCATGGCCACGTCGACGCGGCGGCCCACGCCGGTCTTCTCCCGCTCATACAGAGCCATCAGGATGCCCATGCAGAGGTAGGCGCCGGAGTAGTTGTCACCCACGGAGGGGCCGATCTTGCACGGAGGACCATCGTGGAAGCCGGTGACGCTCATCATGCCGCTCATGGCCTGGGCCACGATGTCGTAGGCGGGACGGGCAGCCAGATCGCCGGTCAGGCCGAAGCCGCTGATGGAGCCGTAGATGATGCGGGGGTTGATCTCCTTCATCTTCTCATAGGGGAAGCCCAGACGCTCCAGCACGCCCACCTTGTAGTTCTCGCAGACCACGTCGGCGGTCTTGAGCAGCTCGGTAAAGATCTGCTTGCCCTCCTCGGTCTTGAGGTTCAGGGTCATGCCCTTCTTGTTGCGGTTGATGTAAGCGTAGTAGCCGCTGAAGCCGTTCTCCATGGGGCCCCAGCCGCGGGTCTGATCGCCGCCGGTGGGGGTCTCGATCTTGATGACCTCGGCGCCGTGGTCGGCCAGGTTCATGGTGCAGAAGGGGCCGCTGTAAGCCTGGGTCAGGTCCAGAACGCGAATGCCTTCCAGGGGTCTGTTATTCATAAGCTCTCACCTTTTCTTTCTATAAAATTTCAGCCATACGGGGGTCGTCAGCCTGCGGCATCGGCCATGGCCGGGCCAGACGCCGGCGGGAATCCGGGAAATGGTCGGATTTCTATAAAAAACTCCGTCAAAAAAATTGGCGGAGTGTCCGCCCAGAGGCGGGACATAGCAGGGGAAAAGGCTGTTCGGTCATCTTGCAGACAACCGAACAGCCTTCCGGAATCATGTTATATCGCTGTCAGCAGCAACACAAGACGACTCGATTAGCGAACCTGGAACTTGGGATCGCCGAACTCGGGACGCTGCAGGTCCTTCTTGACCATCAGAGTGCCGGTGCCATAAGCGCACAGGATGGGCTCGGGATACACGTCAGCAGCGGAATCAGCCAGGCCCTTCTTGCCGTCGCGATCAGCCAGACCAATGACCTTGTGAGCCTCGAAACGGCAGGTCAGAGAGGTGTTGCCAACCTTCTCAATCCAGCCGGAATACTCCATCCAGTCGCCGGAATACACAGGAGCGGTGTAACGGACCTCGGAATAGCCCACGAACAGGGACTCGTCACCGAACAGACGGATCGCCAGCTCAGTGCCGACGTCGCCCCAAGCAGTAACAATGTGAGCGCCTTCCACCAGCTGGCCGGCATAGTGAGCATCGCCAGCAGACATACGATAACGCAGAACAACTTTCTCGCCAATCATGATAGAAATCCTCCTTAAAATGTATCTTGGATCTGGTGAGAGGGCCCCGTGAGGTCCTCCCCTCAGCTCGTCTATTATTCTAGTAGATACAGCCGATGGATGGTCAACTGGGTGCTTGAAAAAATTTTGTGAAAAAGAAAACGATTTTTCTGTAAACAGTACACCGAGGGTAGAGTTTTTATTGTTGATAAAATCCAGCTTCCATGAAAGTAATCGTATTCGTTATGTAAAAAATTCATAACGAGCCGGTTCTGAAAATGAAAATCATGTATTACTTTGGGAGACTTTTTGGGCGTGAAGGGCACTGGCTGGGACGATTATGGAAATGATTTCCTGATAAAGTGTGCGCTTTCTGGGCCCTAAATTGTAGAAATCAGCCATGTAAACAGGGAAATAACCGATTTCCTTTATAAAAAGTGTTGGTTTGCGAAATGCGCGGTATGACCACTTCGTTTTCAAGGGGGAGAGTCTGAAAAGGCGATTCCTTGAAAATGGACAGATTTCTTGCGGATATAGACGGATTTCGGCACAAATGGGAGAATAAAGTGTGGGATAGAACGAACCAGCCGGTCCCAGGCGGGACCGGCTGGCGAAATTCAGTTCAGGAAGTCCTTGAGCTTCTTGCTTCTGGAGGGGTGGCGGAGCTTGCGGAGGGCCTTGGCCTCGATCTGGCGGATGCGCTCCCGGGTGACGTTGAACTCCT
>CAUWNE010000018.1:0-38605 GCA_963560095.1 uncultured Dysosmobacter sp. | reverse complement strand
GCGGCCTTGGCCCGCTTGCCCTTGACCTCGCCGGCCTGGGCGATGGCTCCGCCGTAGAGCAGGAACTTTTCCGTCAGGGTGGTCTTACCGGCGTCGGGGTGGGAGATGATGGCAAAGGTCCGCCGGCGTGAAATTTCTTCTTGTAGCGTGGGCATAGCGCGCCTCCTGAAAGCAAAATTTACAACTCGAATAATTTATCACAAAAAATGGAGAATTGCAAGGGAAATGCAGGGAGAATCCCCCTTATCCCCGCTTCCGGACAGCCCGGATCAGGCAGGCCGCCAGGAATACCGTCAGGTCCGCCGCCACCACGGTGGCGCCCACCGGCGTGGACCAGACAAAGGAGATGGTCAGCCCCGCGCAGAAGCAGGCCACCGACGTGACGGCGGCACAGAGCACCACGCCCCGGAAGCTGCGAAACAGCCGCATGGCGGTCAGGGCCGGGAAGATGATGAGGGAGGAGATCAGCATGGCGCCCATCATCCGCATACCCAGCACGATGGTCAGGGCGGTGAGGATGGCCAGGAGGGTGTTGAAGCGGTCCACCTTCAGCCCGGTGGCCCGGGAGAAGTTCTCGTCAAAGGTGACGGCAAAGATCTTGTGGTAAAAGAAGATAAACAGGGCCAGCACGCCGGCGCACAGCACCGCCGACAACGCCACGTCCCCCCAGCTCATGGCCAGGACGCTGCCGAACATATAGCTGTCCACATCGGTGGTCATGCCGGAGGTCCGGGAGATCACCAGGATGCCGATGGCAAGAGACGAGGCGCTCATGGCGGCAATGGCGGCGTCGTTGTTCCGGTGGGGGCTGTCCGCAGCCCGGAGGAGGAAAAAGGCCGCCAGGATCACCACGGGGATGGAGAAGTACAGCGGCGTGATCCCCAGCGCCACGGCGATGGCCAGCGCGCCGAAGGAGACGTGGGAGAGGCCGTCGCCGATCATGGAGTACCGCTTGAGCACCAAAGAAACGCCCAGCAAAGCGGCGCACAGGCTCACCAGCACCCCGGCGATCAATGCCCGCTGCATAAAGGGCCAGGAAAACATCTGCCAAATGCTCATGGTCCCACCTCCCGGAAGCGCCGCCCCTGGGGGGAGGCGAGATAGTCGGCCACTGTGCCCAGGAACGTGCCCCGCTGGCCGATGTGGAACACCGTTTTGGCGCTGCGCAGGGCGGGGGCCAGGTCATGCGTCACCATGACGATGGCCATGTGCTCCGTCCGGTTCAGGTAGTCCAGGGTCTTGTACAGGTCCTGGGCGGCGGCGGGGTCCAGGCCGGTGATGGGCTCGTCCAGGATCAGCAGCCGGCCGGCGGCGCACAGGGCCCGGGCCAGCAGGACCCGCTGCTGCTGGCCGCCGGAGAGCTCCCGGTAGCACTTGTCCTTCCACTCCAAAACCCCCAGCTTGCCCAGATTCATCAGGGCCTGGGACTTCTGGGCCCGGGTGTAGAAAAAGCGGGAGCCCTTTTGATTCAGGCAGCCCGAGAGGGCCACCTCAAAGACGGTGGCGGGAAAGTCCCGCTGGGCCCGGGTCTGCTGGGGCAGATACCCCACAGCGCCCCGCTCCAGCTCCGGCGCCCGGAGGATCTCTCCGGCCTGGGGGGCCAGCAGGCCCAGCAGGCCCCGGAGCAGGGTGGATTTGCCGGAGCCGTTGTCTCCGACGATGCAGAGATAATCCCCATCCCGGATGGTCAGATCCAGATGGGAGAGCACGGTCTGCCCCTCATAGCCCAGGGACACGTCCCGGCAGACGATCAGTTCATGGGGTTCCATAGGCGTCCTCCTGGTTCATGCAGGTTTGGCACCGGCCTGTCAGCACAGTCCGGCGGGGGTCGATGCGGAAGTGATGGGCGTCCGCCAGATGGCGGCAGAGGGCCTCCATCTGCTCGCAGTCCAGATGGACGATGCGGCCGCAGTGCTCGCACCGCAGCAAAAAGCAGTCCTGCCCGCCGGCGGGGTGGGGGCAGCGCTGGTAGAGGGCCCCCTCCTCGGTGGGGACTTTGTGGACCAGGCCGGAGGATTCCAGCTTGTCCAGCTGACGGTAAACGGTGGCCAGCCCCACGGGACAGCCGGCCTGCCGCAGGTCCTCCGCCAGCTCGGCGGCGGTGAAGGCGGCCTCGTCCCGGCCCTCCACGCACTGGAGAACGGCCTGGTATTGTCGGGTGACATACGCCATGAGAGACATCTCCTGTAAATTGAAAATGAGAATCATTTTCGTATTATACAGGGATTTGGAAAAAAGTCAACAGTGGTTGCAAAAAAGTGGGAAGTGCGGTATGGTATTCTTACGGAAACCAGTTGCGTAAGCGTTCAAAGGATCAGGAAAACAGGAACAGGAGAGTGCTGCATGAGAATGTCCTTGGTGATCATGGCGGCGGGCCTGGGCTCCCGCTATGGCGGCAACAAACAGGTGGACGGCATCGGCCCCAACGGGGAGATGCTGATGGAATATGCGATCTACGACGCCCTGCGGGCAGGCTTTGGCCGGGTGGTCTTTATCATCAAGCCGGAGATGGAGGCCCTGATGGAGCGGCTGTGTGTCCGGGCGCTGCGGGATCAGCGGACGGCGGCGGGAGAGATGGTGGAGGTGTGCTACGCATTTCAGGATTTTACCTCTCTCCCCACGTTTTACACACCGCCGGCAGACCGGGTGAAGCCCTACGGCACGGTCCATGCCCTGCTGTGCGCCCGGGAGGCGGTGGACGGGCCCTTCTGCGTCATCAACGCCGACGATTACTACGGCGTCGGCGCCTATCAGACACTCTATGAGGCCTTGGAGAACCTGCCGGAGCGCGGGCGGGCAGCCATGGTGGGCTACCATCTGAAAAATACCGCCAGTCTCTACGGCACCGTCAGCCGGGGCGTCTGCCAGACCGATGGGGCCAGGCTGCACTCCATTCAGGAGATCACCCAGATCCAGCTTTACGAAGACGGCACGCTCCGGGATCTGACCGGGGACCGGGAGCTGCCGGCGGACACGGTGGTGTCCATGAACTTCTGGGGCTTCACCCCGGCGATCTTTGACCGGGCCCAGCATTATTTTGAGGACTTTCTCCGCAGCAGCGCCGGGACAGAGCTGAAAGCCGAGTGCCTGCTTCCGGTGATGGTCGGGGATCTGCTCAATGGCGGGGGGCTGGAGGTGGAGGTCCTCTCCTCTGCGGACCGGTGGTTCGGCATGACCTACCGCCAGGACCGGGAGCGGGTAGCCGAGGAGCTCCGCCAGCTCCACTTCAGCGGCGTGTATCCCCGGCACCTGTGGCAGGCGCCTTGAGAGTGGCCGCCGGGCTGAGAGCAGATGCCCTTTATTTCAATAGGAACCGATACGGGAGCTCCGGTCCAGGACCGGGGCTCCCGTGTGCATTTTGGTGATATGGGAAGAGCCTTTTGGCATAGCATCAGGACGGAATTGGGCGAAGAGGAAAAACAGATGCAATTTGATACAATTTGTCATCAATTTTTTATGAGTTTGTTCCGACTTTTTCCGACCTGGTTCGTCTATAATATAAATTAGAAAACAGAGTGGGAGGCCGATGGTCGTGACAGGAAAACGGGTGCGGCGGACAAGAAGAATGATGAGACACAGACTGCGGCTGTCGGGGCTTTTGCTGCTGGCGGTAACCGCTGGAGCCCTGGCAGTGCTGAGCGGGACCCGGGGCGTGGCGGCCAATTCGCCGCTGGAGCAGCCGGCTCCCCCAAAGCTGGCGGAGCATACGCCGGAGATGCCGAAAGAGCCGGCGGAGTCTGCCGGCGTCATGCCGGAGGAGCCCGCACCCCCACCGCCGCCGGTGGAGGAGGCCTGGGCTCCGGTCCCCATGGGAGAGACGGTGGCGGATACATATTTTGACGACGTGGTGTTCCTGGGGGACTCCCGGACCGACGGCTTCCGGCTGTACAGCGGATTGAATACCGGGACGTACCTCTATGCCACCGGCGCTACCGTGGAGTCGGTGTTCAGCAAGTCCGTGGATACGCCCCAGGGGAAAATGCCCCTGCTGGACGCCCTGGCCAAGACGAGCTGCGGGAAGATCTATGTGATGCTGGGCGTCAATGAGCTGGGCTGGAACGGGACGGATACCTTCCGAAACCAGGCGGCCAAAATGCTCCGGCAGATCCAGTCGGACCACCCGGAGGCGGTGGTGGTGATCCAGTCCCTGCTGCCGGTCAGCGCCAAGCAGGACGCCAAGGGCAGCTATGTGAACAACCAGCGGATCGGCGTATACAATCAGATCCTGCGGGAGCTGGCAGAGGAGCTGGAGCTGCCCTATCTGGACGTGGCGGAGGCCGTCACGGATGAGGACGGCTGCCTGCGGGCGGACTGGAACTTTGACGGGGTCCACCTGAACAAGGCCGGCTGTCAGGCCTGGCTGGAGTACCTGCGGACCCACCCGGTGACAAAATAAAATGCGCAAAACAGGATCTATATGGAAAAAAGCCCGCCCCGGATCATGCTGCCTGCATGATCCGGGGCGGGCTCGCTGTTTCATCTGCCGGGAGATCTCCTGCTCACAGCGGTTTTGGTCAGCGGATGCCGTATTTCTCGATGATATAGTCCATGTCCTTGTCCCCTCTGCCGGAGAGGTTGATCAGGATCGACCCGCGGCCCATCTTCTTGGCCAGCTTCATGGCGTAGGCCACGGCGTGGGAGCTCTCGATGGCGGGGATGATGCCCTCCAGCCGGGAGAGGGTGAAGAAGGCGTCGATGGTCTCCTCGTCGTTCACCACGTCGTAGGTCACCCGGCCCAAGTCGTGGAGGAAGGCGTGCTCCGGGCCGGAGGAGGGGTAGTCCAGGCCGCTGGCCACGGAATATACCGGGGCGGGCGCGCCGGTCTCATCCTTGAGCATCAGGCTGTTGAAGCCGTGCATCACGCCCTCGGAGCCGTAGGACAAACTGGCGGCGTGATCGCCCAGGGCAGGTCCCCGGCCCAGGGGCTCCACACCGTAGATCTCCACAGGGTCGTTGAGGAAGCCTGCGAACATGCCCGCCGCGTTGGACCCGCCGCCCACGCAGGCCACCACCGCGTCCGGCAGCTCTCCGGTCATGTCCAGGAACTGCTGGCGGGCCTCGATGCCCACCACGCTCTGGAAGTCCCGGACCATCATGGGGAAGGGATGGGGGCCCACCACGGAGCCGATGCAGTAGATGCAGTCCTGATACTCCCGGCTGTACGCCTCAAAGGCGGCGTCCACAGCCTCTTTCAAGGTGGCAAGGCCGTCGGTGACCTCCACCACGTTGGCGCCCAGGATCTTCATCCGGGCCACATTGGGCGCCTGCTTGCGGATGTCCACCGCGCCCATGTAGATATCGCACTCCAGGCCGAAGTAGGCCGCGGCGGTGGCCAAGGCCACGCCGTGCTGGCCGGCGCCGGTCTCGGCGATGACCTTCTTCTTGCCCATGTACTTGGCCAGCAGCGCCTCGCCCATGCAGTGGTTGAGCTTGTGGGCGCCGGTGTGGTTCAGGTCTTCCCGCTTCACATAGAGCTGGACGTTGCCCAGGGAGTTGGACAGCCGCTCCAGATGGGACACCGGCGTGGGCCGGCCCTGGAACTCCTTGCGGATGCGGCGGAGCTCATGGACGAACTTGCTGGATTTGCAGATGGTGAAATAGGCGTCGGTGATCTCATCCATGGCCGCCTGGAGCTGGGGCGGGATGTAGGACCCGCCGTACTTGCCGAAGTAGCCCTTCTGATCGGGGTAATTCTTAAAATAAGTGTCAAATTCCATACCGTTGTACAGCATCTCAGATTCCTCCATCAATCATCATTCTGTGGATCGCCCCGCGTTTTTGGTGAAGGCCGTCAGGGCCGCCCTCGTCTCATCATCGCCCGGTTCCCGTGTTCTCGGCTCGCGCCGCCTTTCTGCCGGGGGATGAAAAAACGCCCTTGACAGAAAGACCCTCTCTGTCAAGGACGAATAGAACCTATCCGCGGTGCCACCTTGCTTCACGGCCTGGAGCCGTGCCCTCGGCGGGGGACCAGTATCCCCCCGGCAACTGACGTATGCCCACACGTCGCAGAATACTTGGCCGCGGCCGTTCCCTGCGCCCTCAGCGGCCCATTTGACAGGTGTTTCCCGCCCGGATCTCAGCATCCCGGACTCTCTGTGGAGGCATCTCTGCCGTGATCTCCGCTTCAACGGTTTTATGTGATCAAGTTGTTGGAGGAAGTATAGCATGTGTCGACATCAATGTCAATGCTTTGGGAAAGAAGTTCGGCCTTTGGCCGCGGAATGTTGCCTGAGACAGGCCTGCCGCCGTGCCGGGACGCCCAGGGCCGGCTGGTAGCTGGGGCAAAAGCGGCCGCCGGAGATTCGCCTTTAAGGCCCCGGCGCAGGTTCCAGCGGCAGGCAGACCAGAAGCTCAAACACCCCGTCCTGCGCCCCGGCCTCCAGGGTGCCGCCGTAACGCTCCGCGATCTCCCGCATACCGGGGATGCCAAAGCCGTGGGCCAGCTTGTCCGCCTTGGCGCTGAGCACGGCGTTGGCCGCCTCGTTCTCACAGAGGCGTTTGGTTCCCCGGAAGACCGGGGAACCGGCCATCTGGTCCAGATAGCCGATGGCGTTCTGGGTCTCCCCGGACTCCAGCAGCCCCCGAATCACGGTGAGATGGTTGCGCAGATCGTGTCTCAGCGTCCGCACCTGCTGCTCCTGCTGCCGCAGGCTCTGGTAATAGACCTCCCGCAGTCCGGCCAGCTGGCAGGCCCGCTCCAGCCGCTCGTGGTCTGCCAGGATCCGCACAGCAGCCAGCAGAACGACGGAGGTGATCAGCACGAAGGGCAACACAACCAGCCCCTGGTTCAGAGCCAGGGTGTTGACGGCAGCGGACTCATATTTCTGGAAGGTCAGCAGTACCACGGCTATCAGGGCACACAGCGGCATGGCCGCCAGTCCCAGCACCACCTGCCACAGCCGCCGGGAGAGACGCACCTGTTCCGCCGGGAACCGGCGGCGCAGCAGCAGCCACAGCGCCCCGAAGATCAGCGGCCGGGCCAGGCGAGTCGCTATGTCATATAAGTCGAAGAGGCCATAGTCGTTGAGCATCTGCATATAGGAGTCCAGCAGGGCGCAGACCGACATCTCCAGGCAGAAGAAGATGACGCACATCGCCAGCCGCCCCACCAGGTCCCCTTTCGTACACAGGAGGAAGAGCAGGAAGTACACCGGCAGGGTGTAGAGCAGGTTGGGGTCCCCGATCCAGATCACCATGCCGCTGCTGCCGGTGAAGGTCAAAAACAGCAGGACCTTCCAGCCCCGGCCCTTCCGAAGCTCCGCAAAGGGCCAGCACAGCTGGTAAAGGAAGAAACCGTTGGCAAGCAGTATGAGAAGGGCGCTGCTGTAAATCCAGAACATCCAGAAAAACTCAGACATGCTCACCCCTCCAGCTCCGCCCTGGCCAGCGCCGCCAGGGCCGTCCGCTGGCAGGACCGGCTCACCGGCAGGCGCACGCCGCCCAGCAGCACCGCCTCGCCGCTCTCCATCCGCTCCACCGCCCCGCAGCGGACCAGATACCGCTGATGGATGCGGATAAAGTCCCCTCCCACCTCCGCCGCCACGGCATCCAGCTTGCCGTAGAAGGTATAATCCCGCCCAGCGGTGACACAGGTAACCTGCCGCCGGTCAGAGGTGAAGTAGAGGATGTTTTGCAGGGGGATGCGCCAGTACGTGTCCCCGCTGCGGCAGACATAGGCCCGGTCCAGCTCCCGGACCAGCGCGGCCTGGGCCCGCTCCAGCACCTCCTCCAGCTGGGCCTGGGCAGGCGGCTTTAAAAGATAGCCCAGGGCTCCCACGCTGTATCCGTCAAAGACATGGTCGGCATAGCCGGTCACAAATACCAGCTGGAGCCCGCTGTCCCCGCTCCGGAGCCGCCGGGCGGTCTCCATGCCGTCGATCCCGCCCATCTCCAGATCCAAAAAGACCAGATCCAGCTCCCCGGTGTGGGATTCCAGCCAGTGCAGCAGTCCCTCGCCGGAGGAAAATTCCCAAAAGCGGCCCTGGAGCTTCCGGCTCTCCAGCACCCGCTCCAGCGACGCCCGCAGCGTCAGCCGGGCGTCGTATACATCATCACAGATCCCGATGCGCAGCATCCTGTTCCCCTCTCCCCAGTTTGTTTTCTGCCGCCTATTGTACCACAGCTCTCCCCGGTTCACCAAACCAAACTTGACAGCAGCGGACCCGATTATGACATCCCCGCGCTCCCGCCGGCCAAACTTGACGTCGCTGCCGCCGGGAATGACATCCCCGTTTGCAGCGGGCCGTGGCAGGCGGTAAGCTGGTCTCAAGAAATCCGGGAGCAGCGCCGGCAAAGCGGCGGACCACAGCTCCCACGATCCGGAGAGGAGTCATACGATGTTAACAGTTCAAGATCTGCACAAATCCTATCGGGTGGGCAAGGCCACCTATGAGGTCCTCAAGGGCGTGTCCCTGGAGGTGGCGGACGGAGAGTTTGTGGCCGTCATGGGGCCCTCCGGCTCCGGCAAGACCACCCTCTTAAACTGCATCTCCTGCTATATCCCGGCTGACAGCGGCCAGATCACGCTGGGCCAGCGGCAGCTGGCCGATCTCAGCGAGGACGCCCTGGCCAAGGTCCGCAACCGACAGCTGGGCTTTGTGTTTCAGGACTTTTTGCTGCTGGACGGCCTGACGGTCCGGGAGAACATCCTGCTGCCGGCCATCATCGGCGGCGCCGTCTCCAGCCAGACGGAGGCCCGGGCGGATCAGCTGTGCGACGTGTTCGGCATCTCCGCCATCCGGGGTAAGTACCCGGCGGAGATCTCCGGCGGCGAAAAGCAGCGCACCGCCGTAGCCCGGGCCCTCATCAACCACCCGCTGTTGATCCTGGCCGACGAGCCCACCGGCAATCTGGACTCCAAGTCCAGCCGGGCGGTGATCCGGTCCTTTGAACAGGCCCGGACCGCCCTGGACGCCACCATTTTCATGGTCACCCACGACTCCTTTGCCGCCTCCTTCTGCGACCGGGTAATCATCCTCCGGGACGGCGTGGTGTGGCGGACCCTGGAAAAAGGCGGCACAGACCGCGCCGCCTTCCAGGACCAGCTGCTGGACGCCATCCGGGATATGGGTAAGGAGTGAGCCGATGAGACAGTTTTCTCAGGTCTACGGCGCCCTGCGCCGCAAAAACTGGCATCAATACGCCCTGCTGGCGGGATGCAGCTTCTTCTCCGTGCTGCTGATCACCGCCTACGTGTGCATGATGCGCTCGCCCACCATCCTCTCTGTGCTGCCCGAGGGGGGCGACAGCCGCAAGCAGGTGGTCATGGTATTTGTTCTGACAGTGATCGGCTGCGCCGTGTTCACCACCTATGCCGCCGGGCTCTTCTTCCGCCAAAAGTCCCGGGAGACCGGCGTGTTCCTGGCCCTGGGGGCCACCCGCCGCCAGCTGCAAGGGGAGCTTGGCAAAGAGCTGGCGGTGATCTCCCTGACCTCCTGCGCCTTGGGCGCCCTGCTGGGCGGCCCGCTGGCCTGGGGCGTGTGGCAGCTGTTCCGGCTGTTCCTGGTGGACTCCCAGGAGATGGCCCTCTCCTTTGACCCCCAGTCGTATCTTCTGAGCCTGATCTTCGGGTTTTACGTGGTGGGGATGCTGTTTTTCCTGGGCGGGCGGTCTGTCCGAAAGACCAACATCATCGATGTGGTCCAGGAGTCCCACAAGTCCGAGCCCATCCGGGCGGTCAAACCGTGGTACGGCCCCGTGGGCATCGTGCTGCTGGTCCTGGGCGGCGCGCTGGGCTATCTCTTCCCCTCCTTCTGCGTCCAGGTCCTCCACTGGTATCCCCCGGCGGTGGTGGATGGGATCTGCTACCTGCCGGCCCTGGCGGGCATGTATATGATCCTTCTCCACACGGTGGTGAACGGCTGGAGAAAGGGCCGCAAGTACCGGGATCTCATCGCCACGTCCCAGATGCGCTTTCAGGGCCGGCAGACCGTGCGGAACATGCTGGTGATGACGCTGCTGATCGCCGGCGGCTACTTTGCCAGCTTCTATGCCCCCATGCTGCGCACCAGCTCCGTATACAGCTTTGACACCCGGCCGGTGGATTTTGAGTATCACTGGCGAAACGATCAGACGCTCCCCCAGCGGGACGCGGTGGAGGCCCTGGCGGCGGCAAATGACGTGACCATCACCGCCTGGGCCCAGGAGGGGGCCGCCCTCCTCGGGACAGACGGCTACGAATCCATTGAGCACGACAGCGGCGCCCTGGGCACCACCTACACCACGGAGTACCGGGAGATCCAGGGCGGGGCCTCCTTCTTCTCTGAGAGCGCCTGGAATGCCCTCACCGGCCAGGATGTGGACCTGGCCCCCGGCACCTGCGCCAACGTGCTGGACGACGAGGGCGGCGCCAGCTATCTCTCCGGCGGCGATGTGACACGGGTCACCAACATGGTCACCCGCACTGCCTTGCAGGTCACTCCGGCAGAGCCCCTGCGCTTTACCATGCTGCTGGGCAGCTATGTGCTGGATGACCAGGACTACGCCGCCGTCACAGAGGGCCTGACCGACCTCTGGCAGGAGACCTATGTGTGCTTCAACGTGGCGGATGTGGACGCCAGCTATCCCTTCGCCAAGGCGCTGTTCAACGAGATCGTGGACAACTCCGGCGACGAGGTGATGCAGATGAACGCCTACGACCCGGTGCGAAAGGTCCTGGCGGAGGAGGCCGGAGAGGACTACCCCTTTGACCGGGAGCATATCGCCGACCACGACTTCCCGGTGATGGAGCGGGAGGACCGGGATTCCTCGGATTTCCGCAACTACTGGCTCTACATGCCCCAGTTCCGCATCCTGGACCGGAACGACTTCGTCACCACCATGGCGGTCTATCTGATGCTGTTCATCTTCATTGCGCTGATCTGCTTCGCGGCGGTGATCGTCATCGCCTTTACCCGGTGCATGACCATCGCCCTGACCAACGCCCGGGTCTATGACGACCTGCGGCATCTGGGCGCGCCCAACCGCTATCTCTTCCGGTCGGTGAAGGGGCAGGTGTCCAAGGTATTCCTGGTGCCCGCTCTGGTGGGAACGGGCCTGATCGCCGCCTTTTACGCCATGATCATGTATTTCAACGACAACCGCTTCACCCCCGGAGAATTGGCCGGCATGGGCGTCTGCGCTGCGGTGATCGGCGGGATGTCCGCGGTGCTCTACCTGGTCTACCGCTTCACCCGCCGCAGCGTCTGCCGCAGCCTGCATATTACAAAAGCGTGAAGTCAGCCCGGGAGACGTTCCTCCTGTGCGGGTTTTAATGGGAACTGGCTGCAGTAAAAATGGAAGAAGAAAAATGAGAACGCCCCGGATCGTGCGGCAGGCACGATCCGGGGCGGTTTTGCAGCTGTGCATCAAAGCGAGGAGACGGTTTCCAAGGGAATTGGGCCACCTCCGGGGCGGCTGGTCAGGTCTTGTAGCAGCCCCCGCCGATGAACTCCCGGGCCAGAGAGGTCCGGGGCACGTCGTCAGCCGGGATAGGCAGGAAATAGCTGAGGAATTTCAGCAGCCGCTTGGCCTCCAGATACTCCTCACAGTCCTTGGGCACGCCGAAGAGCAGCGGCTCCACATAGGGGCGCAAAAGCGCCGTCTCATAGATCAGCGCGGAGTTGAAGATGGTGTCGGCGCTGTCCTGGAAGGGGAAGATGTTCTTCTCCTCTCCCCGCCGGACCGAGGGCCACATCTGGATGGTGGCCCGGGCGCCGTAGCCCCGGGTCCGGGCATCCCGGGCGATCCGCCGCAGCAGCCGGGCGTCGGTGGTGGGGATGCGGTTGTGATCGTCCACGTTCAAGGTGGTCAGGCAGCTGATGTAGATCTTGTACTTGCTCTCCCGGGGCAGGGCCTGGGAGAACTGGTCGTTGAGACAGTGGATGCCCTCGATGACCAGGACATCCTGGGGGCCCAGGGTCAAAAAGTCGCCGTTATACTCCCGGCAGCCCTTTTTGAAATTATACTGGGGGATCTCCACCGTCTCGCCAGCCAGCAGCCGGGTCATATCCTCGTTGAACTGCTGGAGATCCATGGCCTCCAGATCCTCAAAATTGTACTGGCCCTTCTCGTCCCGGGGGGTGTCCTCCCGGTTTTTGAAGTAGTTGTCCGTGGCGATGGGGTGGGGCCGCAGACCGCAGGCGATGAGCTGGGTGGACAGGCGATGGGAAAAGGTGGTCTTTCCTGAGGAGGAGGGACCGGCGATCATCACAAAGCGGACATCCCGGCGGCCGGCGATCTCCTGGGCGATGTCGCCGATCTGCTTTTCCATCAGAGCCTCCTGGGCCAGGATCATCTGAGTGGCGCCGCCCCGGGAGACGGTCTCATTCAGCTCCCCCACGTTGGTCACATGAAGGGCCTCAGACCGCAGCGTGGCATCATAGAGGGCCCGGAAGACCTTGGCCGAGGGGGTGAAGTCCCCCACCTGGCGGGGCTGGCGCTGGTCCGGCAGCCGGAGAACGAAGCCGTCCTCATAGAGCTCCAGGGCAAACCACTTCACGTATCCCGCGTCCGGCACCATATAGCCGTAGAAGTAATCGGAGAAGCCGTCCAGGGTGTAGATGTTCACCCGGGATGTGATCCGGTACTCCAGCAGCCGGGCCTTGTCCAGCAGCGCCGTCTCCCGGAAAAAGCGGATGGCGTCGTCTGTGGACACGGAGCTTTTGGCGATGGGGGCCGCCTGGTCCGAGAGCGCCCGCATCCGGGCAGAGACTTGATCCAGCAGTTCCTGGGTCAACGTGAAGGCCCCCTTGGCCCGGACGAACAGCGCCCGGCTGAGGGAGAAGTCCACGCAGACCCGCTCCATGTTCTCCGGACCCACCACGTCCCGCAGCGCCTTGAGCATCAGAAAGACGGCGCTGCGCTCATAGGTCTGCATACCGGCCTTATCCGCGGCGGTGACCATCTTCAGCGTGCAGTCTCGGTCCAGCTGCTTGTGGAGCTCGCAGAGCTTGCCCTCGCGGTTCACCAGCAGGATCTCGTTTTCATAGCGGTCCTGCACGTCGGCGGCGATCTGCCGGTAAGGCGTTCCCGCCGGATAGGAACGGGTCTCCCCGTCCACCGTGACTTGCAGTAAGGTTCTCTCGTCCATGGCGTGACCTCCTTGTGGGTGATGTGATGCCCCTATCATAGCAGGCTTCCCGGCAAAAGGCCACCGATCCGGCAAGGATTTGCAGATTGTTTACAGGTGGGCGGCAGAAGAGAGAAAAGGGGCCGATCCCGGAGGGACCGGCCCCTTTTTTGACAGTCACAGGTTTTTGATCTGCATGAGGATCAGCTTGCCCACGGTGTCCGCGAACTGGTTCAGGGAGCGGATGCGGGCCAGGTTGTGCCCGTAGACCCGGCGGGCCGCCGGCAGGTCGGCGTCGTTTCCGGTGAAGACGCAGATCACAGAGACGCCGTTCATCTTGGCCCGATGGACCTCGGCGGCGGTGTCGGCGATGCCCAGCTCGTCGGCGTAGTTTTGAAAGACGCCCTCTGACGTCTCCACCTTCACCACGCCGTTGGGTTTGACGTCGGAGAGGACGATCAGGAGCTTGTGCTCATAGTCCGTCCGGGCCATCCGGCCGGCGGCGATGCGGATGCCAAGGCCGTCCCGGTTGCAGCCGCAGGGAAAGTAGTTGAAGATGTTGTCGTTGTTTTCCGGTTCCTGGTAATCCCGGAACAGCGTCAGCGTGGTGTAGCCGCTGATGGAGGAGAAGGAGTACACCCGCACCGGCAGGCCGCAGCGGGTCAGGCTCTCGGCGATGATGTAGCACTGGGTGACGATGGTCTCCTGCCGCTGGAGCTGGGAGGTGGAGGCGTCCAGCAGGATGTCCACGGAGAGGCTGCCCAGGGTGTTGTTGGCGTTCCGGGCAAAGATCTTGTGATCCTGGAGGTAGAGCCCCCGCCAGACCCGGCCCGCCTCCAGCTGCCCGGCGTTGGCCCGGGCGGCATTGGCGTCCATCTGGGTCAGCAGGGAGCTGCGCAGCTGGCTGGTCAGGCGGTTGATGGTCATCTGGTTTTGGACCAGGTGCTCCCGGTAAAAGGCCCGGTTCCGGACGGTGCGCTTGATGTTGGCCTTTTTCTGGGCGCCCACGTAGCCCTTGGGAATGGAGCGGTCTGCGCTGAGCCCCCGGGTGAAGTGGATATGGCAGGAGCGGTGGTTGCCGGTGCAGTAGTCCCGCTCCATCTCCGCCAGCTCCTTTTCCGGGCAGCAGGGCGGGCCGAAGTAATCCCGGATGTACTTTTTCAGGCCCTCCGGGGTCTGGACCACCGGGAGCCCCAGCTCCGACCGGTTCCGCTTGGCCACCTGACTGCCGCCGTCGCTGTACTTTCCATAGCCAAAGGCAAAGCCCCGGACTGGCGGCAGCTGCTGCTTTTTCTTCCCGGCAAACCACTCTCCGCCAAAGAGCCCCCGCCGGCGGCAGCCGGCCTGGGCCTGGCCGGGGCGGTAGCCGAAGCGCTCCGCGAAGACCGCCTGGAGGCGGGCGATCAGCGCGTCGGTGTCCAGGTCCGGCCCGGGCTCCAGGGCCTCCAGCAGGGCCTGTTCCCGGGGCGGCAGCTTGGTGGGCTGGCCCAGGACGCGGCGGAAGTGGGCCAGCTCCAGCAGATCCGCCGTCTCCAGGCTGTCCGCCATCTCCCCCACCGCCCGCCGGGCATACTCCTCCCGCAGCCGGGGCAGGGCGGGGCGGTCGGCGCGTTCCCGGAGAAAGACGGCGTTTTCCAGGGCCATCCAGGTGAGATTTTCAAAGAGCCCCTGGTCCTCCGCTCCGTCAAAGGAGCGAAAGAACCCATCCAGCTTTTCCCGGTCAAAGTGACGCCAGGCCGCGCCCACGACGCTGTTCCAGTACAGCTCCGCCCGGCCCTCCCGGTCAAAGACCCGGAGCTGAGGCTCGAAGGTATAGTCCCGGGCGGCGTTCCAGATCAGGTTGGAGGCCCGCCGGGTCTCGTTTTCCGAAATGTTCATATCAGTCGGTAAACAGGGCGCTCCGGTCCAGGCCGGCGGGGAGCCGGACCGCGATCAGGTCCTCCACCAGCTGGCGCTCGAAGGTGTCAAAGCACTTGTTCACAATGCCCATGCCCAGGGCGGAGCGGACGTCCAGGCCCTTGTGGATCAATCGGACGCTGGCCATCAAGCCCCGCAGGTCCAGAGCCTTGGTGGAGATCTCCGCGCTGTCGCACTTCTTGCGGATGTCCTGGAACAGGTCGGAGAGCTGCTGGGCGTAGTCCTCCTTCAGAGTGGGGAACTGGGCCAGCAGCAGCTTTTTCAGGTTTTCCCCGGAGATGATGGGCATATTGATGACCATGAACCGGGAGGCCAGGGCCTCGTTGATCTCCCGGGTGCCGGCGTAACCGTAGTTCATGGTGGCAATGAACCGGGTGGCGTCGCTGAGCACGATCCGGTCATAGCCCGGCACGTCGATGACCCGGCGGAAGTCCAGCGTGGCGTGGAGCACGGCCAGGGACTCGTTTTTCGCCATGTTGATCTCGTCCAGGATGCCAAAGCCCCCCTCCTCGGCGCAGCGGAGGATGGGCCCCTTGCGCAGGGAGACCCGGCCATCCTCGAAGGTGTCCGTCCCCACCAGAGAGGCCGCGTCGATGTTGATGTAGAAGGAAACGTCCCAGCCCGGGCGGCCAAAGGCGGCGGCCAGCCCCTCTGCCAGCACGTTTTTGCCGGTGGCCTTGGGCCCCACCAGCAGCAGGTGTTCTCCGGCCAGCAGGGCGGTGGCCGCCTGCTCCCAGATCTCCCGGCCGTAGTAGTGATAGGCCGGGTGGGGAATGCGGCCCTTCACCTCGTCGCTGACGGAATAGGCCCTTCGGTAGGCCTCGATCTCAGAGATGATCTGCGGGGAGACGCCCTCGCTTCTTAAAAAATCCAGCATCATGAATCCCTTCTTTATCTGACCGTTCAGGAAAACGGTTCAATCTATCAGTTTCCACCTTTATTCTACATCCCCGCGGGGGTTTATCAAGTGTGCATCTTCCATAAAATTTCTCCGTCTTTTTCCAAAAAACCGCCGGAATTTTCGGGCATCCCGCACAAACGCTTTCGCTGCGCCCGGAGGGCTGCCCTGAAACAGGAAAAAATTTTTCTTGACAACCGGGGGAGAGTTGTGTAAATTAAGCATCAATATCACAAATGCAATGACAGGGAAAACGTCGCTGCGAGCATTTCAGAGAGCCGCCGGTTGCTGTGAGGCGGTATGCGGACAGACGATTTACTGGCCCTTGAGCAGTCAGCTGAACGCCCCCGCCGGGGCCGTAGGTGCGACCGGGTTTCCTCACCGTTACCAATGAGGCCGGATTCGTCCCGAGAGGGGCCGATGCGGAGAGCGGATATCGAGAGATATCAACAAGAGTGGTACCGCGGAAGTGAAGCTTTCGTCTCTTATTTGGGAGACGAAGGCTTTTTTGTTTTTCTTAGGGTTATTTAGAAGGCATAAGGAGGAGACAGCAATGAGAAAGATCAAGATTTTTGACACCACCCTGCGGGACGGCGAGCAGTCCCCCGGATGCAGCATGAACCTGTCGGAAAAGCTGGACATGGCCCGCCAGCTGGACGCCCTGGGCGTGGACGTGATCGAGGCGGGCTTTGCCATCGCCTCTCCGGAGGACGCCCAGAGTGTGGCGGCCATTGCCGCCGCCGTGGAGCACTGCACCGTGGCCAGTCTGGCCCGCTGCGCCAGGGGCGACATCGACGCGGCCTGGAACGCCCTGCGAAACGCCAAAAAGCCCCGCATCCATGTGTTCATCGCCACCAGCGACCTCCACATGGAGTATAAGCTGCGGATGACCCGGGAGCAGGTCCTCCAGAGCATCCGGGAGAACGTGGCCTATGCCAGAAGCCTGTGCCCGGACGTGGAGTTCTCCGCCGAGGACGGCTCCCGCTCGGACCGGGCGTTTCTGGCGGAGTGCTACTCCGCCGCCGTGGCCGCCGGCGCCACGGTGCTGAACGTGCCTGACACCGTGGGCTACTGCATGCCCGAGGAGATGTACGAGCTGATCCGCTACCTGAAAGAGCACGTCCGGGGCGTGGAGAATGTGGAGATCTCCGTTCACTGCCACGACGACCTGGGCATGGCCGTGGCCAACACCCTGGCCTGCATCCGGGCGGGGGCCGCCCAGGTGGAGTGCACGGTCAACGGCATCGGCGAGCGGGCGGGCAACGCCAGCTTGGAGGAGATCGTTATGGCCCTCCACACCCGCTCCGACTTCTACGACGCGGAGACCGGCGTTCACACCCAGCAGATCTACAAGTCCAGCAAGCTCCTCTCCAGCATCACCGGCGTGCCCATCGCCCCCAGCAAGGCCATCGTGGGAGCCAACGCCTTTGCCCATGAGTCCGGCATCCACCAGCACGGCGTCATCGCCAACGCCCAGACCTATGAGATCATGAAAGCCTCGGACATCGGCATCCCCAAGAGCACCATGGTCCTGGGCAAGCACTCCGGCAAGCACGCCCTCCGGGAGCGGCTGGCGGACATGGGCTATCAGATCAGCGACGAGCGGCTGGACGCCGTCTTTGCCCGGTTCAAGCAGCTGGCGGACAAGAAAAAGACCATCACCAGCTCCGACCTGGAGGCCCTGGTCCTCAACCGCAGCCATAAGGGCTCCGGCGGCTGGCAGCTGGTCAGCCATGTGGTGAACGTGGGCGAGGGCATCCCCAACACCTCTTACGTGAAGCTCCGCCGCAGCCAGCAGGAGAGCGAGGAGGTGGCCATCGGCTCCGGTCCTCTGGACGCCTCCTTCAAGGCCATCAACCGGATCACCCAGATGGACGTGAATCTGGAGAGCTTCAGCCTCAACGCCGTCACCGACGGGGAGGACGCCATCGGCGAGGCGGTGGTGAAGCTCAGCCACAACGGAGAGCTCTACACCGGCACCGGCATCTCCACCGATGTGATCGAGTCCTCCATCCGGGCCTATGTGAACGGCATCAACAAAATCGCCGAGGCGGCACAGCAGAAAGGAGCGCAGGCGTCATGAGCATGACGATGACACAAAAGATCCTGGCCCGTCACGCGGGACTTCCCGAGGTCCGGGCGGGCCAGCTGATCCGGGCCAGGCTGGACCTGGTCCTGGGCAACGACATCACCTCTCCCGTGGCCATCAACGAATTTGAAAAGGCGGGCTTTGACGCCGTTTTCGACAAGAACAAGGTGGTCATGGTCATGGATCACTTCGCCCCCAACAAGGACATCAAGGCCGCCACCCAGTGCAAGCAGTGCCGGACCTTTGCCCGCCGCTTTGACCTGGCCCACTACTACGATGTGGGGCGCATGGGCATCGAGCATGCCCTCCTTCCGGAGCAGGGCCTGATCGCCCCCGGCGAGGCCTGCATCGGCGCCGACTCCCACACCTGCACCTACGGCGCCCTGGGGGCCTTCTCCACCGGCGTGGGGTCCACGGATATGGCCGCCGCCATGGCCGCCGGCGAGACCTGGTTCAAGGTCCCCGCCGCCATCCGTGTCCACGTCACCGGCGCCCTCCGGCCCTATGTCAGCGGCAAGGATGTGATCCTCCACCTGATCGGGAAGATCGGCGTGGACGGGGCGCTGTACCGCTCGTTGGAGTTCTCCGGACCGGGCCTTGCCAGCCTCACCATCTACGACCGGCTCACCATCGCCAACATGGCCATTGAGGCCGGCGCGAAAAACGGCATCTTTGCCGTGGATGACGTGACCCGGGCCTATGTGGCCGGCCGGGTGGACCGGCCCTGGACCGCCGTGGAGGCGGACGAGGACGCGGAGTACGAGCAGGTGATCGAGCTGAACCTCAGCGAGATCGACTGCACCGTGGCCTATCCCCATCTGCCGGAAAACGCCCACAGCGCCAGCGAGGGCGGGGACATCGCCATCGATCAGGTGGTCATCGGCTCGTGCACCAACGGCCAGCTGGCGGACATGGCGGCGGCCGCCGCCATCTTCCGGGGCCGGAAGGCGGCCCCCGGCGTCCGGGTCATCGTGATCCCCGCCACGCCTAGGGTCTACCGCCAGTGCATCCAGGAGGGCTACACCGAGATCTTCCTGGACGCGGGGTGCATCGTCTCCACCCCCACCTGCGGGCCCTGCCTTGGCGGCCACATGGGTATCCTGGCCGCCGGGGAGCGGTGCATCTCCACCACCAACCGAAACTTTGTGGGCCGCATGGGCCATGTGGACAGCGAAGTGTACCTGGCCTCCCCCGCCGTGGCGGCGGCCAGCGCCGTTACCGGCCGTATCACCCACCCCAAGGAGGTCATGGAATCATGAGAGCATCTGGACACGTCCATAAATACGGCGATCACATCGACACCGACGTGATCATCCCCGCCCGGCATCTGGCCACCCAGGACGAAAAGGAGCTGGCCAGCCACTGCATGGAGGACATCGACACCGCCTTTGTGAAGAAGGTCCGGCCCGGCGACATCATGGTGGCAGGCTGGAACTTTGGCTGCGGGTCCTCCCGGGAGCACGCCCCTATCGCCATCAAGGCCAGCGGCATCTCCTGCGTCATCGCCAAGACCTTTGCCCGGATCTTTTACCGCAACGCCATCAACATCGGCCTTGCCATTTTGGAGTGCGAGGCCGCCAGCGACGGCATCGACGACGGCGACCAGGTGGAGATCGATTTTGATACCGGCGTCATCACCAACGTCACCAAGCAGGAGACCTACCAGGCCCAGCCCTTCCCGGACTTCATCAAAGAGATGATCCAAAAGGGCGGGCTGATGGCCTCTCTCCAAGCAGCAGGAAAGGACTGAGATACACCATGGAAAAAACGATCGCGGTGATCCGGGGCGACGGCATCGGCCCGGAGATCATGACCCAGGCCCTGGCGGTCCTGGACGCGGTGGCCAGCCGCTTTGGCCACACCTTCCGCTATGCCGACGCCCCTATGGGCGGAAACGCCATTGACGCCTTCGGCGTCCCCCTGCCCCCCTCCAGCCTGGAGACGTGCCTTACGAGCGACGCGGCCCTTCTCTCCGCCGTGGGCGGGCCCAAGTGGGATACCATCGACCCGGCCATCCGCCCTGAGAAGGGGCTGCTGGCCCTCCGGGCAGGCATGGGGCTGTACGCCAACCTCCGTCCCGCCCAGCTGATCCCCCAGCTGCGCAGCGCCAGCCCCCTCCGCCCGGAGATCGTGGACCGGGGCATCGACTTTATGGTGGTCCGGGAGCTGATCGGCGGCGCGTACTTCGGCGAGCACAGGACCTGGGAGGAACACGGCGAGTCCGCCGCCTCCGACCTGATGCTTTACCGGGAGCATGAGATCCGCCGGATCGTCCGGGTGGGCTTTGAGACCGCCCGGAAGCGGGGAAAGCGGATCTGCTCTGTGGACAAGGCCAATGTGCTGGACTCCTCCAAGCTCTGGCGGAAGATCGTGAACGAAATGGCTCCGGAGTATCCGGATGTGGAGCTCAGGCACATGTATGTGGACAACTGCGCCATGCAGATCGTCCGGGACCCCAGCCAGTTTGACGTGATCGTGACGGAAAACCTCTTTGGAGACATCCTCTCTGACGAGGCCAGCCAGATCACCGGCTCCATCGGGATGCTGCCCTCTGCCAGCCTGGGCGACGGCAGCCGGGGGCTCTACGAGCCCATCCACGGCTCCGCCCCCGACATCGCCGGGCAAGACATCGCCAACCCCATCGGGATGATCCTGGCTGCCGCCATGATGCTGAGTTACAGCCTGGGGATGCCCGCCGAGGCCGACGCGGTGGAAGCCGCCGTCAGCGCCGTGCTGGAGCGGGGCCTTCGGACCGGGGACATCCTGGAAGTCGGAACGACTCCCGTGGGCTGCGCCGCCATGGGGCAGGCCGTGGCCCAGGCTGTGGCTATGGGCTGAGTGCGGTTCTCCAAAGGAATCCGGCCTGCGTGTCTCCCAGACGCTGTATCCGGGGGATGCGCAGGCCCGGCCCTGAAAAATGATCTCGCCGCCGCCATTTTTCGTGTTGCATTTCCCGGCGGGCTCTGCTATAATGTACCCCAGACGCGGCTATAGTTCATCGGTAGAACGGCAGCTTCCCAAGCTGCATAGGTGGGTTCGACTCCCATTAGCCGCTCCAGCGTCGGAGCAAAGTTCACTTTGCTCCGACATTTTTTTCTTCCTGTGGAACAAGAGAACGGCATCCGCTAGTTTCCTTGCACATTCTTTCCGAACCGGCGCCGCTGTCGCTGGGCTTCGGGTTGGGTCCGCCGCTTCGCGGCGATTTTTTTGCCCTGGGGTCCCTGACGCCGTCCGCTTTTCAGGGGCGGAGACCCGCGGGGCCTTTTTCAACAAAAGCGGCACGCCCAGGCGTGCCGCTTTTGCTGTCTGCCTCTGCCGAAGGAATGCCGGGACAGCCCGGCAGCTGTTCAAAGGGCAAAGATCTCCTCATAGCTGACGCCCAGAATCCGGCGGATCAGAATGATCTCGTCCGGGTATAAATGGCGCTGGCCCACTTCGATTTTTGCCACGGCACTTCTGGTGATATCGCATCCGCAGAGCTGGAGCTGAGCGGCCAGCGCGTCCTGTGTCATGTGCTGATCCTCCCGGAGCTGCCGGATATTGCGGCCCACCCGGGCCTCGATCTCCTTGTTCATCATCAACCTCTTTTGCACCTGTTTAGGCACGTTTTGATTGACTCAATCGTAGAACAATGCTATACTTCTTTTGCACCTATATAAGTGCAAATAAACAAAAAAGAGAGGACGATCAACCATGAGAACTCACAGACTTCCCAATTCTGTCCTGGCAGGACTGCTCCTGCTTCTGATGCTGAGCCTGGCGGCCTGCGGCGCCAAAGAGCCGCCTCAGCCGGAGACGGTCCCTGCGGAGGAACCCAGCGCAGATCAGGCCGGGAGGACCCATGCGGACGTCTTTGCCTACGACCTCTCCGGAGAAGAAGCGGTCGTCGTGGAAAATCTGATCTTTCAGGAGGATGTCACCATCTCCGGAGAACACGGCAGGATCGCATTCCAAAACTGCCTTTTCCAGGGCAGTCTCATCCACCGGGGCGGCGAGGGCGCCCGGGTCTTTCTGGATGAGGACTGTGCATTTGACGACGGCGCGGCCTGCCTTCTGGAGCCTGTGATCCAGGAGGCCACCATGGACACAGACCTGCCCAAGTTCATGATCTTCTGCGAAATGCCGGAGGTCTCCTGTGAGACCCTGGGCGCGGTGATCACCTCTGCGGACCAGGCCATCCGGCTCAACGGCGCATCCTACCCCATCAGCGAGGCCGCCCTTTTCAGCAACGAGCAGACCGGGGAGCTGGGCCCCTATTCCGGCCAGGAGGCCACCGCCCACAACCTGGCCAAATGGGTGGAAAACGGGGAGAGCGTCCAGATGCACGTGGCAGTGCTTGCGGCAGAATGAGCCCCCTTTTTCCGGGAACAAGACAGGCTGACGGCCTGTCTTGTTTTGTTCTCCGGCGCATCCGGCCCCGGGAGCGGAAAAAACTGCGGATTTTCGGGAAATCCTGTGGGATTTTTTCATTGCAATATGAAAAAAATGTGATTATAATAGTGCATTGATATGTCGAGAGAGGGAGACTCCCTCGGTTCAAAGACGCACGGCTTCGCCCTGCGCCGGAGGAATTGTCTGTGAAATGCTTGTGGGGGCCGGCTGGCAGCTGGCCGCGCCCCACTGTGAAGGAGAAGAATGTATGCAGAACGAGAAGTTGAGAAATGTCGCCATCATTGCCCACGTTGACCACGGCAAGACCACCCTGGTGGACGAGATGCTCAAGCAGGGCGGCGCGTACCGGGAGAACCAGGAGACCGTGGACCGGGTCATGGACTCCGGCGACCTGGAGCGGGAGCGTGGCATCACCATCCTGGCCAAAAACACCGCGATCCAGTATAAGGATACCAAGATCAACGTGGTGGACACCCCGGGCCACGCCGACTTCGGCGGCGAGGTGGAGCGGATCTTGAAGATGGTCAACGGCGTCATTTTGCTGGTGGACGCCGCCGAGGGCCCCATGCCCCAGACCCGCTTCGTCCTCAGCCGCGCCCTGGAGCTGGGCCACCGGGTCATCGTGGTGGTCAACAAGATCGACCGCCCCGACCAGCGCATCCACGAGGTGGTGGACGAGGTGCTGGAGCTGCTGATGGACCTGGACGCCACCCCCGAGCAGCTGGACAGCCCCATGCTCTTCTGCTCCGGCCGCAACGGCACCGCCTCCTATTCTCCCGAGACCGTGGGCACCGACCTGACGCCCCTGTTCGAGACCATTCTGGAGTATATCCCCGCCCCCGAGGCCAATGTGGACGAGCCCTTCCAGATGCTGGTGAGCGCCATCGACTATAACGACTTCGTGGGCCGCATCGCCATCGGCCGCATTGAGCGGGGCACCCTGAAGCAGAACCAGGAGATCGTGGTGTGCAACTACCACGCCCCCGACGCGGCCCCCAAGAAGGCCAAGGCCACCGCCATCTATGAGTTCGACGGCCTGGCCAAAAAGACAGTCACCGAGTCCACCGCCGGCAACATCATCGCCATGAGCGGCATCGGCGACATCACCATCGGCGACACCATCTGCGCCCCCTCCGCTGTGGAGGCGCTGCCCTTTGTGAAGATCAGCGCCCCCACCCTGGAGATGACCTTCTCTGTCAACGACTCCCCCTTCGCCGGCCGGGAGGGCAAGTTTGTCACCTCCCGCCAGATCCGGGAGCGGCTGTACCGGGAGACGCTGAAAGATGTGTCCCTCCGGGTCACCGACACCGACCGGGAGACCGCCTTCAATGTGGCGGGCCGGGGCGAGATGTCCCTCTCCATCCTCATCGAGACCATGCGCCGGGAGGGCTATGAGTTCCAGGTTTCTCCCGCCCGCGTGCTGTACAAGGAGATCGACGGCGTCAAGTGCGAGCCCATCGAGCGGCTGGTGGTGGACGTGCCCGGCGACTGCGTGGGCGCTGTCATCGACAAGCTGGGCCAGCGGAAGGCGGATCTGGTGGAGATGACGCCTGTGGGCGACCGGATGAAGATCGAGTTCCTGGTTCCCGCCCGGGGCCTGTTCGGCTACCGCAACGACTTCCTCACCGACACCAAGGGCGAGGGCATCATGGCCTCCGTCTTTGACTCCTACGCCCCCTATAAGGGCGAGATCTCCCGCCGGGGCAACGGCTCCATCATCTCCTTTGAGACCGGCGAATCCATCACCTACGGCCTGTACAACGCCCAGGAGCGGGGCACGCTTTTCATCGGCGCCGGCGTGGCGGTGTACGGCGGCATGGTCATCGGCGTCAGCCCCCGGAGCGAGGACATGACCGTGAACGTGTGCAAGAAGAAGCAGCTGACCAACACCCGGGCCTCCGGGTCCGACGAGGCGCTGCGTCTGGTGCCCCCCAAGCAGATGAGCCTGGAGCAGTGTTTGGAGTTCCTGGCGGACGACGAGCTGCTGGAGGTCACCCCCAAGAACCTGCGGATGCGCAAGTCCATCCTGGACCACGAGAAGCGGATGAAGGCCCTCCACGGGAAGAAGTGATCCTGATCCCCCGGCCCCCTCTGTGGGGACCGGGGGATTCCTGCGTCTTGGCGGCCTGCCCATCCGGCGGAGGGGCGAGGCTTGAAATATTTATGAAAACTGGGAACTTTTTTCCGGATGCTTCGTCTAAACCCACAAATCACTCAGAAAGGATTGATCCCATGAAACGACTGTTCGCCGGCCTGATGACCACCACCCTTTTGGCGGCCCTGCTGTGCCTGCCTGCCGCCGCCGCAGAGACCGGCTCCGACAAGGCCGGAGAGGCCCCTGCCTACCATGCCCCCGTCCGGGTATGGGGCGCTGTCACCCGCCTGGAAAACGGCAGCTTGCTGCTGAAAAACAGCGACGAAAGCGACCCCAACCGGGAGATCGTGATCCACATTGACCAAGAGACCCGGATCATCGACGCCGTGACCGGACTGCCCATGGCTGCCGGGGACCTGAAAGACGGCGATACGGTCTATGCCTGGGTGGGGCCCGCCATGATGCTCAGCATGCCGCCCCAGGCCCACGCCACAGTGGTGGTGGGCAATCTCCCCGCCGATGCCGCCGCCCCCCAGTTCTACCAGGTGGCGGAGGTCAAGCCCCAAATGATGATCGCCATCTACCCGCCCCCGCCGCTGACCTATGTGGAGTTCACCGCCACCGATGGCACCGAGGTGAAGATCGCCGACAAGGCCCAGCTCACGCCCCATCTGACCCGGAACATGGTCTCTCTGGAGAGCATCCGTCCCGGCACGGAGCTGATGCTCTGGCGGGACAGCCAGGGCACGGTGACCAAGGCGCTGGTGTTTGCCTACCAATACCGGGGCTATCTGGCCCCCTATGGGGAGGACCGGGTTTCTGTCAATGACATCCCCCTGACCACGCCGGTGAAGACCACGGAGGACGGCGACGTGCTGGTGCCCCTCCGGGCCGCGGCGGAGGCCCTTGGCATGGAGGTCCACTGGGACAGCGCCAAGGGTGCGGTCGTCTCCTACGGCAAGGCCATGATCAAGCCCCAGCCCCTGGAGAGCAACGTGCTCTTTACTGCCATGCCCGGCGGCAAGATCCTGACCACCAACAGCCAGGGCGAAGATGAGGAGCTGTACGGCACCTGCGTGATCCAGCAGGGCGTGACCTATCTATCCGCCGCCACGCTGGCCCAGGCGCTGGACCTCTTCCAGATCCGGAAGTGAGTCCCACGGGCGGAATCCTGCGTTTTGACGAAAGCCACGCGTTTGACGCGTGGCTTTCTTGCGCGCTTGGCTGTGGCTCCGGGGGAGATTTTATTTATAATACAAAAGTGTACGATTTTGGGACAAAAATCGGGTGAACGTCCGATTTTTTTGAAAGATGATGGACATTCCGCTTGCTTTTTGGACCGGCATGAGGTATGATAAAGCCATCTGAAACAGCGGCCTGCAAAACGGCACGTGCCGTTTTATTTTCGCTTCGCGAAAATAATGGTCCCTGGCTGCTGAGAAGAATATCACGAAGGAGAAGGAGACTATGAAAAAACGACTATTCTCAATTTTCCTAGCACTGGCCATGGCCCTGTCGCTGATGCCAACTATGGCAATGGCCGAGGGCGAGACCTGGACTGAGGTGGCCTCAGCAGAGGCCTTGACCGAAGCGCTGCAAACCGGCGGCAACATCAAGTTGACCCAAAGTTTCACAACGGACCAGAAACAAGATTGGGAAATCAAAGTACCTGTGGTGCTGGATCTGAACGGCAATACAATTACCAGCACTTATGGGGCAAACAACAGCTTCCTGATGACGGTCAATGGCGGCTCCCTGACTGTCACGGACGAGTCTGTGGAAAAAAACGGAAGCATCCAGGCTACGGATCCCAATTACGGCTATGGGATCCAGTTGTTCAGCAACAGTTCCTTTACTCTGTTGGCAGGCACCATTAAGACCACCCAGGAGACGGTGGACATCTACACCATTACATCTGATGTTTCCGTCAACATTTCCGGCGGCAAACTGGTCAGCACCAATGATAACGTGCTGGGCGTTCGTGGGAATAGCAACATAGCCGTGGACATCACCGGCGGTGAGATGGTGAGCAATGGCCGTACCGGCGTTTATATCTCCAGTTATGCAGAGCCAAGCCCCATCCACTTTACGATGACCGGCGGTACGTTGAGCCATACTAACGGTAGATCAGGCGCCATCCAGGCATATATGGGCGCGGTTCTGACCGTCGGTGGAGATGCCGAGATCTCGTCGGCAGATAGTTACGGTATCCAGGTGCAGGAGAATACCGTCCTCAACGTAGAGGGCGGTACGGTCAAGTCAACCAGCAACTCTTCGGCGATCAGTTGCAGCGAGGAGTCTGTGGTAAATATTACTGGCGGTACCGTTAGAACGAATGGCAGTGCGGCGGTTAGGGCAGAGGAGAGCAGCAAGGTCTCCATTTCTGGTGGTAAGATCGTAGGAAGTAAAGGACTGGATGGTGCAAAAGAAAATATCACTGTCACCGGCGGCACTTTCCAAACCGCAGAGGGGAACCCCGTTGATAGCAAAGCGCTGCAAGACTACCTCGCTCCCGGAGCCACGATGGACGCGGATGGCAAGGTCACAACTTCTCCTGTCGCTACGGTAGGCGGCGTTGAATATACGACCCTCGACGCTGCCTTTAAGGCACTGTCTGCCAAGAACCATACGCTGACGCTGACAGAGAGCGGAGAAACTGTATGGGCGGAAAACACTCCGGTGTACTGGCAGGCCGGCAGTAAGTCTGATTATGCCGCTACACTTCAGGCTGCTCTGACCGAAGCTTACAAGGTCGGACCTGCTGATATCACTATCGTCTGCCGCCCCGGCGCGGATGTGGGTACGATGACCCATGGCCATGTGGCCGATAACCTGACCATCTACGGCAACAAGGCCTGGATCTCCGGCGGCGAGTGCGATTTGGAAGTGGATCAGTATAAGTTCAGCCGGGAAACTGGAAAGGAAGACAAGGAAAACGGCCAATATCTCGAAAAAGATATTACCATTACTGCCTACAAGATGGATAATCTTGGCGTGTGGGGCACCCGTAATACTAAATACACGCTTACTGTGAACCTGATTGACTGTGATGGTATAGAAATCGGAGATACCCAAATGAGTAACCAGCGTGTGATGCTTCGTGGAGGCATCGGCACGGATATTATTACATTGACTGATTGCAATTTCATTCCTATTGTAAGTAACTGCACGATCCACTCCACCGAAAACGGTTCTATCACCTTAAATAACTGCACATTTACTGGCATTGAGGCTCCCGTGAATATCAACCACAAGTTGGGTGGTGATATGACAGTTACAGTCAACGACTGCAAATTCAACGGTTGCGGCTATGCTGATACTACGAAGGATCTTGGGCAGTATGCGGCTCCAATTCGCGTGGTCAACGCCAGCAATGAGACAAGTAATGTGACCGTTTCGGTCAGTAATTGTACTTTTACCGACACTGTCGGCAATAACGGCGATATCCTATTGGGCGATGGTCGTACTGGGAAGGATTCTTATGATGTCACCCTGACTGTTACAAACACGGCTGCCAACGTGCAGGCCCAGAAGCCGGGATATTATGATGCTTCCGGAAATGTGACCGATGCCGCTCTTGTCAGCAAGACCACTGTTGAGAAGTCTGAAACCCCTGTCACCATCACCAACAAGGAAGAGGCATTCTATGTTGCCCGGGTGGGTACGACCGAGTACACCTCTTTGCCCAAGGCCATCCAGGCCGCCATGGCGGGTGACAATAAGACCGTGACTCTGCTGAAAAGCGTCACCGTGGATTCCTGGACGCAGATCTGGAATATCAAGGGTATCACTCTGGAAGGTAATAACAAGATCCTCAAGATCAATGCCATTGAGAGTCTTGAAAACCATGACGCGGTGTTCCACTCTGCGGGCGGAAACACCTTCAAGAACCTGACCATCGACCTGTCTGATATCGGTGAGCCCTCCAAGGCTCAGGGCTCTCGCGCTTTCAGCGCCGCAGCCGGAGATACCTTTACCAATGTCAAAATTATCGGCAACGAGAATGTGGCTTACGGCATCACTGTTAGCGGTACTGCTGCCGGTAAGGATGAGACTATAACCATTGAGAAGTGTGAGTTTACCAATTGCAAATATGGCGTATATAGTGATGAAGTCACCAATTTGGAAAAGCTGACGATCACTGGCTCCGAGTTTACTGGCTGTGAGTATGCCACGATCCTTTATACTGAGAACACCGCGTTCACAAACAACACAGTCACCGGCGGAAAACTGAACATCATGTCGGATCAGCAGACCGTCACCGGGAACACTTTCAAGGATAAGAGCTGCATCAAGTTCTACGAAAATCCCAAGGAGTTTAAGAAGAACAACATTTCTACCACCAGCAAGTTGGTTGCCGACGCGGGTGTGACCGGCGTTGACGTCTCCAAAAACTACTGGGGCGGCGGTGCTCCCAGCAAAGAGCAGATCAATGATGTCATCGTCACCGGCAATGACGTCTACTACAAGGATCCCTCCATGGATCCCGAGGATCTGAACACCTACGTTCCTGCGCCCTCGCCCCAGCCGGATGACCGGCCCAGCGGCGGCTCCGGCAGCTCCAGCAGCTCTGACGGGGATTATATCGTCAGCGTGGATACCAACAAGCACGGCACCGTGACCGTCAGCCCCAAGCGGGCCGACAAGGGCGACACCGTGACCATCACCGTGAAGCCTGACAAGGGCTATGAGCTGGACGAGCTGGTGGTTACCGACAAGAACGGCGACACCGTGAAGCTCAAGGACAAGGGCAACGGCAAGTTCTCCTTCACCATGCCCAGCTCCAAGGTCACCGTGGAGGCCAAGTTCGTCAAGGAGATCGCGTCTCAGCTTCCCTTCGCCGACGTCTCTGCCGATTACTGGGCCTATGACGAGATCGCCTGGGCCTATGAGAACGGCTACATGAACGGCACCTCTGCCACCGCGTTCAACCCCGGTGGCAACGTCTCCCGCCAGCAGCTGTGGATGATCCTGGCCCGGCTCAGCGGCGCATCTCCCGCTAGCATGGCGGAGGCCAGAGAGTGGGCCATCGGCAACGGCATCTCCGACGGCAGCAACCCCGGCGGCGCCATCAGCCGCCAGCAGATGGTGGCGACATTGTATCGCTACGCCAAGCTGATGGGCTACGACACCACCGGCGCCGCGGATCTGACGGTCTTCTCGGATCACGCCTCTGTGGCGGACTACGCCAAGGAGGCCATGGCCTGGTCTGTGAAGAACGAGATCGTGGGCGGCACGGCCCAGGGCACCCTGAACCCCGCCGGCACCGCTTCCCGCGCCCAGTTCGCGGTGATCCTGTACCGGTTCGTGAAGTAAGGGATCAGATGTAAACATGAAAAGGCAGGGCTGCCGGATTTTTCCGGCAGCCCTGCTTGTATTTTTTGAATCCACAGAAAAGCCAAAACGGCATCAGGATGGAACATAACGGCCGCCCGCCATTCGGGTCTGGGCACGCTCACTTGACGTTTTCGGCGATTCGGAGCATGGCGGCTTGGTCCAAAATACTCTGGAGCCGGAAATGGACGCCGTCTTTGGTCCATGCCAGGGTGTTCACGTCCTTCGCGTGGACGCCGGGAACGATGCCGCTGGTGATGGTGACGCCGTTCAAGCTGGCGGTGTGGTCCTCTTCGTCCCCGGCCTCATACGGCTCTGTGGCGGCCCAAAACTGTCCCGGCTGACCGCCGACGGTCACGGCGTCCGGTTTGCCTGTGGGGACCTCCACAGCACTGCCGCTGTAAATCCAGGTCAGCGCCATGCCGTCTTTCATCCAGATCTCCTGCACCGCGGCGTTCTGCACGGACCGCTCCTGCCGGACGTATCCCGCAGGCATCCAGGAGAGCTGATACTCCGGGAGTTTTTCCGTGTCGGGCTTCACGCTCTGCGCCATTTGGATCAGGTCTTCCACACTGATCCCGTTTCCGGAGAACCAGAACAGGATGCCGTCCTGATTCTCCCAGGCCAGATAGACCCAGCCATCCTCTGCATAGAGATCCGCCGAATATCCTTGGATAGTTACTTGCTTACAATTCTGAATCGTCTCGGGATGCCGCACGGAGGACCCGATGGAACCCTTGTCCGGGTAGGCGCATATAAATTTCACAGTTCCGCTCTCACCGGAGAACCGCTGGCTAGTCTGGGTGGAACCGCCATACACATCCGAGAGCTTCCAGCCCTCCGGCAGCCAGGCAGGCCGCCATGCGGGAGGAGTGGTATACGGCGTGGAGGGGCGCTGGCTGACATAGGAGAAGGACGTGCCGTCCACGACCCGTTTCCAGTGTCTGGCTTGGCTCTCCGCAGGCTGTTTTCCCAGCAGGACGGTTTTGGTAGCAGAGTCGTAGCCGATCTCCACCCCCAGCAGCTCGCTGACCGCCCGAATGGGCAGATAGTTGGTCTTGCCGCCGGCGGCATCGGTGTAGAGGATCGAGGAGGGGACCTGCTGGCCGTTGGCGGCGGTGATGGTGCTGCCTGCGGAGAATTTCTGTTCCCCGTCCAGGGATACGTTGGCGAAGTTGAAGCTCACCTGCCCGCTGGCGGCCAAAACCGTGGTGCCGAGGGCCAGGGCGGTCAGCGTCGTGAGGCACCCGCACAAAAAGCGCCCGGAATCCGTTTTTTCGTCATATTGATCATCCTCTCTGTTTTTTTGGAATGAGGAGCGCCCTCCTCATTCGCTTCTACCAGAGAAACGAACGGGGAGGGCACGGCGTCTCACGATTTTCAAATTTTTTCGGGACAATTTTGGAAAAGGCTTCTCAGCCGCCGGCGGTCCCCGCCATCAGCATAGAGCGGCGGGGCGGCGGTGTGGGCGATGGAGCGGTTTCTCTCAGGCTCTCTGCCATACGGATCAGGTCCTGTGGGTCCACCGCTCCCTCCAGCAGGAAGGTGGTATTGGCGTCCGGGTCCGTCCACAGCAGGGTACTGGTTTGATCCTGACTTGGGTCTGTGCTGACAGAAATTTGGACGCCCCCTATCGCAATAGAGGACCCGCTTTCTTCAACGGGCTCGCCATTGACGATAAACGGATCAGCCTCAGGGGGGATCGGAGGCTCTTCTGCGGTCCAGAGTTGTCCGGTGAACTCGCCCAGGGAAACTTCCTCCGGCTCTCCCTCCGGCAATACAAAGGGGCAGAGCGGATCGGTGACATATCGCCAGATCAGGCTGGTCTGGTTCCATGTCCATTCCTCTTGAACTGCGCCGATCATCTCATCGCGATAGAACGATTCATATTCCGCAGGGACCCAACTCAGCTCATAAGCGGTATCTGTTGTCGGGTAATAGCGGATGCTCTCGGCGATTTTCAAGAAGGTTTCCCGGTCCAGCGTCATATCGTCCCGCAGCAGAAACAGGAACCCGTCCTGATTTTCCCACAGCAAGACCTGGTATCGGCCCGACTGATAATAATCTGCTGAATATCCCTGCACTTGTAGAGTTTCGCGGACGGACTCTGCATCAGATACGTCACCCATGTTGGTGGTGAGTTCTGCGCTGTCCGGAGCATAACAAGTATAGAACAAGCTCCCCTTTTCGGATGGCTCATAGTATTTTTGGCTGCTGATCGTCATATCCTTCAGCGTCCAGCCCTCCGGCAGCCAGGTGATGCGCCAGTTGTAGGGCAGGGCATTGGTCTTGGCAGGCTGGCTGGAGGTATAGGTCATCAGGTTTCCACTGATCTCCCGCAGCCAGTTCAGCACTGCCGCCCGGACCGTGGGGCTCACCGCCATCAACGAACCCAGCGTCAAAGATGCAGCCAGCAGGATACAGGCGGCGGTCCGCAGGGCCCTGGCCCACAGCGGCCGCAGATGCTTCTTTGCCCAGGCAAAGGGATCGGCCAGCAGCCGGGTCCGCCAGCGGAGATAGGCTGGAGAAAATGTAGGGGACTCCGTTTCCCAGGCGGGCGTCAGCTCCTGCCAGGCGGCGTCCAGCAGGGCCTGCCGCAGCAGCGCGTCAAAGGACTTCTCAGCCATAGCAGTATCCCTCCCGTTCCATGGCGTCCAGCAGCAGCTTCCGCCCCCGATGGATTCGGGTAGAGACCGTGGATTCCTTGAGCCCCAGCCTTTTGGCGATCTCCTGGTTGCTCTCCTCCTCCACGAATTTCAGCTCCAGTACCCGGCGGTAGGCCTCCGGCAGGGTCAAAATCAGCGCCACCAGACGCTGGTATTCTCCCTGACCGTCCTCCGGGGCCGGCGGGTCCCAGTCCTCCGGCATGGTGGTGTTCCACCGCTCTTTTTTCAGCATGTCCAGCGCCGCGTTCTTGGCGGCCACCGCCAGATACCTGGCCGCCGCGTCCCAGTCCAGGGCGTTGATGCGCTCCCAGTTTCGCAGCACCTGGAGCCAGGTCTGCTGGGCGGCGTCCTCCGCCCGAGTGGGGTCCCCCAGAACGCTCAGCGCCACTGCGTAGAGCCGTTTTTCGTGGGCCTCATAGAGCAGCGTGAACCGCTCCCGGTCCTCCTCGCTGCCCAACATGGCAAGGTACATCGTCAGCAATCTAACCGCCTCCTGTTTCTGTAATGAACATGGCTTTATTCTTATAACGATCAAGCGCCGCGCCGCGTCTCACGATTGATCAGGAAACTGAGATTTTTTGACCTTTTAATTTGATCATACCATAAATTTCATGGAAAGGATATCGGAGGCGGCGGCTATCTCCGATTTGCTTTTGGACATGCAAAGAGCTGTACTGCAACTTGGATGTACGCAGTACAGCTCTTTGATGACAAGGGATTGGTCATTTATTTCGTCGGTGCATGGACCGATGCGTTGAGGAAAAAGGCGGCCGTCTCACATAAGTGTTTTGACAGTCAATAAGGATGCACGATGGCACCATATGCGTCAGGCCGGCGGTCTTTGAAGAATGTATAATACCGAGCCCGCTCTTTCTGTGTCAGCGACAGATCCAGCTCCGCAGAGATGACGCCTTCTTCCCGGGCATCCAGCGCAGCGATCTCCCGTCCAATGGGATCCATGATTTTGCTGTGCCCAAAGAAACTCAGAGCCTTGCCGTCGTCTCCGATGCGATTTGCCGCCACCAAATGAAGGGTGTTGTCAAATGCCCGGGCTTTGGTGATCAAGTCCCAGTCTTCCGCATAGGGGTCCTCCCAGTTGGTGGAGACGATCAGCAGGTCCGCACCCTGAAGGGCACAGCATCTGGCCACCTCAGGAAAGCCTGTGTCCCAGCAGATCATAATGCCCAGCTTGCCGATCTCGGTATCAAACACAGGGATCTCGCATCCTGCACGGCACCATTTCTTTTCATCTGCAAAGGGATGAACTTTCCGGTAGGTGCCAACGGCCTCGCCGTCGGCATTGATCAGGACGGCCGCATTATAGAGAACATCTGTCAGCACCGGGTCTCGTTCCGGAAGACCGTAAACCAGGTGAACATGATGCTTTTTTGCCAGGGCTCCCATGACCTGGATACTTTCGCCATCAGGCAGGGTTTCAGCCAGTTCCTGGAACATCTCAGGGGTGCCCTCATAACCGGAGGTCATTAATTCCGGAAAGACGATCAGATTTGTCTTTGGATTTTCGCCCATGATCTGCTCTACATAAGCGGCCATCTTCTCTAAATTGGCAGTTCGGTCCCCCAGTTTGGGCAGAAGCTGCGCACAAGCGACTGTGATTTTCATGCAATTTCTCTCTGAGCGGAGCGGACCCCGCTCTTTTCTCCCGATTATGGGATAAAATATGTTTGTGCCCTAAATGATGCAGCCATTCTGGAGCTTATTTTTTGAACAGGATGCTCCAAAGTTCCTTGATTGCTGGGACCGCGATCAAGACAACACCGATTACAAACCAGATATATGCGCCCCAAAGATAAATCCCCAATGTTTCCAGACTAATCATATTCGAGCCTCCCTATCAATTCACGGTGTGGTCAGGTACATAATTTTTCAGCTGATCGAAATCATATTCGTACTTGCTGAACAGAGATCCAACAATTACAATCACCGCGGGAACCAGAAGTGCCAGGATATTTCCGACAAACCAGTTGATATCGTCATTGGGAATCACGAAGAACGCAATCAAGCCAGCCGCCAGCCCGCATACGATGGATACGACCGCAATCACAGGCGAAGTCTTTTTGCAGTACATGCCTGCGATCAAAGAACTGGTAGGCGCTGCGAATAAAATGCCGCTGAAGATATCCATCATCAAAAGGGATTTGCCCTTCAGAAGGATCGCTACGACGATCACCAAGGCGCTGACTGCATAAACGATTTTGCGGCCAAAGTTCATCTGCTGTTCCTCTGTTGCGGTTTTATTCACGTATTTTTTGTAAAAGTCTGCCGTGAACAGCGCCTGTGCACCAGAGAGACAGCCGCCGCCTGTCGTCATACCCGCCATAAAGACCATCAGTACAAACATAATGCTGCCCAGGCCTCCGCCATAAACCAGCTTCATAATATAGGGAGCTGCCTCAGAAGTCAATGCCAGGCCGGCACCCTCGCCAACGCCGAGGGAAATGACTGAGCAGCCAAAGACGCCGCCGCAGATGATCGGGATCGGCATCCAGGCCACGACGGTGCCGATGATGTAGGCCTTCAGCAGTGATTTCGAACTGGCGGTCGCAATAGCTTTGGAATAGTATCCCTGGTCCAGCAGGACCTGCCCCATTGCAACGACGACCGCCGTCAGGCCATAGCGGAATCCGCCGGAAGATGCGAAGGTCAACGCCTCGGGATTATAATTGATATTATTCGGATTTGTTGCCACATCTACCAGGCCGTTATAAATATTTTCCATGCCCAGAGAGTTCAGGATCAGAGGGACAGAAACAATGATGATCACAGAGATGATGAAGAACTGAATGACATCGTTAAAGATCGATCCCCGCAAGCCGGCTTTGGAAATATACACAGTCACAATCGCCATAGGGATCACTGCACCGACTTCATAAGGGATGCCGAACATAGAGTTGAAAACGATGCCAATTCCAACGCCCTGGGCGATCAGTACATAGATAATTACACCAATACCGAACAAAAAGAAGATCTTGGAGACTGTCCGCCCATATCTCTGCTCAATAAATTCTGTAAAGGTCGTGCACTTCGGCATTTTTTTGCGCAGATGGAGTACCAAAGGAATCAAAATAAAGAACGGAATGCTGTTGCCCCAGGCATAGCCCAAGCCGCCGGAAATGCCAAAGCTCATACCGGATTCTGCCGCGCCCATAATGGTTGTAGTCCAAACCCAGGAAACCATGACGCTGGCTGCTACCAAAGATGACGGAATTCCTCGACCTGCTGCAATAAAGTCATCGACACCCTCGATTGGGAATTTTTTTGAAACAAACACAGAGATGCCAATGAAGACCACTGCAAAGATTGCCAGTATGACGTAGCCATAATAGTTGCCCATGGAAGTCCTCCTATCACTTTTTTGTAAAACATACCTGCGCAGGAGTGTTTACACAAAAAGAAATAGCAAATAATATGCCAAATAATCCTATGAGAAAATGCTTGCAGTTCAAGGGTTTTTTAGACATATGATTTCCTTCGTGTAAAGAAAAAGTTACACCTCGTCTTTTCGGGATAGTTGGAAGACTTGTCGGACAATGGTTTGAGGCAAACAAGCAGAAGTGTATCAAAGTGTTTACAGTGTAAATGTTTTGATACACTTCTGTTGACGAAATGTATAAATTAACACAGATGATATTTCTTCATTTTATTATAAAGTGCCATTCTTGAGATCTTCAACATACGCGCAGCCATGCTCCGATTATTATGGGTGAGTTCCAATGCCCGTTTGATGGCTGCCACTTCAGCGTTTATGCGTACTTGCTCCAGCGGAGATTCCGCGGAGAAGTCAATTTCCACCTTTTTGGAAAGGGCTCTGGACACGAAGGTATCAAAATGCTCCAGTTCCAGAGTATCTCCCTGGCAGATGTTCATGGCATGTTCTAAGATATTGTTCAATTCCCGAACATTTCCGGGCCAGTCATAATTCATAAAGAGTTCCATGACTTCACTGGAGATCTGCTTGACCTCCTTTGCCATCTCGGTATTTAATTTTTTCAGCTGGTAATTCGCAAGTAAAGGGATATCTTCCGGCCGTTCGTTCAGCGGAGGAATCTCGATTCCCACAACGTTCAGCCGATAGTATAGATCTTCCCGAAATTTTCCCTCTTGTACCAATTTCCACAAATCCTTGTTTGTGGCCGCGATGACTCGAATATCCACCGGTCTTGTCTCGCCGCCCACACGGGTGATCTCCCGTTCCTGCAAGGCACGGAGCAGTTTCGGTTGGATATGATAGGGCAGCTGATCCACTTCATCCAGAAAAATAGTGCTCTTATCAGCCATCTCAAATTTTCCAATTCTGCCGCCGCGTTTTGCGCCGGTAAAGGACCCTTCCTCGTATCCGAAAAGTTCGCTCTCCACCAAGGAATCCGGGATTGCCGCACAGTTGATCTCTACCATTGGATATTTACAGCGGAGGCTTAAGTTATGGATCGAGTGGGCCACGACTTCTTTGCCGCATCCTGTCTTTCCGGTGATCAACACAGTGGAGTTCGATTCGCTGATCTTCCCAATCTGCATCCGCAGTGACATCATTGCCTGACTTTTTCCAATGATATCAGTTACGCAGTACTTGATGTGATGCTGTTTCTTGCTGGTTTCATACATGGACTGAAAGGTATCTTGCAGGTTGATAAAGCCCTTTTGGGAGTACTCGGACACTTTATTCAAAAAGGCCTTGAGCTCCAATCCGTCTGTAAACAGATCATAGTCGATCGCTCCAACGATTTTCCCATCGTGATATAGGTTCTTGATACGAGCGATGTTGGTGACATCAGAGGTGAAGTAAAAGCATGTCTCATCGAATTTTCCCCCACTTACCGCATTGCTGATTTTGGATGCAGGATGGATCTCGCTGATGTGTTTGCCAACAACGCTCGCGGGAGGAACCTTTTTGTTATATGCCTCCACCATCGTGTACATATCGGGCGAAAAATACTTGATGTGGCCATCTGCGTCAATAATCACCAGATTTGTAATGGCGTCGAAGACCGCACGGCATTCTTCCAGTGTCATGTCAAAGTTCTCATAAGAATGAGAGGTCTTCTTCTCTAACATAAATCTCACCACCAGCAATTTTTACTATATCTGAGGGACCAGTATTTATTTTTCATCAGTATACCACAGGACGGAGGAGGTCAGCAATCCTCAAGAAATCGCGCAAAAGCGGCGCAAAATATATCTGGAATCCCAGGTCACTGCTGCATACACCTGGATGAAACGATCTGTTTTTGAGAAATTTAAAGACTTTGTGCCGTGCAGAATAAATCTTCATTCTGGCCAATCAGGAAGCTGTTGAAGCGCACGCCCTGGGGGTAAGATGCGGTGTCCGATAATATGCGCCCTGCCATCAAGCAACTGAAATCTTTATCATACAGAATAGGGAAGAAGCGAGGGATGCAGATTTTGACCGCCCTATGCCTTTCCGTGAACTCCACCATGTCCAGGCCGGGGTTTCGGTAGCAGCATGCCCTGGATCAGTTTGAGTTCTGCTTCTGTGTGCTGGTTGGGGTAACTATGAGGGCGACGGGACTGACAGGTCAGAGAGGCTAGGGAGGTAACCGTTCCGATGCTTCATGAGGGATTGCCGATATGCCATGTCCTGTATGATACTCTCGTACAGTTGTTGTCCGCAGCTCCATTGATAACTGACGAAGATGGGTATTTCATCCTTTTGGATTCATCTGTCCAACAGGTATCGCCCCCCTATAATATTTTTCAAAAAAATTATCAGAAAGTGTTGACAGATCAGCCTCGTTCTGATATAGTAATTGGTGCCCGTCAAGGGTTCCAACATATGGCGGCATAGCTCAGTTGGCTAGAGCATGCGGTTCATACCCGCAGTGTCCCCGGTTCAAATCCAGGTGCCGCTACCAAATTTCCCCTTCGGGTGTGCCCTGGGCGCGCCCGGAGTGGATTATATGGCCCGTTGGTCAAGTGGTTAAGACACGGCCCTTTCACGGCTGTAACATGGGTTCGAATCCCGTACGGGTCACCATCCCATAGGACGCCGTAATCTGCGGCGTCTTATGGGGGCTGAAATTGCATATCCGAAATGGAGGCTTAGCTCAGCTGGTTAGAGCGCCTGCTTCACACGCAGGAGGTCACTGGTTCGAGTCCAGTAGTCTCCACCAAAAAGTTCCTGATTTCG
>CAUWNE010000017.1:0-40418 GCA_963560095.1 uncultured Dysosmobacter sp. | reverse complement strand
CTGCGTTTCATAACCCCGTCGGTGCCTTTCGCAGAAAGGCGGATTATAGAAATGGACACAACGCCAACCGAAGGATACGTTATCCTAACACCCAAGGGCATGGCCATAATGGCCGCAATACAGGCCGGGCTGCTCCCTGATCCGAATGACGATCAAGCCTTTGCTCGATTTGAGCGCTTCTGGTCCTTGTTTGAATCTAAGCTATCCCAGAACGGCCTTCAGATAGGCAAAGATCCTCGCCCCATGCTCAATCAGCAGCGTAAGGAGCGCACCAAGCAGAATATAAAATATCTGGAACCTGCGATCTGTATGTTTATCGGCTTTTTGCTGGCGAAGCTGCTCCTCTTTCTGCTCAAATTCCTCTAGGGCGAAACTGATTTTAGAAAAGGGGGGGTGAGAAGATGGAAGAAAGAGGCTGGCGCCGTTGGCGATGGCTTATCCCGATGGCGTTCAACGTCATTGCAATTGCAGTAAGCCTAGTTGTGCTGCTAATGCAATTAGGGGTGTTAACAACACCTTAAATAAATCCTATCACACGACCAATCAAAAAGCAAGAATAAAAACAACCGTTCGAGGAGGTGAGGCTATGTCGAAATTACGGATTCGGGAGCTGCGGGAGGCCAAAGAGATGAGCCAGTCCGAGCTGGGCCGGCTGATCGGCGTCAGCACGGTGACCATCTGCCTGTGGGAAAAGGGGAGGAACAACCCCAAGACGTCCCGTCTGCCCGCCCTGGCCAACGCCCTGGGCGTACCCATCAACGAATTATTTGCACCGGAGAAAGGAGAAGCATCATGACGTTAGAAGAGATCGCCGCCAGCACCAAGGAAGTGCTGACCCCTAGAGAGGTGGCGCCGCTGCTGCGCACCACAGACCAGAGTATCCGGGTGTGTGCCCGTCAGCGGCCCGATCTGCTGGGATTCCCCACCATCATCATGGGGAGCCGGGTCCGTATCCCCAGACTGCCGTTCCTAGCCTACATGGGCTACAAGGGAGAGGAGGAGAGTGCATCATGACCATTGAACGCAGAGAGGAGCTGTACGAGCTGTGGAGCAGCGAGACGGAGGCCCCGGAGACCCAGGAGTGGAGGGACCATCTGTCCCTGGAGGAGCTGGACGCGGTGGCCCAGTGGGACATTGGCTATGCCGCCTGTTTGCGCAAGACCACCAAAACCATAATGATCCGTCAGCTGATCCGGGACCGCTACACCGCCAAAGAGATCTGGATGGTGGAAGATATCGGCGACCACTGCCGGCTGTGGCTGAGGGACGGGGCCGTGTACCTGGCCCGGCTGACCCGGGACTATCGGCTCCGGCTGGACGCAATCGACCCGGCGTGCTAGGGGGTGGGCCGTGAGCAAGACAAGAATGCAGCGCCGCCGGGACATCCGTCGGGCGGTGGAGATAACCATCATAGCGGCCCTGTGCGGCGTTCTGGTGGCCGCTGTGGCCTTTGTGGCCGTTCTTGGATACCCAAGGATAGGGGAAATCAACAGAAAGGCAGAGGAGGCCCGCAGAAGCTGGCCCAGCTACTACGAGGAGATGTTCCGCCCTGCGGAGGAGATCGACCAGGAGGCCTACCAGGCCGCCCTCCAGCGGTACTACGTACAACATCAGATCACCCCCATCCCTACTCTTGTGCAGCCCCTGTGACAGCAGCGTGTCCACCACGAAGTTGAGCGGCGTCAGCGGTAGGCTCATCAGGCTCTCGCCGTCAATGGTTTGTAGTCGTTTTGTTTTGCTCATAGGATCATCCCCTTATAAAAAGATAAGGACAGAGACCACGCGGCCACCGTGGCTCTTGTCCTTTCACTTGATTATTGGGGGAATTTTGATAAAATGAGAATATCGTAAGACAGGCGGAAAACAGATATAGGACAGAGGGGGGTGGCCCTATGCCACTGGGGATCCAACAGAACAACAATTTTCTGCACCTGACGATGGATGTCTGGCAGGATCAGATCTTTTTCAACGAGACCGTCTACCCAGCCGGCCACTTTGCCGCCGAACTGTTGAATGTCCCCGAGGAGACCATACGGGAACTGGTCACCCACGGCGGTGCCATCAGCCATCAGGTGGAGGCTCTGGCCTTAGCCGGGCGAGGTGAATTTATCAAACTGCTGGACGGAACCCGCGCCTCTCTGGAAAAGTTGCTGGATGCCCTGTGGCAATGTCCACCGTACAGCCTGATGGACAAAGGGCAGGAGCAGCACACATTGGAGGTGATGTTTTCCCCGGCATCCCACAACGACCTGCTGAAGCCAGCTTCGCCTGTCCGGGAATTTTTCTTCCGCTATCTGGTCGCTGCCTTCAGCATCCCCCTGGGCATCCAGCACTTTGCCGTGGCGGCACGATACTTTGAGGAGGGCTATCTGCGGCGGCTGAAGAAACGGACGGAGACCTTCTTCGCCATGGCCGCCCACGACTGCTTCAACAGCGAATGGTTCTGGGATATGATGCGTGATTTGCCGGTACCGGACGTTGAGCCATTCACCATCACACCGAACCTGAGATCCTCCTATGTCTTTGCCCGACACCCGAAACAGGAAAAGGAAACCGTATTTGTGAACCGGTATTTCTTTGACCACGCCATCAGCTTTTACATCTTTGACCTGATGAACGGACTGCAGCACGGCCATGCGCCCAGCCGGTGCTGTGGCTGCGGAACATACTTTCTCACCACCAACGGCCATATGCCGAAATACTGCGATGGCATTGCTCCCCAGGATCCCCGCATGACCTGCCGGCAGTATGGCGCCATGATGCGGCAGAAGGAGCAGAACAAACAGCACCCGGTCTACCGCCTGTTTACCACCCGCACCAACACCATCCGCAAGCACCACCAGAGAGGAAAGATCTCCGACGAGCTGCGCAATGAAGCGCTGTATGTAGCGGAGAGCCTGCGGGATAAGGCGCTCATGGATAACGACTATGCCGCCAGCGGCTATGCACACGATATGGAGCAGGAAGCGATCTATACCCAGGCGAGAGCGCGCCTTGCCCGGGAGGCCCGGCCATGAGCATGTACCACTGTGACACTCCCTGCCCCAGCAACGAGCAGCTGGCCCAACGCATACAGGAAGGCGATCCGCAGGCCGCCCCGCTCCTGCTCTCCCAGAACGAGGGATACCTGACCATGCTGGCCGCAAGCTACTGCGAGCAGTTTTCTCAGGATTTTCTGGTGGACGACCTCAAGCAGGAGGGGGCGCTGGCACTGCTGGATGCAGCGGGGCGGTTTGACCCATCTATGGGGACCAAGCTGCTGACCTATGCGACCCCCGCCATTGAGACGGCCATGCGGGACTGCGCCGCCCAAGGTTCTTTTTCTCTGTCGCTCCCGCTGGACCGTTACCACCAGCTGCGCCAGGTGGCTTTCCTCTATGCCACCCATGAGCGGGACATCGAAACAGATCTTCTGCCGGCCATCCAAGAGAAGCTGACTGTCTCCGCCAAAGTCGCCAGGCGTCTGCTGGAAGAATACCGTACCGTGTTTCAGGTCGAGTGTTTGGGCGAGGGCGTCTTTGACCCGGGATATGGCGGCGACCCGGCCAGGGCCTACGACCGTTCCATGCGGCGGACGCTGCTCCTGCAGCGCATGGAGGAGGTGCTGAGCCCCAGAGAACTAAATCTGGTGCGCTGTTATCTGGGGATCGGTCAGCCCAACGAGCAGGGCACGACTTTTCAGGAACTGGCCATCCGGCTCAACTATAACGGCCCCAGCGGGGCGGAGAAAGCGTATAAGGCTGCCATCCGGAAACTGAGAAAACAGTTGAAAGGCGGCGCTTACGGTCAGTGGCTCTCCATCCAGAAAGCCATTCACAAAGCCAGAGCGGATGCAGAGGCTGATTCCGGTTACTATGTGCCGCCGCAGACCACCTGGCTGGACGAAAAAGAACTGGCAGAGCGGTTTCTCTGTGAAGTTTTTTCGCTGATCCACGTCCATGAGATATTCAGCGACGCATTGAAGCAGGAAACAGAATAAGCAGTGCGGCACCAGACTTTGACCTGATACCGCACTGCTTTTCATTTATCCCATGATCCCGATTTTACTACCGTTCTCGTACATGTCCTCGGCGTATTCCGCATGGTTGGGTCCTTGGCTTTCTATCCAGCCGAAGCCTGGCACATAGACCATGTTGTCCGGCTTGCTGTCAGGTGCCGGGGTAGGCTCCGGTTCTTGCTGTGGTGTGGCATCCTGTTCAGAGGGAGCCTGTACTTCGCTCTCTGGGGGCGCTTGAGCAGGCGATGGCTCCGGGACAATGTCAGTTTCCTCGACCAGTTCCTGCTGTGTTGCTTCCGCCTTTTCTTTCTCTGGCGGTATGACTTCTTCCATCTCTGCTATCTCTGGAACTTCGGGCTGTGTGGCGATTACAGCAGCTGGCGTGGGCAGCGCGGGGATTGCCTCGGCTGGTTGCTTCTGCGGCCACACAGCGGCACACAGTGCCAGACAGGCGGCAAACGCTGCAGTAGGGATGATTTGTTTCTTCATGTTGCTTCCTCCTTTTCGGACATGGAAAGAGCGCCCGATCTCTTCGCCGTACAGCGAGAGACTGAGCGCTCTTTTTCAAATTGATTCAGTTCCATGGAGAGCTGCCACGCCAGCTCAAATCCAGAGATAAAGCTGTCGATGGAGCGTTCCTCTGCCATCAAACTCTGGGCATCCATGATTCGTAGTACCAGCCGCCGTTCCGGCTTCTCCAGCACTTGAATGAGTGCCTGGTGGCATTCTTTCACTTCCTGCTTCTGCTCCGAAAACTCAGGCGGGGTATAGAAGCAGTCATACAGGGTCTTAAGTCGTGTTTTCATGCGTTGCACCTCCTGGTAGCAACACACAATATCACAGGACGAGGGGAATAGCCAACAAAATATTTTAAAAATCACTCGTAAAGCAAAAAGCGTTTAGATTCGCGATAACTTTAATTTATACAATCGAAACAACTCGTGAAAAAGCGAAATATGTTGAAAACAGATGTGGTTCGTAGTAGTATAATTTTATAAATCCTTCTTATTCGGGGTGAAACCATGAAAGTAACTTACAAAAAATTATGGGTCCTTTGCGCTGAACGAGAGATGAGCAAAGCTGAGCTTCGCAAGCGTGCAGGACTTTCTTCTGCTACTTTCACTAAACTTCGCAAAAATCAAGAAGTAAATCTATCGGTTCTCCTTAAAATTGCAGATGTTATGAATTGTAATGCAGGAGAAATGATGGATTTTATCAGAGATGACACATCGGCTTACAATTCCGAGTCGTTGTAACAAGAACGAGGGTGACGAGGGATGCCATTAACTCATGTATGCGTATGGGATTCTAAAATTGGATATCGTCGTATCACAGTAGAAGAGGCTTGCAAGATGTATCCCTATGGTGCATCAGCACGAAGCGGCCATTTTGTGTGTGAATTATGCGCACAAAATGTTTTACTTACCGTCCCTGGTATGAATGTTCAACACTTCCGTCATGATCCGGCCTCTCCCAATAAAGAATGCGACGAACGCCAAGCCTCTTTTGATCCAAACTACGGTCGATCGCTACGAGCACTTAACAGCCATATAATGCCTTTGCGCCTTGTTGTAACAGGATCGATATTTTCTCTACAATTAGGGTTCTTCTACCCTCCAGACAACAAGGCACACTGCGACAAAATTAAGATAGCCGGAGATTCACACCAAGTTTATGAGTACTCGTTTGAGCGAATTGAGCGGATTGGAACCACCTACTTGAGTGTTGGCTCTATTCCAAGCCAGATTTACTGTGTTGAATACATAAATGCTAATCCCGAATTAAGAAGATTTTGGTCCAACAATATACCGGGAATCAACCAGGCTGGCTCCTTCTTTGACGGACGAACTGGCCAGATTCTACAATCTGGCGGAAAGGCGTATGCCGGAAATTTCTATTATTTATTGCAACGGCATCCAATATATACTTTTCCTGCAGATATCGAAGCAATAGAAATAGCCAAAACGCGCGCAAACTCTTTCAATAGTTGGTATTTATATAAAATTCGCATTAAAAAGTTTTCAGAACGCTCCGCAAAGTTTTTCCTTAAATATGCTATTTTCTTAACTGAAAAACCAACCAAATTCTATCCTATATGGCCAGCATACATCCAGGATCCGTATTTTATATACCACAACTCAGCGGAATTTTACTTCTATTTATGCGGTGATGATGCCGAACTGAAATCATACCCCGCAACTGCGAATGTGCTGGGTACTCAAGACGGGAAATTATACAAGCTCTATACCAGGGAAAGAGAACAGTTAATCTCACTTGGAAAGTCTGGAGCATTGGGATTCTCCTATTTGGTAAAGCAACCCCTGCGCAAAAAGGCGCCGTTACCAGCAATAATTATATCTGATCATTCTGGCAACACGCTAAATGAAGAGAGCTATGCAAAACTCCCTAAATTAAAGTGCATATCAGTTTCTTGCCCGTATGATGGGAAGGCTGTGGTTCAAAGAAACGGTAAGACCGAATATATCTACAAGCTTTCTGGCGAGGAGCATTTAACAATCGACGAACTATCATTTGGCACAGAGATACATTTTTATCAAGGCTGCGACTACATTCGCTCCATTCGTTTTGAGCAGGAAACCGTCAACATGGATGTTATGTTGCTGGATGCTGTGCTTGTCAAAAAATTGAGTTCTTGCTCTGGCCCGATGATTCCTGTAACGCATGCAGTTGGAAGTTTTGTCAGTAAATTCTCGAAATATCCCCAAACGCAAAAATGGCTCTGCAAGGCTTTGCGGCGAGGCGAAATTTCCCGTACAGCTTTAAATTTGCTCAGGAAAACCATTCAAAATAATCCTGGGAGGGATAATGATGATTGACAATGAAGTTTCCTTCACATCACTGTGCTACATTACAGTAGATTACGAAGGGCGTATATGGCTGAACCGTTTAGCAGATGTGGAAGATGATATTTTACATACACCATTCAAGTCGGAACGGACGGATAACTATTTTGAAAACAGAGATAGACTGTACCGCAACGATGGGCCTACTGCGCTTGGAACGGTCGGTATTTGGGAGTGGACAGCAATTCCTAATAGGGATAACCCAGCAATTGAGTATGTCCAGTCGTACTATGTCAAAGACTACTCGCCGGTACGTGTAGTAGTTCTTATGGCAAAGTCTTTAGACGAAGTGGTTGAACAACTTCAGAATGGAACTGCTCGTACACAAGCTTACTTTTGCGATACACTTTTTTGCTATGAACCTAAATGGGGGCAGTTCGCAGGCGTACTGTGTCGTGCAAATGAGTTCAACATTTCGGATCGATGTGCAAAACTTTCGGAAACTGTCTACTCCCTGCCAAGCTACACAATTTCCTCCGGGGATATCTATAATTGGGATGATCGTAACCTAAGATTTCTAAAAACACTTCAGGTGGGAGAGCCTTCTGGATATGTTTCAATAGGAAATACAGACGAGGTTATTCGCACGCTCATTCTTGAACGCACCACATGGCCTTTGTTTAAGGAGTGTATTGGTGCCACCAAGGCTGAATGGAAACATTGCAAACTTCTTCTTGAGAAGATTTGCGGAGAATCTTTGTACGACGCGATTGTTCAAAAACTAAATTGTACTCTGGACCAAGCAAAACAGACAGTTGATGATTTTGTTAATCGAGCAGATGCATTGATTAAAGTCGGCGATATCGATGTTAATGTGTTGGCTGAAATTGCAAAGAATCACGATGAATTAAGAGAATTATGCGAAAAAGCCGTATCCGTGGAATGGCATAATTCTCATGCTGCTGAAATTGCCAAAGCTGAGGCAGAAGTTTCAGAAATGGAAGAAACAATATCCATTGCAAAAAAGCAGCATAGTGAACTACTTGCAGAAATTGCCACAAAACAAGGTGAACTTGATCGGTTACTTGCAGAGATAGCGCAATATGAATCGATTGGAAAAGAAACGCTGGTCGCAGTGCGCCAGAAAATTGCTGACGCGCAAAAAGATATGGCAGGATTCATTGCTGATATTTCTGTTTTTCTGCCTCAGTCAAATGCAACCTTGCCGTATGGGAATCCCCCTGCCTCATGGCAATACAGCAGTACCAGTGGCCAATATTCTGATGAGGATATTGAACTCGCAGAAAGCTGGCGCAATGAATATGATGCAATCTATCAGAATTTGTCATGTGCGTTGGGCATTGAACCAGACTTCTGCTCAATGCTCACTGCTTTTCTGTATGCAACCCATATCAACAATGTGCCAACTTTGATTGCAGGCCCTGGGGGACAGGATATTGCTGAGGTGCTGTCTGTTTCGATGTACGCAAACGGAGCAGGACAATTGACTTTAGGAGATGAATGTGACCTTTCTATAGTGGAAAGAATCAGCGAGGCTGACGATTCTATTGTGTCGGTTCAAAATATGTTCGGAAAAGGGTGGACGGATGCATTACCGCAGAAGTTTACAAGACTCAAAAAGCAGATAATCTGGACCCATCCATATGTCGAGGATATGCTTATTGAGCCGAAAGGCCTTTATAATTACATGCTCCCTGTCCTGAGTGAATGTTTTATAGGAAGTTTACCTGCTCTCGAGACATGGCCAAGTAAACGCGCTGAGAAGTTCCAACCATATGTTTCTGAGGAAAAACAGTCTCTCCGGATATCTGCATTTAAGCGTTTAGGCCTTAGCAAACTCCTATTGGGCCAGTTAACTCGTGTCCTGTCCGATGCAAAATGCATTTTGGAGAATCCCGCAAAAGATAAGGACTTGGAACTGCTCTTTGGTGTGCTTCCTCTCTGCGTACTTACCGGGAGATTGGATGTCTTAAAGGATGTTATTGAAGGCGAGAGCGGAATCTCCAGCTCGGTAAAAGCTGAAGTTGCAAGATATATTGAGGAAGAGTGAACGATATGATAAACGACCTAATTGTTTCAATTGGAAGGCAATTAAATATTCCTCAGTCAGATGACAACGAATGGGTTTGTCGGGTCGTTTATAGTGTTGCTGGGCAAATGGCTCTCGCTTCGCTTTGGGATCACACCGAGGATGGAGGTTCAGTTTCTATTCAGCACTTCAAAAGCAGAATTGGCCAGATTTTTGATGCTTATGAAGGCATTTATCCGAAGATTGGATTTCTCCTCCCGCATGACAAGACGGATTTGATTGAGGAAATGTACTCTATCTATCTGCGAAATGGGTTCTTTTATCATTCCGCTTATCAAATATCCCCAACCGCTCTTGCAACTGGAGGAAATGGGGATCTTGTTCTTCACAGAGGTATTTCACCTGACTTGAAGTTATTTATGAGCGGATTGGGTTTCTATTCCGTTCAAACTTCAACTTCCGACAGGACAATATCATCAATGTTTGGTTTGCAGAAGCAGTCGTTTGAAAGCTATCTCGAAGAACTGTTGGCGCATTGCGAATGGGAACAAATAGAATGGCCAGATAACTCAGAGTTTCTGCGGCTTGATCCTCCATTTAAATGGGGGTATTGGCAACAGATTCCCGAAAAAAATGACCATATATCCCTTGCAAGATATGGTGAACCAAATAAAATTTTTGTATTTTATCGATACAGTAATGGGGTATTTCTGAATACACCGATTCCAGAATGGAGAATGCGGGACTATTTTTCGAATGTTCCAGGCAACCACGGCGAATATAGAAGGATTGCAATATCACTTCTAAAAAAACATGGAACACTTCCAGAAATCAAAACGAAGGCAAGGGGAAGTCTGGTAGAAATTAAACTTGGTTATCGTCTGCCACCTTCGGAAGAAAACTTCTTCAAACTCTATAGCTGGCCTGTGCGATATGATTTTACATCAAAAACGCCCCAAGTCTTTACAAGAATGATGGCAAGGCAAATCTATCCTATGTTCAAACATGAGTTGGAATCAATGGGTTACTGCTTTGTGGAGGAATGATTATGTCCAATGGTGCAAACGGAGTTCACTTGCAACTGCGTGAAGCTCTGGAAAACTATATAAAGTCTCAATATTTTGGGAAGTCACCTATCTTGCTGTCTGCTGCACAAAATAAGCTGAATCAAGAAGGTGTTCTTTATCAAAAACCGTATGTTGAATCATCACCCGCCTACAAGAGTTCGCCAAACGGAATTCAGTTATCTCCCAAGCTACCTGATTGGCTGAAAGACTATTTTAAGGCGCTATCAGATGCAAATCTTGGCGTATATCCATCACCTTTCTGTCACCAAATTTCCGCTTTGGAAGCGGCATTTGAAGGTCAGGATTTGTTCGTGTCAACAGGTACAGGCTCTGGTAAGACAGAATGCTTTATGTGGCCCTTGATGGCAAAACTTGCTTCAGAAGCAAGAAATAACCCTGATAGTTGGGCTATGCGTGGTGTCCGAACGATTATCATGTATCCTATGAACGCCCTGGTTTCTGACCAGATTAGTCGTTTGCGTCGTTTGATTGGCGATCCAGACCACCGATTTATAAATATATTCCGCACCGCATGTGGAAATAATTCCCGCCGGCCTCAATTCGGCATGTATACCGGCAGAACTCCTTATGCTGGTAAGGAGCCCCGACGTAGTGAGGACCGTTCACTTGCGGCAACATATTCTCGTATGGTCAATCCTGAAAACGACGAAGAAAAAGCTTTTTTAGAGAAACTCATTAAGGACGGAAAACTACCGGCCAAAGAAAATTTTGATGAATTTCTTGAAAAACTCTATAACGGAAAACATATTCCGAACGATGAGGATGCAGAACTGGTAACTCGTTTTGAAATGCAGCAATTCTGCCCCGATATTTTGATTACAAACTACTCCATGCTTGAATATATGCTTCTTCGGCCAAGAGAGCATAAAATATGGTCAGATACTCAGGCATGGCTAAATGCAGATCCGAATAATAAGCTTCTATTTGTCATTGATGAAGCGCATATGTATCGTGGTTCTGCAGGCGGCGAGGTATCATTGCTCATTCGGCGCTTATTCCACCGTTTGGGCATTAATCGCAGTAGAGTTCAATTTATATTGACTACTGCAAGTATGCCCAACAATGACGAGAATGACAGGAAGGCCGTCAGGACATTTGCAAATGAATTGACTGCATCCGACGACATGCATCCGTTCTGTTATCTTACTGGCGAACGAGAGGAAATAGGCAGCGGAAGTGCAGTTCATATTCCCTTCAGTAAATTTAAAGAATTTCTTCCGGATGCGTTTGAGGGCGATGATCCGGAACGCCTTATGGCACTCAATGGATTTTGGACAGGTATTGCCAATAGTCCTGCTCCATTCGTTTCTTCTGAAGATGCATACCAATGGCTATACGACCATCTGGTAGACTATGTACCATTCTGCCAAATGTTCAAACTTTGCCGCGGAACAGCAGTCTCTTTACAAGAATTAGCGGAGTCTATCTTTCCTGATAATAGTTTAGAAGATGCCCTGCACGCTGTCAGTGTTATGCTTTCGATCGCACCTTTGGCGCGAAGCGAAAGTGGAAGTGTTTTGTTTCCAGCAAGAATGCATATGCTTTTTCGTGGAATCAAGGGCGTTTACGCTTGTACTAATCCAGAATGTCCTCATTCGCACACGGAAAACGGATTAACATTGGGTGAGGTCTATTTTTCGGATGGTAATCTTACTTGCAAAGAATGCGGAAGCACAATTTATGAGTTATACAATGATCGCCGGTGCGGTAGTATTTTCTTCAGAGGTTTTGTGCTGAAGCAAGATTTTGAAGCCAGAAGACGTACATACCTCTGGCATCAACCTGGTATGATAAATGAAGATGAGGTTAAAGAAATACATCTTTTCATTCCGTCTGCAGGTTATCGATTGCCGGAACGTCAAGGACAGAATAAAATTTCGCCTTGCTACTTAGATGTTCAAAGCGGCTTCATCGACTTTTCTGATGATTCCTTGGATGGAAAGCAGGGCATCAGAAAGCTGTATTATAGCGGCTTCACAGCAAAGGCCCGACCGGACATTCTGACATTTTCCACCTGTCCGCATTGTCGGCATGAACTATCTAAGATGCAACTGACCTCTTTTAATACAAGAGGCAACCAGTCCTTCTTCAATCTGATTAAAGCGCAATTCCAAGCTCAACCTGCGGTTCCAGGGAAAACAGGCGATCCCGATCGACTTCCAAACGAGGGGCGGAAAGTTCTGCTTTTCTCAGATAGCCGCCAACGTGCAGCTAAGCTGGCAAGAGATATGTCTGACGCATCTGATATGACTGCGGCCCGACAGCTTGCGGTGCTTGCCATTGATCGAATGGAACACGAAGTTGCAGAGCAGTCCATGAACTATTTCTATGACTACTTTGCAATGGTAGCTGTGGAGCATCATGTTCAAATTTTCCATGATAGCGAGACAGAAAAACAACGAGAACGGTTAATTGAGCATGGAACACAGGCACTGAAGAATTACACACGTGCAAAGAAACGTGGGCAACAGTACACTCCTCGTTTTACTATTGATAATGCGCCTACCCAAATGAAGGAACAGCTCATTCGTTTTTACTGTGGAGGATATAATACGCTGGTTGATTCAGCCCTCAGTTGGATAGAGCCTACGGATGCCGCAAAATGGGATGCACTTGATGCGTTAGAGGAAGCAGGCATCGAAATAAGTGAGGAAGAATTCATGGAATTCTTTAATGCATGGATTCTTTCAACTTGTGATACTTCCGTGATTCTTGGACATACCATCCCGGATGTGATTCGTGAAAAAGTGCGGCCAAACTATGTGGGATATGGCATTGATAAGAGCAAAAAGTTTTCGACCGATATCCGCGAAATAATGGGATGGAGCGATAATGATTCTGTTGCTGCAAAGTGGAGCCAGATTTTGCGGGAAACATTTATGGACGAAGGTTCGTCTTCCAACGGAAAGTATTATATTGATCTTTCTCGTATAAAACCGCGTTTTGATTTAGAACACACGTGGTTCCGTTGTGAACGCTGCTCAGAGCTCACGCCGTATTTATTAAAGGGGAAATGCCCAAGTTGTCAGTGCGAAAAGATTCATCCCATGACAACGGAAGAAATTGATGCATTGGCTTTTTGGCGCAAGCCCATTGAGGATGCGCTTCAAGGTGACACCATTCGTGTAATTGATACTGAAGAACATACTGCCCAACTTTCCCATAAAGATCAGCGGGATGAACTCTGGTCCAGGACAGAGCAGTATGAACTTCGCTTCCAGGATTTTTTGCAGAATGGCGAGGCGCCTGTAGATATTCTGAGCAGCACAACTACAATGGAAGTAGGTATCGATATCGGATCGTTGGTTGCTGTCGGTTTGCGCAATATTCCTCCTATGCGTGAGAATTATCAGCAACGTGCTGGTCGTGCTGGCCGTCGCGGTTCAAGTCTGTCTACGATTGTTACTTTTTGCGAGGATGGCCCCCATGATTCCTTGTACTTTTCCAACCCAGTACCAATGTTCAGAGGCAATCCCAGAAGACCGTGGATTGATATCAGCAGTGAGAAAATTACCCAGCGCCACCTTGGTATGGTTGCACTTCAAACCTATCTGAGAGAGAAGTCTAACAGTTTGGATGCTATCCCTGCCATTGAATTTCTGGATGAACACCTACAGCCTTTCAGCAGCTTTTTGGCAATCTTTGAAATTAGCAAAGATGATATTCTTGTGCCCGTTAGCTCCAAAGGTGCATTAGATAGCTACAAAGGTGAACTTGAAAAATCTCTGTCGGCGCTGAAGCAAAAACGAGATGATCATCCTGAATTGTTTGAAACAGATGATAGCAGTGATTCTGGGAAAAAATCGCTTTTGGATGCGCTTTATGAAGAGGGTGTTATACCTACCTATTCTTTCCCCAAAAATGTTGTTAGCACATATATTTCCGATGTCAGCGGGAAGGTAAAATATCAGGTTGAACGAGGGTTGGATGTTGCAATTGGTGAATATGCGCCTGGCAGAGCGATTGTTGTTGATAAGACGACCTACCAGATTGGTGGTTTGTATTATCCCGGAGGAGAGCGGAGCGAAAGAACTGCTGCATCTCCAGCCAAAGCATTTATTCAGGATGCAAGCTACCGAAAAAGCATTCGTACCTGCAGTCAGTGTGGTTGGTTTGGCTTAGAAGAGGATAACCCTGATACTTGTCCTTTCTGCGGCAATAAAGCATTGACAAATATGTTGCCAATGCTACGCCCATGGGGATTCGCACCACGAAATGCCACATCCATTGAAACGGCACAATTGAATGAAGAATACTCAGCAACTCAGCAACCTCTATATTCCACACTACCCGATGCAGATGATGTTACGGCGGTTAATGGATGTGCCAACATCCGAATGGCTGTTCGTCCCAATCAGCGAATCATCATGCTTAACAATGGTGTTAGTGGTAAGGGATTCACAATCTGCTGCGACTGCGGTGCTGCAATGCCCGGAGATGACCCCGCGGTTCTTAAGGATGTTTTGCGTCCGTATAGATCCAAATTCATCAAAACACGTTGCAAGCATAGCGATACAATCAATGTGAATCTTGGATATGACTTTGTTACAGATATGCTTGTTCTGGAATTTGCTTTGGATCGACAGCAGATCGATATTAATCCCACCAGGAATTCTTGGCTTAACCGTGCTGGACAGTCTCTTGCAGAAGGCCTGCGCTTGGCAGCATGTCAGGAATTGGACATTGAATTTACAGAGCTTGTGACTGGTTTTCGTGTTCGACAAAATCGCAATGGAGATTTCGTTGATATCTACTTGTATGATAGCCTTTCAAGTGGTGCAGGTTATGCTGTTAGCATTGAATCCTCTATTCGACAGCTACTTACCAAAACTCGAGAACTTCTCGAAAGCTGTACCTGTGACAGTGCTTGCCACAGGTGTCTAAAGCACTATCGAAATCAATACATCCACAGCGTTCTCGATCGTAAGGCCGCACTTGATTTATTGAACTGGGGAGAAACAGGGGCAAGAGTATCTGCAATCCCATACGAAAAACAGCAGTATCTTTTGAAATCCTTGGAACAAATTCTCCAGATTTCCGGCATACATATCGATGTTAATCACGAATCAGTTTGGGCAGAGGGGTGTTATAGCAAAAAGAAAGTAGTAGTATATCCGGCTATGTGGACAAAGCCAATAGAAGAAAACACCATTTTTGTGAGTGATGCGCATTTGAAATATGCTAAACCCTATGCATTAAAAACGATTTTAGACAGCCTATAATATGAATAGCCGCAAGCCATCACACGATAGCTTGCGGCTATTCCGTTTGTTCCGTACCGGTAGTGCCCCTGGGGGTTCAGTTTGTTTCCCTATGAGATGGAGCCCTTCGGCCCTGGCGCTTTTTAATTATACGAGGAGGTGACTATATGGCAGGACAGCGCATTCCCCTGGAGGTCATTGAGGGCCGGGGGGCCAAGCACCTGAGCAAGGCGGAGCGGGCCGCCCGGGAGGCCGGGGAGGTCCGCAACCCGGAGCCGGTGAAGCGCTTGACGCCGCCGGACTGGCTGCCCCAGGCCCAGCGGGCGGAGTTCAACCGGGTGGCCAAGGGGCTCATCGCCCTGATGCCCTCCATGGTGACCCGGCTGGACGGGGAGACCATCGCCACCTACTGCATGGCCAGGGCCGAGTGGCTCTACGCCACCGGCCAGGTCAACCGGGCCCTGGGGGACGGGGACCTGGAGAGCGCCGACGGCTGGGGCCGGGTGCAGGCACGCCTCTTCAAGCAGGCCCGGGACTGCGCCACAGATCTGGGCCTCACTATCTCCGCCCGGTGCCGCCTGGTGGTGCCGGAGAAACCCGTGGGGGCGGAGGACAACCCCCTGGTGCAGCTGCTGGAGAGGAGGCGGCAGGCGTGAGAGAGCTGATGCGCTTCGTCTGCGCCGACTGCGGCGACGTGTACGAGGGCCGGGCTCCGGCGGATGCCCTATGCCCGGCGTGCCTGGGCCGTCTGGTGGTCACCGGCGCCGCCCGGGTACGGCCCCAGGTGGACGGCCCCCAGCCGGGGCTGCTGCTGGTGCAGGCCATGGGTGGTGATCCGCCCCGGCGGCTGCGGCGGATCGTCCTCAAGGGGGAGGGATCGCCGTGGCCGCAGTGACCGCCCCCGTGCTGCTGGAGCTGGGGGAGGGCATCCTGGTCCCCGCCCCGGAGGAGGGGCTGCAGCTGCGCTACAGCCAGGAGGCCGTGGACGCTGTGCTGGAGTTCCTGGGGCTGCTGGTCTTCGGCCAGAACGAGTGGGCGGGCCAGCCCTTCCGCCTCCTGCCCTGGGAGCTGGAGGCCATTGGTCAGTTCTACGGGGTGCAGGTGGAGGACGAGGACGGCCGCTGGGTGCGGTACAGACGATTCCTGTACACGGAAATTCCGAAAAAGAACGGCAAAAGCGAGTTGGCGGCGGCCCTGGGCCTGTACCACCTGGTCTACGACGGGGAGAGCCGCCCCCAGGTGGGCATCTTCGCCGCGGACAAGAGCAACGCGGACATTATCTACCAGTGCGCCAAGTACATGGTGGAGCACACCGCCCTGGGCCAGCCGGAGCACGACCCCCTGGTGTGGTGCCGTGACAGCACCCGGGAGATCCGCACCCGGTGGGGCGGGGTGATGAAGGTCTATTCCTCCGATGCCGACACCAAGCACGGCTTCTCGTTCTCCGCCGTCATCATCGATGAGCTCCACGCCCAGCCCAACCGGCGGCTGTGGGACGTCCTCACCGTGGGATCTGACGCCGCCCGGCGGCAGCAGGCGGTGATCGTCCTGACCACCGCCGGAGATGACCCAGACCGGGGGAGCATCGGGGGGGAGATCCACGAGAAGTGCCGACGCATATTGGCCTGGCGGCGGGGGGAGCCGGAGCGGCCCATGGACGACGATGACCCCCAGTGGTGCCCCATCATGTATGGAATCAGCGCCCTCACCGGAGACGACCCGGACCGCATCGCCGATCTGGACATCTGGGACGAGGCGGTGTGGCGGGCCTGCAACCCCAGCTTCGGGGTCACCATCAAGGCCCGGCAGTTCCGGGCGGAGGCCCGGGCGGCCAAGCAGAGCGAGGCGGCGGAGCGGAACTTCCGCTGGCTGCGGCTCAATCAGTGGATTTCCACCAAGGCCGTGGGGTGGATTCCCCTGACCATCTACGACAAGACCCAGTGGGGGCCATCCCCCCAGGGGGAGCGGGGAGCGTGGCTGGCGCGCCTGCGGGGCAAGACCTGCTACGGCGGCCTGGACCTCTCCACCACCACGGACCTGACGGCCCTGGCCCTGCTGTTCCCGCCCCAGGAGGGGCTGGACACCTGGGTGGCCCTGGTCCACGGCTGGCGGCCGGCGGACACGGCGGTGGAGGCGGAGGTCCGGGACCATGTCCCCTACCGGGACTGGGCGCGGGCGGGGTTCATTACCCTCTGCCCCGGGGACATGGTGGACTACACCATGGTAGAGTCCACCATCCAGGAGGCCCGGGCGGCCTTCGACCTCAAGCTGCTGGGGGTGGACCCCTACATGAGCCGGAGCCTCACCCAGCGGCTGGGGGAGGACGGGCTGGAGATCGTGGAGATCCCCCAGACCATGCTCCACATGTCGCCGCCCACCAAGGAGCTGGAGCGGCTCATCCGCGGCCACCAGATGCTCCACGTCCACAACACCGCCCTGCGGTGGTGCTTCGGCAATGTGCGCATGGCGGCGGATGGCAACGAGAACATCAAGCCCATGAAAAACCGGTCCATTGGCCGCATCGACATGCTGGTGGCCTGGATCATTGCCATGGCCACGGCCACCATCGGCCAGCAGCGGCCCGCCACACTGGCGGAGGCCCTGGAGCGGCCGGATTTCAGTCTTTAAGTTTCCCCGGGGTTGTGCCGGGCAGGGGGCGGGCCTGCCCGGATCTTTCCTCCTGGCAGCGGGGACCGCAAGGTCCCCCTGTCCGGCACAGCCCCGGGAGGGGAAAGGAGTACGGATGGACAAGAAACAGCGTGACCGCCCCAGCCTGGGGCAGCTGTGGGGGCGGATCGCGCCCCAGGTGCTGCTGCTGGTGGGGGCCGTGGCCATCACCACGGGAGCTGCCTTGCTGGCCCCGGCGGCGGGGTGGATCACCGGCGGCGTGCTGGCCCTGGCGGCCGGTGTGCTGATGGTGATTGGAGGTGATGGGGCGTGAGTTTGGCCAGTGGCATTCGAAAGGCGGCGGGGCGGCCCGGCGGTCTGAGCGGCGTGCTCACCGGTCGGGATGTCTATGGCCTGGAGGCGTTCTACGATGTAGAACAGTCCGGCCTCAGCCGGGACAGGGCCATGAAGCTGAGCACTGTCAACCGGTGCGTGGAGATCCGCTCCTCCACGGTGGCGTCCCTGCCGGTGTATCTCTTCAACGAGGGGACCAAGGAGCGGCTGCGGGAGCACCGACTTGGCAAGGTCCTGTGGGAGAGGCCTAATGAGGCTATGACCCGCTTCGACTACGAACGATTGCTTCAGGTCAACCTGGATCTGCGGGGCAATGCCTACGCCTGGCTCAACCGGGACGGCCGCACGGGCTGGCCCCGGGAGCTGATCCCCCTGGACCCGGACCAGGTGCTCCCTTTCCTGGACCCCGGCGGGGTCCTGTGGTATGTGTATACGAACCCCCGCACAGGGGAGATGTCCAAACTGCACCCGGCGGACGTGCTCCACTACAAAGCATACTCCACCGACGGCATCGTGGGCGTGTCCATTCTGCAGCGGGCATCCGCCGCCATCGAGACGGGACTGGCGTCCCAGTCCTGCCAGAAGGCTTTGTACCGCAACGGCGGGCGGCCCTCCGGCGTGCTGACGGTGGACTCCGACATCGGCGGCAATGTGGAGATCGTCAACGCCGACGGCAGCAAGGAGACCATCAGCAAGAAGGAGCGCATCCGGCGGGAGTGGGAGCGCATCCATGTGGGGGCGGGCAACGCCTACCGGGTGGCGGTGCTGGACAACGGCCTTAAATATCAGCCCATCGCCATGAGCAATGCGGACGCCCAGTTCGTGGAGAGCGAGGAGCTGCGGGTGGCGGACATCTGCCGGTTTTTCGGCACGCCCCTGCACATGGTGTATGCCGGTAAGCAGGCATACAGCTCCAACGAGCAGAACGCTATCGAGTTCGCCAAGTTCACGCTGCAGCCCATCGTCACCCAGCGGGAGCAGGAGGACAGCTACAAGCTGCTCCTGCCCCGGGAGCGGCAGGCGGGCCTGCGGATCAAGCGGGAGCTCAAGGCCCTGCTGCGGGGGGACACCACGGCACAGGCCGCCTGGTATAAGGCCATGCGGGAGGTGGGCGTCTACAGCCCGGACGACATCCGGGGGTACGAAGACTTGCCCAATGTCCCCGGCGGCGGCAGCCGCTACGCATCGTGGAACTACGGCCCCCTGGAGGAGTGGGCACGGCTGAGCGTGATCCGGGCCCTGGGCAGAGAGCCAAATGGAGAGGAGTAGACCATGGAGACCATTATCAAGAGCAGCCAGGTGAGCGAGGCCGACCTGGCGCTGATCAACGGCCTCACGCTGTCCCCGGTGACGGCGGAGGAGGTGTTCACCTTCGCCCTGCGGCTGTGCGACAACGAGGTCGACCGGGACAGTGAGCGGTTCGACCGCCCCGCTTTGGACAAGCTGGCGGAGCTGTTCGTGGGCAAGCCCGGCATCTTCGACCACCGCTGGACCGCCCAGGGTCAGACCGCCCGGCTGTACAAAACGGAGGTGGTGGAGGTCCCCGGCCAGGCCACGGCGGCGGGGGACACCCTGTGCTATTTGAAGGGTTGGGCCTATATGCCCCGGACGGAGGCCAACGAGGCCCTGATCCGGGAGATCGAGACCGGGATCAAGCGGGAGGTCAGCGTGGGCGCCAGCATGGGCCAGTGCCTGTGCTCCATCTGCGGCGGCCAGCGGGGCCGCTGCGGCCACCGGGCGGGCATGGACTATGACGGCAAGACCTGTCACTTCGTGCTGAGCGACCCTCAGGACGCCTACGAGTGGAGCTTCGTGGCGGTACCCGCCCAGCGGGATGCCGGTGTCATTAAGGGCATGGGCTTCACTGGGCTGTCAGAGGCCGCACTGGACCGCTGGGCGGATCTGGTGGCGGCGCGGCTGGCGGCCAAGAGCACCCCGCAGCGTGCGGATGACCAGGTGATTGCCCTGGCGCGGGCCAGGATGGAAATGGAAAAAATCAGATTTGGAGGAGATAACCATGGATAAGCAGAAACTGTACACCCTGAAGAACGACCGGGCCGAGGCCCTGGAGGCCGCCGCTGCGGCGCTGGACGCCGGCAAGATGGAGGAGCACCAGGCGGAGATGGAGCGGGTCAAGGGCTTCAACGCCCAGATCGAGGCCGTGGAGCGGCTGCTGGGCGAGCAGGAGCGCTTCGGCCAGGACCCCGGCCAGAGCCAGGACCCCACTCTGGCAAAGGGCGGTGCCAGCGAGGACGGCTACACCAAGGCCGTCAAGGCCTTTGCCCAGGCGGCCCGGGAGGGCTTCCGGGTGACCAAGGCCGCCGGAGACCAGATGCAGGAGGCGGTGGACGCCGACGGCGGCTACCTGGTGCCCCAGGACATCGTCACCCGCATCCTGCGCCTGCGGGACAGCAAGGAGAGCCTGCTGACCGAGGTGACCCACTACCCTGTCCGCACCGCCAGCGGCCGCCGGACCATCAAGAAGCGTGGCCAGCACAAGGGCTTCGCCACCGTGGCTGAGGCCGCTAAGTTCGCCAAGACCGACCTGCCCCAGTTCGATACCCTGACCTACACCATCAAGAAGCGGGGCGGCGTGTTGCCCGTGACCAACGAGCTCATCGCCGACAGCGACGAGCAGATCGCCGCCCTGGCGGTGGAGTGGCTCAGCGACGAGGCCCGGGTCACCGGCAACAAGGAGGTCCTGGCCGTCATTGCACAGAACGCTTCCACGGATCTCAAGGATCTGGACGGCATTATCTCCGCATGGATCAAGCTGGGCTCCACCTTCCGGGCAAGCAGCAAGCTGTACACCAACGATGACGGCCTGGCCTGGCTGGCCACCCTGAAGGACACCACCGGCCGGTATCTGCTGAGCCCCAACCCCGCTGATCCCAAGCAGCTGCAGCTGTGCGCCGGCCCCCACATCCTGCCCGTAAAGACCTACGACAACGACACCATGCCCAACACCGGCACCAAGGTCCCCATGATCCTGGGCGACCTGAAGGAGGGCATCGCCTACTGGGACCGCAAGCAGTTCAGTGTCAAGGTCAGCGACACCGCCGTGGTGGGCACCCTCAACGCCTTCGAGCAGGATCTCACCCTGTGGCGCGGCTCCCTGCGGGACGACTGCACCAAGCGGGACGACAGTGCCTTCGTCAATGGCTACATTGACACCGCCGCTGCTGCAGCGGTCATGTCCGCACCCGCCCCCAAGGCCACTCCCGAGGCTTAATCAATGCTGACGGCTGAGCGGCTGGCGGAGGTGCTGGCCTACTGCAAGCTGACGGAGCTGGCCGACGACCCGGAGGTGGCGGAGCTGATTCCCCGCTTCGCGGCCGATGCTGAGGCATATCTGGCCGGGGCGGGTATCGCCCCGCCGGAGCCGGAGGCCTCCAGCAGGTCCATGTACGACCAGGTGGTCAACTACATGGTTCTGGACGCCTGGGACCACCGGGACGCCTGGACCCCCGGCAGCTACACCGAGAATCCCGCCTTCCGCCGGCAGCTCAATCAGCTCAAGCTGACCGCCCCCGGCGGGTGGTTCTAGGCAAAAATAAAGCCCTCTGCGCCCGGATGGACGCAGAGGGGAAAATTGACAAAAAGCGGCGCCTGTGCTAGGATGAAGGCGGCTCCGAGAGGGGCCGGGCGCTGCCATAACGGTAGGCGGTAAAGCTCCTTCCACCCGGAGGGGGTAGGCTTCCGCCCCCTCCAGAGAGGAGGGGGATGCTTATGCTTACATATTCAGAACTGTTTCAGTTCTGTCTTGTGATCATCGGCCTTCTGAACCTGGTCATCCAGTTCGGAAAAAAGAAGTAACCGCCCCCCTGGCTCCACAGATGGGCGGTTACTTCATCGCACATGTAAGGAGCTGACCGTTTGCCGGCAGCGCCCTTTCTGCCTTTATTATAGCAGGCACAGCCGCATTGTCAAGAGCGGATGGTTCCGTAAAATTGACAAAAAGCGGCGCCTGTGCTAGGATGAAGACGGCCCCGAGAGGGGCCGGGCGCTGTTACATAACAGGCGGTTTGCCACTCCCTTGAGAAAGGGGGTGAGGCTGATGGGTACTGAGCGTGGGAAAAAGTTCCTGCGTCTCCTGGCATGTATCGCCGTGGTCATGACGATCGCGGTTTACTTTGCCCCAAAAGCGTGCTAGCCGCCCGGCGGCCACCGGACGGCTAGCAGATCATCTGTTTAGCGACGTTCAGGGCTAACCGCTTGTAGCAGCGCCCTTTCTATCTTCATTATAGCAGACCCAGCCGCTTTGTCAAGGATGACAAGGCGGCTTTTTTGTGTCCAATTCGGACACATGGCCGGAGGGAGGCGAGCATGGACAAGATCATTGACGCAGGGCAGCTGCAGGAGCGGGTGGAGGTGCTCCACCTGCAGGAGACGGCCCCAAGGCGCTACAGCTGGGCCGTGGAGCGGCGGACCTGGGCGGCGGTGGAGCTAACGGGGCGGCGGCAGGCCTTCAGCGCCTACGGCGTGGGGGCGGCGGGGGTTAAGCTGACCATCCGCCGGCAGGACATCTCCCTGGCCCACGCCCTGCGGTGGCGGGGGCAGCACTGCCACATCGTCACCATCTCCTCCCAGGGGCGGGGGTATCTAACGGTGGAGGCGGCCCTGGTGGAGGTCAGCGCCTGCGCCGACCGGCACCGGGACGTGGAGTTCCCCGCCATCCTGGCGGAGCGGTATCTCCGCTTCCAGGAGCTGGACCCCCAGGACATCAATGTCCTGCGCCACGTGCTCATCACCCCCAAGGCCATCAGCCTGACCCCCGGGCGGCTGGTGGAGGTGGCGGGGGTGAGCTGGCCCATCCGGCTGGCCCACACCCTGGGGCCCTACGTCAACGAGTTCGAGGTGGAGAGGCTGGTGGATCTGTAGTGCAGGAGATCGAACTGCGGGGCCTGGAGCAGATAGACCGGCTGGCCCAGAAGCTGGCCAAGTCCCCGGAGATCATGGCCAGGGCCAAGCGGGAGGCCTTCCAGGCGGCGGCAACAGAGGCCAAGCGCATTGTGGATTACTCTATCTCCACCGCCCTGGAGGGGAACACAGGAAAGGTTAAGCGATGGCAGGAGGCCCAGGTGGGCTCCCGGGGCGGCTACGCCGCCGTCCGGCCCAAGAAGGACACCTGGACCGAGGCCACCAAGAAGGCGGGCAACCGCTACGCCGTGGGCGCTGTCACCAACGCCATTGTCAGTGGCCACCGGTTCCCAACCCCCAGCGGCAGGAAATATTACAAGGAACGTATTCTTATCCCACAACAGCACGTTCCCGGCAGGCCCTTCTATGAGGACGCCAAGCCCCTGGTGCAAGAGTTGGCCCAGCGGACGGCCCAGCGGGTGGCAGAGGCCCTCATCGCACATTTCGGAGGTTGATATGATCTATCCACAGGACATTATGGACGCCCTGGCGGCGCTGATCCGGGACAAGTTCCCCGGGGAGGAGGTCTACATGGACCGGGTGCCGGTGGACTTCAAGCGGCCCAGCACCCTGGTGGAGCTGGGCCAGCCGTGGAAGACCGACATCCACATGGGCACCCAGGCCATCGAGCTGCGGCCCGTCATCACCATGACCACCTTCGTGGTGGTGGACGAGTACCACCACAGCCATCTGCGGGAGCTGAACCGGAGGCAGATGGTGCTGACCGGCCTGCTGCTGCCGGGGTACATCCGGGTGCAGGACCGGGCCCCCAAGGTGGTGGGGCTGGAGCTGGAGGGCGGCTGGGACTTCGCCGCGGCCAAGGCCACCTTCTCCTACACCCTCAGCCGTGCAGACTTTGAAACGATTCCGCAGGCCCCCGTCATGGAGGACCTGCACACCAGAATGGAGGCTACGACATATGGCTAATCTCAATTCGCCCAGCATTACCGTCAAATTCACGGAGCTGGGCATTTCCGCCATCAACCGGGGCACTAAGGGCACGGTGGCCGTGATCCTGCGGGACACCGCCACGGTGGAGCCCATGGCCCTGACCCAGGCCAGCCAGATCCCTGAGACCCTGGGGGCGGAAAATCAGGCGTATCTGCGCCGGACATTCCTGGGCTACGTGAACCCGCCCAAAAAGGTCATCGTATTCACCACCAAGGCGGAGGACAACCTGTTGACCAAGGCCCTGGCCTACATGGCCACCCAGGATTTCGACTACCTCGTCGGCCCGGCGGACTGCTCCAGCGAGGAGGCCGCCGCTATCGCCACCTGGGTTGACAGCCAGCGGACCAATGCGGGCGCCAAGTACAAGGCGGTGCTGCCGGATCAGGCAGCGGACAAGTACTTCGTGGTCAACTTCGCCGCCGCCGGTATGACCGACGGCAAGAACACCTACACCGCGGCGGAGTACTGCTCCCGCATGGCGGGCCTGCTGGCGGGGACCCCCATGCACATCGCCGCCACCTACGCCCCTCTGCCGGAGCTGACGGACGTCAAGCGCATGACCCGGGAGGAGCTGGACACCGCCGTCAATGCCGGTAAGCTGGTGCTGCGATGGGACGGCCGCAAGGTCAAGGTGGACCGGGCGGTGACCAGCCTCACCACCACCAGCCAGGGCATGCTGGACAGCTTCAAGAAGATCAAGCTGGTGGAGATCATGGACCTCATCCGCACGGACATCACCTCCACGGCGGAGGACGACTACATCGGGAAGTACGCCAACACCTACGACAACAAGCTGCTGCTGGTGACGGCCATCCGGGGCTACTTCATGGGCCTGCAGGCCGACAACCTGGTGCAGCCGGGCTACACCGTGGACATCGATGTGGACGCCCAGGAGCGCTTCCTGGTGTCCAAGGGCGTGGACACCAGCGCCATGACCGCCCAGGAGATCCGGGAGGCGGACACCGGCTCCCACGTCTTCCTGGTGATCCGGTGCAAGCTGCTGGACGCCATTGAGGACATCGACATCATCGTGGAGATCTAAGGAGGGACAGAGATGTTAGATCAGCGGATCATGAACGGCACCTTCGGCGAGGTGTGGGTGGACGGCCAGCTGTGGGCAGATCTGGAGGGCGCCCAGGCCAAGTTTGAGTACAGCAAGACCACAGTGAACCTCTGCGGCAGTATGCCGGAGGGCACCAAGGTGGTGGGCGTGCGGGGGCGCGGCTCCCTGACGGTTCACAAGGTTTATACCCGGAACATCAGCCGCAGCGACAAGATCATGGAGGGCCGGGACGTCCGGGCCATCATCGTCATGAAGCTGGCCGACCCGGACGCCTTTGGCGCGGAGCGGGTGGCCCTGTACGACGTGAGTTTTGATGACGAGACCATCATGGACTTCGCCGCTGGTAAGGCTGGCCAGACCAGCCACCCCTTCACCTTCAGCCGCCGGGAGTGGCTGGATGTGGTGCAGCCCAGATAACAAAAAAGCCTCCGCCCCATCCGGGGCGGAGGCAGGAACGTACGTTTGACAAACGGCGGCGCACATGGTAGGATTGAGGTGGTCCCGAAGGGGACCGGGCGCTGTTACATAACAGGCGGTTAGCCACTCCCCTGCGAAAGGGGGTGAGGCTGATGTGGGTGGGACGGCTGCGCACTGCGCTGCGTTTCCTGGTTTGTCTGGCATTAACGCTGTACATCCTGACCACAAAAGCGTGCTGACCGCTCGGCTCGCACCCGAACGGTCAGCATAGTTTTTGCTATCTGATGAGTAGGGGCTAACCGCTTGTAGCAGCGCCCTTTCTATTCTTATCTTACGCCATGGCCCCCGTTTTGTCAAGAGACGAAGCGGGGGCCATTTTGCGTCTCCGGGAGAGGAAAAAGAACGATGAGCAAATTTTTGGACCAGCTGCTGCGGCCGGAGATCCCCAGCGTGGCGGAGCAGCAGCCCACGGCGGAGTACGAGATCAAGCGGCTGAGCCGCCTGGCGGGGGAGCCGGTGACGGTGACGCTGCGTGCCCTGCCCTACGGCAAGACCCAGGAGCTGCGGGAGATGGAGCGGGATGTGGAGATCCACATCCTCCTGGCGGGGTGCCGGGAGCTGGCGGACCCGGCATTGCAGGCCAAGTTTGGCGGGGCCACGCCGGTGGAGACCGTGAAGGCCATGTTCCTGCCCGGTGAGATCGCCGATCTCAGCCGGGCGGTGGAGCGGCTCAGCGGCTACCGCCGGGACACCATCCGTGAGGTAAAAAACGCCTAAAGGAGGGCAGCGACCCGGAGCTGTCCCTCCTGTACTGGCTATTCGTCAACAAGGATATTCCGCCCTGGGAGGTGTATGAACACCCCCAGGGCTACCGGGATCTCCTGGAGGCCTTTGCCCTCCAGGAGCTGGAGGACCGGCGGGAGGCCCGTAGACAGGCGTGAAAAACCGCCGCCCGGAAGGGCGGCGGGGGTGAGTACTTATACGGGGAACATGGCGTTGGCGATGGTGATTATGATTAAACCGATGACTCCAAGGACGAAGAGAATGACAAATAATGCTCCGCCGCCCTCGGGGAGATCATCCCACCAATCCTTAAACGACTGCATCCTGCTCACCGCCTTTCTAGTTACAGTATAGCATATTCCATTCCATAGTCAAGAGGTGATATTTATATCACGCTCCACCCAGAGGACTGGCGGCAGCACAACTATGTGGCCTGCTGCGGGACCTCCAGTCTGCCGGTGCTCTGGATGCTGGAACACAATCCTGTCCTGCGGGATGTCTGTCTCTGTCTGGACAACGACAAGGCGGGCCATACCGCCAGTCTCCGTCTGGCCGAACAGATCGCGGAGCAGTTTGAGATCGCCTCAAGCCGCCTGATTTCGGAGAATAAGGACTGGAACGACGACCTGACAGAACTGGCCGAACGGGATCATGCTGTACAGATGGTCCAGCAGATAGGGTGATACCATGACGATACAGGCTATCATTCCCCTTGTGATCATGGGCGGTGCCTTTTTGCTGATCGCCATTGTCGCCCACACAACTGGCCAGGGAAATCTGGACCACATCAAATCCAAGACGGTGGGCGATGGCCAGCACGGCACCGCCCGATGGGCCACCAAAAAGGAGATCCAGCAGACCTTTAAGCACATCCCTTTTCGTCCCGAGGCGTGGCGTAAAGGAAAGGATCTTCCGACTGACCAAGGATTGGTACTTGGGTGTGTGGGCGGCGGCCCAGACATCGGTTCATTATGGGCCACTCTGTTCAAGCAGAGAAAGAAGGCCCCTGAACGCCCCGCCATTCAGGCACTGGTGGATACCGACGATATCCACTGCCTGATGATCGGCGCATCCGGCATCGGCAAGACGGCCTTCTTTCTCTATCCCAACCTGGAATACGCCTGCGCCTGTGGGATGAGCTTTCTGGCTCTGGATACCAAAGGAGATCTGGCGCGGAACTATGGAACCATTGCCACCCGGTGCTACGGCTATCAGGTGGCGGTCATTGACCTGCGGAACCCCACTCGCTCAGACGGATACAACCTGCTGACGCTCATCAATCACTACATGGATATCTGTCGGGAGGATTCTGAAAATCTTGCCGCCCGTGCCAAGGCGGAGAAGTATGCCAAGATCCTCGCCAAGACCATCGTCAACCCAGATGGGGATGCCTCCCAGTACGGTCAGAACGCCTTCTTCGTGCGTCCGTAAGCACAACACACAACAGCAAATCTCTCAAGATTCCGGAGTATGTCAATACCCTAATCTGACACCAGATGAGATTCAAAATCTGCTGCTCCGTTCTTCATCCACTGCTGATTATGCCGAGACCCTGTCATAGCCGGAAGAACAAGGATTTGCAGGGACGGCGATTGCTAACTGGGAGTCCCTCTTACAGTTGAAAACATTGCCCTGAAGTGCAGTGTGTCTGAATCAGTTTGCGCCGCCCGATTGCCTGACAGTGAACTGGAAGCGATTCGGATACTACAGGGGCAGCGTATGGGTATCAGGTGGGATCGGAGGGACACAGCATCTTGTTCAGCGGAGACTATACGGAGCACACTTTGGTCTACACAGCCGATCTTATCTGGAATGTGAAGGTCGATTTGGCGGTGCTAGACAGTGCCTGCGGGACGGAACCCCGAACAGCGGAGGATATGCATCTGGATATTCTGACTGCGGTGGAGAAAACGCTTCCCTAGTAGAGGCGCGTCCTTTTCCGGTGCCTAAGTTTTGTCAAGGGCCAGAATTGGCTCTGCTTCTCCGATGGGCGCGGAAAATTTTCTGTGACAGGTCTTGACAAGTAGAGGAACGGGTAGTATAGTAATGGAAAATTTAATATCCTAAACCGTTGAAGCGGAGATAACGGCAATCATGCCTTTACAGAGAGCCTGTGGTGCTGAGAGTCAGGTAAGAAACAAGTTGTCAAATGGACCGCTGAGGGCGCAGCCAAATGTGAAGCTCACAAAGTATGCTGCGACGTTGCAGGCAGACGTCATTTGCCGGGGATATGTTGGTATCCTGCTAAGCGCACGGGTCATGCCGTGAATCAAGGTGGCACCGCGGATAAAATGTTTTTATTCGTCCTTGACAGATCGTAGTTTCTGTCAAGGGCGATTTTTTACTCCTCTGGCAGAAACGCCAGAGGAGTATTTTTATTTGGAGGTGCAGACCATGCAAATCGTTCCCACATTGGAGAAAGTCAAGGAGATTGCTTCCGCCAGGCAATACCGGGTGCTACCGGTGAGCTGTGAGATCCTGTCTGACTTCACCACACCCATAGAAACCATGCGCATTCTGAAGCAGGTTTCCACCTACTGCTATATGCTGGAGTCCGCGGCCAGCCATGAGACTTGGGGACGCTACACCTTTCTGGGCTTTGATCCCAGTCTGGAGATCACCTGTAGGAGAGGGGAGATGCGGGCCGGATGCCTGCACCTCCCAACGGCGGACCCATCCGCTTACCTGCGTCAGGTCCTGGAGGAGCACAAAAGCCCCCGCTTTGACCATCTCCCTCCCTTCACCGGCGGGCTTGTGGGATACTTCTCCTATGACTATCTGGGGTACAGCGAGCCGTCTGTCCGGGTGGAGGTGAAGGACAGGGAGGAATTTCGGGATCTTGATCTGATGCTCTTTGACAAGGTCATCGCCTTTGACCATCTGCGGCAGAAACTCATTCTTATCGTCAATATGTCTCTGGATGAGCCGGAGACCGGCTACAACAAGGCGGTGCTGGAGCTCAGACAGCTTGCGGAACTGCTGCGGACCGGAGCGAAGAAGCAGGATCATGCCGGGCGGCTCCTAGGTCCGGTGACTCCGCTGTTTGGCCGGGAGGCCTTCTGCCGCATGGTGGAGCGGGCCAAGGTCCACATCCGGGAAGGGGATATTTTTCAGATCGTCCTCTCTAACTGCCTGTCGGCCCCCTTTGAGGGCAGCCTGTTCAACACCTACCGGGTGCTGCGCACCTTGAACCCCTCCCCCTATATGTTCTATTTTTCCGGAACCGATGTGGAGGTGGCGGGGGCGTCGCCGGAGACTCTGGTCAAGCTGGAAAACGGCGTGCTCCACACCTTCCCTTTGGCGGGCACCCGGCCCAGGGGAAATACCCCGGAGGAAGACCATGCCATGGAGACAGAGTTGCTCTCCGATGAGAAAGAGCTGGCCGAACACAATATGCTGATGGATCTGGGGCGGAACGATCTGGGAAAGATCAGCCGGTTCGGTACGGTCCATGTGGAGAAGTTCCACACCATTGAGCGCTTCTCCCATGTCATGCACATCGGCTCCACCGTGCGGGGCGAGCTCCGGGAGGACAAGGACGCGCTGGATGCCATCGAGGCGGTGCTGCCCGCCGGGACCCTCTCCGGAGCTCCTAAGCTCCGGGCCTGCCAGCTGATCGCAGAGCTGGAGAACAACAAGCGGGGCATCTACGGCGGGGCCATCGGTTACATCGACTTCACTGGGAATATGGACACCTGCATCGCCATCCGGTTGGCCTATCAGAAGAACGGCAGGGTGTTCGTGAGAAGCGGAGCAGGGATCGTGGCCGATTCGGTCCCGGAACAGGAATTTGAGGAATGTATGAACAAGGCGCGGGCGTCCCTGAGGGCGCTGGAGATTGCACAGGAGGTGGAGCTATGATCCTGCTGATCGACAACTATGACAGCTTTTCCTATAACCTCTATCAGCTGACCGGCCAGCTCTGTCCGGACATTCAGGTTATTCGAAACGATGAACTGTCGGTGGAAGAGATCAGGGCACTGCAGCCGGAACGGATCATCCTCTCCCCCGGCCCGGGCCGACCAGAGGACGAGGGGATCACCATGGAGGTGGTGACTGCTCTGGGAAGTGAGATCCCCATTCTGGGGGTCTGTCTGGGGCACCAGGCCATCTGCGCCGCCTTTGGCGCTTCTGTTACCTATGCCAGAGAACTGATGCACGGGAAGCAGTCCCAGGTCCAGTTCGATCCGAACTGCCCGCTGTTCCGTGACTGTCCGGAAACCGCTCTTGTGGGACGGTATCACTCCCTGACGGCGGACGCCGAAACCCTTCCGGAGTGCTTGAAGATCACTGCCAGAACCGAGGACGGAGAGGTCATGGCGGTGCAGCACAGGGAACATCCGATCTACGGCGTACAGTTCCACCCGGAGTCCATTTTGACACCCGACGGGAAAACCATGCTACAAAACTTCGTAAAGGAGATGTAAACCATGATCAAAGAAGCCATCGTCAAGATCGTCAATAAAGGGGACCTCACCTATGAGGAGGCCTATACTGTGATGAATGAGATCATGGGAGGCGAGACCACGCCCACCCAAAACGCCGCCTTTCTTGCCGCCCTCTCCACCAAGAGCGCCCGGGCGGAAACCACCGACGAGATCGCAGGATGCGCCGCCGCCATGCGGGGCCACGCCGTCAAGGTGGAGACCGGCATGGAGCTCTTTGAGATTGTGGGCACCGGCGGAGATAACGCCGGCAGCTTCAATATCTCCACCACCGCCGCCCTGGTGGCGTCGGCAGGGGGCATGAAGGTGGCCAAACACGGCAACCGGGCTGCATCCTCCCTGTGCGGCACGGCGGACTGTCTGGAGGCCCTGGGGGTCAATATTCATCAGAGTCCCGCCAAGTGCGTGGAGCTGCTCCGGGACGTGGGGATGTGCTTTTTCTTCGCCCAGGATTATCACACCTCCATGAAATATGTGGGGGCCATCCGCAAGGAACTGGGCTTCCGCACAGTATTCAATATCCTCGGCCCGCTGACCAACCCCGGGACGCCGGTACAGCAGCTGCTGGGCGTCTATGACGACTATCTGGTGGAGCCCCTGGCCCAGGTGCTCATCAATCTGGGGATCAAGCGGGGCATGGTGGTATATGGACAGGACAAGCTGGACGAGATCTCCCTGAGTGCGCCTACCACCATCTGCGAGATCCGGGACGGCTGGTTCAAATCCTCGGTCATCACCCCGGAGGATTTTGGCTTTGACCGCTGCACAAAAGAGGAGCTGAAGGGCGGGCCGCCGGAGGAGAACGCCGCCATTACCAGAGCTATTTTGAACGGAGAACGGGGCGCCAAGCGGAACGCGGTGCTGCTCAATGCCGGGGCTGCCCTGTATATCGGTGAAAAGGCGGACAGCATGAAGGCAGGCGTGGCCCTGGCGGCGGAACTGATCGACAGCGGAAGGGCTGCCACCGTGCTGGACAGGCTGGTGGAGGTCAGCAACCGCCCGGAGGTGGAGGCATGACCATACTGGACCAGTTGGCCGGCCATGCCCGGAAGCGGGTGGCGGCATCCAAGAGCGCTGTTTCTCTAGAAAATCTGTGTCGGCAGGCGCTTTCTCTTCCCAAAGGAGATTTTGGGTTTGAGAAAGCCCTGAGAAAAGACGGACTCTCTTTCATTTGTGAGGGCAAGCAGGCCTCGCCATCCAAGGGGCTCATCGCCCCGGAGTTCCCCTATCTCCAGATTGCCATGGACTATGAGGCGGCGGGGGCGGATGCCATCTCAGTGCTCACCGAGCCTAAGTGGTTTCTGGGCAGCGACCGGTATTTGCGAGAGATTGCCCGGACCGTTTCCATTCCCTGCCTGCGGAAAGACTTTACCGTAGACGAATATATGATCTATGAGGCGAAGGTACTGGGTGCGTCGGCAGTCCTGCTGATCTGTGCTATTTTGACGGAGAGACAGATCCGGGAGTACCTGCACATTTGCGACGGGTTGGGCCTGTCCGCTCTGGTGGAGGTCCACAACGAGGCAGAAGCGGAAATTGCCCTCCGGGCAGGGGCGCGGATCATTGGGGTGAACAACCGCAACCTGAAGGATTTCTCTGTGGACCCAGACAACAGCCGCCAGCTTCGGACGCTGATCCCCCGCGAGGTGCTGTTTGTTTCCGAAAGCGGCGTCCAAAGTGCCGGAGATGTCGCAGTGCTCCGGGAGATGGGAACGGACGGAGTCCTGATTGGAGAGTTTCTGATGTGAGCAGCGGACAAAAAGGCAGCTCTGGCGGAACTGCGAGGTGGAGCATGACAAAAATCAAGCTGTGCGGTCTGTCTCGCACCAGGGATATTCTGGCCGCAAATCAGCTGAGACCGGAATATATTGGTTTCGTATTTGCCCCCAAAAGCAGCCGGTATATCTCTTCTGAGCAGGCCCGGGAACTCAAAGCGCTTCTCTCATCTCAAATCCGGACAGTGGGGGTCTTTGTAAACGAGGGAATAGACAGAGTGGAAGAACTTCTGAACAGTGGCGTCATCGACCTGGCACAGCTCCACGGCAGTGAAGATGCGGACTATATCCGACAGCTGCGGACACGTACCGGAAAGCCGGTCATTCAGGCCTTCCGCATTACATCCGAGGAGGACGTCAAATGGGCTGAACACAGCATAGCTGACCATATTCTGCTGGACGCCGGTGCAGGTACGGGAACCGTTTTTGACTGGAGTATGCTCCGGCAGATCCGGCGGCCCTATTTCCTGGCTGGCGGACTGGGACCGGAGAATGTGAAAGGGGCGGTGGAGCGGCTTCATCCCTATGCGGTGGACGTCAGCTCCGGTATTGAAACGGATGGGAGCAAGGATCCGGAAAAAATGGCGGCCTTTGTGACCGCAGTCAGAAAGGGAGCGAGAGCATGACCAATCCAAATGGACGCTTCGGTATACACGGGGGACAGTATATCCCTGAGACGCTGATGAATGCGGTCATCGAACTGGAAGCGGCATACGATTACTACAAGAACAACGAAGCATTCAACCGGGAGCTCACCGAGCTTTTGAATGAATACGCGGGCAGACCATCCCGGCTGTATTTTGCCAAAAAGATGACGGAGGATCTGGGTGGGGCGAAGATCTATCTGAAGCGCGAGGATTTGAACCACACTGGGGCCCATAAGATCAACAATGTGCTGGGTCAGGCCCTTTTGGCCAAGCGGATGGGCAAGACTCGTCTGATTGCCGAGACAGGGGCAGGGCAGCACGGGGTGGCCACCGCCACCGCAGCCGCCCTCATGGGGATGGAGTGTGTGGCCTTTATGGGGGAAGAGGATACGGTCCGCCAGGCCCTCAATGTGTACCGAATGCGCCTTTTGGGGGCGGAGGTGGTTCCTGTTAAGACAGGCACGGCTACGCTAAAGGACGCCGTATCCGAGGCAATGCGGGAGTGGACCTCCCGCATCGAAGACACCCACTACTGCCTGGGCTCCGTGATGGGCCCCCACCCCTTCCCAACCATCGTCCGGGACTTCCAGGCGGTGATCTCCCGGGAGATCCGGGCACAGCTTCTGGAAAAGGAGGGGCGGCTGCCCGACGTGGTGCTTGCCTGCGTGGGAGGTGGCTCCAATGCCATCGGCAGCTTCTATCACTTTATTGAAGACTCCCAAGTACGGCTCATCGGCTGTGAGGCGGCTGGCCGGGGGGCGGACACCCCGGAGACGGCGGCCACCATCGCCACCGGAAAACTGGGCATCTTCCACGGGATGAAGTCCTACTTCTGTCAGGACCAGTACGGCCAGATCGCCCCGGTCTACTCTATCTCAGCCGGATTAGACTACCCGGGCATCGGCCCAGAGCACGCCCACCTCCACGACATTGGTCGGGCGGAATATGTCCCCGTCACCGACGAGGAGGCGGTCAATGCCTTCGAGTATCTGGCCCGGACGGAGGGCATCATCCCCGCCATCGAGTCGGCCCACGCTGTGGCCCACGCCATAAAGCTTGCTCCCGCTATGGAGCGGGAGCAGATCATCGTCATCACCATCTCGGGCCGGGGCGACAAGGACTGTGCCGCCATCGCCCGATACAGAGGGGAGGATCTTTATGAGTAAGATCGCACAGGCATTTGCCTGCGGAAAGGCCTTTATCCCGTTTATCACCTGCGGCGACCCAGATCTGGAGACCACCGCCGCCGCCGTCCGGGCCGCCGTGGACAACGGCGCAGATCTCATTGAACTGGGAATCCCATTCTCCGACCCCACTGCCGAGGGGCCGGTGATCCAGGGGGCCAACCTCCGGGCCCTGCAGGGCGGGGTCACCACAGACCAGATCTTCGGACTGGTGCGGAACCTGCGCCGGGATGTAAAGATACCTCTGGTTTTTATGACCTACGCCAATGTGGTGTTCTCCTATGGGGCAGAGCGCTTTTTCTCCGCCTGCCGGGAGACGGGGATCGACGGACTGATCCTCCCCGATCTGCCCTTTGAGGAGAAGGAGGAATTCCTGCCGGTTTGCAGGCAGTATGGGGTGGAGCTGATCTCCCTCATCGCACCTACCTCCAAGGACCGGATCGCCATGATCGCCAGAGAGGCGGAAGGGTTTCTCTATGTGGTGTCCTCTCTGGGCGTTACCGGAACCAGAAGCGAGATCAAAACGGATCTGGCCTCCATGATGGAGACTGTGCGGCAGAACACCCATATCCCAGCTGCCATCGGCTTTGGGATCTCCACGCCGGAACAGGCCAAGAGGATGGCAGAGCTCGCCGATGGTGTGATCGTCGGGTCTGCCATCGTCAAGCTGCTGGAACAGCATGGGAAGGCTGCCCCCGACTACATCGGTGCGTATGCCAAAACCATGAAAGACGCGATACGATAAAAAAAGATTAGGCAGTCTGTCAAACGCCAGCAGAGTCTCGCTGGTGATTTTCAACGAGACTCTGCAAAAAAACTGGGAAATAAGACGGATTTATAGAGCGGTTCCCCGTGGGATTCCAAACGGAAATGCCCATTTCGATCAAGTCCAGCTTAGGCAGAAGGCGTTTCTTGGGCGGGAGGAGCTTGCTTCCCGCCGGGGCGTCCGCCGCCCATGCCGCCGGGGTTAGATTCGGCACCGTCATTGGTGGTCACATCTCCACCATCATTGGTGTAGGTCCCGTTACAATCCAGAGTCGTATTTCCGCTTCCGTTGCAGGTGAGGTCCAGCGTCCCGCCATTGACGGTAAGATCCCCGTTAGAGTCCAGACAGTCCCCATCCGATACGATGGTGATGGTTCCGCCGTTGACGGTGATAAAGCTGTCCTCGCTGGCGGCGAATTGCTCACCTCTTCCGCCAAAGCCGGAGCTGTCCGCCCCGCCAGCAGCGTTGAAGCCGTCATCATGGGCGGTAACATCAAAGGTCCCACCCTCCACGGTGACGGCCAGGCCCTCAACGCCCTCATAGCAGTAAGGGATGGAGAACTCTCCGCTCTGGATGGTCACTGCGTCATCGGAGTGGATGGCATCGTCTCCACTGGACAGGGTAAACGTCCCATTGGTGACAGTCAGCGCTCCTCCGCTGTGGATGCAGTCATCCGCACTGTCCATGGTGAATGTGCCGCCGTTGATGGTCAGGGTGCCCTCCGCCTTCATCCCCTTTTGGCTGACGGTGTCCTCCGCGGTGTCTGTCATTTCAGCTGTTTCTGCGGTAGAGGCCGGTTCCTCTCCTGCTGGCTGGATGGGGAACTCCAGAGGTTGGCCGCCATCGCTGCTGGCCGGCCGCTCAGGCGGTGTCTCCCCTTCGGCAGGCTGTTCGCCCTGAGGCCGCGAGCCATCCCCTCTGCCCGGACCGCCACCCCTGCCGCCGGGGGCAAAGCTGTCCTCAGCGGGCATGGTGACCGAGGCACTGCCCTCTCCGGTGGTCAGATCAAAGGTTCCGCCGTCCGTCTGCATCGCCCCGCTGGCGCTGACGGCGTCTCCCTGAGCGATAATGGTAAATTCCCCATCCGCCACATACAAAAATCCCAGAGCAGAGTCGTCTGTGTTTTCAGCGTGGAGGCCGTCCTTGCCGGAGGTGATGGTAAATCTGCCGCCCGCTACGGCCAAGCTGTCCTTACCTGTCATGCCGTGCTCGGCGGCGGTAACGGTGTAGCTGCCGCCGGTAACGGTCAGTTCGTCCTTGGACACCACCCCATGGCCCGCCTGAGCGTCAATGGTCAGGCTTCCGGAGCCGTTGAGTGTCAAATCGGTCTTAGAAAACACCACGGCGTCGATGTTGTTCTCGTCGATGGCGATATAGCCGCCGCCGTTGGTCAGGGTGTTTTCCGTTCCCTCCGCCAGAGTGAGGAACACCTTGTCGGCGTTTTTGGAATAGATGGCGGCGGAGTCAGCGCAGGTGATATCCGCACCGGCCAGAACGATCTGGACCTTGTCGGTATCATCGGCATCTACCATAATTTGTCCGTCTGTCAGCGTGCCGTCTACCAGATAGGTCCCCTCGTCCAGTAGGGTGATCCGGGAGCCGCTGAGGGAGACGGCATCGGAATCACAGGCGGCGGACTCTCCCTCTACATGAATACGGACGGCGGTGTTCTCGTCATAGCTGCCGTCCAGATCCCGGTCACTGAACAGGGCCGCTGTGTCAATGACCGGAACAGGCTCTGAATCCGTGGGTGCTGAGCCGCTGCTGGTGGAGGACGGCCCTGTCTTTTGACAGCCGCTGAGCAGCAGTGCTCCGCATAGCAGCGGCACAATGGTTTTCTTCATATTGCGTCTCCTATTTATAGTCCGGCCGGATTGGTCTCCTGCTGACACAGGGAGATCTCCAGATTCCCGTTGCGCTGGCGCAGGGCATCGATCAATGCTTTCTCCTGCCCTCCATCCCGGAGGGTCAGATCGTAGGTCAGCTTGAAGAGGCTGCCCATATTGGTGGTCTTGACCTGTTTCAACTCAGACTGGGTAGCATACTGGGCAAGGACCGGGTCAAAGACGCCGGTGTAGTCCAGATCCTCCGGGATGGTGATATGCAGGGTGCGGTAGCACAGGGTGCGTTTTCCACCGCCAAAGCCCAGGGCGTGGTAAGCCATGGTGATCCCGCCCAGGATCAGGGCAAAGAGCGCGGCGTAGCCCAGATAGCCCATGCCCGCCATCAGTCCCGCCCCCATGGCGGCGAAGATGGCCCCGATCTCCCGGGCAGAGCCGGGGGCGGAGCGAAAGCGCACCAGACTGAAGGCCCCTGCCACCGCTACGCCAGCCCCTACATTGCCGTTGACCATCATAATGACCACGCAAACTACTGCCGGCAGGGTGGCCAGAGTGACGGCAAAACCTGTGCTGGGCCGGGTGCCCCACAGCATCATGATGCACAGGACCAGGCCGATGACCAGGGACGCGCCAACGCACAACAGAAACTGTTCCAGGGCGATCACCGCCGTCAGTTCTGTGTCAAAAATTCCTCGAAAAAGCGTATCAAGCATATCGTTTTCCTCCTTTGCATACTTGCTCCAGCAGAATCTGATAGGCCGTTCCGTACTTGGAGAAGGCGGTCTTGTACAGTCCCAGTTCCGTCAGCAGATGGACCATCCACAAGGGGATGGCCCCAGGAGCCTTTAACTCCATCAGAACCTGATCCGGCCTCAGCAGGGCTGTGCCCCACGGGTCGGAATCCAGCGTCAGGCTTTCTGTCCGGAAGCGGATGGCGTCGTCGAAGGTGATGCGCAGACCGCTCTCCGGCGCATACCAGGAGTCCCGCTCGTAGGAGAGGAACACCCGGGGCTCCAGATCCGGATAGAAGTCCATGACATAGCCAATTTCTCTTCCAATCTGGGTCTCCGGCCAGGGAGAGTCGCCGGCCAGGCAGTCCAGTGCCCGGCCATAGGGCAGAGTAAGACGACGCTTGTAAACGATGGAGCGATATTTCTTTTTCAGTTCCATAAAAACAGGGGCTTCCCTCTTCGCACAGCCATAGCTGCGCAAGCGCAGCTTTTCTTTATAAATGGGCTTTTCCAAACTCCGGCGGATGAGCCGGAAATCCGGAGTGTCCAGATAGAGGTTGCGGATAGAACTGTGGCTGTATGCGTCGGGACGCAAACGAGCTCCAGCGGCGGAGAGCAGCTGGGCCTGCTGGCTCCGGGTCATCAGATACTTGAACTCATACCGCTGAAAGACGGTCTCTTGTTTCACGATGAGATCCTCCTTGTTTCGAGATGGTAAAGCCAGTGTAAAATCCAAACCATAACTGAACTTAAAAAATCAAAAACTTTTTTGCTGACAACGAGCCATGACCGTGCTATCTTTTAATTGTGTTTAAGGTATATCCCGCAAAATGTTGTCAAAACAAAGGAGGGATGCGGTGTGCGCATTTTACTGGCGGAGGATGAACGATCCCTTTCCCGGGCGGTGACCGCCCTGCTGGAGCGGAACCACTATGCGGTAGACGCGGTCTATGACGGACGCGAGGCGCTGGATTATCTGGAGAGCGGGAACTACGACGCCCTAATTTTGGATATCATGATGCCTAAAATGGATGGGATGGAGGTGCTGAGCCGCCTGCGTCAGCAGGGGAACTCCATCCCGGTGCTGATGCTCACCGCCAAAGGAGAGGTGGAAGATAAGGTGCTGGGCCTGGACTCCGGCGCCAATGACTACCTCACCAAGCCCTTCGCCACGGCGGAGCTGCTGGCCCGGCTCCGGGCCATCACACGGCAGAACGTCCAGCTCAGCAGTCGACTGACCTTTGGAAACCTCTGCCTGGACCAGACTACCTTTGAGCTGTCCACCCCATCCGGCAGTTTTCGGCTGGCCAACAAAGAGTATCAGATGATGGAACTGCTCCTGCGCAACCCCCGGCAGATCATTCCCGCGGAGCGGTTTCTGGAGCGGATCTGGGGTTATGACAGCGAGGTGGAGGTATCGGTGGTGTGGGTCTATATCTCCTATCTGCGCAAAAAGCTCTCCGCTTTGCAGTCGGACGTGGAGATCCGGGCCAGCCGCAACATTGGGTACGCGCTGGAGGTACGGACATGATCCAAAAGCTGCGGGTGAAATTCATCACCGCCTCCATGCTGTCTCTGGCGCTGGTGCTGCTGGTGATCCTGGGCGGGGTCAACGCCATGAGCTATCAAAAGGTGGTCCAAGATGCCGATCACATTTTGGAACTGCTCAGTGAGAACCGTGGTATCTTCCCCCAGCAGGTCCCGCCGGATGACCGAGGTGGAAAGCCCAGGCCCCTGCCGGGATTTGGCTATGGGCTCTCCCCAGAGACCCCCTTTGAATCCCGCTTTTTCTCCGTTTTGCTGAATGGAGAGGGGCAGGTTCTCCAGAGCGACACGGGGCAGATCGCCGCCGTGGATGACCAGAGCGCCAGTGAGATGGCACAGGCGGTATGGGCCGGCGGAAGCGTCAGCGGCTTCCGGGGGGACTACCGCTATGTCCGCGCGGCGGAAGCTGAAGGTACCCGCTTCATCTTCGTGGACTGCGGGCGAAGTCTCTCCAATTTCCGGACAACCTTGATCGCCAGCGGTTTGGTGGCGCTGGCGGGTCTGCTGGCGGTCTTTCTCCTTCTGCTGATCCTGTCTAAGCGGATCGTCCGCCCGGTGGCGGAGAGCTATGAAAAGCAGCGCCGGTTCATCACCGACGCTGGGCATGAGCTGAAAACGCCGCTGACGATCATCGGCGCGGACCTGGATTTGGTGGAGCCGGAGCTGGATGGCAACGAGTGGCTTCAGGATATCCGCTGTCAGGTCCGGCGGCTGACCGGGCTGACCCAGGACCTCATCTTCCTCTCCCGCATGGAGGAGGAAACACCGCCTATCCAGCCCATCGAGTTTCCGCTCTCCGACCTGACGGAGGAGATGGCCCAGTCCTTTCAGGGGCTGGCAAAAGCTCAGAAAAAGGGACTTACTCTGTCCATCCAGCCCATGCTCTCCTACACCGGGGACGAGAAGGCCATCCGGCAGCTGCTGTCCATCCTACTGGACAATGCCATGAAATATACCCCGGAAGAAGGGAATGTGGAGATCGCACTGAAAAAAGTGGGGCGTATAATCCGCCTTTCGGTATCCAATACCATCGCTCAGCCCATGGAGGAGATGCTGGACCGCCTTTTTGACCGCTTTTACCGGGGCGACCAGTCCCGCAGCAGCCAGATCGGCGGTTACGGCCTGGGACTGTCGATCGCCAAGGGCATCGTGCTGGCCCACAGGGGGAAAATCCGGGCAGAGAGTAGCGGAGCATCCCTGTCGGTGATCGTTTCTCTGCCGGTATAGATTTCATGCGCCAAGCGCGTAT
>CAUWNE010000016.1:0-41574 GCA_963560095.1 uncultured Dysosmobacter sp. | reverse complement strand
TTGGAAGAGCCGGTGGCGCCGCCGATGCCGTCCCGGCCGGTGCGGCCGCCCAGCAGAATCACCACATCGCCGGGGGCGGGACGCTCCCGGCGGACATTTTCCGCAGGGGCCGCGCCTACCACCGCGCCGCACTCCAGGCGCTTGGCGATATAGCCCTCATGGTAGACCTCCGCCACGTGGCCGGTGGCAAGGCCGATCTGGTTTCCGTAAGAGGAATAGCCTGCGGCGGCGGTCACAGCCAGCTTGCGCTGGGGGAGCTTGCCCTCCAGGGTCTGGTCAAAGGGGACCCGGGGATCGCCGCCGCCGGTAAAGCGCATGGCCTGGTGGACATACACCCGGCCGGAGAGAGGGTCCCGGATGCAGCCGCCGATGCAGGTGGCCGCGCCGCCGAAGGGCTCGATCTCCGTGGGGTGGTTGTGGGTCTCGTTCTTGAACATAAGCAGCCAGTCCTGCTCCTGGCCGTCCACCATGGCGGGGACGTGGATGGAGCAGGCGTTAATCTCCTCGCTCTCGTCCAGCTCGGGGAGCAGGCCCCGCTTTTTCAGCGTCTTGGTGCCGATGGTGGCAATATCCATCAGCGTCTGGGGCCGCCCCGCGGCCTTCTCCTGGCCGTAGACCTCCACCCGGGCGTCCAGATACCGCTCATAGGCGGCCCGGACCGCCGGATCGGCGATCTCCACAGAATCGATGTGGGTGGAGAAGGTGGTGTGGCGGCAGTGATCGGACCAGTAGGTATCTACCACCCGGACCTCGGTCAATGTGGGGTCCCGCTTCTCCTGGTCCCGGAAATAGGTCTGGAGGAATTTCAGGTCCTCCAGATCCATGGCAAGGCCCAGCTGATCCAGCAGGTCCCGCAGTCCCGCCTCGTCCAGGGCGGTAAAGCCGGTGATGGTGGCCACCGGGGCCGGCTCTGCGGCAGAGAGGATCAGCGTCTCAGGCACGTCCAAAGACGCCTCCCGGCACTCCACAGGGTTGATGAGATAATGGCGGATCTTTTCCAGATCCTCCTGGGAGAGGTTGCCCTCCAGCAGGTAGACCTTGGCGGTGCGGACCGTGGGCCGGTCCCCCTGGGTCAGCAGCTGGATGCACTGGGCGGCGGAGTCGGCCCGCTGGTCGAACTGACCGGGCAGGGGCTCCACAGCCAGGGCGGTCCACTCCCCGGCAGGGAGGGCATCGGCGGTGTCGTCCACCTGGGGCTCGGAGAACACCGTCCGCACGGCCCGCTGGAAGGTGGCCTCATCCAGGCCCTCGGTATCATAGCGGTTTACCAGCCGCAGCCCCGTCAGGGCGGTGAGACCCAGCAGGGAGCGCAGCTCGCTTAAAAGTCCGGCGGCCTCCTGCCGCAGGGCGGGCTTTTTCTCTACATAGATGCGTCGTACCATTTACAGTCCCTCCATAGCGGCCAGCGCCCGCTGGCCAATGTCGTGGCGCAGGTATTTTCCCTCGAATTCCACGGTTTCAGCCGCGGCGTAGGCGTCCCGCAGGGCCTCCTCCAGGGTGGGAGCCGCGGCAGTGATGCCCAGCACCCGTCCGCCGCTGGTGACCAGCGTGCCGTTTTCCAGCTTGTCGCCGGCGTGGTAGCAGGTGACATTGGCCGGGAACGCGGCGGGGAAGGTGATGGCCTTGCCCTTTTCATAGTGGCTGGGATAGCCGCCGGAGGCCAGGATCACACAGGCGGCGGCGCCGTCGTGCCACTCCACCTGGAGCTGGCCCAGGGTCTCGTTCTCCACGGCCTGCATCACGGTCAAAAGATCCGTTTTCAAAAGGGGCAGGACCACCTGGGTCTCCGGGTCGCCGAAGCGGCAGTTATACTCGATGACCTTAGGCCCTCTGGGGGTCAGCATCAGGCCGAAATAGAGGCAGCCCTTGAAGGGGCAGCCCTCGGCCCGCATGGCGGCCAGGGTGGGCAGGAAGATCGTATCCATACAGACCTGGGCGATCTCCGGGGTATAGCAGGGGTTGGGGGCCACGGTGCCCATGCCGCCGGTGTTGAGACCAGTGTCGCCGTCTCCGGCGCGCTTGTGGTCCATGGAGGAGACCATGGGGGCGATGGCCGTGCCGTCGGTAAAGGCCAGAACGCTGACCTCCGGCCCGGTGAGGAACTCCTCGATGACGATCTCGTTGCCGGAGTCGCCGAAGGCCTTGTCCTCCATGATGGTCTTGACGGCGGCCTCCGCCTCGTCAAGGCTCTGGGGGATCAGCACACCCTTGCCCAGGGCCAGGCCGTCGGCCTTGATGACAATGGGATAGGAGGCGGTTTTCAGATAGGCCAGAGCCGCGGCGGAGTCGTGGAAGACCTCATAAGCGGCGGTGGGGATGCCGTATTTTCTCATGAGATTTTTGGAAAAGACCTTGCTGGCCTCGATCCGGGCGGCCTTGGCGTCGGGGCCGAAGCAGGGGATGCCGGCCTCGTGGAGCCGGTCCACACAGCCCAGTGCCAGAGGATCATCCGGCGCTACCACAGCAAAGTCGATGGCGTGGGTCTTGGCAAAGTCCACGATGGCGGGGATATCCTTGGCCCCGATCTCCGGGACGCACACGGCGTCGGCGGCGATGCCGCCGTTGCCGGGCAGGGCGTAGATGGTCTCTGCCTCCGGGTTCTCCCGGAGCTTTTTGATGATGGCATGCTCGCGGCCTCCGCCGCCAACGACCAGAAGTTTCATGGATGTTATCCTCCTCTTACGATGCGCTCTGGCCCCAGGAAAAGCCATTGCGCTGCCAGAATTCATTGGCAATTATTTTTGGCAGGACATGTGCCTGCCAAAAATACATTGACCTGGCCGCCTTGGGCGGCGTTCACCAGTGGCCGATGTCACTGGTGGTGGGGGAGGTCGAGGGGGAGCCTGCTCCCCCTCGAGAGACATTAGTGGTGGAACAGCCGCATACCGGTGAAGCACACCGTCATGCCGTATTTGTTGGCGGTGGCGATCACATGGTCGTCCCGGATGCTGCCGCCGGGCTCGGCGATGTACTGGACGCCGGACTTCCGGGCCCGCTCCACGTTGTCGCCGAAGGGGAAGAAGGCATCGGAACCGCAGGTGACGCCGGACTGGGTGGCGATCCATTCCCGCTTTTCCTGGGCCGTGAGGGGCTCAGGCTTGACGGTGAAGGTGTTCTGCCACACGCCGTCGGCCAGGATGTCCTCGTATTCGTCAGAGGTATAGATGTCGATGGCGTTGTCCCGGTCGGGCCGGCGGATCTTCTCCACAAACTGGAGGCCCAGGACCTTGGGATGCTGCCGGAGATACCAGTTATCCGCCTTGTTTCCCGCCAGACGGGTGCAGTGGATGCGGCTTTGCTGGCCGGCGCCCACGCCGATGGCCTGGCCGTTTTTCACATAGCAGACGGAGTTGGACTGGGTGTATTTCAGGGTGATCAGGGCCACGATCATGTCGATCTTGGCCTGCTGGGGCAGGGTCTTGTTCTCGGTGACGATGTTGTTCAGCAGCGCCTCGTTGATCTCAAAATTGTTCCGGCCCTGCTGGAAGGTGACGCCGAAGACGTCCTTATACTCCTGGGGAGCGGGCACATAGTCCGGATCGATCCGGACCACGTTGTAGTTCCCCTTCTTCTTGGTTTTCAGAATGGACAGGGCCTCGTCAGTATAGCCGGGGGCGATGATGCCGTCGGAGACCTCGCCCAGGAGGTAGCGGGCCGTATCGCCGTCGCACACGTCAGACAGGGCGGCCCAGTCGCCATAGGAGCACAGACGGTCCGCGCCCCGGGCCCGGATATAGGCACAGGCGATGGGGCTCAGGTCTCCGGGCTGGTCCACAAAGTAGATCTTCCGGTCCACGTCGCTCAGGGGAAGTCCCACGGCGGCGCCGGCGGGGGAGACGTGCTTGAAGCTGGCGGCGGCGGGCAGGCCGGTGGCCTGCTTCAGCTCCCGGACCAGCTGCCAGGAGTTGAGGGCGTCCAGGAAGTTGATATAGCCGGGTCTGCCGTTGAGCACGGTGATGGGCAGATCTCCGCCGTCCCGCATGAAGATCCGGGAGGGCTTTTGATTGGGGTTGCAGCCGTATTTCAGTTCCAGTTCATTCATGAGTATGCTCCTCAGCTTTCCAAAATCTGTTTGCACAGCAGTTCCACGGCCTGGGGCAGAAGCACCCACTCGGCCTGCTCCATCACCCGGCGCTGCAAGACCTCCGGCGTGTCGCCGGGCAGGACCTCCACGGCCCGCTGCAACAGGATCTCGCCGCCGTCGGGGATCTCGTTAACCAGATGGACCGTGGCGCCGGTGACCTTCACGCCCTTGGCCAGGGCCGCTTCGTGGACCCGCAGACCGTACATCCCCTTGCCGCAGAAAGCGGGGATCAAAGAGGGATGGACGTTGACGATCCGGCCGGGCCAGCGGCGGACAAACGCCTCAGATAAGATGGAGAGGAAGCCTGCCAGCACGATGACGTCCACCTGGTGGTCCTCCAGACAGGCGGTGAGGGCTTCCTCAAATTCCGCCTGGGACCGCCCCCTCTTGGAAACGGCCACGGCGGGGACGCCGTGGTTGGCGGCCCGGGTCAGGGCATAAGCGGTCTCGTTGCTGGAGCAGACCACCACGATCTCCCCGTGGGGGATGGCCCCGGCCTCCTGGGCCTTTAAAAGGGCTTCCAGGTTGGTGCCGCCGCCGGAGACGAACACGGCAATCCGGGCTTTGTTCAGCATAGGGTCACCCGCTCGCCGCCGGAGACGATCTCGCCGATAGCGTAAGCGCCGCAGTCCAGAGCGGCGATGGCACGGTCGGCCTCCTCCTGGGGGACGATGACCATCATGCCCACGCCCATATTGTAGGTGTTGAACATGTCGTGCTCGGGGATCTGGCCCTGACGCTGGAGGACCTGGAAAATGGGGGGGATGCGGAGGGCGGAGCGGTCGATCTTGGCGCTCAGGCCCTGGGGCAGGCAGCGGGGAACATTTTCAAAGAAGCCGCCGCCGGTGATGTGGCTGACGCCCCGGACAGAGACCGTCTCCATGCACCGCAGCACAGGCTTGACGTAGATCACCGTGGGCTCCAGCAGTGCCTCGCCCAGCGTGCGGCCCAGCTCGTCAGAATAGAGATTCAGATCGGCGTGCTCCACGTCAAAGACCTTGCGGACCAGGGAGAAGCCGTTGGAGTGGACGCCGGAGGAGGGCAGAGCCAGGATCACGTCGCCGGGACGCATCTGGTTCTGGTCGATGATCCGGGGCTTGTCCACCACGCCCACGGAGAAGCCCGCCAGGTCGTAGTCGTCGGCGGCCATCACGCCGGGATGCTCCGCGGTCTCGCCGCCGATCAGGGCGCAGCCGGACTGGACGCAGCCCTCTGCCACGCCGGAGACCAGGGTGGCCACTTTCTCGGGATCGTTTTTGCCGATGGCAATGTAGTCCAGGAAGAACAGCGGCTTGGCGCCGCAGCAGATGATGTCGTTGACGCACATGGCCACGCAGTCGATGCCCACAGTGTCGTGCTTGTCCATCAGCTGGGCGATGCGGATCTTAGTGCCCACGCCGTCGGTGCCGGAGACCAGCACCGGCTCGGTCATGCCGGCCAGATCCGGGGCGAACAGGCCCCCGAAGCCGCCGATGTCAGAGACCACACCGGGGATCATGGTGCGCTCCACGTGCTTTTTCATCAGCTTGACGCCCTCATAGCCCGCCTCGATATTGACGCCGGCGGCGGCGTAGGAAGCAGAGTGGGAGTTCTCCATAACAAACAACCTCCAGAGTGAATTAGAAATTGGGAGCCAGGAACCGGAAACCGGAAATGAGGAAGCAGGCTGGTATCCTCCTGATTCCTCATTCCGGGGTAAACGATCATTCCTTGCCGGTCCAGCAGTAGGTGCAGATCTTGCTGCGGTCGATGCCGATGGCCTCCAGAAGGCCGTCAATGGATTGGTAGCCCAGGGAGTCGAAGCCCAGCTTCTGGCAGATGCTCTTGAGCAGACACTGGCCCCGTTCCGTAGAGACGTCGGCGTACTCGTCCAGGTGCTGCTGGCCCTCGTCGCCCTCCAGCTCCTGAACCGTCCGCCGGGCCAGCAGCTCCATATCGGAGTTGCCCCGGGAGAAGTTCAGATACTTGCAGCTGTACATGATGGGCGGGCAGGCCGAGCGCATGTGGACCTCCTCCGCGCCGCTTTCATACAGGAATTCCACCGTCTCCTGGAGCTGGGTGCCCCGCACAATGGAGTCATCCACGAACAAGAGCTTCTTGCCCTCGATCAGCTCGGGGACGGGGATCTGCTTCATCTTGGCCACCTGGTTGCGCACGTCCTGGTTGGCCGGCATGAAGGACCGGGGCCAGGTGGGGGTGTATTTCACGAAGGGGCGGGCAAAGGGCTTGCCGCTGCGGTTGGCAAAGCCGATGGCGTGGGGCACGCCGGAGTCCGGCACGCCGGCCACATAGTCCACCTTGGGGAGCTTCCCCCGGGCCACCTCGTCCCGGGCCATGATCTCGCCGTTGCGGTAGCGCATGACCTCCACATTGACGCCCTCGTAATTGGAGTTGGGATAGCCGTAGTAGGTCCACAAAAAGGCGCAGATCCGCATCTGGTCCCCGGCGGGGGAGAGAGACTCATAGCCTCTGGCTGTCAGCCGGACGATCTCGCCGGGGCCCAGCTCATAGGCGGTGTGATACCCCAGCTTCTGATAGGCAAAGGACTCAAAGGAGACGCAGCAGCCATCCTCATTCTGGCCCACCAGCACCGGGAGCCGGCCCAGCTTGTCCCGGGCGGCGATGATGCCGTCCTTGGTCAGCAGCAGAATGGTGGAGGAGCCCTTGATGGTCTCCTGGGCGTGGCGGATGCCCTCCAGCAGGGAGTCCTTCTGGTTGATGAGGGCCGCCGTCAGCTCCGAGGCGTTGACCTTGCCGTTGCTCTGGGCCATGAACTGATGGCCGTGGTCAGAGAAGTAGGTCTCCACCAGCTCCTCGGCGTTGTTGATGATGCCCACGGTGGCGATGGCATACAGCCCCAGGTGGGACCGGACCAGCAGAGGCTGGGGGTCGGTGTCCGAGATGCAGCCGATGCCGCTGTGGCCGTGAAAATCCACCAGGTCCTTTTCGAACTTGGTGCGGAACGGCGTGTTTTCAATGTTGTGAATCTGCCGCTGGAAGCCAGCCTCGGCGTCATAGATGGCCATGCCGCCCCGCCGGGTGCCCAGATGGGAGTGGTAGTCCACTCCGAAGAAAAGGTCTAGCACGCAGTCCCGCTTGGAGATCGCGCCGAAAAAACCGCCCATGGTCAATTACTCCTGCTCTCTATTTTAATGGTATAAGAAGGGGCCGCTCTCAGGCGAAGAACAGCTCAGAGAGGGTCATGGGATCGATATAGGCCCCATCCTTGTAGACCCGCATATTGCCGGAGGCCACCTCGTCGATGAGCATCACGTTGCCGTCGGCGTCATAGCCGAACTCGAACTTGATGTCATAGAGGACCATGCCCTTCTCCTTCAGGTCGTCGGCCACGATCTTGGTGATCTGCTGGGTCTCGGCCTTGATGGCGTCGTACTGGGCCTCGGTCATCACGCCCAGGGCCACCAGGGCGTCCTTGGTCACCAGGGGATCGCCCAGGGCGTCGTTTTTGAAGGTGGTCTCCACATAGGAGGGGAGATCTGCGCCCTCGGCGATATACTCGCCGTACCGGCGCAGGAAGCTGCCCACAGCCTTGTTCCGGCAGATGACCTCCAGACCGTGGCCGAAGACCTTGGCGGGCTTGACCTCCATGGTGGTGTCCGCCAGGTTGGCAGAGACATAGTGGGTGGGGATGCCGGCGGCGTTGATCTTCTCGAAGAAGTAGATGCTCATGCGCAGGTTCACATCGCCCACGCCGTCGATGGTCAATCCCACGGCGTTCTCGCCGGGATCGAAGACGCCGTCCTTACCGGTGCAGTCGTCCTTGAACTTCAGCAGATAGTTGCCGTTCTCCAGCGCGTAGACGTCCTTGGTCTTTCCAGTGTAAACCAGTTTGTGTTCCATGATGCAGTTCCTCCTCAAAATATATCTGGGGTTATTGGGCCAGCTCCGCCTGGAGCTTGGTTTCTTTTTCAGCGATCTGGGCGGCCATGTCCGCCCGGGCCGCGTCCAGCTTGGCGGCCAGCGCGTCGTCAGACACCGCCAGGATCTGAGCCGCCAGCACGGCGGCGTTCTTGGCGCCGCCCACGGCCACGGTGGCCACGGGGATGCCGCTGGGCATCTGGACGGTGGACAGCAGGGCGTCCAGCCCGTCCATAGCGCCGCCCTTCATGGGGATGCCGATGACCGGCAGGGTGGAGTTGCCGGCAAAGGCGCCGGCCAGATGGGCCGCCATGCCGGCGGCGCAGATCAGCACGCCAAAGCCATTGGCCCGGGCGTTTTTGGCAAAGTCCGCGGCAGCGGCGGGGGTGCGGTGGGCGCTGAGGATATGGGCCTCATAGGGGATGCCGAAGGCTTCCAGCTGGGTGCAGGCGCTCTTGACCACCGGCCAGTCGGAATCGCTTCCCATAATGACAGCAACTTTTTTCATGGTGTTGTCCTCCTTGTGTGAATGATACCATCAAAGTTTCTTGCGAAGCACGGTGTGGCGGAAGATCCCGTCTGCGAAATACTCCCGGGAACAGAGGATGGGGTTGCCGTCAATGTCGAAGTCCACCTCGTCCATAAACAGCAGGGGAGCCCCCTCCGGGACCTGGAAGATCTCCGCCAGGGCGGCGTCCGCCGTCACCGGCCGCAGATCCGTCAGATCCAGATAGGCGCACACGCCGCAGAACTCCTGGAGAAAGTGAAAGATCGGGCTTTGCAGGTCCTCCAGCGTGAAGGGCCTTTGAATTCTGGACCGGTCGATAAAATCCTCGCAGTAGATGGCGGGGCGGCCGTCGGCGGTGCAGAGCCGGTCCACCCGGATCACCGGAGTGCCCTCGGGGATCTTCAGCTGCCGGGAGATCTGGGTGTCGGCCAGATCGTCCGAGACATGGACCGAGGCCACTGCGGCCTGATAGCCGCTCTGGCGGATCATGTCCAGAAATTCGATCTCGATATCCATGCGGGTATAGACGTTCAAAACGTGGCGGTTGATGACGGTGCCAACACCGTGGCGGCGGGTGATGAAGCCCTCCCGTTCCAGGGAGGCCAGAATGTCCCGCAGCTGCGTGCGGCTGATTCCCAGCTTCTCCGCCAGCACGCTCTCCCGGGGCAGCCGCTCAGCGTCGGCATACAGCCCCTCCCGCATATCGGAGAGCAGTTGGGCACGGATGGTTTTGGACTGGGCGGGTTGGCTGCTCATTCCATTCACCTCATGTCGAAATAGGTAGTACCATTAAAGGTTCACCTTCATTGTATCGAATTTGGCCGCCAGACGCAATAAACAATTCTGACAATTTGCGCCTCTGTTTTCGGGCAGGGCTTGTCAGGGGCGGAAAAGATAAAACCGGCCAGCGCCATGGGCGCTGACCGGCTGAGAGAGCGGCGGGGAAGATTCAATGGACAGCCTGCTCCGTCAGGAACTGGACGGCGGCCATGGCGGCGGCGGTGCCGTCGGCACAGGCGGTGGTCAGCTGGCGGACGGTCTTGGTCCGGCAGTCTCCGGCTGCAAAGACGCCGGGCACAGCGGTCCGGCAGTCCTCGCCGGCAGGCAGGAAGCCCTCCTCATCCAGAGAAAGGAGGGAAGCGGCCAGGGCGGTCTGGGGCTGCTGGCCCACAGCCTGGAACAGGCCGGAGACCGGCAGTTCCGTGATCTGGCCGGAGACCAGATGCCGCAGCCGCAGACCGGTCAGGGCGGTGTCTCCCAGCAGGGCGTCCACCACCGTGTCCAGGGCAAAGGCCACGTTGGGCCGCTGGCGCAGGGCTTCTACCAGGATGGGGTCTCCCCGGAATTCCTGACGGCGGTGGATCACGGTGACCTGGCGGCAGAGGTCCGCCAGATACAAGGCGTCCTGCAAGGCGGTGTTGCCGCCGCCGCAGACCGCTACGTTCTTTCCCTGGTAGAACGCGCCGTCGCATACGGCGCAGTAGCTCACGCCGGCCAGGGCCTCCTCCCGGGGAAGGCCCAGAGTCCGGTGGGTCATGCCGGCGGCCAGGATCAAAGCGGAGCCGGTATAGGTGTTATAGTCAGTCACCACGGTCTTAGGCGTGCCGTCCCGCAGCTCCAAAACCTCCTCCAGCTCCAGCTGGGCCCCCAGAGCCGTGGCCTGCTCAAAGAGCCGGTCGGCCAGCTCCGCACCGGAGATGCCGGGAAGCCCTGGGTAGTTATCCACCCGGGGAGAGGAGGCGATCTGTCCGCCTACGGCGGCTTTCTCCAGGACCAGGACGGATTTGCCCGCCCGGCGGGCATAGATCGCGGCGGTGAGACCGGCGGGGCCGCCGCCGATGATGATGAGATCAAAGTGTGTGGACATCAGTCCATCTCCTTCCGTAAACGGGTAAAAAGGGAGAGAAGCAGGTTCTCTCCCTTTTTCAGGTCATGGCGTTACCGCTCGTGGGTCACGGCGAATTTCTTGATGGTGGAGGCATTGACCAGCTTTTCCACCTGGCCGTCGTGGCGGACGATCAGCGTGGGAGCCTGCTGGATGCCGTACTCCGTCACCAGATCCATGTGCTCGCTGACGTCCATGGTCCGGTAGGCCAGCCCTGCCTTCTCCAGCTCGTTCTTGGCGATCTTGCAGTTGGGGCAGGTGGCGGTGGTGAAGAGGTACAGCCCGTCCTCCTGCCGGGGAGCGGAGGCGGTGACGGCAGAGCCGGTGTTGGCGGCAGCGTCCTCCCGGTCGCAGAGCCGGCGGCCCTCCAGACGGGAAGCGGGAACGTCGTATTCCTTCCGGTCCTCGAACTCCTGCACCTTGCCGTCGTTCCAGTTCTGGATGGGACGGTAGTAGCCGGTGATCCGGCTCCAGACCTCGGTGGTCTTGCCGCACTTGGGGCAGGTGAAGTGCTCACCGGTGATATAGCCGTGATCCTGGCAGACCGAATAGGTGGGGGACATGGTGTAATAGGGGAGCTTGAAGTTCTCCGCGATCTTGCGCACCAGCGTGGCAGCGGCCTTCCAGTCCGGCAGCTTCTCGCCCAGGAACGCGTGGAACACCGTGCCGGAGGTGTACAGGGTCTGGAGGTCGTCCTGAATGGCCAGGGCCTCGAAGATGTCGTCGGTGTAGCCCACAGGCAGGTGAGAGCTGTTGGTATAATAGGGGGTGTCGCCGGGCTTCTTGGCGGCGGTGATGATGTTGGGATAGAGGGCCACATCGTGCTTGGCCAGGCGATAGGTGGTGGACTCGGCAGGGGTGGCCTCCAGGTTGTAGAGGTCGCCGTACTGCTCCTGATAGTCGCTCAGCCGCTCCCGCATGTGGTTCAGCACGTCCTTGGCAAAGGCCTGGGTCTCGGGGTGGGTCAGGTCCTTGCGCAGCCACTTGGCATTCAGGCCCACCTCGTTCATGCCGATCAGGCCGATGGTGGAGAAGTGGTTTTCAAAGGTGCCCAGGTAGTGCTTGGTATAGGGGTAGAGACCGGCCTCCATCAGCTGGGTGATGACGGTCCGCTTGGTCTTCAGGCTCCGGGCGGCGATGTCCATCATCTTGTCCAGCCGCTCATAGAACTCCTCAGGCGTCTGGGAGAGATAGGCGATCCGGGGCAGGTTGATGGTGACCACGCCCACAGAGCCGGTGGACTCGCCGGAGCCGAAGAAGCCGCCGGACTTTTTCCGTAGCTCTCTGAGGTCCAGACGGAGCCGGCAGCACATGGAGCGGACGTCGGAGGGCTCCATGTCGGAGTTGATGTAGTTGGAGAAATAGGGGGTGCCATACTTGGCGGTCATCTCAAAGAGGAGACGGTTGTTCTCCGTATCGCTCCAGTCAAAGTCCCGGGTGATGGAATAGGTGGGGATGGGATACTGGAAGCCCCGGCCGTCGGCGTCGCCCTCGGTCATGATCTCGATGAACGCCTTGTTCACCATGTCCATTTCCTTCTTGCAGTCGCCGTAGGTGAAGTCCATCTCCTTGCCGCCCACGATGGCAGGCAGGTTCTCCAGGTCCTTGGGCACGGTCCAGTCCAGCGTGATGTTGGAGAAGGGCGCCTGAGTGCCCCAGCGGGAGGGGGTGTTGACGCCGTAAACAAAGGACTGGATGCACTGCTTGACCTCTTTCTGGGTCAGGTTGTCCGCCCGGACAAAGGGAGCGAGATAGGTATCAAAGGAGGAGAACGCCTGGGCGCCGGCCCACTCGTTCTGCATGATGCCCAGGAAGTTCACCATCTGGTTGCACAGGGTGGACAGGTGGCTGGCAGGGGAGGAGTTGATCTTGCCGGGAATGCCCAGACCCTGCTGGATCAGCTGCTTGAGGCTCCAGCCGGCGCAGTAGCCGGTGAGCATGGAGAGATCGTGGAGGTGGATGTCGCCGCTCTTGTGGGCCTGGGCCACCTCCTGGTCATAGACCTCGCTGAGCCAGTAGTTGGCGGTGATGGCGCCGGAGTTGGAGAGGATCAGTCCGCCCACGGAATAGGTGACGGTGGAGTTCTCCTTCACCCGCCAGTCGTTGATCTTCACGTAGTCGTCCACCAGGGCCTTGTAGTCCAGCATGGTGGATTTGACGTTGCGGACCTTCTCCCGCTGCTTGCGGTAGAGGATGTAGGCCTTGGCCACGTCCTCATAGCCGGCCTTGCCCAGGACGCTCTCCACGCTGTCCTGAATATCCTCCACCGTGATCTGGCCGTCCCGGATCTTATCCTGATAGTCCGCGGTGACCTTCAGCGCCAGGAAGTCGATGGTGTCCTGATTGAACTCCTTCTTGGTGGCCTCAAAGGCCTTGGTGATGGCCGTGGCGATCTTGGTGATGTTGAAATCAGCGATCTGGCCGTCGCGCTTGACTACTTGATACATATAAATGACACTCCCTGCTTTCTCAATCAAGCGGGCCGTCTGCGGGCCCGCGTTCTGTCAGAATTCATTGTACCATATTGCTGGGGGAAGTCAAGAAAAGAAACCACAAGATATGGTATCTCTTTTCGTAAGAACTTCCAAATCCATACGAAATCTAGGAGGCGCGCCGGGGGCGCTCACTCCACGCCCCGCAGGCTCACCGCCTGGAACCAGGGGGCTGCGATGTCCCTCAGGGCCCGCATCTCCGAATCCTCCAGGGCGTGGCAGCCGCTGCCCACCAGGTCCCCGGAATCCACAAATTTTTGCAGGAAATACCGAGGGGAGCCCGCCAGCCACTGGCCGATGGCGGCGATGTCTGCCGGGGTGTGGAACTCCCGGACCACAGTGGTGCGGAACTCAAAGTCCACGCCGCTTGTCCGCAGAAGATGGATGCTCTCCTCCACCGGGGCAAGATCAAAGCCGGGGACGCCCACCGTCTGGGGGTACTTCTCCCGGCAGTTTTTGATATCCATGGCTACATAGTCTGCAAGGCCCCGCTCCAGGATCTCCGCCAGAGCCTCCGGATGGCAGCCGTTGGTGTCCAGCTTGACGGCAAAGCCCAGTTCCCGGACCCGCGCCAGGAAATCTCCGGCCCCAGGCTGGAGCAGGGGCTCTCCGCCGGAGAGCACCACGCCGTCCAGCAACCCGCGGCGGCTTTTCAGAAAGGTCAGCACCTCTTCTTCGGAAAGGGTGGGCGTCTCTGCCGCCCGGGTGACCAGAGGGGCGTTGTGACAGAAGGGACACCGGAGATCGCAGCCGCCGGTGAACACCGTGGCCGCCAGCCGGTCCGGATAGTCCACCATAGAGAGCTTTTGTAACCCGCAGATCCGCATCGCTGCTCGCCTCCAACCACAAGATGTTGCTATTATAGCGCGAAAGCGACACCAGAACAAGGACTTTTGCAACAGCGCAAAAAAAGCCGCCCCCGGGAGCCGCAGCTCCCGGGGGGCGGGAAAGATCGTTCAGGTCTGCCGGAACCGGGACAGAAACTCCCGGGTCTCCTGACGCTGGGGATCGCCAAAGACCTGGGCAGGAGAGCCCTGCTCGCAGATAACGCCCTGGTTCATGTAGACCACCTGGCTGCTCACATCCCGGGCAAAGGCCATCTCGTGGGTTACCACCAGCATGGTCATGCCCTCCTGGGCCAGCTCCCGCATGACGTTGAGCACCTCGCCCACCATCTCCGGGTCCAGGGCGGAGGTGGGCTCGTCAAACAGCAGCACCTCCGGGTCCATGGCCAGGGCCCGGGCGATGGCCACCCGTTGCTTTTGGCCGCCGGAGATCTGCCGGGGCTTGGCGTTGATATAGGGGGCCATGCCCACCTTGGAGAGATAGGCCATGGCGTTCTCCCGGGCCGCAGCCTTGTCCCGCTTGAGGACCTTGATCTGGCCTGCCATGCAGTTTTCCAGCACGGTCATGTTGCTGAAGAGGTTGAAGGACTGGAACACCATCCCCACCTTGGCCCGATAGGCGTTGGGCTTCACCGGGCCGGAGAGCACGCTCTCGCCGTGATAGAGGATGTCGCCGCTGGAGGGGGTCTCCAGCAGGTTGATGCACCGCAAAAGGGTGGATTTGCCGGAGCCGGAGGCGCCGATGATGGACGTCACGTCTCCCTTGGCAACGGTAAAGTCGATGTCCCGCAGGACCTGGTTGGCGCCGAAGGCCTTACTCAGGTGGCGGACTTCCAGAATATTCTCTGCCATATCAGCGATCTCCTCTCGTGCGGCCGTATTTCAGCTCCTGGCGGGCCTGCTCCTGATACTCCTTGCTGTGCTCGTCAAAGGGAGAGCCCCGGTCCGGATGGCTGTAAGTGCCGGCGGCCATGGTCAGCTGGTCCACCTGGGCCAGCTCATAGCTGTCCGCGCCGTCCATCCACTTCTCCACCAGCCGCAAAAGCAGGGAGGCGGCCAGGGTCATGGTGAGGTAGCCCAGCATCTCGATGGCGGCGGAGGGGAAGTACATGTTGTTCACGCCCACCAGATACCGGTGGAAGGCGAAGAACTCCGTGAAGGTGATGATGAACATGACGGAGGTATCCTTCACATTGATGATGAAGTTGTTGCCGATCTGGGGCATGATGTTCCGCAGGGCCTGGGGCAGGATCACGCTGGTCATGGTCTGCACGTGGGTCATGCCGATGGCCTTGGCGCCCTCGGTCTGGCCGGGGTCGATGGAGATGATGCCGCCCCGGACGGACTCAGCCATATAGGCGCCGGTGTTGATGGATACCACCAGAATGGACGCGGCCCAGACGCTGGGCCACTGGACGGCGTTGTTGGTAAAATAGGGCAGGCCATAGTAGATGAACACCGCCTGAAGGACCATGGGGGTGCCCCGGAAGACCTCTACATAGATCCGGACCAGGGCCCGGATCAGCTTGAGAACGAACCGCTTGATCGGGGGGTCCTGCCGGGTGTAGGGGATGGTGTTCAAAATGCCGCAGACCAGGCCGATGACACAGCCGATCACCGTGGCCACCAGGGCCAGGATCAGCGTGTTCCGGATGCCGCCGAGATAGCCGCTGCCGTCAAAAAAGCTGCCGCGGTAATTCTCCCAGAGAAGGGCCATGTCCTGGCCCAGCTTCATGAGTCGCTCCATGGGAAGGTCTCCTTTCCGATAGGCGCCGCGTCATCCGCCCAAAGGACGGATGACGCGGCGAGATGGTGTTTTTCAGGGGGTTAGACTGCCGGCTGGACGGCGATGGCCTGGTCCATCAGAGCGTTGAACTGATCTTCGTTCAGAGCGCCCAGGACCCGGTCCATAGCGTCCTTGAGCGCGGTGTTGCCCTTCTGAACGGCCATGCCGATGTTCACGTTCTCGGCCCGCTCCTCCTCGGTGGCGAACTGGAAGTCGCCGTCGGTGCCGGAGAAGTTCAGGATCACCAGATTGTCGTCCTTGGAGACAGCGCCCATGGCGGTGGGCATATCCGTGCAGATGAAGTCCACGGTGCCGGTCTGGAGCTGCATGATCATGGCAGGGGCGGTCTCGGCGGGAGCCTGGATGTTGGCGTTTTCGATCTGGGGCAGGCAGGAGTCATACCAGATGGTGCCGGACTGGGCGGTGCAGGTGCCGCCGGCCAGGTCCGCGATGGACTGGGCAGAGGCGTACTCGCTATCCTTGGTGGTGACGCAGACGATGGTGGCGTAGTAGTAGGGGCCTGCCATATCCACCTCGGCCATCCGGGCGGCAGTCATGGACTGGCCGGCGATGTTGGCGTCCATGGTGCCGGACTGGACGGCGGGGGTCAGGGAGTCCCAGGCACTGGAGACGATCTCCAGCTCCCAGCCATAGGCCTCGCAGATCCGCTTGGCAATGATCACGTCATAGCCGTTGGCATAGGACCCGGGCACGTTGGAGATGGGCACGGCGCCGTTGGAGTCATCCATCTGCATCCAGTTGTAGGGGGCGTAGGCACACTCCATGCCCACGGTAAGGACGCCGTCCTCAAGGCCCGGGATGGTGCTGGTATCCTCACCGGTCAGATCCTCCACCGGGGGGATCTCCACGGCGGAGACGGGGGCGTCGGTACCGGCGGCGTCAGCGGGATCTTCATCGGGGGCGGTGTCGGCGGAGCCGCCGCAGGCGGCCAGGGACAGGGCCATGGTCAGCGCCATGACGAGAGACAGGAACTTCTTCATTGTGGATCACCTTTCCAAATTTGTATTTCCGGCAGCTCCATCCCCTGTCGGGGGGATAAAAATTGGACCGCTTTGTCAAGCGGTCCATGGAAATACGGAAAGGGGCCCATTCTGGGCGATCCGACAGCCATTGATAGCGCTTCACAAGGGTTTTGTGACAGTCCGGCAGATCTTCTCTGACGGCCCAGCCCTGGGAGAAGCAGGCACGCTCCCGGGACTTCGGCGGTGTCCCCTTTCCTCTCCGGCGGCTGCCTGGCCGTGCCGAAGGATACTGATGAACCCCGCGCCTCTATCTCAGCGATTCAATTTTCTCGTATCCTACCATGCCTGCGGTGCGCTGTCAACCGCTTTCCGGAAAAAATGGGAAATCTTGTGCATTTGGTCAAAAAGTTTTCGGGAAATTCGGGCAAATCTGTGGTATCATATGGGAAGGCCGGGGCTGCTGCCCCGGGAAAGGAGTTTGATGCTATGGAATCTGCCGAGCTGGCAGTGCTGGATTGGATCCAGGCGCATCTGCGCTGCGGCCTGCTGGATACGCTGATGCCTGCTGTCAGCTGGACGGCCAACCACGGAGAGGTCTGGATCTTGCTGGCTGTGGTGCTGGTGCTGATCCGCGGCCAGCGAAAGCGGGGGGCGGAGGTAGGCTGCGCGCTGGTGCTGGACCTGATCGCCTGTAATGTGATCCTCAAGCCTCTGATCGGCCGGGTCCGGCCCTTTGCGGTCCATCCGGCGGTGGAGCTGCTGATCCCGCCGCCGCTGGACGCCTCCTTCCCCTCGGGCCACACGGCGGCCTCCTTTGCGGCGGTATTTGCCCTGAAGGCCGCCGGAAGCCCCCTGTGGAAGCCGGCTTTGGTGCTGGCGGCGGCCATCGCCTTTTCCCGGCTGTATCTGTACGTCCACTGGCCCAGCGACGTGCTGGGCGGGATCTTGCTGGGCGCCGCCTGCGGCTGGGCGGGAAGCCGTTTGGTGGAAAAAGCCGAAGAGCACTGGAAAAGAAAAGCGGGACGCTGAGCGTCCCGCTTTTCAGTGTGTCGAAGAAGCCTCGCAGAGTTTCGTGCCCGCAGGCACGAAAGGCATGAGATTTGTTTTCTGCCGCGGCGTGTACGTGGCTGAAAACACTTCTCGCCCTGCAAGTGTGGAATTTGTCTGCCACAGGCAGACAAATTATGCGCGCGGCAGGGTGCAGCCTTGTCGAAAAAGTGGCCGTTGCCACTTTTTCGACAGTCTCAAGCGGGACGCTGAGCGTCCCGCTTTTTGCATGGCGCCGGAGCTGATCCCGGCTTGTGTGGAGATCGATGGGCTGCGCTCCGGCAGAGCGGTGCGCATTAGGGGTTCTCCCGGATCTCCAGATAGTAATGGGGGGGCTCCGGGTCCAGCACGGCCTCCGCCGCGCCCTCCTCCAGGCCCAGATCCTGCCGAATGATCTGGATGTGCTCCGTATTCACCAGGGCGGCCGTCTGGGAGGTGAAGTCCAGGCTGGACCCCAGGGATGTCGCCAGGTCATAGCCCTGGAGCCCTACCTTCTCCGAGCCGGAGCCGCCGAAATCAAAGCTGGGGGCCTTCCAGAGGGAAAAGGTCAGAGAGACCTGCTCCCCCGGGGGCACCGTCACCGGGACCGCCAGATACAAAACCCGGTCCTGAGAGAGCACCTCGGACAGGAGATCGTCCAGCCGCCCATAGGCATAGCGGTCCACGGCGGTCTCACTGAGGGGGCCGTACTGGACCAGCAGCTGGGTGACCGCCCGCTGGAACAGGGGGAGCGGCAGGGCGGCCAGGGAGTCCATCCCCGCGTCAGAGTGCAGGAAGTCATCGGTCTCCAAATAGCTCCGGCAGAGCTGGTGGAGGACCTGGTCCAGGGACGCTTCCCGCCGGGTGAGCGTGCAGGAGACGCCCTGGATCTTCTGGTCGCAGCCGCCGTCAGCATAGCCGGTGAGGGTGTAGTTTCCGATGTCCTCCCCCAGCACCACCAGGAGCTTGGGTTCCTCATCCCGGCGGACGCCGTCGGGGACAAAAAAGCTGTACTGGCACCAGCCGGTGTCCCAGTCCCAGCTGCCGCCGTTGAAGCCGTAGGTGAGGACGGTGGTGGCCTCCGGGTCTATGGTGAACTCCACCGCCTGGGTGGCGGCGTCATAGAGGTCGTGGGGGGCCGTGAAGTCTGTCAATTCATAGACCGTCACCGGGATCTCCAGGGCCGGGACATCCTCCATGGCCTGGGCTAGATAGTTTCCGTCTTCCAGCAGGGCCTGGTAGTCCGTCCAGCTGCCGGGTGGGGAGAGGTTCAGCGTGGAGCCATCCAGCACATGGCCGCCCTGACCGTCCGGCTCCCAGACCCCCTGAAAGCCCCCGGCATAGGCCCCTGCCAGCAGGGTGCTCTCCGCCGCGGCGCCGTTGACAGCGGCTGTGGGGAGAGCGGTCCCCAGATCCCGGAAGGACCCGGGGAAGGGGTAGAGGGCCGTCACGGTGAGCGGATGGTCTGTGGGGTTTTTCAGGGTGTAGGCGTCCGTTACCTGGGCGCCCCACTGGCGGGGAGAGCCGTCGTCAAAGGTCCCGGTGGCAAAGTCCCAGGTGAGATGCCGCTCCGCCGTCATGGTGGTATCCGCTTCCGCCAGCGTCAGGGGCAGCACCGGCCCGGCATAGGACATGAAAGAGCAGCCATCACTGCTGGCAGGTCCGCTGTTGGGGAAGTCTCCGGGGGCCGGGGCCCCATCCGCGCCTGCGCCTGCGCCGGCGCTTCCCATAAAGCCCAGCTGACGCCACAAAAGTCCGCCCCCCAGCAGCAGGACTGCCACGCAGGCAGCCGCGGTCCAGGCCCGCCAGGGGCGCTTTTGACGCTGGGGCTGGGCCGCCTCTTCGATCAGGTCCTCGTCGATCAGTCCCAGGATCTGAAACAGACGCTCCGTGCTCATAAGCAGACCTCCTCCCGCTCTAAATAAGCCCGCAGGGCGTTTCGGGTGCGGAAGAGAGAGGACTTGACCTTGCCCTCTCCGCAGCCCAGGCCCCGGGCGATCTCCGCCACAGTCCGGCCGTACCAGTACCGCCCCAGAAAGATCACCCGGCTCTCCCGGGGGAGCTGACGGAGAAAGGCGCTGATCAGGCCCGCGATCTCCAGATCCTCCAGGACCGCCTCCGTGCCGTGGGGGGTGGGCACGCAGGCGTCCAGCTCCCCCAGGAGGATCTCCAGGCTGTCGCCGCCCCGCTTCTGGGCAGAGGCCTGCTTCCACCGGTCCAGGCTCAGGTTCCGGGCGATCCGGCCCAGCCAGGCCCGGAAGACTGTGGGCCGGGCCGGGGGGATGGCGTTCCAGGTCCGCAGGTAGGTGTCATTAACGCACTCCTCCGCGTCGCCGTGGCTGCGGAGGATGTTCCAGGCCAGCTGGTGGAGAAACGCTCCGTATTTTCCCTGGGTCTCGTCGATGGCCCGCTGGTCCCGGGCCCAGTACAGCTCGATGATCTGGCTGTCCTCCATGTGCCGCGCCTCCTCTCCTGTTGGCGGAGGAACTGTCCTCCGCCGCTGATACCAGTATAGACGAAAAAACCGGGCTGTGGTTGCACCGGAATCAAAAAACTTCAAAAAGATCTGCCCGCAGACAAAAAACCCCGCCCCGGTCCACTAGGGACCGGGGCGGGGGTATCGTTAGGCGGGGGTATCGTTAGGATTCCAGCAGGCCCAGCTGGACCAGGAATTCGTGGGCGACCTCGTCCACGGTGCGGCCCATCACGTCTACCTGATACGTCAGCTCCGCCATCTGCTCGGTGGGGATCTTACCTGCCAGCAGGTTCAAGATCTCCGCCAGCTCCGGATACTGGTCCAGAAGGTCCTGACGGACCAGGAACGCGCCGTTATAGTCCGGGAAGAAGCTCTTGTCATCCTCTAGGATCTTCAACCCCACCTTGCGGTTGAGGCCGTCGGTGGCGTAGACCACGGAGACGTCGAAGCTGCCGTTTTCGATGGCGGCGTACTTCAGTCCCATGTCCACCGGCGTGGCCTCCTTGAAGCGCAGGCCGTAGGCCTCCACGAAGGGGTTATACTTCATGCTGCCCTCCAGGGTGAAGAACTCCTGCTCCGCGCCGAAGACCAGCTGATCCGCCACGGGGACCAGATCGCTGATGGTCTCCAGGCCGTACTGCTCCGCCAGGGACTCCGGCACGCCGATGGCATAGGTGTTGTCAAAGCCCAGCTGGTCCAGCAGGACCATGCCGTACTCGTCCCGGGCCACGCCGCTGACGTAGTCATAGATGCTCATGCCCGATGGCACGTCGGTGGTGTCCTGGCCGAAGAAGGTGGTCAGCAGGGTGCCGTCGTAGGAGATCATCAGGTCGCAGGTGTGGCCGTCACCGGTCATGGATTTGAAGTTGTTCACCTGGGACATCTGGTCCTGAATGGTGACCGTCAGATCCGTCCGGTCCTCCACCAGCATTTTCACCATGTGGTGCATCAGCTGGGTCTCGGAGTAGTCGCCGTCATAAAGGAGGATGTCCCCGGTGCTGCCCCGGCCATAGGGCAGCAACAGGCAGAAGGCCAGGAGCAGGGCTGCCACCGGGACCCACATCTTCCGGGACCCGCCCCGGCTGCGGCGCATCTGGGTTTCAAACCAACCCATGATCAGGTCCAGGACCACGGCGATGACCATCAGCACGCCGGTGGCGGCCAGGATCCCGCCCATGTCCTTGATCCGGATGGCCTGGGTGATCACGCCGCCAAGGCCGCCGCCGCCCACAAAGGCCGCGAACACCGCGGTGCCGATGGCATTGACCACGGCAATGCGGATGCCGGTGAAGACGGTGGGGAAGGCCAGGGGGAACTCCACCATCAGCACCCGATAGGGCTTGCTCATGCCCATGCCCCGGGCGGCTTCCTTCACGCCGGGGTCCACCTCCTGGAGCCCCAGACAGGTGTTGCGGACGATGGGGAGCAGGGAGTAGAGGGTGATGCCGATGATGACCGTCAGCTTGCCCGGGTCCAGCACCACCATGATGATGCCCAGCAGCGCCAGGGAGGGGATGGTTTGCAGCAGGTCCACCACCCGCAAAATCACCGGCCGGGCGGTCTTGGACACATAGGCCCAGATGCCCAGGGGCAGGCCCACGGCGATGGACAAAAGACTTGCCGCCAGAACGATGAACAGATGCTCAAAGATCAAAGACCAGGTCATTTCTCCGCCCCCTTCCGCAGCCCCTTGGGCGTGACCTTGCGCTGGAGGGCGTCAATGGCCGCGCCGAAGAGAATGGCCAGGATCGCCGCGGGGATGGCGCCCAGCAGGATCAAGGTGTTGTTGTTGGAGTTGGTGCCCTGGTAGACGAAGTTGCCAAGGCCGCCCTTGCCGATCATGGCGGCCAGCACCGCCCAGGAGACGGTGTAGATGGCGGCCATCCGCAGTCCGGCGATGATGGTGGGCATGGCCAGGGGCAGCTCCACCTTCACCAGCGTCTGGAAGGGGGACATGCCGCAGCCTCGGGCGGCTTCGATGTACTTGCCCTCCACCTCCAGAATGCCGGTGTAGGTGTTTTTCAGCACCGGGAACATGGCGTAGACGCTCAGTGCCACGATCACCGTGGCATAGGACCCGCCCCACCAGATAAACAGCACGCCGATGAACACCAGCCCGGGGATGGTCTGAAAGATGGACAGCAGCGGCAAAATCACGCCGGAGAGCCACCGGGGGACCCGGGAGAGGAGCACGCCCAGCACCAGTCCCGCGGCAAAGCCGATGGCCGCGGAGATCAGGACGTACACCGTGTGAACGGCCACGGCCTTGGCCAGGGAGGTGCCGTACAGCTCGATCAGGCCGCTCATTTGCCATCCCCCCACAGATTCTCCGCCACGGAGCGGGCCACGCTGGTCTTGGTGACGATGCCGGCGATGGTGTCGTCCTCGTTCAAAACCACCACGTAGTTGGCGCCGGAGTCCAGCAGATAATCAAAGCTCTCCTTGGCGTCGTCTCCCACCCGGACGGTCCGGGCGGTCTGGCGGACGATGGGCTCGATGCTGGTCAGGTCCCGGCCCCAGCGGCGGATGTCGCCGATGGAGACGGTGCCCACATAGCGCCGCTGACCGTCGGTGACCAGCAGGGAGTCCACGCCCCGGCGGGCCATCCGCTCGGCACACTCCAGCACGCCCCGGTCCTTTTCCACCGTGACCAGATTGGTCCGCATGAAGTGCTCCACCGTGGAGGGGGCGGGGGAGCCGGGGGCGTGCTTTCCGAGGAAGTCCCGGACCTGGTCGGTGGCGGGATGCTCCAGCATCTCCTCGGGAGAGGCCATCTGAACGATCTCGCCGGCGTTCATGAAGATGATGACGTCTGCCAGCTTCAGCGCCTCAGTCATGTCGTGGCTGACGAAGATCACGGTCTTATTCAGCTTGCGCTGGATGTTCTTCACCTCGTCCTGGAGGATTTCCCGGGTCATGGGGTCCAGGGCGGAGAAGGGCTCATCCATCAACACGATGGGGGGAGAGGCCGCCAGGGCCCGCAGCACGCCGATCCGCTGCTGCTGGCCGCCGGAGAGCTGAGAGGGGTATTTGTCGGCGTACTGCTCCATATCCACCATTCGCAGCATCTCCCGGACGATCTCCTCGCAGCGGGCCTTGTCATATTTCAAGAGCTTGGGCACCACGCAGATATTTTGAGCCACCGTCATGTTGGGAAACAGGCCGATCTGCTGGATCACATAGCCGATGTGGCGGCGGAGCTCCACCTTGTCCTGCTTGTGGATGTCCTGTCCGTCGATGGAGATGGTGCCGCTGTCAGGCTCCAGCAGGCGGTTGATCATCTTCATGGTGGTGGTCTTGCCGCAGCCGGAGGGGCCGATGAGGACCACAAACTGTCCGTCCTGAATGGTGAAGTTCAGATCCTTGAGGACCGGATTTTTTCCATAGCTTTTGTTGACATGTTCAAATTGGATCACTGGGGGACCTCCTTTACAGAAACCAAACGATGTGCGGCCTCGGCGGCGGTGGGCGTACCCACCAGAACGATCACGTCGCCGTCATACAGCTCCGCGTAGGGGCCGGGGGAGAGGATCACGCGCTGGCCCCGCCGGATGGCCACGATGGTGCCGCCGGTGGACTGCCAGAATTTCAGCGCCCCGATGCTCTGCCCGATGCAGGGCGAGCCCTTGGGGACGGGGACCTCATAGTTGGGGAGGGGTTCGCTGGCAGCGGCAAAGGTATCCCGGCTCTTGACCAGAGCCGTCACGGTCTCGGTCATGCGGCGGTGAAGGGCCGTATATTCTGCCATCTGCTGCTTGAGACGCTGGCGCAGGGCGTGGGCGTCGGCGCTGTCTTCAAAATTGTCGATGTAGCGCTGGGCGCTGTCGGCGGAGAGGACCACGGCGCCGCTTTGAGGCTTGACCTCCACCACCTTCATGTCCGCCAGCAGCCGCAGGGCCCGGCGGATGGTCTCCGGCGAGACGCTGTACTCCGAGGCCATCACGGACCGGCCGTAGATCCGGCTGCCCTCCGGCAGCTCTCCGCCGGCGATGCGGCGGGCCAGATCCAGGGCGATCTGGAGATATTGGGCGGGGACCACCGTCTCCTTCATGCTGCTGCCTCCTTGCTTCATGGAATGTGGGTATTATACACTGACAACTTGTGAAAGTAAATAGATATGGCAGTTAAGAAACTGTGAACAATCTGAGAAAACTATGTAAAGAAGCAAGGCGCTGCGGGCAGATCCGGAGGGGGTTATGGGGATGTTTCCGGGAGAGGGCCCCGGCAGGGCTTGGATGCAGTATAGCTGAAAAATGGGGAGAAAGCCCACGAAGACAGCCGCCTTTCGGACAAAAAACGAGGTGCCGGCACTTTGTGCCGGCACCCCGCCAGAAACGAACGATTTTAGAAATGCTCGATGATGTCCACCAGCTCGGCGCCGATGCGCTTTTGAGCCTCCTTGGTGCCTGCGCCCACGTGGGGCATGCAGCTGACGGCCGGATGGCCCGCCAGGGCCCAGTTGGGGTCCTTTTCGCTGAGCCACACGTCCAGGCCTGCGGCCTTCACCTTGCCGGAGTTCAGACCCTCCAGCAGGGCGGCCTCGTCCACGTTGGAGCCCCGGGAGACGTTGATGATCACCACGCCGTCCTTCATTTTGCCAAGGCTCTCGGCGTCCACCAGGGGCTTGTCACCGCCGGGAGCGCAGAGCACGATGATGTCAGACTGAGCCAGCAGCTCGTCCATGGAGACAAAGTGCATGGTCTCACACTCACAGCCCTCGGGCTTGTTGCGGTGGACCACAGAGAGGACATTCATGCCCAGGGCCTGGGCCTTTTCGCCCACCATGCGGCCGATCCGGCCATAGCCGATGACGCCCATGGTCTTGCCCATAACCTCAAAGCCCTTGGAATAGGCTTTTTTCTCCCACTTCTGCTCCCGCATGGTGTGGCCGGCGATGGAGATGTTCCGGGCGCAGGAGAACAGCAGGGCGATGGCCAGCTCCGCCACGGCGTTGGAGGAGGCCTTGGGGGTGTTCTTCACGGTGATGCCCGCCTCTTCGGCGTACTTCACAGCGATATTGTCCACGCCCACGCCAGCGCGGATGATGAGCTTGAGCTTTCCGCCCTTGGCGGCGTCGATCTGAGGCTCTTTGATCTTGGTGGCGGAGCGGATGATCACCGCGTCAAAGTCCCGCAGGGCCGCACCCAGCTGGTCCGGCTCATAGAACTGCTCCACGACCTCAAACCCATCCCGGCGCAGCTGTTCCATAGCGCCGGCGTCCATGCCGTCAGTTACCAAAATTCGCATGAGATCACTCCTTCTTTTCCTGTTGTTGATTGGTTCAGCGCCGTCTCCGGGCAAACATCTTGGCAAGACCGCCCTCGGCTGTCTCCCGGAAGCGCTGGTTCATGCTGATGCCGGTTTCATACATGGTCCGGACCACGATATCAAAGGAAATACGCTGGGTATCCGAGAGGAAATAGGCCAGATTGCAGGAGTTCATCGCCCGCATGGCGGCCACGGCGTTGCGCTCGATACAGGGCACCTGCACCAGCCCGCAGATGGGATCGCAGGTCAGGCCCAGGTGATGCTCCAGGGCGATCTCCGCCGCGTACTGGATCTGGTCGGTCCCCAGGCCGAAGAGATAGGCCAGCGCCGCAGCAGCCATGGAGCAGGCCGCGCCGATCTCCGCCTGACAGCCGCACTCCGCCCCGGAGATGGAGGCATTGTGCCGGATGAGATTCCCGATCAGCCCCGCCACCGCCAGGCCGGGCAGCATCTGCTCGTCGGTAAAGGATCGCTGCTGCTGCATATACAGTAGCGCCGCAGGGATCACGCCGCAGGCGCCGCAGGTGGGGGCGGTGACGATGGTGCCGCAGTCCGCGTTCTGCTCGCTGACTGCGAATGCGTAAGAGGAGATGATCCTGCACTCCCGCACCTGGGGGACCTCGCCGGGGTCTTGATGGTGGTAGAGCATCTTGGCCTTACGCTCGATTTTCAATCCGCCGGGCAGGATGCCCTCGGCCTGGAGACCGTCCTGAACGGACTGCTTCATGGCCTGCCAGATGTCCGCCAGAAACGGCCAGATGTCATGGCCCTCATTGAACTCCACATACTCGGCAAGATCCAGGCTCCGGAACCGGCAGAACTGCTCCACCTCTGCGAAGCTGTTTTCCGGATAGACCTCCGGCGCATCCTCCTTCTGGCCGGCGAACTGGATGTCGCCGCCGCCCACCGAGAGGACCCGGGCGGTGTCATAGACCTGGCCGCCCCGGAGGGCGGCAAAGTCCATGGTGTTGGGGTGGGTCACATCCGAAGGGGTCTCCTCACAGAAGATCACCTCCGTAGGGAGGGGCGCAAGGACCTCATAGAGGACCCGGTCGGTACCGTGGCCCTTTCCGGTTTTGCAGAGGGATTCATACAGCGTTACCCGGAAGGCCTCCGCGTCGGGGTGGGCCTGGCGGAACTGCCGGGCCGCCCGTTCGGGGCCGATGGTGTGGGAGCTGGACGGCCCCCGTCCGATTTTATAGAGACTGCGAATGGATTTCATGCCGGCGGGCTCAGGCGTGCTCGGCCTCGTACTTTTTCAGGAACTCCACCAGAGCCTCCACGCCCTCCTTGGGCATGGCGTTGTAGATGGAGGCCCGGAGACCGCCCACGCTCTTGTGGCCCTTGAGGTTGTCAAAGCCGGCGGCCTTGGTGGCGGCAACCACCTCGGCGTCCTGCTCCTTGGAGGGAGAGACGAAGGGCACGTTCATCAGGGAACGGTCCTCCTTCACCACAGCGCCGGTGAAGAACTTGCTCTGGTCCAGGAAGTCATACAGCACCGCGGCCTTCTCCTCGTTGCGCTGGTTCATGGCCTCCAGGCCGCCGCCCGCCAGCAGGTACTTGAAGACCTTGCCGCAGCAGTAGATGGCCCAGCAGTTGGGGGTGTTGTACAGGGAGTCGTTGTCCGCGTGGGTCTTGTAGCTCATGTAGGTGGGCACGAACTGGGGCAGGTCCTCCCGCAGCAGATCCTCCCGCACGATGACCACGGCCATGCCGGCGGGGCCCACGTTCTTCTGAACACCCGCCCAGATCAGGCCGTACTTGGACACGTCGCAGGGCCGGGAGAGGAACATGGAGGACTGGTCGGAGACCAGGATCTTGCCCTTGGTGTTGGGCAGGTGATGATAGGTGGTGCCGTTGATGGTCTCATTCTCGCAGATGTAGACATAGTCGGCATTGTCGGGAATATCCAGATCAGAGCAGTCGGGGATGTAGGAGAAATTCTTGTCGGCGGAGGAGGCGACGATCTTCACCTCGCCGTACTTCTGCGCCTCTTTGATGGCCTTTTTGGACCAGGCGCCGGTCTCCACATAGCAGGCCACGCCGTTTTTCATCAGGTTCATGGGGACCATGGCGAACTGGACCGTGCCGCCGCCCTGGACGAACAGGACCTTGTAGTTGTCAGGGATGTTCATGAGCTTGCGCAGATCGGCCTCGGCCTCGTCCCGGATCTGCTGGAACACCTTGGAGCGGTGGCTCATCTCCATGACGCACATGCCGCTGCCCTGGTAGTTCATCATCTCAGCGGCGATCTCCTCCAGGACCACCTCGGGCATCATGGCGGGGCCTGCGGAGAAGTTGTAGGTGCGACCGTATTTCATCGTGATATCCTCCAATTTCATTAGAATGATGGCGGCTGGCTGCTCCTTATCAGATCAGTCGGGCCGCCCTGTGGTATCTGAATTCAGTATACGACAGCGGCGGTAGAGAATCAAGCGGTTCTGGAAAATTTTCGGCTGACCAGAACGGCTCACTGCCGCTGAGGAACTGGGAAAAGGAGGGGCCGTGAAGAGCGAGGGAGAGGAATGGCAGGCAGACGGCGGAAAGCGGTTGCATTTTGGCGGAGCGGTCACTATAATAGCAAAGGATGACTGGGGGCTGCGGCCCCCTTTTTTAGGGAGAGGATGAAAACATGATGAGAGGAATTTGGGATCGGCCCCCGTCCGGCGGGAGGGCCGGAGGGGCATGGTTCACGGTGAGAAGGGGGGCGGCGCTGTGATGGCACGGCTGCGGGCCCTGGCGGCCCACGTGGGACTTTACGTCGCGGCTCTTGCCAAGTGGCTGGCACTGGCGGTTTTTGCGGGCGGAATCTGCGGCGTCATTGGATCGCTGTTTCATATCAGCGTCCACGAGGCCGCGGCCCTGCGGGGCAGGTTCCCCTGGCTCTTGTGGTGCCTGCCCCTGGCAGGCCTTGCCATCGTGGGCTTTTATAAGCTGGTCCACACCGAGGGACAGGGCACCAACGACATCATTGACGAGGTCCATCTGGGCCAGGGGCTTTCTATCTGGCTGCTGCCCTCCATCTTTTTGGGAACGGTGCTGACCCACCTGTGCGGCGGCTCTGCCGGACGGGAGGGCGCGGCCCTTCAGATGGGCGGAACCATCGGCTATCATGCGGGGCGGCTGTTCCGGCTGGACGACCAGGACCTGCGGGTGGCCACCATGGCGGGCATGGCAGCCTTTTTCTCCGCCCTGTTCGGCACGCCCCTGGCGGCCACCATGTTTGCCATTGTGGTCATCAGCGTGGGCGTGATGTATCATGCGGCGCTGATTCCATGCCTGACGGCGGCCCTGACGGCCTATGGCGTCTCTCAGTGGATGGGGGTGGAGCCCACCCGGTTTGCGGTGGAGATGCCGGCCCTTGAGACCTGGATGATGGTGCGGGTGGCCGTGCTGGCGGCGTTGTGCGCCCTGGTGTCGGTGCTGTTTTGCAATACTATCCACTTTGCCGAGCACCAGATGGCAAAGCGCATCCCCAACCCCTGGCTCCGGGCGGTGCTGGGGGGCTGCGCGGTCGTGGCCATGACGCTGGTGTGCGGCGTTTCGGACTATAACGGCGCAGGCATGGAGATCATCACTGCCGCTGTGGAACAGGGCCAGGCCCGGCCGGAGGCCTTTTTGGTGAAGATCCTGTTTACCGCCGTGACCCTGGCCGCCGGCTTTAAGGGCGGCGAGGTGGTGCCCTCCTTCTTTGTGGGGGCCACCTTCGGGTGTGTGATGGGGCCGCTGCTGGGGGTCCCGGCGGAATTTGCCGCAGCCATCGGGCTGATCTCGGTGTTCTGCGGCGCAACCAACTGCCCCACGGCTTCGATTTTCCTATCGGTGGAGCTGATGGGGGACGGCGGACTTTTGTACTTTGCCCTGGCCTGCTGTGTGAGCTATATGCTCTCAGGCTACAATGGGCTCTACTCCAGCCAGCGGATCTTGTATTCCAAGCTGAAGGCCCGGTACATCAACGTCCACACCAACGCCCATCACGCGGGACAGCGGGAGGAACTGAATAAAACCGCATAGAACAGACCTCCCGTGGCAAACTGTCTGAGACAATTTGCCACGGGAGGTATCATTTGCTATGAGAGAACTTCTGACCCAGGGGGGCATGACGGCCCTGACGTCTGCGGCGTCCATTGTGGTGCTGTTTCTGCTGACCAAGCTGATGGGCAGCAAGCAGGTGTCCCAGATGACCATGTTCGACTACGTGGTGGGCATCACCATCGGCTCCTCGGCGGCGGAGCTGGCCACAGAGCTGGAAGCGCCGGTCCGCCCCCTGGTGGCCATGGTGGTCTACGGCGCGGCGGCAGTGCTGATCTCGCTTGTGACCAGCAAATCCATCCAGGCCCGGTCGATCTTTACAGGAAAGCCCCTGGTGCTGCTGGAGGACGGCGTGATCTATCGCAAAAATCTGGAGAAGGCCCGGCTGGATCTGAGCGAATTTCTGACCTACTGCCGGATCGGCGGGTGGTTCGACCTCAATCAGCTCCAGGCGGCGGTGCTGGAGCACAACGGCGTGGTCAGCTTCCTGCCCCGGGAGCAGGACCGGCCCGCCACGCCGGCGGATCTGGACCTGAGCCCCCGGCAGTCCCAGGTCCAGGTGCCCTTCGTCATGGACGGCCGCCTGCTGGAGGAGAATGTGCGCCTTGCCGGCAAGGAGGCGTCCTGGGTCCGGCGGGGACTGCTGCGCCAGGGCTACCGGGATGAGGGAGAGGTGTTTCTGGCCCTCTGGGACGGCGGGGAGAAGCTGACGGTCTTTCCCATGGACCCGCCTGCCCGGCCCCAGGGCGGCTAAAGCGGGCGGCGGGAAACGAAACAGGGGATTCAAAACCGTGGGGAGCGGATCTTAGTAGATCCGCTCCCCACTGCTGTTTTTTTAGTTCTTGGGAGCTGAGGTCAGCCCTCCAGCAGACGGCGGGCCACGGCCACGTTGCCGCCCTCGATGGCCTGGAGACGGTCCACCGCAGCGGCCTGGGCCTCCGGATGGCCGGCCTGGGCCACGGCGCGGTCGATCATGGTCTTAAGAGATTCCAAAGTCACATCCTCCAGGTCCATGAAATTCTCCTGGCCGGTGTAGCGCAGGAAGGCGGAGACCTTGGGATCGTATACCACGCCCGCCAGAGGGATGCCCTGGCCGGCGGCAAAGATCAGGGCGTGGAGACGCATGGAGACCACGGCCTCCATCCGGCTCAGAGCGCCGATGATGGTGCCGGCTCTGCCGGCGTCATCCAGGAAGTAGTGGGGGATGTCCAGATCCTGGGCCGCCAGACGGGCGGCGGCAGGGTCCATCCGCTTTTCCACCGCCAGAAATACCGGCGTCAGGCCATAGGTCTCATAGGCATAGCGGGCAGCCTGACCGAAGAGGGGCGCCTTTTCCGGATAGCCCCGCCACTGCCGCAGGGCAAAGCAGAGGTAGCGGCCCTGAGGCGGGATGCCGGCGCGGAGCAGGACGCTGTCAGTCTGGTCATCCTCAGCCCGGTGCAGGGTCAGGGCGGGGTCTGCCGTCAGCAGGATCTCCGGCTGGGTGACGCCCATGGCGGTCAGCTCCTCCCGGGAATCCGGCTCCCGGAGGGTGATGGTGTCCACATAGCGGTTGAGGACCTGGGCGGCCAGCTTGCGGTGATTTTCCCGGGTGACGGGACCGATGCCGCAGCCGTACATCTGGACCTTGCAGCCGCACCGCTTGGCGGAGCGGATGTTGTAGAGGTAGAACCAGAGAGAGCGGCGGGAGGTGACGTCCTGGATCAGGCTGCCGCCGCCGTTGATATAGAGGGCGGAGCGGCGCATGGCCCGGTGCCAGGCGGGGATGCTGGTGCGGCTGAGGGAGCGGACCCGATAGGTAAGCCTCGTGCTCTTGGGGTCCTTGCTGAGGACCGTCACCGGCATGTCCGGGTCGATGGAGCGCATCTCCTGCAAAATGGCCTCCAGAATGGCGTCGTCTCCGGCGTTGCCCCGGCCGTAAGCGCCGCAGATCACCACGCCGTCCCGGTCCCGGGGGGTGCGGTGATGGCGGCGGAGGATCTCGCGGTAGATGTGGAGCTGGGTGTCCACAGTCTTCTGGATGGAGAACTTGGAGGAGGCCTTTTCATAGAGCTTCTCTCCCAGGCGGCGGCGGAGCGCGTCGTCCCGCCCCAGGTCCGCCAGGTGCCGTCCCAGGGACTCCCAGTCGCCGGGCTGGACCAGATAGCCGTTGACGTCGTTATCAATCAGATAGGGGATGCCGCCCACGGCGGTGGCCACGGTGGCCAGATGGAACCGGGCCCCCTCGGTGAGCGCGTAGGGGAAGGTCTCGGACAGGGAGGTGAGGGCATTGATGTCCAGGGCGTGATAGAAGGCGTCCATGCCGCCGCTGATCCAGCCGGCGAAGGTCACCTGATCCGCCACGCCCAGCTCCTGGGCCAGGGCCCCCAGTTTCTCCCGCTCCGGGCCGTCTCCGGCGATGACCAGGCGCAGCCGGGAGCAGCTCTGATAGGCCGCGGCAAAGCCCCGGACCAGAGTGGACATATCCTTGACGGGGTTGAGGCGGGCGGCGATGCCCACCACCACGCTGTCCTCGTCGGCGTCTACGCCCAGGCCCCGCAGATAGGCCAGCCGGTCCCCCTGGGGCGGGGGCGGGGTGAAGTCGATGCCGTTATAGATCGCGTAGAACCGGTCTGCCGGGAAGCCCCGGGAGATCAGCAGGTCCACCATGGCGTCGGAGACGCCGATGCGGTAGTCCAGATGCCGCAGGGACCAGACGTTGATATTGCCGAAGGTCAGACGGCTGAGAGGACGGCCCATATAGTCCAGCCGGTAGTCGCTGTGGACGGTGCTGACCACCGGCAGTCCGGTGGTTCCCCGGAGAAGAGCGCCCACCATGTTGGCCCGGGAGCCGTGGCAGTGGATCAGCTCAAAGCCGCCGTTTCGGATATAGGCCGCCAATTTTCGGCGGAGCCGGGGGATGTTGTTGCCCTCCATGATCTCCGTAGGGATGCCCAGGCTCCGGGCCTCCTCGGCAAAGGGGCCGTCCCGGAAGCAGACCAGCTGGACCGTGATGGTCTTATTCAGGTTTTGCAGCAGACTGAGCACATGGGTCTTGGCGCCGCCGGAGTCGCCGCCGCTGATGAGATGGATGACTTTCATGGAGAGATCCCGCCTTTTGTCAGAATCGTGATCCTCCGGCCGGGTCTCAGGACGGGCCGGAGGGGATTTTACAGATTAGCGTTGCAAAATCGCAGAAAGTATTATACAATGTTTCCCGTACATTGTCCACAGAAAGAAAAAACGGGCCCTGGGCCCGTCACGGAGGAGACCATGGAAGAGAAAGCAAAGCGTGTTGGAAAATTCAATGTGGTGGATGTGATCGCCGTGATTTTGATTCTGGCGGTGGCGGCCCTGGTGGGCTGGAAGCTGCTGGGACCGGATGACAGCGTCAGCGCAGAGCGGGCCATGACGAAGGTGACCTATGTGGTGAAGGTGGAGGGCGTCCCGGCGGAGCTCTATGACAACTGCATCCAGCATCTGCCCTCTCCCCTGATGGCCAGCGGCGCTCTGGTGGGCGGCGAGATCGTGGCCGTGAAGCAGGAGCCCTACTACGTGCTCAGCGCGGGCGGCGACTGGATCGAGGACGAGACCCACACCACGCTGCTGTTCACTGCCGTCACGGAGACGCCCACCGCTGAGGTGATGACCACCAAGGTGGGCGATCAGGAGGTGCGCATCGGCAAGACAGACTACATCCTCAAAAGTGAGTTCATGGAGTTTGCCGACGGTACCATCGTAGACGTCCAGTGGGGAGAATAAAGCAAGCCAATACAGAAAGAGCGCCGTCCGCTGCAAAAAGCAGCGGGCGGCGCTTTTGTTATCCATGTTATCCAAGTGCCCGGTTTTTCTCCCAGGCGGCGATGACCGCCTCCATCACGGCGCTGCGGAAGCCCGCTGCCTCCAGGGCCCGCACGCCCTGGATGGTGGAGCCGCCGGGAGAGCAGACCGCGTCTTTCAGCGCGCCGGGGTGGCTGCCGCTCTCCAGGACCAGCCGCCCGGCCCCAACGGCCATCTGGGCGGCAAACTCCAGAGCCTGGGTCCGGGGCAGGCCGCAGGCCACGCCGCCGTCGGCCAGGGCCTCCAGAAAGAGGTCCAGGAAGGCCGGACCGCAGCCGGAGACGGCGGAGCCGGCGTCGATCAGGTGCTCAGCCAGGGGAGAGAACCGGCCCGCACCGGCCATGGCGTTCAGGAAGACCTGCTCCTCGTCCGGCGCTACGCCGTCACCGCAGGTGTAGAGGATCATCCCCTCGCCGATGGCGGCGGGGGTGTTGGGCATGATCCGGATGACAGGATAGGGCCCGCCGGCGAGCTCCTGAAGGCGCTGGATGGTGAGCCCCGCGGCCATGCTCACCAGGATGAAGCGGCTTGGCCGCTGGGCCAGGGTGGGGCCGATGTCCGAGAGCAGATCGGCCATCATCTGGGGCTTGACCCCCAGGAAAATAAAATCGGCGCTCTCCGCCACGGCCTGGTTGTCCGCCGTACGGCAGCCCAGCTCCTCTGCCAGGGAACGGGCCTTCTCCGCTGTGCGGTTGGAGAGAAAGACCTGGTCGCTGGGGACGCGCCGGCAGGCCGCCCGGGCCAGCGCGCCGCCCATGTTGCCGGTGCCGATAAAGCCAAATGTCGCCATAGTACAGGTACCTCGCAGTTCTTTGAGATGGGGGCGGGCGCTCAGCGCACCTGGCCCTCGCCATAGATCACATATTTGCAGCTGGTCAGCTCCTCCAGCCCCATGGGGCCCCGGGCGTGCATCTTCTGGGTGGAGATGCCGATCTCGGCCCCCAGGCCGAATTCGCCGCCGTCGGTAAAGCGGGTGGAGGCGTTGACATACACCGCCGCCGCGTCCACCTGGTCCAGGAAGGTCTGAGCCTTGAAGTAGTTTGCCGTGAGGATGGCCTCAGAGTGGCCGGTGCCGTGGAGGTTGATGAACGCAATGGCCTCCTCCATGCTCTCCACGGTCTTCACCGCCAGAATGTAGTCGTCATATTCCGCGTCCCAGTCGCTCTCGGCGGCAGGGGTCCCCCGGCTGCCCAGCATCGTCAGAGACGCCGGATCGCACCGCAGCTCCACGCCGTGCCGGTCCAGCAGGGGCACGGCCTTTTCCAAAAAGGCCTGCTCTACGTCCCGGTGGATCAGCACGCACTCCACCGCGTTACACACCGAGGGCCGGGAGCACTTGGCATTGTAGAGGATATTGGCGGCCATGTCCAGGTCTGCCTCGTTATCTACATAGAGGTGGCACACGCCCTCGCCGGTGCGGATCACCGGGACGCTGGCCTCCCTGGCCACCGCCCGGATCAGCCCCGCGCCGCCCCGGGGGATCAGCACGTCCACATAGCCGTCCAGGTGCATCAGCTCGTTGGCGGTCTCGTGGCTGGTATCCTGGATCAAAGAGATGCAGTCCTCCGGCAGGCCGGCGCGGACCAGGGCCTGGCGCATCAGCGCCGCCGCGCAGCGGTTGGAGCGGATGGCCTCCCGGCCGCCCCGCAGGATACAGGCGTTGCCGGATTTTAAGCACAGCGCCGCCGCGTCCACCGTGACATTGGGCCGGGCCTCAAAGATGATGGCGATCACGCCCAGGGGCACCCGCCGCCGGCCGATGATCAGACCGTTGGGCCGGGTCTCCATCTTGTCCACCTTGCCGATGGGGTCCGGCAGGGCGGCCACCTGACGCACGGCGTCCACGATGCCGGAGATCCGCTCCGGCGTCAGGGTCAGCCGGTCCAGCATGGCGGGGGCCATGCCTGCCTCCCTGGCGGCGGCCACGTCCTCTGCGTTGGCAGAGAGCCACTCCGCCTGATGCTGGGTCAGAATGTCCGCGATGGCCTCCAGCGCCTGGTTCTTTTTCATCGTTCCAGCGGTGGAGAGCACATGGGCCGCGGCCTTGGCCGCCGCGCCCTGGTGCTGTAATGGAGTCATATCGATCACACCTTTCTTGAATAGGAAGTTGATGGGGAAAGCGCCCGGCGGGGCGTTATCGGGCGGCCTTGGCCAGGAACCGGGTCCCGATGTCCCGGCCCTCCACAATGCCGTACAGGTCCTCCATCCGCTGGCCGTTGGTGATGACCATGTCGCAGCCTGCGGCCATGGCGATCCGGGCGGCGGAGAGCTTGGTGGCCATGCCGCCGGTGCCCCGCCAGCTGCCGGCGCCGCCGGCCATCTCCAGGATCTCCGGCGTCAGCTCCGTCACCTGGTGGAGGAGCCGGGCCTCGGGATGGGTCCTGGGGTCGGCGTCATAGAGCCCGTCGATATCGCTCAAGAGCACCAGCAGATCCGCCCGGCACAGCTCCGCCACGATGGCGGAGAGGGTGTCGTTATCGCCCAGGATCTTATGGTGGCCAGTCTCGATCTCGGCGGAGGAGACAGAGTCGTTCTCGTTGACCACCGGGATGACCCGCATCTCCAGCAGGGCGGAGAAGGTGCTGCGCAGGTGCTCTGACCGCTGGGGGTCCTCCACGTCGTCCCCGGTCAGCAGGATCTGGGCCATGGAGCGGTTGTATTCCGAGAAGAGCTTGTCATAGATGTGCATCATCCGGCACTGGCCCACTGCGGCGGCGGCCTGCTTCATCCGCAGCTCCGTGGGGCGCTGGGCCAGGTTCAGCCGGGCGGTGCCCACGGCGATGGCGCCGGAGGTCACCAGAATGATCTCATGTCCCGCGCCGCTCAGGTCTGCCAGGACCCGGACCAGATGCTCCATGCTCCGCAGGTCCAGAGTTCCGGAGTCATGGGTGAGGGTGGAGGTGCCCACCTTCACCACGATACGCTGCTTGGTTTCTTCCACGGAAGTTCTCCCCCGATCCACAAAAAGTTGATAAGCCAGTATAGCACGGGATGGAGGAAAAAGAAAGGCCGGGGCGTTTAGTTTTCGTAAAAATGCAGATGCTACAGGAGAAAGAGAGGGATTCTATGACTGAGAACACCAAGCCCGCCGAGCACGGCCAGGAACATAGCGGGGAGAACAAGGACCCGGCCCAGTCCATTTTGGATTTTGGCTCTGCCATGACCCGGACGGACCACGGAAATGTCTACTGCCTGACCATCATCGGCCAGATCGAGGGCCACACCACCGCCCCCAGCACCGCCAAGACCACCAAGTACGAGCACGTCTTACCCCTGCTGGCCAAGCTGGAGGAGAGCCGGGAGGTGGACGGCGTGCTGTTCCTGCTGAACACCGTAGGCGGGGACGTGGAGGCGGGCCTTGCCATCGCAGAGCTGATCGCCGGGATGACCAAGCCCACCGTCTCCATCGTCCTGGGGGGCAGCCACTCCATCGGCGTTCCCCTGGCGGTGGCGGCCCGGCGGAGCTTTGCCGTGCCCTCCGCCGCCATGACCATCCACCCCGTGCGGATGAGCGGCACCGTCATCGCCGCGCCCCAGACCTACAACTACTTCCAGCGGCTCCAGGAGCGGATCGTGGAGTTCGTCTCCAGCCACAGCGGTATCAGCGCCCAGGAATTCCAGGCCTTGATGCTGCAAAAGGACGATATGGCCGCCGATGTGGGCAGCGTGATCTACGGGGAGGAAGCGGTGCGGCTGAAGCTGATCGACCAGGTGGGGGGGCTATCCGACGGCCTCCAGTGCCTGTACCGGCAGATCGAGCAGAGAACGGGTGGACCGGCGTCACCGTAATGGGATGCCGGTCAAATTTTTGAGATATAAAGTAAACTATACTTGATAAATAGAATGCGATAGATTACACTAATCTCGTGAAACTGAGAAAAAGAGACGAGGGGGCACGGGATCGATGGAACACACGGTGGGATATGGACTGGGCTTGATGGCGGGGATTCTGGCAGGCGTGGGGATCGTGGCGCTGCTGCTTCGGCTGCGGGTGCTGGACCAGACCTTTGACGAGCGGCAGGAGCTGGCCCGGGGCAGGGCGTACCGATACGGCTTCTGGACGCTGGCGGCGGATCTGGCGGCCTACGGCCTGTCCGAGTTGGCCCTGGGCCGGTGGTGCGACGCCCTGGCCGGCGGGATGCTGTGTCTGGCGCCGGCGCTGACGGTGTTTGCTGTGGCCTGTATCCGCAGTGACGCCTACCTCAGCCTGCGGGAGCGGCCGAAGCAGATCCTGACGGTGCTGGCTCTGGTGGCGGCGCTGAACCTTGTGATCGGGACGGTGAATCTGCTGGAGGGCCGGGTGGTCACAGGCGGCGTCCTGCGGCTGGAGGCGGTGAACCTCATCTGCGCCATCATGTGCCTGATCGTGCTGGGGGTACTGGTACATGCTCTCCGGACCCGGAGGGAGGAGGACGCATGAAGAATCTCCGGCTGAAATCCGCCCGGGCGGCCATGGATCTGAGCCAGCAGCAGCTGGCCGACGCCGTGGGCGTCTCCCGCCAGACCATCAACGCCATTGAGAAGGGGGACTACAACCCCACCATCAAGCTCTGCATCGCCATCTGCAAGACCCTGAATAAGACCCTGGACGAGCTGTTCTGGGAGACATGAGACCGGGGCGCTCGCTCTGTGGGAAGCGTTTTTCCCAAGGCGCGTGTCCCCGAGAAAAACGATTTGGTCACGTTCACCGTCTGCGGGCGGCGAACGCTGAGGGGCTTTTTTGCCATCCCTGACCGGCGGAGAACGGACTGTTCTCCGTCGGTTTTGTGTAAAATCCCGGGAAAGCAAAGGAAAAAGGGCCAAAATGCACAGACTTTCTGCTTGAAATACGCCCGGCACTCTGGTATAGTATTCTAGTTATAGTATGTACGTGTTCAAAGGGGTGACACCGTGTATCTCAAATCCCTCGAGATCCAGGGCTTCAAGGCCTTCCCGGATAAGACCGTGCTCCAGTTCGGCGAGGATATCACCGCCGTGGTGGGACCCAACGGCTCCGGCAAGTCGAATATCTCCGACGCCATCCGCTGGGTCATGGGCGAGCAGAGCGCCAAGGCTCTCCGGGGCGGGAAGATGGAGGACGTGATCTTCAGCGGTACGGCCCGCCGGGCGCCGGTGGGCTTTGCCCAGGTGACGCTGGTCCTGGACAACACGGAGCACATCTTCCCCGCTATGGAGGAGAGCGAGGTGGCGGTGACCCGCCGCTACTACCGCAGCGGCGAGAGCGAATACTACATCAACCGCCAGTCTGTCCGCCTGCGGGATGTGACGGAGCTGTTTTTGGATACGGGCCTTGGCCGGGAGGGCTACTCCATCATCGGCCAGGGCAAGATCGACGAGATCCTCTCCGCCCGCAGCGGCGAGCGGCGGGAGATCTTCGAGGAGGCCGCCGGGATCTCTAAATTCCGCCACCGCAAGGAGGAGTCCGAGCGGAAGCTGGAGCGGACGGAAGAGAACCTGGTGCGGATCAACGACAAGATCGCCGAGCTGGAGCTCCAGGTGGAGCCCCTGCGGGAGCAGGCCGCCCGGGCGAAGCGGTATCTGGTCCTCCGGGACGAGCTGCGGCTTTTGGAGATCTCTTTGTGGCTGGAGAATCTGGACGGGCTGAAGGCCGGCGCCCGCAAGCTGGAGACGGACCTGCGGGCCGCTGAGGGCCAGCGGGAGGAGGCCAGAGCCGCCCTGGACGCCCTCTACGCCGAGGGGGAGCAGTACGGCGAGCGGATGCGGCAGAAGGACCTGGAGGCCGAGACGCTGCGGACCCAGTGCGGGGAAGTGGACGATCAGATCCGGGAGCAGGCCTCTGCCGTGGCGGTGCTGGAGAGCACCATCCGCCATCAGGAGGAGAATATCCACCGTGCCCAGGCGGAGCTGGAGGAGAGCGACAGCCGGAACCGGAGCCTTGAACAGCAGGCAGCGGAGCAGGAGCGGCGAATGGCCGATCTGGACCGGGAGCTGACGGCGCTGGAAGAGGAGCTGAAGAGCCTTTTGGAGCAGGCCCGTGCCGCCGCGGAGCAGGCCGGCGGGGCCCAGAGCCAAGCAGAGGCCCTGCGGGGCCGGGAGGCCATGGCCGCCGCAGCCGCCGCCGACGGGCGGGCCCAGGCCGCGGCCATTGCCGCAGAGAGCGGCCAGCTGGCGGACCGGAAGGCCGCTGTGGAAACGGAGCTGAGCGCCGCCGGCACGCAGCTGACCCAGGCGGAGGGCGAGGCCAAGGCCAACCGCCGGGCGCTGGAGGACGCCAGGGATGAGGCCCAGGCCGCGGCCAACATCATCGCCGGACACAGCCTGCGGCTGGAGGAGCGGCGGAAAAAGGCCGCCGCTGCCGGAGAGCGCCGGGTGAAGCTGACGATGGACGCGGGAGCCCTGGAAAACCGCATCCGCCTGCTGACAGAGATGGAGCGGGACTACGAGGGCTTTTCCAAGGCCGTGAAGACGGTGATGCAGGCGAAAAACAGCCTCCGGGGCATCCACGGTCCGGTGGCCAGCCTGATGAAGACTGAGCAGGCCTACTCCCTGGCCATTGAGATCGCCCTGGGAGCGGGCTTGCAGAATATTGTGGTGGACCGGGAGGAGGACGCCAAGAGCGCCATCGCCTTCCTCAAACAGCGGGACGGCGGACGGGCCACCTTCCTACCCCTGACGGCGATCCGGGGCGAGGAGCTGCGGCAGCGGGGCGTGGAGGCAGAGCCGGGCTTTGTGGGCCTTGCCTCCCGGCTGGTGCGCTTTGACGGGAAGTACCGGAATATCTTTGAAAATCTCCTGGGCAGGACGGTGATCGCGGAGGATCTGGACTACGGCATCGCCATGGCCCGGAAGTATCAAAACGCCTTTCGGATCGTGACGCTGGACGGACAGGTGATCAACCGGGGCGGCTCGATGACCGGCGGATCCGTCAGCCGGGGCAGCGGCGTTTTGAGCCGCGCCGCAGAGCTGGAGAAGCTCAGCGGCCGCTCCGATGCCATGCAGGAGGCCCTCTCCGCCGCCCAGGCGGAGGAGGAGACGGCCCAGCGGGAGCTCTCCGCTGCCCAGTATGAGCTGGAGACTGCCGAGGGCCAGCGCCGCCAGGCCGAGGACGAGGTTTTGCGGCTGGAGGGGACCCGGCGCCATTTTGAGATCCTGCTGAGCTCCCTCCGGGAGAGCCTGGACAATTTGACAGGCGAGCTGGAGAGCCTGAATGGCCGTCTGGCGGACAATGCCCGCCGGGGGGTGGAGGCCCAGGCTCAGGTGGCAGAGCAGGAGGCCCTGGCCGCCGGGTATCGGGCCCAGGCGGAGGAGACCCTCTCCGGCCAGTCAGAGCTGCTGGCCAGGTCCGGCGCGCTGTCTGAGGAGATCACAGAGAAGAAGTCCCGCCTGGCGGCGCTGAACGCCCAGCGGGAGGAGACCTGCCACCGGGCGGAGGATCTGCGGCGTCTGGCCGCGGAGCTGACCGGGGATCGGGCCCAGAAGGAGCAGACGGTTCTGGCCTATCAGGCGAAGATCGACGATGCCCGGGCGGAGATCGCCCGCCGGCAGGCGGATACAGAGGCGCTGGACCGGCAGGGACAGGCCCTCCGGGACCGTCTGGCGGCCCTGAATCAGGAGAAGCTGGCCCTGGAGGCTGAGCGCACCGCCAAGGCCAGGGCCGGCCAGGAGATGAACGAGACGCTGCTGAATCTGGAGCGGGCGGTATCCCATCTGGAGCAGAAGCTGGCCACCTCCGCCATGGAGGAAAAGCAGATCCTGGACCGGCTGTGGGAGCACTATGAGCTCAGCCATTCCGACGCCGCCGCCCAGCGGATCGAGCTGGAGAGCACGGCCAAGGCCGGCCGCCGGATCGGCGAGCTGAAACGGGAGATCAACGCCCTGGGCACCATCAACATCGGCGCCATTGAGGAGTTTGAGCGGGTCAACGGCCGCTATACCTATCTCTCTGAGCAGCGCAACGACGTGGAGCGGGCCAGAGAGGAGCTCTCAGGCATCATTGAGGAGATCACCAGCCAGATGACGGAGATCTTCTCCCAGCAGTTCAAGCTCTTGGCGGAGAGCTTCCAGAACACCTTTACAGAGCTCTTCGGCGGCGGCACGGCCACGCTGGAGCTGGAGGATGAGAACGACATTTTGGGCTGCGGCATCGAGATCAAGGCCCAGCCCCCCGGCAAGACCCTCAAGACCATCTCCCTGCTCTCCGGCGGTGAGAAGGCCTTTGTGGCCATTGCCCTGTATTTCTCCATTTTGAAGGTCCACCCCACGCCCTTCTGCGTGCTGGATGAGATCGAGGCGGCGCTGGATGACGCCAACGTGACCCGGTATGCCCGCTACATGCGGACCCTGGCGGGGAAGACCCAGTTTATCGTCATCACCCACCGCCGGGGCACCATGGAGGAGGCCGACGTCCTCTACGGCGTCACCATGCAGGAACAGGGCGTCAGCAAGATTTTGACCATCAACATGAACGAGCTGGCGAAGGAGCTGAAGATCGAGTAGCATGGTGACGCCAGGGCTCCCGCCGAAACCCAGC
>CAUWNE010000015.1:0-42260 GCA_963560095.1 uncultured Dysosmobacter sp. | reverse complement strand
CTGCCCGGGCGCCTTTCCAAGGGAGGGGAAAAACGACGATTACTTGTGGTCCACAGAGGACATATAGGAGATCAGCTCCACCATCTTGTTGGCGTAGCCGCACTCGTTGTCGTACCAGGAGATGACCTTCACGAAGGTGTCGGTCAGAGCGATGCCGGCCTCGGCGTCGAAGATGGAGGTCCGGGTGTCGCCCAGGAAGTCGGAGGAAACCACGGCGTCCTCGGTGTAGCCCAGCACGCCCTTGAGCTCGCCCTCGCTGGCGGTCTTCATGGCCTGGCAGATCTCAGCGTAGGTGGCGGGCTTCTCCAGAGTCACAGTCAGGTCCACCACGGACACGTCCAGGGTGGGCACCCGCATGCTCATGCCGGTGAGCTTGCCGTTGAGCTCGGGGATGACCTTGCCCACGGCCTTGGCAGCGCCGGTGGAGGAGGGGATGATGTTGCCGCAGGCAGCGCGGCCGCCGCGCCAATCCTTCAGGGAAGCGCCGTCCAGGATCTTCTGGGTGGGGGTGACGGAGTGGACGGTGGTCATCAGGCCTTCCTTGATGCCGAAGTTCTCGTTGAGGACCTTGGCGATGGGGGCCAGGCAGTTGGTGGTGCAGGAGGCGTTGGACACGAAGGTCATGTCAGAGGTGTACTTGTGGTTGTTCACGCCCATGACGAACATGGGGGTGTCATCCTTGGAGGGGGCGCCCATGACCACGTGCTTGGCGCCGGCGTCGATGTGGCCCTGGCACTTCTCCTTGGTCAGGTGCTGGCCGGTGCACTCCATGATATACTCAGCGCCCACGTCGCCCCAGGGAATGTCCTTGGGGTCCATGGCGGTGAAGACGGGGATCTTGCGGCCGTTGACGATCAGGGTGTGCTCATCATAGGAGATCTCTCCCTCGAACTTGCCATGGGTGGTGTCATAGCGGAGCATATAGGCCATATAGTCGGGGGTCATGAAGGGGTCGTTGAGGCCGACGACCTCAACCTCGCTGTGATTGAGGGCCGCGCGGAAGGCCAGGCGGCCGATCCGGCCGAAACCGTTGATACCGATCTTGGTGTTCATCTGGGAAAAGCTCCTTTCAATTATTCCATAAAAGAATCTAAAAAACGATTGCGTAAACGTTTTTGACCTACTCTTTTCGATTGATATATTATCACACGGCAAATTTTTTGACAATCGTCATTTCAGATAACATTCTGAGAGATAAGTTGTAAACTTTAATCAAAAATGAGAAAAAAACAGATAAGTTCCCAAGAAATCCCCGGAAAAAGGCTTGACGAATCCGGGTGTACTGTCCTATACTAGGGATAGCTAATTGATTGCGCAAGAAAAAGAGTGGTTACGCAAAAAGGTGAACAGGTATGAAAGTAACGATCAGCGATGTGGCCAGGCTGGCAGGGGTCTCCACCGCCACTGTGTCCCACACCATCAATAACACCCGCTATGTCTCCGATGAGACCAAGGCCCGGGTCTATCAGGCCATCCGGGAGCTGGGCTATACGCCGGACGCCTCCGCCCGGAGCTTCCGCACCGGCAAAAAGCAGACGGTGGGCTTCATCGCGCCGGATATCTCCAACAAGTTCTTCGGCACCATGATCGAGGCGGTGGAGAACTATCTCTCCGGCCATGGCTACCACCTGATCATCGCCAACACCAAGGAGGACGCCGACCGGGAGGAGACCAGCCTGCGGCTGCTGACGGCGGGGCTGGTGGACGGTTTGCTGGTGGCCAGCACCATGGAGGACTTTGAGCGGTTTGACGCCATGATCCCCGCAGGCTTCCCGGTGGTGCTGGTGGACCGGACCTTCCCGGCCAAGAAGTATTCCTCTGTGTGCGTCTCCAACTTCCAGCCCATCTACCGCAGTGTATGCCGCCTGTCGGCAAAGGGCGCCCAGCGGATCGGCATTGTGGGCGGCCTGCCCCGGCTCTCCTCCACCCAGGAGCGGATCTCCGCTTATAAAGAGGCGGTGACGGACTGCGGCCTGCCCCAGGACGAGAATCTGATCCGCTACGGCGACTCCATGGAAAACAGCGTCCAGAGCTGCCTGGACGAGCTCCTGGCCCAGAAGTGCGACGCCGTGGTGGTCTGCCAGGGGCTGATGGCCTCGGAGACGGTGATCTATCTCCACCAGAAGGGGCTCCAGCTGGCCAAGGACATCGATCTGGTCAGCTTCGTGGATTATGATTCCAATTTTTACGAGCTTTATTCCAACCAGATGGACTGCATCGTTCAGCCGGTGGAGGAGCTGGGCCGGGCTGCCGGCGAGCAGATCCTCAGCCGGATCGAGAACCCGGATGCGCCCATCTTTGAAAAGGTGCTCACCTCCGCCTACCGGCCCTATGACGCCCCCAGCACCTGGAACCGGAGCGAACGCTGAGCCGCCCATTAGATCCAAAGCCCGCCGAGCAGGGACCGCAAGGCCCCTGCTCATTTTATCCCCAAGGCCCTGCGGCGGGGGGCCTTTTCGGCAGGCTCCGCCGGTTTCTTTTGACAAGGCGGGGACCTTATTATAAGATAAGAAGAACGATCAGGCCGGGGGACCGGCCCGGAATTCAGAGCTGTTACCTTGACCAATGGAGGAATTTACGATGAACATTCGGATGGAGCATGACACCATGGGCGAGATCGCCGTGCCGGCGGAGCACCACTGGGGGGCACAGACCCAGCGGAGCCTCCAGCACTTCAACATCGGCGGCCAGCGCCAGCCCCGGGAGATCATCACCGCCTTTGCCTACTTAAAAGAGGCCTGCGCCCGGGCCAACGCCCGCTGCGGCAAGCTGACAGAGGAGCAGGCCGACGCCATCGCCGCCGTGTGCGGGGAGATCCGGGCGGGGAAGTGGGAGGAGGAGTTTCCCCTGGTGGTCTGGCAGACCGGCAGCGGCACCCAGACCAACATGAACGTCAATGAGGTCATCGCCCATCTGGCGGCAGAGCGGGGCGTGGCCCTCCACCCCAACGACCAGGTGAACGCGTCCCAGTCCAGCAACGACACCTATCCCTCCGCCCTCCACATCGCGGCGGTGCTGAGCGTGACGGAGCAGGTGCTGCCGGCGGCCCGGGCCCTGGCCGAGGCCTTCCAAAAGCTGGAGGCTGGCTATCCGGACCTGATCCGCATCGGCCGGACCCACCTCCAGGACGCCACGCCTCTGAAATTTGCTCAGGAGGTCTCCGGCTGGCGGGAGGGAGTGGAGGCCCCCTGCCGGATGCTGGAGGCGGCGCTACATGAGCTTCGCAGGCTGGCCATCGGCGGCACCGCCGTGGGCACCGGCCTCAACGCCCCCCAGGGCTATGACCAGCTGGTGTGCGGGGAGCTCTCCGCCCTGACGGGCCAGCCCTTCACCCCGGACGAGAACAAGTTCCACGCCTTGACTTCCAAGGATGCCTTGGTGTTCGCCCACGGGGCGCTGAAAGCCTTGGCGGCGAACCTGATGAAGATCGCCAACGACATCCGCTGGGAGGCCAGCGGCCCCCGGTGCGGCATGGGCGAGCTGCGCATCCCGGAGAACGAGCCCGGCAGCTCCATCATGCCCGGCAAGGTGAACCCCACCCAGTGCGAGGCCGTCACCATGGCGGCGGTCCAGGTGCTGGGCAACGACGCCGCCATCGGCGTGGCCGCCAGCCAGGGCAATTTCCAGCTGAACGTGTTTTTGCCGGTGTCGGCCTATAACTTCCTCCTCTCCGCCCGGCTGCTGGGGGACGTGATGACTTCGTTTAGGGTCTACTGCGTGGAGGGCATCGTGCCCAACGAGGAGCGGATGGCGGAGAACCTGCAAAACTCACTGATGCTGGTGACGTGTCTTACGCCCCGGATCGGCTATGAGGCGGCGGCGAAGTGCGCCAAAAAGGCCCTGGCAGAGGGCACCACCTTAAAAGAAGCGGTGCTGGCCCTGGGGCTGCTGACGGCGGAGGAATTTGACGAGACGGTGCGGCCGGAAAGAATGGTCTGAGGAAGAAAGCGGGGGAAAGTACACTTTTTACCGTTGAAAGATTTTCCCAGCCGGTGTATAGTAAACATGTGAAAAAGGCAGAACCATGGCACCGCCCGGGCGGTGCCATTCCCGAAGCAACCGCTTCGGGAATGATGCTCTTTTGAAGAAGTGAAGGAGGAAGAAACTATGCGCAGACACAAATTGACAGCGGTCCTGCTGGCTCTGGTCCTGGCCCTGAGCCTGCTGCCCGCGCCTGTCCTGGCCGCGGAGAGCGACTACCGGGACACCGACGGCCATTGGGCGGAGACGGCCATTGACCGCTGGAGCGACTACGGCATCATCCAGGGCAGCAACGGACTGTTCAACCCCAACGGGGCTCTGACCCGGGCCCACATGGCGGCGATCCTGACCCGCCTGCTGGACCTGCCTGCGGCGGACAGCGCCGGCTTTGCAGACGTTCAGGAGGGCGACTGGTTTGCCGATTCCATCAACCGCTGCGCGGCGGCGGGCATCATGCAGGGCACGGACGGCAGAGCCAACCCCAACGCCCGGATCACCCGCCAGCAGGCCATCGTGATGCTGGCCCGGGCGCTGGGTATCCAGCCCGTGGAGAAGGCGGACCTGAGCGCCTACAAGGACGGCGGCGCGGTGAGCGCCTATGCCCGTGGCTATGTGGCGGCTATGCTCCAGGCCGGCATCGTGAACGGCGTCAGCGAGGACACCTTAGGTGTTGGCAGCAGCATCACCCGGGCGGCCACGGTGACCATTCTGGACCGGGCCATCACCACCTATGTCCATGAGCCCAACACCCGGGTGGAGGCGGTTCCCGGCGGCATCGTGCTGGTGGCGGCGGAGAACGTGGAGCTCACCGGCAGCGCGGACACTGTGCTGGTGGCCCAGGGGGCCGGCGGCGGCACCGTGCGGCTCAAAGGCGTCACGGCGGAGGATCTGGTGGTGACGGCGGCCCATACCACCGTGGTGGTGGACAGCCGCAGCACGGCGGAGAATGTGACCCTGGCTGAGGAGGCCGTGGGCTCCCGTGTGGTGGTGGCTGAGGGCGCCCAGGTGGGCACCGTGACCACCCAGGCCCCCAGAAGCACCGTCTCCGTCTCCGGCAAGGTGGATGACGTGATCACCACAGAGAGCGCCCAGCGGGCCGAGGTGGAAGTGAGCAAGGACGGCCGGGTGGGCGAGATCACCGTTGCCGGCGAGGAGACCGACATCACCGTGTCCGGCAAGGTGGACACCGTCACCGTGGAGAAGACCGCGGAGGACACCACCGTGGAGGCCGGCAGCGGCGCTTCCATCGGCAAGGTGGACACCGCCGCTGAGGGCACCACCGTCAGCGGCAGCGGCAAGGTGGAGAACGTCACCACCAGCGGCGACAACACCACCGTGACCACCAAGGGCACCGAGGTGGAGGTGGAGAAGGGCACCACCGGCACCACTGCCGGCGGCAAGGACGTGGCCGGCGGCACGACCACCACCACCCCCGGCGGCTCTACCTCCGGCGGTTCCAGCTCCGGCGGTTCCAGCTCCGGCGGTTCCGTTCACAGCCACAGTTATGCGTATCGGGATAACGGCAACGGCACCCACACCGGAGAGTGCTCCTGCGGCGCAACGGTGGGCCCCGAGGCACACAAGGTGGGCGACGCGGGCACCTGCACCGTCTGCGGCGCGGGCGGATTCGTGGCCCGGATCGGCACCACCGGCTACAAGAACCTCCAGGATGCCCTGGATGTGGGCGGGGAAGTTGTTCTGGTGAAGGATGTCATTATTACGCCAGAGGGAACTGAAAAGGGACTTATTCCCCAGATGAATGTTGCACATGATACAGTACTGAATTTGAATGGAAAGACGATATCGGTTGATCCTAAAGTTGCCGAAGGTAGTCTTCCATATACCCCGGCCCTTATGTCTGTTCCTACCGGCGTAACGCTGACCATTAACGGCCCCGGAACGATTACGGCAGAGGCTGGAACGAATAACAGCTATGGAATTAACGTTATGGGTGGGCATGTGATCGTCAACGGTGGCAATCACTATGGCTCTATGACGGCTTTCCAAGTCCAAACAGGAGAGCTGACCATCAATGATGGCCTGTTTGATCTGGCACCGACCTGCAAAGCAGCAGCACCGCAGTTTGCAAAGTACATGATCAACGTGATTGACAAGAACTATAAAAATGGAACTGCTATAATTACGGTTAAGGGTGGCACCTTTGTGAACTTTGATCCCTCCGCCAACCCCGAAGGGCAGGGCACCTCTTATGTGGCCCCTGGTTACAGCTCTGTCAAGGACGGCGAGAATTACAAGGTCCTGGAGGGCACCTATGTCTCCACGGAAGAGCAGCTGAACGTGGCGCTGAGCAATCCCGCCGTGGATACGGTGTATCTGGCGGACGACATTACTTTGAGTGCCTACCTTGAAATCAAGCGGAGCGTCACCATGATCGGTGCAGACGGAGTCAAAACGCTGAGCATCGTTAATGACGGTGATAAGAAGGACCGTGTGATCAATATTACGGGGAACACAGAGGCTGTGACACTGACCCTGAAAGATCTGAACATCGTAGGTCCGACCAGCGGAAGCTACCCGCGGGGAATTTCTGCATATGCGAATAGTGGGGCACTCAAAATCGTGCTGGACAACTGTTCTGTTTCCGCAGGGCATTATCCGATCAATATTGCATCGGATTGTCCGGACGTGGAGGTGACCGTTAAAGGCGGCACTTATAAGGGATACTGCGCAATGCAGACCCATAGCCCCAATACAAAAGTGACGTTTGAGGGCTGCACGCTGATTGGAGACAACGTGTTTGAACGCGATGAGTGGAACAGATTTGCCACAGTTGTGATCAATACGACAGCGCCGGGTGCTGACCTGAGCTTCAAGAATTGCAGGATCGAGGCGAACAATCCGACAGGAAACACACAGTATCTGCTTTCTGTGCGGGCATCTGGAGCAAAGGTTACTCTGGATGGCTGTACATACTTCCAAAATGGTACTGCAATCGCAGAGGAAAAACTGGGATCGTTCCTTCAGACCTATACAACTGATTTGGAGTTGACGATTGACGGAACTCTGATTCCGATCCAGTAATCACACAATCTAAATCTGAACAGAAGCGGGAGACCAATTTGGTCTCCCGCTTCTCTTTTTTATCAACCTATGCAAAATCTACCAAAACTTCCAGGGAATGTTGTGCAAGATACTACTTGCATAAATATTCATCATAAGAGTATAATTCATACATCATCAAACAACGAACACGGAGGAACGCCACCATGAAAAAGAACAAGGAAGACATCAAGAAGATCGTCCTGGCCTATTCCGGCGGTCTGGATACATCCATCATCATCCCCTGGCTGAAAGAGCACTACAACAACCCCGAGATCATCGCCGTGGCCGGCGACGTGGGCCAGAACGACGAGCTGGAGGGACTGGAGGAAAAAGCCCTCAAGACCGGCGCCAGCAAGCTCTATATCGCCGACCTCACCGACGAGATGGTGGACGAGGTCATCATTCCCTCTTTGAAAATGGGCGCCAGCTATGAGCAGTACCTGCTGGGCACCGCCTTCGCCCGGCCCATCATCGGCAAGAAGCTGGTGGAGATCGCCAAGGCCGAGGGCGCCGACGCCATCGCCCACGGCTGCACCGGCAAGGGCAACGATCAGGTCCGGTTTGAGCTGGCCATCAAGCGGTTTGCCCCGGATATGACCATCATCGCCCCCTGGAGAGAGTGGGACATCAAGGGCCGGGACGAGGAGATCGACTACGCCGAGGCCCACAACGTGCCCCTCAAGATCTCCCGGGAGACCAACTATTCCAAGGATAAGAACCTCTGGCACCTGAGCCACGAGGGCCTGGACCTGGAGGACCCCGCCAACGAGCCCCAGTATGAAAAGGAGGGCTTTTTGGAGATGGGCGTGAGCCCCATCACCGCCCCCGATCACCCCACCTATGTGACCATTGACTTTGAAAAGGGCGTGCCCGTGGCCGTGGACGGGGAGAAGATGAAAGCCAGCGACGTGATCCGCAAGCTCAACAAGCTGGGCGGTGAGAACGGCATCGGCCTTCTGGACATCGTGGAAAACCGGCTGGTGGGCATGAAGGACCGGGGCGTGTACGAGACCCCCGGCGGCACCATCCTCTACAAGGCCCACCAGTGCCTGGAGATGCTGTCGGTGGATAAAGATACAGCCCACATGAAGAGCAAGCTGGCGGTGGACTTCGCCGACCTCATCTATAACGGCAAGTGGTTCACCCCGCTGCGGGAGGCCCTCAGCGCCTTTGCCGACAAGACCCAGGAGCACGTCACCGGCTCGGTGAAGCTCAAGCTCTACAAGGGCAACATGATCACCGCCTCCATCACCTCTCCCGAGTCCCTCTACTCCGAGGAGCTGGTTACCTTTAATGAGAGCAGCTATGACCAGACCAACGCCACCGGCTTTATCAACCTCTGGGGCCTGCCCGACACCGTGCTGGCCCTGCGGGAGCAGGGGAAGCTCTAAGAGCCTTCGGAGGGGAGCGGGCTCCCCTCCGAGCCACCCCACCACCAGTCTTCGGACTGGTGTGTGCCCAAGGCACACGGGTCAAAGTATTTTCGGCAGGTACACGCCCTGCCGAACATGATCGAAATGGCCGGCGGGGCCAAGGACAACCACAAGACCACAGGCCCGGGGCGGCGAGGCTTCTTCGCCCCGGGCCTGCCAGGAAAGGAACCGACATATGAAACTCTGGTCCGGGCGGTTTGGCAAGGATACCAACGCCCTTGTAAATGAACTCAACGCCTCCATCGCCTTCGATCAGCGGCTGTATCGGGAGGATATCACCGGCTCCATGGCCCACGCGGCCATGCTGGCCGGCCAGGGCATCATCTCCCAGGCCGACGCCGACGCCATTCAAACCGGGCTCCAGGCCATCCTGGAGGACGTGGAGGCGGGGAAGATTGCCTTTACCGCCGACAACGAGGACATCCACATGAACGTGGAGGCCCTGCTCACTGCCCGGATCGGAGACGCGGGCAAGCGGCTCCACACCGCCCGGTCCCGGAACGACCAGGTGGCCCTGGATTTCCGGATGTACGTCCGAGAGCAGATCCCCGTCATCGTGGGCCAGCTCCTGGAGCTGGAGACGGTGCTGTGCCGGCAGGCAAAGCAGTATCAGACGGCCGTCATGCCCGGCTACACCCATCTCCAGCGGGCCCAGCCCATCTCCTTTGCCCAGCATCTCCTGGCCTATGCCAGCATGTTCTCCCGGGACGTGACCCGGCTGGAGGACTGCGCGGCGCGGCTCAACGAGTGCCCCCTGGGCTCCGGGGCCCTGGCGGGGACCACCTATCCCATCGACCGCTTTATGACGGCCCAGGCCCTGGGCTTTGCCGGCCCCATGTCCAACTCCCTGGACGGCGTCTCCGACCGGGATTACGCCCTGGAGCTGCTCTCGGCCCTCTCCATTTTGATGATGCACCTGTCCCGCTTTTCCGAGGAGATCATCCTCTGGTGCAGCTGGGAATTCAAGTTCATCGAGCTGGATGACGGCTATGCCACCGGCAGCTCCATCATGCCCCAGAAGAAGAACCCGGACGTGGCCGAGCTGGTCCGGGGCAAGACCGGCCGGGTCTATGGCGACCTGATGGGCCTTTTGACGGTGATGAAGGGATTGCCCCTGGCCTATAACAAGGATATGCAGGAGGACAAGGAGCCGGTCTTTGACGCGGTGGACACGGTGGAGATGTGCCTGCCGGTGTTCGCCGCCATGCTGGACACCATGACCGTCCACACCGGCAACATGCGGGCGGCGGCGGGAAAGGGCTTTATCAACGCCACCGACTGCGCCGACTATCTCACGAAAAAGGGCATGCCCTTCCGGGACGCCTACACCGTCACCGGCAAGCTGGTGGCCGCCTGCACCGCCCAGGGCAAAACCCTGGAGGAGCTGAGCCTGGAAGAGCTCAAGGCCGCCTCGGACCTCTTTGACGAGGACGTGTACGAGGCCATCAACCTGGAAAATTGCATGGCCCTCCGGGGAAGCTACGGCGGACCTGCCGTCAGCGAGACCACACGGCAGATCCAGGCCGTGGAGCAGTTTATCCAGGACCACACCAAATAAAAGGGGAGAGGTTCCCATGAGACCCAAGGTATACATCGACGGCAAGGAGGGCACCACCGGCCTCCAGATCTATGACCGGCTTTCCTGCCGGGGGGATATCGAGCTGCTGCTCATCGACGAGGAAAAACGCAAGGACCCGACGGAGCGGAAGAGATTTCTCAACGAAGCGGACCTGGTGTTTTTGTGCCTGCCGGACGACGCGGCCCGGGAGGCGGTATCCATGGTGGAGAATCCGGCCACCCGGATCATCGACTGCTCCACCGCCCACCGCACCGCCCAGGACTGGGCCTACGGCTTTCCAGAGCTGTCCCAGCTCCACCGCGCGCTGATCTGCGAGAGCAAGCGGGTGGCCAACCCCGGCTGTCACGCCACCGGGTTCATCTCCAGCGTCTACCCCCTAACGGCCATGGGGGTGCTTCCGAAGGACTACCCCCTGACCTGCTTTTCCCTCACCGGCTACTCCGGCGGCGGCAAGAAGATGATCGCCGAATATGAGGGCGAAAAGGGCGGGGCGCTGTACAGCCCCCGGATCTATGGACTGAACCTCCGCCACAAGCACCTGCCGGAGATGCAGTTTCGCTGCGGCCTGACCCGCCCGCCGGTGTTCAGCCCGGTTGTGGACGACTACTACAAGGGCATGGCCACCACGATCTCCCTCCACAACGACTGCCTCTCCTACGGCAAGAGCGCAAAGGCGGTCTGGGAGACCCTGGCGGATTACTACCGGGACCAGGCCCTTATCCATGTGGCGCCCTTGGGCGGGGAGACCCCCATGCTGGCCGCCAACACCTTGGCAGGCCGGGACACGCTGACGCTGGTGGTGTGCGGGAACGAGACCCACACCACCGTCACCGCCCTATTTGACAATCTGGGCAAGGGGGCCAGCGGCGCGGCGGTGCAGAATATGAATTTGATGCTGGGGTTCCCGGAGACCACGGGGCTGAACCTGTAAACGCGGGATTTCCAGGAAGGAGGAATAGCGATGAAATTCATCGACGGCGGCGTGTGCGCCGCTCAGGGCTTCCGGGCCGGCGGCATCCACGTGGGGGTCAAGACCAAGGCCGCCTGGAAAAAGGACGTGGCGTTGATCGTCTCCGACGTGGACTGCGCCGCGGCGGCGGCCTTTACCAAAAATGTGGTCCAGGCCGCCCCCATCCATGTGGACAAGGCCCATCTGAAAAGCGGCCCCATCCGGGCCATCATCGCCAACAGCGGCAACGCCAACGCCTGCGCCCCCCAGGGGGAGGAGAACGCGGAAGCCATGTGCGCCGCGGCGGCCCAGGCCATCGGCTGCGCGCCGGAGGCGGTGCTGGTGAGCTCCACCGGCGTCATCGGCCAGACGCTGAACATCGCCGCCATCCAGGCGGGGGTCCCGGCGCTGTATGATGCCCTGGACCACTCCGCCCAGGCAAGCGACGCGGCGGCCCACGCCATCATGACCACCGACACCGTGAAAAAGGAGGCGGCGGTGGAGACCACCATCGGCGGCAAGACCGTCCGCCTGGGGGGCATTGCCAAGGGCAGCGGCATGATCCATCCCAATATGGGCACCATGCTGTGCTTTTTGACCACGGACTGCGCCATCTCTCCGGAGATGATCCGCGCGGCGCTGCTGGAGACGGTGGCGGTCAGCTTCAACCGCATCAGCGTGGACGGGGACACCTCCACCAACGACTCCTGCATCCTTCTGGTAAACGGCCTGGCGGGAAACGAGGAGATCACGGAGAAAAATGATGACTATGCCGCTTTTCGGGAGGCATTGGAGGCGCTGTGCGTGCTGCTGGCCAAGAAGATGGCCAGCGACGGCGAGGGTGCCAAACACCTGATCACCTGCACCGTCTCCGGCGCCAGGGATGAGAGTCAGGCGGAGACCGTGGCCAAGAGCGTGATCTCCTCCACACTGACCAAGGCCGCCGTCTTTGGGGCCGACGCCAACTGGGGCCGGGTGCTGTGCGCCATGGGCTACTCCGGGGAGACCTTTGACCCGGAGCAGGTGGCGGTCTCCTTTGCAAGCGCGGCCGGTGAGATCGCCGTGTGCGCCCAGGGCCGGGGCCTTGCCTTTGACGAGGGAAAGGCCAAGGAGATCCTGACGGAGCACGACGTGGAGATCCGCATCGCCATGGGCGAGGGCTCTGCCCAGTGCACCTGCTGGGGCTGCGATATCACCTATGACTATATCAAGATCAATGGAGATTATCGGACTTGATCTGGGATGCCAGGGAGCATTCCACCCCCCATTCTCTTTTTGAAGCGTCAAAAAGAGAACGGGCGGTGGAGCCGTCCAAGAGAAAAAACGCTTGGCGCGGAACTTGCGCAGTTGCGCAAGTTCGCTTAAATACGGGGGCTGTTCTAGCGGACTGCCACCAATTCTCTAGTCTCCTACCGGCGCGCGCCGTTTTCGTTCCTCGAATCGGCGTTCCCCGCGTGCACACTCCGGCGGTCAACGTTGGAGGTCGAAGGAAAGCCTGCCCTCCAAGCCCCGCTGACGCTACATGGCAGCGCCAGCGGAAATCGGCGCAGAGGGTGTCCGAAACCTCCAAACCCCCGCTAGCACCACGCCGCGCGCCGGTCTCGTTCCTCGAATCGGCTTCCCCTGCATTTCCACTGCGCCGGTCAACGCTGGAGGTCGAAGTAAAGCCCGCCCTCCAAACCCCGCTGACGCTACCCTGGAGCGCAAGCGGAAATCGGCGCAGAGGGTGTCCGGAACCTCCAAACCCCCGCCCGCACCACGCCGCGGGTAGAGACTTGCCGGACTTCTACCGAAGCCATCTCATCGCGGGCATTTTTTCTCTTGGACCGTGCACGGCCCGTTCTCTTTTTGGGGCGCCAAAAAGAGAATGGGGGGTGCATTACCGCCGGCAAAGCCGGCGTCGTCCCCGCGCCGCGTCGGCGCGAACCCCCGTCCCGCGCCCGTGGCGCGAAAACCCCCGCGCCGGTTCGGCGCACCCCCCCCGCGCCAGGTTGGCGCAAATCCCCCCTCCCCCTCTTGGGGAACAAAAAGGAGTGAAATCATGTCCTCTCATGCCCAGCAGGCCCAGACCCTGGTGGAGGCCCTGCCTTACATTCAAAAATTCACCGGAAAGACCATTGTGGTGAAATACGGCGGCAACGCCATGATCTCCGACGAGCTGCGCCGCGCCGTGATGTGCGACATCATCCTGCTGAGCCTGGTGGGCATCCGGGTGGTGGTGGTCCACGGCGGCGGGCCGGAGATCAGCGAGATGCTCAAAAGGCTCGGCCACGAGAGCCGCTTTGTGGACGGCCTGCGCTATACCGACGCGGTGACCATGGACGTGGTCCAGTCGGTGCTGTGCGGCAAGGTGAACAAGAACCTGGTGGCCCAGCTCAACCGGCTGGGGGGCCAGGCGGTGGGCCTTTGCGGCATGGACGGCGAGCTGTTCCAGGCCCAACAGCTGGAGGAGAAATACGGCCTGGTGGGCCGCATCACGGCGGTGAACCCCAAGCCGGTGGTGAACGCTCTGGAGAGCGGCTACATCCCCGTGGTCTCTACGGTGGCCCAGGGCGTGGACGCCGACACCGCCTATAACATCAACGCCGACACCGCCGCCGCCCGGCTGGCGGAGGCCCTGGGGGCGGAGAAGCTGATTTTGCTCACCGACGTGCGGGGGCTGCTGCGGGACCCTAGAGACGAGGAGACGCTGATCCACGAGGTCCACGCCCGGGAGGTCCCCGCCCTGATCGCCGACGGCACCATCTCCGGCGGGATGATCCCCAAGCTGGAGTGCTGCGTGGACGCCATCGCCGGCGGGGTGGAGCGGGTCCACATTCTGGACGGACGCATTCCCCACTCCATCCTGATCGAGCTTTTGAGCGACCTAGGAATCGGAACGATGCTGAAAAAGGAGGACTGAGCGGAGATGACCAGCCAGGAGATCCAGGCCCTGACAGGGCAGTACATCATGAATACCTACGGCCGCTTCCCGGTGACGGTGGACCACGGCCAGGGGGCCACCCTCTACGACCCGGAGGGCAGAGCCTATATCGACTTCACCAGCGGCATCGGCGTCACCTCCCTGGGCTACGGCTGTGAGCCCTGGGTAGATGCCGTCGCAAAACAGGCCAAGAAATTGGCCCATGTGTCTAATTTATTCTACACAGAGACCCCGGCCCGGCTGGCGGAGACGCTGTGCAGGCGGACGGGCATGAGTTGCGTCTTCTTCGCCAACGGCGGCGGCGAGGCCAACGAGGGCCTTATCAAGCTGGCGAGAAAGTATAGCTTTGACAAGTACGGCCCGGGCCGGTCCACCATCCTCACCCTGCACAATTCCTTCCACGGCCGGACCATCACCACCCTGAAGGCCACCGGTCAGGCGGTGTTCCACAACTATTTCTTCCCCTTCACCGAGGGCTTCCGCTACGCCGACGCCAATGACCTTGCCTCTCTGGAGGCCCAGAGCGGAGACGATGTGTGCGCCGTGCTGGTGGAGCTGGTCCAGGGCGAGGGGGGCGTGCTGCCCCTGGAAAAGGCCTACGTCCAGGCCCTGTCCAAGCTCTGCGCGGAAAAGGACTGGCTGCTGCTGGTGGACGAGGTCCAGACCGGCGTTGGCCGAACGGGCCAGCTCTTTGCCTTCCAGCACTACGGAGTCCAGCCGGACGCGGTCTCCTTTGCCAAGGGCATCGCCGGCGGATTGCCCATGAGCGGCTTCCTGGCCGGCGAGAAGTGCCGGAACGTGCTGGGCCCCGGGGACCACGCCACCACCTTTGGTGGCAATCCCGTGTGCGCCGCGGCGGGACTGGCGGTCCAGGAGATCCTGAGCGATGCGTTCCTGGAGGATGTCCAGGCCAAGGGCGCGTATCTGCGCAACCAGATCGAGGCCATGGAGCTTCCCTGCTTTGGAAAGACCCGGGGCCTGGGACTGATGATCGGCATTCAGGTCCAGGAGGGCTATACCAACAAGGCCTTGGCGGCCAAGCTCATTGAAAACGGCCTGCTGGTCCTCACCGCCGGACCGGGGATGCGGCTGCTGCCGCCCCTGGTCATCACGAAAGAAGAGATGGACCGGGGCCTGGAGATCATGAGGACTGCCCTGGGCGGCCTGTAAGCGGGAAAGAGAGATCGATCTTTCTCCGCCGGAGGCGGCTCCAGCGGGCCGGACGGCCGCGCTGTGGCTGTTCCTATGACTATTACATTTACTTTTGCTGTTGCTGTAGCTGTAGCGGCAGAATTTTGGAAGATTTTCCGGGGTTCTGCACGGTTTCGTGCACCGTGCCCCAGACCAACAGGGAGGAACCACCCATGAAAGACCACACCCATTTTCTAAAGCTCCTGGACTTCACCCCCGCCGAGATCGGCCAGTTCCTGGACACCGCCGCGGACTTGAAGGCCAAGAAGAAGGCCGGCGTCCCCCACCGCTATCTGGAGGGGAAAAACGTGGCGCTGATCTTTGAAAAGACCTCCACCCGGACCCGGTGCGCCTTTGAGGTGGCCGCCCGGGACTTAGGGATGGGCACTACCTATCTGGGCCCCACCGGCAGCCAGATCGGCGTGAAGGAGTCCATCGCCGACACCGCCCGGGTCCTGGGACGGATGTTTGACGGCATCGAGTACCGGGGCTTTGGTCAGGAGCTGGTGGAGGAGCTGGCGGCCCATGCCGGCGTGCCGGTGTTCAACGGCCTGACCAACGAGTTCCACCCCACCCAGATCCTGGCGGACTTCCTCACCATCCGGGAGCATTTCGGACGGCTCCAGGGGGTGAAGCTGGTGTATCTGGGAGACGCCCGGTACAACATGGGCAACAGCTTGATGGTGGGCTGTGCCAAGATGGGCCTGCACTTTGTGGCCTGCGCCCCCCAGGCGTACATGCCGGACCCCGCCCTGATCGAGACCTGTCAGGCCATCGCTCAGGAGACCGGGGCGGTGCTGGAGTTCCTGGAGGACCCCATGGCCGCCACCAAGGGCGCCGACGTGCTCTACACCGACGTCTGGGTCTCCATGGGCGAGCCGGCGGAGGCCTGGGCGGAGCGGATCGCCGCTCTGGGGCCCTATCAGGTCACCCAGGCCCTCATGGACAACGCCGGCCCCCAGTGCCGCTTCCTCCACTGCCTGCCGGCCTACCACGACCACAAGACCCAGGTGGGCCGGGAGATGGGCGAGCGGTTCGGCCGGGAGGCCATGGAGGTCACCGACCAGGTCTTTGAGTCCCCGGCGTCCCTGGTCTTCGACGAGGCGGAGAACCGGATGCACACCATCAAGGCTGTGATGTACGAGCTGATGAAGGATTGAGCAGGGGCCCGACAGAACAGCCAAAGAAAGACACAGAAGAGAAAGACGCAGAAGAGACGCCCTGGGGGCGTCTCTTCTGCGTCTTCAAAAAGCCTCGCAGAGTTCGCCGCCCGCAGGCGGCGAATCAAGTGAAATTATGTTCTGCCGGGGCGTGTACCTGGCAGAACATACTTCTCGCAGAGCGAGCGTCGCACCGGCCACAAAGGCGGCATAGGGGGGCCCGCGCAAACCCAGCGAAGCGGTTTGTGTGGGGAGAGGAGACGCAAGGGAGCGGACGGAGGTTTCGCCATCAGGCGGAACCGGAGCAGAGCGGACTTTGCGGTGACGAGCGCAGAGCGCAGCGCAATCCCTTCTCAAAAAGTGCCCTGCACTTTTTTGAGAGTCTTATGGCGTCTCCGGTGTCTGGCGGCTGGGGAGGTCCTCCAGCAGGTGCATCATGGACACCTCATAGGCCACCCGCTCCTCGCTGCCCTGGCCTGTGACCTTGTGATAGGTCCGGCTCTGGACCCGGCCCTCCAGGGCCAGAGGGTCTCCCACGGTCAGGGCGCTTGCCTGGACGGCCAGCTGGCCCCAGGCGATCACCGGCAGATAGTCCGCCCGGCCGTAGCGCCGTGGGACGGCCAGCATCAGATCGCAGATCTGACGGCCCAGGGGCGTGCGGCGGAGGATGGGGGGCTTGCAGAGGGTGCCGCTGAGCAGGATCTGGTTCCAGGGCTCCCCCAGCCCCGCCTCCAGGCGCTGGGCGTAGACCGTCAGCACCAGCCGGCTTCCCACGCCGGAGCGGTTGTTGAAGGACCGCAGCTGCCCCTCCACCCGCAGCTGGGCCCCAGGGATAACCTGGGGGACCAGGGCTTCCGGCACCAGCACCGGCAGGATGTCCGGCGTGCCGGAGAGCCGGGGCACTTGCAGGGGAAAGCGGTAGAACCGGGCGCCGTGGTTTTCGTGGGACCAGGCCGGCTCCGCCAGAGGGCAGCCCTCCAGCAGGACGTCGTTTTGGATCGGTGTTGTCATGTTGTCCACCTCTCGGTCGTGATGGGCTATCCTATGAGCGGGCCGGCGGGGATAGACCGGGCGGGGAAAAAATTTTCTCCGGGGGTTGTGGCCGGCGGGAAATCCGGCTATAATACCCTCAGCTATGATATCCGCAGCATCCCGGGGACCGGGCCCCGGGAAAGGAGGCCGAGCATGGGAAATCTCTTGGACTATCTGGACTGGCGGGGGGACCTGACGATGGCCCAGGCCCCCTTCAATGAGGTGGACAATCTGATTTTGGCGGAGCTGAGCTATGTGGACTTCCGGGGCATCCTGCCCCCGCCGGGCCAGGGCCAGCCGGTGCCTCTGGCGCTGGCGGCGGAGGCGTTCTTCGCCCGTTATTCAGCGGGGGAGAAGATCGATCTGGGGGTGCTGATCCCGGATCAGATCCCGGAGATGCTGGAGCGGATGGCAGCCTCCCGGCGGTTTGGAACCATGAAGCTGGGCTGCTTTTTGGACCAGGTGGACATGGAGCAGGGAGAGCAGTTCGCGGCCCTGGCTGTGGAGACCGGGGACGGGGCGGTGTACCTCTCCTTCCGGGGCACCGACGACACCCTGGCCGGCTGGCGGGAGGATCTGGAGATGGCCTGCATGCCGGAGGTCCCGGCCCAGAAAAAGGCACTGGCCTACATCGAGACGGCGGCCCGACAGTACCCCCGGCGCAAGCTCCGGCTGGGGGGCCACTCCAAGGGCGGCAACCTGGCGGTCTACGCCGCCGTGTTCTGCCCGGCGGCCATCCAGCGGCGCATCCTGGACGTGTGGTCCAACGACGGCCCCGGCTTCCACGAGGATCTCTGGGACCTGCCCCAGCACCGGCGGGTGGCGGAGCGGCTCCACTCCATCGTGCCCAAGTCCTCGGTGGTGGGGATGCTGCTGGAACACGAGGAGGACTACACCGTGGTGGACAGCGACCAGCTGGGCTTTTTGCAGCACGACGGCTTTTCCTGGCAGGTGCTGGGGGACCGGTTCGTGACGCTGCGGCAGGTGACCCGGCAGGCCCAGCTCAGCGACCAGGAGCTGCGCCGCTGGGTCCGGGAGCTGTCGGCCCAGGAGCGGGGCCGGTTCGTGGAGGGGCTGTTCCAGGTGCTGGACGCCTCCGGGGCGGAGACGCTGTCGGACTTGAAGGCCGACATTCTCAAGGCCACCGGAGCCATGGCCAAGGCCCTGGCGGAGCTGGACAAGGAGACCCGGGACGGGCTGCTGCGGTTTTTCGGCATCCTCTTCAAAAGCAACCTCCGCCTGGTGCTGGAGGGCATCCAGGAGGAGGCGGCGGAGAAGGGGGCCCAGCGCCGGCGGAGACGGCGGGAGCCGTGAGGAGAGGAGACAAGACCATGACGGATCAGGACCTGCTGTGGGACTACGGCGGGGAGATCCTGCGCTCTCAGGGGATGGACCTGGAGCGGCAGATCCCCCAGCACGGGCGTGTCAACTGCTTTGACCACTCGGTGGCGGTGGCGCTTTTGAGCTTACGTTTGGCCCGGTGGCTGGGGCTGCGGGTGGACCGGCGGAGCCTGATCCGGGGGGCGCTGCTCCACGATTACTTTCTCTATGACTGGCGTACCCTCCACCCCAGGCCCGGCCTGCGCCACGGGCTCAGTCACGGCCTGCGCCACGGCGGACGGGCGGCGGCCAACGCGGACCGGGATTTCGGGCTCAACGCCGTGGAGGCGGACATCATCCGCCGGCATATGTTCCCCCTGACGCTGACGCCGCCCCGGTACCGGGAGAGTCTGCTGGTGTGCTGGGCGGACAAGGTCTGCGCCGTCCGGGAGTTCGGCGGCGGCCTTTGGCGGACGAGGGCGAAATAAGCGGGCAAAAAAACACAGCATCGGAGCCGGCACAGGCCGGTCCCGATGCTGTTTTGTGTTTCTTGATCTGGATATTACCGCTGGTATTCGAACTCGAAGCCATACATGGACACGGTGTCTCCGTCCTGGATGCCCATCTCCTCCAGCTGCTGGAAGAGGCCGGACTCCCGCAGGGATTTGTCGAACCACATCCGGCTCTCGTAGTCGGCGAAGTTGACGTTGCCCATGAGCCGCTGGAGCCAGGGCCCCTCCACGAACCACACGTCCTCCTCCTGGCGGATGTCCAGGGGGGCGGAGGTGTCCACGGTCTGGGGCTTGGGCACGTACTCCGGCTCGTACACCGTGACGGGGGGGAGGACGGAGAGCATCTGGGCCACCTTCTGGACCAGCTGCCGGGTGCCCTGGTGGGCGGCGGCGGAGATCTCCAGCAGGGTGTAGCCCTGGGCCTCCACATGGGCCCGGAGCCGCTCCAGATTTTCCGGGTCCTCCATCACGTCCACCTTGTTGGCGGCCACGATCTGGGGCCGCTGAGAGAGCTCGGGGCTGTACTGGCGGAGCTCCTCGTTGATGGCGTCAAAGTCGGCCACCGGGTCCCGGCCCTCACTGCCGGACACGTCCACCACATGGACCAGCAGACGGCAGCGGTCCACATGGCGCAGGAAGTCGTGGCCCAGACCGGCGCCCTGGCTGGCGCCCTCGATGATGCCGGGGATGTCCGCCATGACGAAGCTGACGCCGTCCTCCACCCAGACCACGCCCAGGTTGGGGTAGAGGGTGGTGAAGTGGTAGTTGGCGATCTTGGGCTGGGCCTTGGAGACCACGGAGAGCAGGGTGGATTTGCCCACGTTGGGAAAGCCCACCAGGCCAACGTCCGCCAGGAGCTTGAGCTCCAGGACTACGTTGTGGCTCTCGCCGGGCAGGCCCGCCTTGGCGAACCGGGGCACCTGCCGGGTGGGGGTGGCGAAGTGGCTGTTGCCCCAGCCGCCCCGGCCGCCCCGGCAGAGGACGAAGGGCTCGGAGGAGGACATATCTTGGATGATCTCGCCGGTCTCGGCGTCCCGAACCAGGGTCCCCCGGGGGACCCGGATGACCAGATCCGCGCCGTCCTTGCCGGATTTCCGGGCGCCCTGGCCGTCCATGCCGTTGGCGGCGGCATATTTGCGCTTATAGCGGAAGTCCATCAGGGTGGACATGTGGTCGTCCACCTGCAAGATGATGGAGCCGCCCTTGCCGCCGTCGCCGCCGTCAGGGCCGCCGGCCGCCACATATTTTTCCCGGTGGAAGGCCACCGCACCGTTTCCGCCGTTGCCTGCCCGCACGGTGATCCGGGCCTTGTCGATAAAGGATGTCGCCATAGGCACACCTCCTGAGTCAATTTGATCTTAGCTTGTCCATTTTAGCGAAAAAAAGGGGACTCGTCAATAGAGTGGGGGATTCCACCCCCATTCTCTTTTTGACGCTTCAAAAAGAGAACGGGCGGTGGAGCCGTCCAAGAGAAAAAACGCTTATCGCGGAACTTGCGCAGAGCGCAAGTTCGCTTAAATACGGGAGTTGTTCTAACGAATTGCCACTAAAGCTGGAGTCTCCTACCGGCGCGCGCCGGTCTCGTCCCTCGAATCGGCGTCTCCCGCGTTTATACTGCGGCGGTCAACGTTGGAGGTCGAAGTAAAGCCCACCCTCCGAGCTCCGCTGACGCTACATGGAGCGCCAGCGGAAATCGGCGCAGAGAGTGTCCGGAACCTCCAAAGCCCCCGCCCGCACCCCGCTGCACCGGTCTGCTCCCTCGAATCGGTTTCCCCCGCGTGCACACCCCGGCGGTCAACGCTGGTGGTCGAAGTAAAGCCTGCTCTCCGAGCCCCGCTGACGCTACATGGAGCGCCAGCGGAAATCGGCGCAGGGGGTATCCGGACGATCCAAAACCTACGCGCCATCCACGCCGCGGGCAGAGACTTTCCTGGAATCAGACACGCTCTCCCACCGCGAAACATTTTTTCTTTTCCACCGTGCACGGCGCATTTTCTTTTTGATGTCTCAAAAAGAAAATGGGGGGTGCAGATTCCCTGCGCCGGGTCAGGCGCAAAAAACGAGGACCCCTCTTGGGGTCCCCGTCGTGCTTATTCAGCCTCGTACACGCAAGCCTGCTTGCGATCCTTGCCCAGCCGCTCGAAGCGGAGGGTGCCGTCCACCAGGGCGAACAGGGTGTCATCGGTGCCGATGCCCACGTTCCGACCGGGGTGGATGCTGGTGCCGCGCTGACGGACCAGGATGTTGCCGGCCTTGACGAACTGGCCGTCGGCCCGCTTGCAGCCCAGGCGCTTAGCCTCGGAATCACGGCCGTTTTTGGTGGAGCCGCCGCCCTTTTTGTGGGCGAAGAACTGAAGACCAATGCAAATCATGATAGGGACCATCCTTTCTTTAGATTTTAGAATGGAGAGGAATCAATCTTCCTCCAAAACCTCAACATGGTCGGGGTACTCGTCATGGAGCTGGGTCAGATAGACCATCAGACCGGTCAGCAGGGACTGGCAGGCGCTCTCCGCCGTGGGGCTGAGGCCCCCGGGCAGGCGAAAGAGGATCGCCGCGTCCTGTTCCCGGATCTTCACTGAGGCCGCCAGGCCAAGCACGTCGTTGACGGTGGCCTCCACCAGGCGGATGGCGCTGGTGATGGCGGCGCAGACGATGTCGCAGCCCGCCTCGGCGTAGCCGCTGTGGCCCACGGCGTCAAAGCCGGTGATCCGGCTGCCCTCCATGCGGAACTGAACCGTGGTCATGCTCAGACGGAGATCTTGGTGATCTCGACCTTGGTGTAGGGCTGACGATGGCCCTGACGCTTCCGGTAACCCTTCTTGGGGTTGTACTTGAAGATGCGGATCTTCTTGCCCTTGCCGTTCTTGACGATGGTGGCCTCCACGCTGGCGCCCTCCACCACGGGGGTGCCGAAGGTGGCCTTCTCGCCGTCGATGACGGCCAGGACCTGCTCGAACTTCACGGTGTCGCCGGCTTCCTGGTCCAGCTTCTCGATGTAGACCACGTCGCCCTCGGCCACCTTGTACTGCTTACCGCCGGTCACGATGATTGCGTTCATTGTTTCTTTCAACTCCTTCATTTACGGGCTCGCTGTCGGGGGCGGCGCACAGGGCGCACTTATAGACCCATTCAAAGCGGCTTACCAAGTATATCAGCAGATCCCGCCTTTGTCAACGGGTTTTGGAAGAAAAAAGCGGAAAAACCGCAATCGCCCCCCGGTTACGAGATCCGCCGGGTGGAAAACCGACTCAGGCCGGTGACAGTGACCGTCACGGTCCCGGAGGACGGCGGCTCCTCCGAGAGGAGCGGCTCGCATTCCAGGGGATAGAGGAAAAACCCGAAGGCGTTGCCGTGCTTGTCCAGAGAGCTTTTCAGGCAGTCGTGGCTGGGGGGAAGCTGGACGCCGTCCACAGAGGTCTGCATGACGGCGGAGAGCTCCACACTGTAAGAGTGCTTGCCTGTGCGGTGGTCGTAACAGCCGGAGACCAGCTGCCCGCCGGCAGGCGTGCAGACGCCCTCGGCCTGAAAGATGACGCCATATCCACCGGCGTTTATGGCGGGTTTCAGGTCCCGTACCGTGATCTGGCAGCCGCTTTCATCCGCATAGAGAACCTTTCCAAGATTGCTCTCCGGGTCTGTTAGGTCCAGCTCCAGCTCGTAAGACCCGGGCAGCTCCTCCAGCATGACCGCATAGGCCTGGTCCCGAAGCTGATAGGCAAGCCCCTCCCGCCAGGTGCCCCAGGCTCCGCTTTTGACCAATATCAAAAGCAAAATGGCTATGATCGTGACCGCTCCGCCGCCGATCAGCGCCCAGCGGCGCTTGATGTGGGTCCCCACAGACGCCATAGCGCCCCCTCCTCTCTTGCCTCTGGATTTGGACAGGTCCAGTGTACCACAGCGCGGGCCAAACGTCACGCAAAGAACCGTTGCGCCCCGCCGGGCAGCTTGTCGAAAAAGCCTCGCAGAGTTCGCCGCCCGCAGGCGGCGAATCAAGTGAAATCATTTTCTGCCGCGACATGTGCGTGGCTGAAAATACTTCTCGCCCTGCAAGTGTGGAATTTGTCTGCTAGAAGCAGACAAATTATGCGCGCGGCAGGGCGCAGCCTTTTCGAAAAAGTGGCCGCAGCCACTTTTTCGACAGTCTCAGGGGCGAAAGGGGATGCCTTTCGCCGCTCATGTTTTTAGTAGGAGAGCTTCTCCACAGTCCAGTCCCGGATGAGGTCGGCGTAGAAGTGGCACACGGCCCGGCCGGTCTCCACATCCAGGTTTTCATAGTTGCCGCACTCGGCGGCGCTTTTGCCCGGCATCTCCCCCTGGAAGTCCGCCCCGGCGGCAAAGACCTCCTGCAAGAGGACGATGGCCCCCTCCAGAGACAGCAGCCGGTTGTCGAACAGGAAGTAAAAGCCGGTCTGGCAGCCCATGGGCCCGAAGTAGACCACGGCTTCCCGGTCGGGGGAGTTGCGCAGGAGGGTGGCGATCAGGTGCTCGGTGGAGTGCATCTGGCTGTTGGTCAGAAGATCTCCGGTGTTGGGCCGCTTGAAGCGCAGATCAAAGGTGACGATCTCCCCGTCCCGCCGGGAGTAGTAGAGACCCGGCAGCAACGTGTTGTGGTCCACGGTAAAGCTGGCGATCCGTTCCATATCAAGGTTCCTCCTTTTGCAAAGCCTGGGCCAGGGGCAGCACCACCTGCCCCAGGTTTTCCAGGGCCTGGCCGAAATCGAAATACTCCTCCGCCTGACGGGGGGAGAACAGGTGGTCGGACACGGATTTCACCGCGGCAAAGCGCACCTGATTGCGCAGGCACACCTGGGCGATGGCACAGCCCTCCATCTCCACCAGCAGGGGGGAGAAGGTGTCCCGGATAAAGGCGGCCCGGTCCCCCCGGACGGCGAACCAGTCGCCGGTGGCCACCCGGCCGGTGACGGCGGGGAAGCCCAGGGACTCCAGCAGGGCCGCGCACCGGGCCGGTTCCCAGGTGGGGAAGACCACCTGGTTCACGGTGGAGACCAGGCCGATGGGATCGCCCACGGCGGTGGTGTCCACGTCGTGCTGGAGAAATTCCGACGCCACCACCAAGCTGCCGGTGGCCAGGTCCGTCAGGCACCCGGCAACGCCGGCGTTGAGGATCAGATCCACGCCGTATTTCAGGCAGAAGATCTCCGCCGCCATGGCGGCATTGACCTTGCTCACGCCTCCGGCACAGGCCAGGATTCCCGGCGCGAGACGGAAAAAGGGCACGCCGGAGACCGTCTCAAAGGGCTCCAGCTCCCGGGCGCCCGGCAGGGCGTGGAGCTCCGCCGGCATGGCAAATTGCAGTCCGATATTCATAAGTGCTCCTCACTGGCCGTCCGGCAGCTTTTTGCCGCACCGGCCGCAGAATGTAAAGTCGTCCCCCAGCGGCGCGCCGCAGTAGGGGCAAAAGCGCAGTTCTCCGCACTCCGGAGGGGATTGGGCCTCCGGCCCGGAGGTCCCGAAGCGCCGGTTCAGCGGGTCCGGCTCCTCGCCCTCCTCCACGATGTCAAAGGCGGAGTAACGCTCCTTCCCGGCGGCGTTTTTGAAGTGATACACCGCCTGGACCACGCCCATAATAATGAACAGCACGCCGAAGAGGGGGAAGAAGAACGGCGCGCCCATGGATGCGGCCATGATGGTCCAGAAGATCCCAAAGACCACGGAGATAACAGAGCCCATGGCTCCCATGGCCGAGGGGCCCCGGCCGGGCTTGATGCTTTTCATAAACGGAACCTCCTTTGATGGAACTGGGGACAGTATAGCATAGGAGGGGGCTTGCAGGCAAGGTGGGGATGCGCTGGACCCCAGCGCGGGGGTTTTTCGCGCCGACGCGGCGCGGAGACGACGCCGGCTTTGCCGGCGGGAATGCACCCCCCATTCTCTTTTTGGTCTTGCCAAAAAGAGAACGGGCCGTGCACGGTCCAAGAGAAAAAAACGCCGCGCGGTGGGAGGGTACGGTAGAAATCCGGAAAGTCTCTGCCCGCGGCGTGGGTTGTGCGTGGGTTTGGAGGTTTGGGACACCCCCTGCGCCGATTTACGCTGGCGCTCCCCTGGGAGTGCCAGGGTGCGGGTGGGGGAGGGGGCTGTGATGTTTGATAGATTGGGGATTATATTAGCTTTTTAGGCTTGTTTGATGGCTGGATTTAACGCAGCAGCTGGCTGCGGATGGTTTCTGTGAAGGCGGCCAGCCGCGTCTCGATCCCCGGCAGGGCCAGGGCGGCGCCGGCGTCGTTGGCGGTCTCCAGCATACAGAACCGGGCAGGCAGCCAGAAGCCCTTGTTCATGCTCATGGCGCTGACCACCTGGCTGGCCACGATGTCCCCGCCGGAGTAGCCGGAGACCACGATGGCAAACACCGCCGTGTCGGTAAAGGGGGCGGAGCGGTAGAGGGCGGTGAGGCGGTTGATGGCGGCGGTGAGGTTGGCGGAGAGGGCGTCGTTATAGTTGGGGCACAGCAGCACCACCGCGTCTGAGGCCCGGATGGCGGGGTAGACCTCCTGGACCATGACGCCGCCGTAAAAGCAGTCCTCCTGCTCGCCGAAGTGGAGACACATGGTGTAGGGGCAGCCGGCGCAGTCCTCCAGGGTGCCGTTGCGCAGGCCGATCTCCGTGAGGATGCACCGCTCCTCCAGTCCGGCCCGGACATGGCTCCACAGGGCCAGGGTGTTGGACGTGGCGTGGCTGGAGGCGTGGAGCACCAGGATGCGAGGCCTTGGGTGCCGGGGCGGGGCAAAGCGGAGGATGCGCTCCGCCAGATCTCCGGCGGCCAGCTGATAGGCCTGGGCCGGGGAACAGCCGGCGTTTTTGGCCTGGACGGTGAAATTTTGCAGCCCGCCGGTGGCCTCCACCAAAGGCCGGCCGGGAAAGACGCAGCCTGCCAGACTGGCCGCCAGCACGATGTCCCGGCCCAGGGCCTTGGTGTAGAGGTCTCCGGGGCCGTCCACCACCACGCCCCCCACGCAGCCCTCCAGGCACCCGGGGTGGGTCCGGAGGAAGGAGAGCAGGGCGGCGCACTCCAGATTCACGCCCCCCGGGCCCAGGGCCACGGCAAAGAGCACCCGCTCCCGGTGCAAGGGCCCCTCCAGCCGGGAAAGCACCCGGGCGGGATGAACGGTCAGGATGGCGTCCAGGGTCCGGGAGAGCCGCCCCGGCGTCAGGCCGGGGGCGAGGACCGTCAGCATGGGGCACCGCCCCCCTCCGTCAGGCGGTGGAGCAGCTGCTCCGTCTTCCGCAGCCGGGCGAACAGCGGCTCCGGCAGGGCCAGGGACTCCGTCTCCAGCCCCTGGGGCGTAAAGCGGTTTTTCACGCCGAACCACACGCCCCCCAGACACACGCTGCCGCAGTGCCAGTCTCCCCGGAGGGTCAGCAGCAGCTGCATGGCCCCGGAGGAGACGGCGGGGGCCACATAGGGCTTGAAGCCCAGGTCCCGGATACGGAGGTTGGCGGTCTCGGTCAGCTCCGTCAGCTCCCGGGAGAGGGCATCGTCATAGTGGGAGAGGGAGTTGGCGATCACCAGCCCATGGCCGTGGGGGCCGAAGGACCGGCCATCGGTGAGGAAGTCTATAAAGCGGGGGTCTTGCTTGGCAAGCCAGGCCGCCCGGGCGTTCATCACCCCCAGGCCGAAGCCCTGGACCTGCTCGGGAAGCAGACCCTGGCCGTCCCATGCGCCGCCCTCGTCCCGGTTGGAGGCGAGAAAGGCCGCCTGGCAGAGGGGGTCCACCGGATCGGACAACACGATGAAGAGCCCCCGGAACCGGGCCGCCCGGGCCTGCCGGGCAAAGGACTCCACCAGGGGGCGGTTGGCCTCGTACTGGGCCATCCGCACATCCGAAACGCCGCTGCCCACCGGCGGGACGGCCTTCGTGGCGGCGAAGATGAAGACGTCGCAGGCAAAGAGGTCCTCCTGGGACACCGGCTCCACCTCTGGCAGGGCCTGATAGTCCCAGGGCCAGGCGATCTGGCCCAGCTCGGCGGTCCAGCGGGCCACGGCGGCCTCATTCAGGTCCCGGATGCCGATGGTGGAGATCACGTCGCCGCCCAGCAGCTTTAAGGCCGTCAGCAGCGTGCCTCCCACGTCACCCACCGCCAGCAGGTGGACCCGCTTTTTTTCGCTCCGGGGGGCGGAGAAGGCCAGGGCCTCCCGCCACCGGGGATGGCCCAGGTTCACGGCGGTGAGCCCCCGGGCTGCCGCGGCGGCCAGGGGGGGAGAGATGGGCTCCGGGCCGGGGGACAGGCGGGACGGGTCCAGCCAGGCGGCGTCCGGCGCCGCGCCGGTGAGCTGCCGGGGGTTCGTCAGACGCAGGGCGGCGGGGCCCAGGGCCGGGTCCCAGCGGGAGAGAAACAGGCTGGGAGTCTGGGGCGGGATGATTTCCAGGGGCAGGTCCGGCAGAAAGGAGGCTGCCGGACGGCCCCCCGCCAGATAGTAAAACATAGGCGTTCCTCCTAATTTATATAATGAGCAGCCAGGCAGCGGGTCCGGGGCGCTCACAGCGCCAGGACCAGATCCACCCGGTCGATCAGTTGACGGCCCCCCTCAAAGATGGGGTGGTCGTAATGCCGGAGAAAGTATCCCGGCTCCCGGCGGAGCTCCCGGAAGCCGCAGGCGTGGTAGAAGGGCAGGGTCAGGGGGCTGTCTCCGGTGCCGGCCAGCAGCGTCTGCCCGCCCAGGTCCCGGCAGTGTCGGGCGGCAAATTCCACCAGGCGCCTGCCCAGCCCCCGGCGCTGATGGGCCGGGGAGACGGCCAGATTTTTCAGCTCAAACGTTCCGCCGCCCTCGTCGGTCACCACGCAGACGGCCAGGGCCGCGCCGCCCTCGTACAGGGCAAAGAGTGATCCCCGGTCCAGATACTGCCGGATCATGGACTCCTGTTCATCCCCCAGCAGGAGCAGGGGGAGAAAGGGGCGTTTGTCTCCTGAAATTTGACGGATTTCCATAAAATGCGCCTCGCTTCGCCGTTGATTCCGGACAGACTATGGCCGGAGGTGAGGAAACATGTATCTCTGTCTCACAGACCTGCTGGACCAGGATCTGTCGGCCTATGAATATTTTCAAACGCTGCCGCCGGCGATGCAGACCGCCCTGCGGCGGGAGGACGGGGACCTGGGCACCCTGGAGGCCCTGCAAAGCAGGGTGGAGTGCCTGACCCGGCAGATGGGCTGAGGCTCCGCCGGGGAAGTCTGCGCCGCTTAGCTGTATTGTACCACAGACGGGCGGCCTTTGGGAAGCGGCGGGACCGGCGGGATGAAAAATCGGAAAAGCGGTTGTAAAACGAAGCGGAATGGTGTATGATAGCTCCATCAATCCATAACTTAGGAGGAGTGCACCATGAGCAAGACCGCAAGCATGATTATGAAGATCATCGGCGCCAGTCTGGCATTTGCCGCCTTTGTCTGCCTGCTGATCGGCGGCTGGCACGACCTGTCCGTTGGGTGCTGCGGCGTGAAAAAGCGCCTGCACCAGAAGTTCAGCTCTGAGTACGACGATTACGACGACGGGGAGCTCTACGAGTAAACAAGGATCAAAAAAACCGGGCTTCGGCTGCTGCCGGAGCCCGGTTTTTGGCGCTTATTTTCAGGGAATGGGCATGAAAAAACCGGGCGGAGGCCCGGTGATGCCAAAATCCCCCTTGACAAGGGGGTAAAATTTATGGTAGAATAAGCCGCTTATGTAACACAGATGCGGAAATTCTCCCATCTTGATTCTGGAGCTAGGATAGCACATTTCCCATGGCGATGCAAGAGTGTGAAGAAGGAATTTTAACAACGGTTCCGAGTGTATCACGAAAGCTCGCGGTGAACAATTCGCGTGCCCCTGCCGGACAGGGCGGGGGCGGCGGAAGAAAGGTGAATGAGAAGATGGCCAAAGACAAGCTGTACGGAAAGACCCTTCGCAAGAACTTCGCCCGGTATGAGGAGGTCGTCCCCATGCCGAACCTTCTGGAGATCCAGAAGACGTCCTACCAGGAGTTTTTGGACACCGGCCTGCGGGAGGTTTTCGCCGACGTGGGCGCGATCACGGACTATCAGGGCAATCTGGAGCTGACGTTCATCGACTATAAGATGGACGAGGCTCCCAAGTACGACGTGGAGGAGTGCAAGGCCCGGGACGCCACCTACGCCGCGCCCCTGAAGGTGAAGGTCCGCCTGCGCAACAAGGAGACCGAGGAGATCAAGGAGCAGGAGATCTTCATGGGCGACTTCCCGCTCATGACCCACTCCGGCACCTTCGTCATCAACGGCGCCGAGCGGGTGGTGGTCTCCCAGATCGTCCGCTCCCCCGGTGTGTATTACGGCAAGGAGATCGACATCAAGACCGACCTGCCCATCCTCACCGCCACCGTCATCCCCTACCGGGGCGCGTGGCTGGAGTATGAGACCGACTCCAACGAGGTGTTCTGGGTGCGGATCGACAAGAACCGCAAGCTCCCCATCACCTGCCTGCTGCGGGCGCTGGGACTGAAGACGGACCAGGACATTCTGGACCGCTTCGGCGACGATCCCCGGATCGTGGCCACCCTGGAGAAGGACCCCAGCAAGACCTATGAGGACGCCATGCTGGAGATCTACCGCAAGCTCCGTCCCGGCGAGCCCCCCACGGTGGAGGCTGCCGAGACCCTCATGCACAACCTGTTCTTCGATCCCCGGCGCTACGATCTGTCCATCGTGGGCCGGTACAAGTTCAATAAGAAGCTGTCCCTGTGGCAGCGGGTCACCGGCTGCAAGCTGGTCTACCCCGTGGCGGACCCCGCCACCGGCGAGATCCTCTTTGACGAGGGCCACCTTCTGAGCAAGGAGGACGCCCGTCTGCTGGACACCGTGGGCGTGCCCGAGGTGACGGTGGACGCCGAGGGCCAGACCCTGCGGGTGATGTCCAACGGCATGTGCGATCTGAGCCACTATGTGGACTTTGATCCCCTGGCCGAGTGCGGCATCAAGGAGCGGGTCCGCTTCACGGTGCTCCAGGAGCTGCTGGAGCAGTATCAGGGCGAGGAGCTCATCGACCAGATCAAGCTGCACAAGGATGATCTGGTGCCCAAGCACGTCATCGTGGATGACATCCTCACCTCTATCAACTATATGAACGGCCTGGCCCAGGGCATCTCCGTCAAGGACGACATCGACCATCTGGGCAACCGGCGCCTGCGGTGTGTGGGCGAGCTGCTGCAAAACCAGTTCCGCATCGGCTTTTCCCGGATGGAGCGGGTGATCCGGGAGCGGATGACCATCCAGGACCTGGATATCGTCACCCCCCAGAGCCTCATCAACATCCGCCCCGTCACCGCCGCCATCAAGGAGTTCTTCGGCTCCAGCCCCCTGAGCCAGTTCATGGATCAGACCAACCCCCTGGCAGAGCTGACCCACAAGCGGCGTCTGTCTGCTCTGGGCCCCGGCGGCCTGAGCCGGGAGCGGGCCAACATGGAGGTCCGCGACGTCCATTACAGCCACTACGGCCGGATGTGCCCCATCGAGACTCCGGAAGGTCCCAACATCGGCCTGATCTCCTACCTTGCCACCTACGCCCAGGTCAATGAGTACGGCTTCATCGAGGCCCCCTACCGGGCCGTGGACAAGGCCACCGGCAAGGTCTCCGACCAGATCACCTACATGACCGCCGACGAGGAGGACAACTTCATCGTCGGCCAGGCGGTGGAGCCGGTGGACGAGAACGGCTGCCTGATCAACGCCCGTATCACCGCCCGTCACCGGGACGAGATCGTGGAGGTGGACCGGGAGCGGGTGGACTATATCGACGTCTCCCCCCGGATGATGGTCTCCATCGCCACCGCCATGATCCCCTTCCTGCCCAACGATGACGCCAACCGTGCCCTGATGGGCGCCAACATGCAGCGTCAGGCCGTGCCTCTGCTGCGGCCCCATGCGCCCATCGTGGGCACCGGCATGGAGCACAAGATCTGCATCGACTCCGAGATCGTGATCCTGGCCGAGGGCGACGGCGTGGTGACCTCTGTGGACGCCCGCCACGTCACCGTCAAGTATGACAGCGGCAAGGTTAAGGATTATAAGCTCACCAAGTTCCTCCGCTCCAACCACACCACCTGCATCAACCAGCGGCCCATCGTCAACGTGGGCGAGCGGGTCCACGGCGGCGACGATCCCACCGTCCTGGCGGACGGCCCCGCCACCGAGCAGGGCGAGATCGCCCTGGGCCAGAACATCCTGGTCGGCTTCATGACCTGGGAGGGCTACAACTACGAGGACGCCGTGCTGCTCAACGAGCGGCTGGTCCGGGAGGATCTGTACACCTCCATCCACATCGAGGAGTTCGAGATCGACGCCCGGGATACCAAGCTGGGACCCGAGGAGATCACCCGGGACATCCCCAACGTGGGCGAGGACGCCCTGAAGGACCTGGACGAGAACGGCATCATCCGGGTGGGCGCCGAGGTCAAGTCCGGCGACATCCTGGTGGGCAAGGTCACCCCCAAGGGCGAGACCGACCTTACCGCCGAGGAGCGGCTGCTCCGGGCCATCTTCGGTGAGAAGGCCCGTGAGGTCCGTGACACCTCTTTGAAGGTCCCCCACGGCGAGAGCGGCATCGTGCTGGATACCAAGGTCTTCACCCGGGAGGGCGGCGACGATCTCTCCCCCGGCGTGAACATGGTGGTCCGGGTCTATATCGCCCAGCGCCGGAAGATCCAGGTGGGCGACAAGATGGCCGGCCGCCACGGCAACAAGGGCGTTGTCTCCCGGGTGCTTCCCCAGGAGGATATGCCCTTCCTGCCTGACGGCACGCCCCTGGACATCGTCCTGAACCCCCTGGGCGTTCCCTCCCGTATGAACATCGGTCAGGTGCTGGAGGTCCATCTGGGCTATGCGGCCAAGACCCTGGGCTGGAAGGTGGCCACCCCCATCTTCGACGGCGCCAACGAGGAGGATATCGCCAACGCTCTGTCCGAGGCCGGCCTCGACCCCGAGGGCAAGAGCTGGCTGTACGACGGCCGCACCGGTGAGCGCTTTGACAACAAGGTCACCGTGGGCTACGTCTACTTTATGAAGCTCCACCACCTGGTGGATGATAAGATCCACGCCCGGTCCACCGGCCCCTACTCCCTGGTCACCCAGCAGCCTCTGGGCGGCAAGGCCCAGTTCGGCGGCCAGCGCTTCGGCGAGATGGAAGTGTGGGCCCTGGAGGCTTACGGTGCCGCATACACCCTGCAGGAGATCCTGACCGTCAAGTCCGACGACGTGACGGGCCGTGTCCGCACCTACGAGGCCATCGTCAAGGGCCACAACGTGCCCCAGCCCGGCGTGCCTGAGTCCTTCAAGGTCCTGGTCAAGGAGCTCCAGTCCCTGTGCCTGGATATCCAGGTGCTGGACAAGGACGGCAACGTGATCGAGCTCAAGGAAGACGAGGACGCCATGGACACCTTCAACCTGGCCCGGATGGACGCCGACGACGAGCGCCATCACAACATTGCCGAGGACACGGAGTTCCAGGAGTCCGGCTTTGATATCGAGGACGCCCCTGAGGACGCCGGCGCGGATATCGGCGCCGACTTTGACGACGACTTCGGCGACGAATGATCCGGAAGCATCCATTCGTCATAGGAAACATTCTGGATCATTGAAGGAGGAAATCGAAACATGATCGATCACAATACCGGCAGCAACATCGCTTTCGACGCCATCAAAATCGGCATGGCCTCCCCGGAGCAGATCCTGGCCTGGTCTTACGGCGAGGTGAAGAAGCCGGAGACCATCAACTACCGGACCCTCAAGCCCGAGCGGGACGGCCTGTTCTGCGAGCGCATCTTCGGACCCACCAAGGACTGGGAGTGCCACTGCGGCAAGTATAAGAAGATCCGCTACAAGGGCAAGATCTGCGACCGCTGCGGCGTGGAGGTCACCCGGGCCAAGGTCCGCCGGGAGCGGATGGGCCACATCGAGCTGGCCACCCCGGTCAGCCATATCTGGTATTTCAAGGGCATCCCCTCCCGGATGGGTCTGCTGCTGGACATCAGCCCCCGGATCCTGGAGAAGGTGCTGTACTTTGCCAACTATATCGTCACCGATCCCGGCGAGACCCCGCTGAGCCGGAATCAGATCCTCTCCGAGAAGGAGTACCGGGACTACCGGGAGAAGTATGAGGACGACTTCCAGGCCGGCATGGGCGCCGAGGCTGTGAAGAAGCTGCTCCAGGACGTGGACCTGCCGGCCCTCAGCGCCCAGCTCCACGCCGAGCTCAAGGACGCCAGCGGCCAGAAGAAGGCCCGGATCGTCAAGCGGCTGGAGGTGGTGGACGCCTTCCTGCTCTCCGGCAACAAGCCGGAGTGGATGGTCATTGACGTTCTGCCCGTCATCCCGCCTGAGCTGCGGCCCATGGTCCAGCTGGACGGCGGCCGCTTCGCCACCTCGGACCTCAATGACCTGTACCGCCGGGTCATCAACCGCAACAACCGCCTCAAGCGGCTCATCCAGCTCAACGCCCCGGACATCATCGTGCGCAACGAGAAGCGGATGCTCCAGGAGGCCGTGGACGCCCTGATCGACAACGGCCGCCGGGGCCGTGCCGTCACCGGCGCCAACAACCGGGCTCTCAAGTCCCTGAGCGACCTGCTCAAGGGCAAGCAGGGCCGGTTCCGTCAGAACCTGCTGGGCAAGCGCGTGGACTACTCCGGCCGAAGCGTGATTGTGGTCGGCCCTGAGCTGAAGATCTATCAGTGCGGCGTGCCCAAGGAGATGGCTGTGGAGCTGTTCCGCCCCTTCATTATGAAGAAGCTGGTGGCAGACGGCCCCGCCACCAACATCAAGTCCGCCAAGAAGATGGTGGACAAGGGCGTGACCGAGGTTTGGGACGCGCTGGACGAGATCATCAAGGATCACCCCGTCATGCTCAACCGCGCGCCCACCCTGCACCGTCTGGGCATCCAGGCCTTTGAGCCGGTGCTGGTGGACGGCCGGGCCCTGAAGCTCCACCCCCTCAACTGCACCGCCTTCAACGCCGACTTCGACGGCGACCAGATGGCCATTCACGTGCCCCTCTCCGCCGAGGCCCAGGCTGAGGCCCGGATCTTGATGCTCTCCGCCAACAACCTCCTCCGTCCCCAGGACGGCGGCCCCGTCACCGTGCCGACTCAGGATATGGTGCTGGGCTCCTACTACCTGACCATGGACCGGATGGGCAAGGCGGAAAAGGGCGCCGGGACCGTCTGGTGCGAGGATGCCGGCGACACGGCCCTTACGGCCCAGGCCGAGGTGGACGCCGACGAGTTCCTGGCGGCCAACGAGGCCCTTGGAAAGGACCAGCGCAAGGCCACCTACAAGCCCCTGCACATCTACGCCAACGAGGACGAGGCCCTGATGGCCTATAACGAGGGCGCCATCGGCCCCCACTGTCCCATCCTGGTCCGCCGGACCCAGACGGTGGACGGCACGGCCTATAGCCGCCTGGTGGAGATCACCCCGGGCCGGATCATCTTCAACCAGAACATCCCCCAGGACCTGGGCTTTGTGGACCGGACCGATCCCGCCCATGTCTGCGACTACGAGATCACCGAGACCTGCGGCAAGAAGCAGCTGGGCAAGATCGTCGACAAGACCATCAACAAGCACGGCTTCACCGTGGCCGCCGAGGTGCTGGACGCCATCAAGGCTACCGGCTACAAGTACTCCACCCGGGCCGCCATCACCGTCTCCATCGCGGATATGACCATCCCCCCCAAGAAGTACGAGATGGTCGCCGCCTCCGAGCAGGCGGTGCTGGACATCGAGAACCAGTACAAGATGGGCTTCATGACCGAGCACGAGCGGTATAAGCAGGTGGTGCAGGTCTGGGAGAAGACCACCGAGGACGTCTCCAAGGCCCTGCAAGAGAACCTGGACCGGTACAACCCCATCTTCATGATGGCGGACTCCGGCGCCCGTGGCTCTATGAAGCAGATCCGTCAGCTGGCCGGTATGCGCGGCCTGATCGCAAACACCGCCGGTAAGACCATCGAGATCCCCATCAAGGCCAACTACCGGGAGGGCCTGACCGCTCTGGAGTACTTCATCTCCAGCCGAGGCGCCCGGAAGGGTCTGGCCGACACCGCCCTGCGTACCGCCGACTCCGGTTATCTGACCCGCCGCATGGTGGACGTCTCTCAGGACGTCATCATCCGGGAGGAGGACTGCGGCGTGACCCACGGCATCAAGGTCTCCGAGATCAGCGAGAACGGCCAGGTCATCGAGAAGCTCTCCGACCGTCTCCACGGCCGCTTCCTGGTGGGCGACGTGGTGGACGCCGAGACCGGCGAGGTCCTGATCTCCAACAGCCGGATGATGACCGCAGGCGACGCCAAGATCCTGGAGTCCCACAAGTGGGTCCAGAAGAATCCCCGGCCTGAGGATCACTGCGAGTTTGATCCCGCCGCCGAGGACAGCAAGCCCACCGTCATGATCCGCACGGTGCTGACCTGCAAGGCCCACAGCGGCGTGTGCGCCAAGTGCTACGGCATGAACCTGGCCACCCAGCAGCCTGTCGGCCCCGGCGAGGCAGTCGGCATCATCGCCGCCCAGTCCATCGGCGAGCCCGGCACCCAGCTGACCATGCGTACCTTCCATACCGGCGGTCTGGCCGGCGGCGACATCACCCAGGGTCTTCCCCGAGTGGAGGAGCTGTTTGAGGCCCGCCGTCCCAAGCGGATGGCCACTCTGTCTGAGATCTCCGGTACGGTCAAGTTTGAAGAGGCCACCAAGGGAAGCCTGCTGAACATCATCGTCACCGCCGACGACGGCGACACCCGGACCTACGCCGTGCCCCACACGGGATTGCAGGTGAAGGACGGCCAGGTGATCGAGGCCGGCTATCAGCTGACCTACGGCGCGCTGAACCCCCACGACGTGCTCCGCATCCGGGGCAACGACGCGGTGTACAACTACCTGATCCAGGAAGTTCTGCGTGTGTACCGTCAGCAGGGCGTGGATATCAACGATAAGCATATCGAGGTCATCGTTCGTCAGATGATGCGCAAGGTCCGTCTGGAGGACGCCGGCGACACCAAGCTGCTGGACGGCTCTATGGTGGATGTTCTGGAGCTGGACGCCGCCAACGAGGAGATCGAGCGCCGCAACGCTGCTGGCGAGACCCAGGAGAACGGCGAGCCCCTGCGCAAGGCCGTGGGCACCCAGCTGCTGATGGGTATCACCAAGGCATCTCTGGCCACCGACTCCTTCCTTTCCGCCGCCTCCTTCCAGGAGACCACCAAGGTCCTCACCGAGGCTGCCATCAAGGGCAAGGCCGACCGGCTGGTGGGCTTGAAGGAGAACGTCATCATCGGCAAGCTGATCCCCGCCGGCACGGGTCTGACCACCTATCAGAACCTGGCCGAGGAGATCGTGCCCGATCCCGTGCCCGCCCCTGCCGCGATGGCCGCGGCGGAGGAGGAGCCCGCCCCCGCGGAGCTGTGAGCCCGGGTTGACCCGCTCCCATAAACAAAAACAGACAGGACCGCACTGCGGTCCTGTCTGTGACTGTCAAAAAAGTGCAGGGGCACTTTTTGAGAGGGGATTGCGCTGCGCTCTGCGCCTTCCGGCCTGCGGTCGGTGCGACGCTCGCTCCGCGAGAAGTATGTTCTGCCAGGTACACGCCCCGGCAGAACATGATCTCACTTGATTCGCCGCCTGCGGACGGCGAACTCTGCGAGGCTTTTTGATACGCTGAGACAGACAGGACCGCACTGCGGTCCTGTCTGTCTTTGTGTTGGTGGTACCAAAGGCAACCCCCGGCTATGCCGGGGGTAAAAAATAGCTTATAGCGAGGAGAAAAGTAGAAAAATAAAAAACCCCCTGATAAGGTAGAAGTGGTTTGCCGACCACACAACTACGCTAACAGGGAGGTCTTCATCGTGAAAGACAAAGACATAAGTAGTTTAGAGCATACAAGTTGGAGATGTCAATATCACATTGTATTTGCACCTAAATATCGGAGGATGGAGATATATGGTCAGATCAAACAGGATATAGGGGTGATATTGAGAAAACTATGTCAGCAAAAGGGTGTAGAAATTATAGAAGCCAGAGCGTGTCCAGACCATATACACATGCTGATCAGTATCCCGCCCAAGTACAGTGTGTCGCAGATTATGGGGTATTTGAAAGGGAAGAGTAGTCTGATGATATTTGATCGGCATGCAAATCTAAAATATAAGTATGGGAATCGGCACTTTTGGGCCAGAGGATATTATGTAGATACAGTGGGACGGAATAAAAAGCAGATAGCAGAATATATCCGCAACCAACTGGCATCGGATCAAATAGCAGACCAGATAGGACTGAAAGAGTTTGTTGACCCGTTTACGGGTCGCGAGAACAAGAAGGCATGAAAAGTACCCCTTAAGGGGTGGCCCGAGAAAGAAATGCAGTCGGCAAACCTTTCGGGGCCCCTTAAGGGGCGTCGTCCGTATCAGGCCCTTATAGGGCCTACTCAAGCCTCCGGCTTAGCCGGAGGTTTTGACCTATTCATAACCTGAGCGGTCAGGGAGTCGGAACGATGAAGGTCTGGTCCCCGTGGGCCTCGTCTGCTACGGTCCCGGCGGGGAGGAGGATCACCACGTTGCCGTCTGCATTGACTTCAAATTCCGTGGTCTCATCCATGGGGACATAGTCTGTCAGGGGCGCTTGATCCTGGATGGGATAGAACTCCACGTCACCTTGATCCTGCATCCGGTTGTCCATCTGCATGGTGATGGTCTCCACCAGATAGGACTGGTAGTCCTGCCCCAAAAGCTCTGCCAGAGCGGGGGCTTCCTCCCCTGCGGGGACCTCCTCTCCCGCGGAGACGGCAGGGGGATCGGCGGGAGATCCGCCGGAGGGCTGGGCCTGGCCGCCGCAGGCAGTCAGGGCCAGCAGCAGACAGGCGCCGGCCGCCAGGGAAAGAACTCTGAAAAGAATGGATTTGAGCATATGGATACCTCCTGATGTTAAGATGACCTCTCAAAAGGGGGCGGTGGGAGGCCTCTATAAAAAGGACGGCAGGGAGGGAGAAAAAGTTTTCCTTCGCCGGGAAAGTTTTCCCCGGTACCAGAGGGGGGAAAAACGGGCAGGGGAGGGGAAAAATGAAAAAACTCCTTGACGAATCTTAGGAAGCATGATATAATTTCAACCTGCGCGGATGGGTTCTGCGAATTTTTTCATGCGTATCAGGAGGAATCTCTCTTGTTGACGGAACTTGCATCCCAGGATAAGGTCGTCGGCGTCAAACAGTCCCGGAAAATCATTCGGGATGGGCGGGCCCGGCGGGTGTATCTCGCCTGTGACGCGGACCCCGCCGTTACCGAGCCGGTGGCTGAGAGCTGCCGCTGCGCCGAGATCCCAGTGGAGACCGGCCATACCATGGTCCAGCTGGGCCAGGCCTGCGGCATCACCGTGGGCGCCGCCGTTGTGACGGTCCTGAGGGAATAAAATTTGGTTTTTTCGGAATAGCTTTCAGATATTCCGCAAAAAATAGAGGCTGTCCCTTTGAATGGGCAGTCAGGAATATGAAAGAAAGGAGAACATCAATGCCTACTTTTAACCAGCTGGTCCGTAAAGGAAGAGAACAGGCTTCCTACAAGTCCGCTTCTCCCGCTCTGCAGGTTGGTCTGAACACTCTGAAGACCAAGACCACCGATCTGCCTTCTCCCCAGAAGAGAGGCGTGTGCACCGCCGTGAGAACCGCCACCCCCAAGAAGCCCAACTCCGCTCTGCGTAAGATCGCCCGTGTGCGTCTGACCAACGGCTACGAGGTCACCGCCTATATCCCCGGCGTGGGTCACTCCCTTCAGGAGCACTCCGTCGTGATGATCCGCGGCGGCCGTGTCAAGGACCTCCCCGGCGTCCGGTATCACATCATCCGTGGTGTGCTGGATACCCAGGGTGTTCAGGGCCGTATGCAGGCTCGTTCCAAATACGGTGCCAAGCGTCCCAAGCAGAAGTAAGTTCTGCACAATTCTGAAAGCTTTGCCGAATAGGTTTATATATATGTGTGAACATGTATCCGCTTCGGCAGGCATTCTACGGAAGGCTGAAATATCGCCTTTTGAGTACCTATGAGATCATAGAATGATTATGAAGGAGGGAAGCATAGTGCCCAGAAGAGGTAATGTTCCCAAGAGAGAAGTTCTGCCCGATCCTATCTATGGCTCCGTTCTGGTGACCAAGCTGATCAACAGCATCATGCTGGACGGCAAGAAGGGTGTGGCGCAGAAGGTGGTCTACGCGGCCTTCGACCAGATCAAGGAGAAGACCGAGAAGGACCCCGTTGAGGTGTTCGCCCAGGCCATGGAGAACGTGATGCCCAGCCTGGAGGTCAAGGCCCGCCGTGTGGGCGGCGCCAACTACCAGGTCCCCATGGAGGTTCGCCCCGCCCGCCGTCAGACCCTGGGTCTGCGGTGGCTGACCGCTTATTCCCGCTCCCGCAGCGAGCGGACCATGGCCGAGCGGCTGGCTGGCGAGCTGATGGACGCCGCCAATAATACCGGCGCCGCCGTCAAGAAGCGCGAGGAAGTCCACAAGGCCGCCGAGGCCAACAAGGCCTTCGCCCACTTCCGCTGGTAAGTTAGGAGATACAGTATGCCGAGAAAAACATCCCTTGAAAACACCAGAAATATCGGCATTATGGCTCACATCGATGCAGGCAAGACCACCACGACGGAGCGGATCTTGTTCTACACCGGCGTGAACTATAAGATCGGTGAGACCCATGACGGCACTGCCACCATGGACTGGATGGCCCAGGAGCAGGAGCGTGGTATCACCATCACCTCTGCCGCCACCACGTGTTTCTGGTCTGGCTCCTCCGGCCAGTTCCCCCAGACCCGGATCAACATCATCGACACCCCGGGTCACGTGGACTTCACCGTGGAGGTGGAGCGCTCCCTGCGTGTGCTGGACGGCTCTGTGACCGTGCTGTGCGCCAAGGGCGGTGTGGAGCCCCAGTCTGAGACTGTGTGGCGCCAGGCTGATAACTACAAGGTCCCCCGCATGATCTACGTCAACAAGATGGACATCATGGGCGCGGACTTCTACAACGTGCTGCGGATGGTCGAGGACCGTCTCAAGTGCAACGCGGTGCCCATCCAGCTGCCTATCGGCGCTGAGGACACCTTCCGCGGCATCATCGACCTCATTGAGATGAAGGCCGACGTGTACTACGATGACCTGGGCAAGGACATGCGCGTGGAGGAGATCCCCGCCGACATGATGGACCTGGCCAACGAGTATCACGAGAAGCTGATGGACGCCGTTTCCATGTTCGACGACGAGATCATGGAGGCCTATCTGGGCGGTGAGGAGATCCCCCTGTCCAAGATCCGGGCTGCGATCCGCAAGGCGACCATCGACAACGACATGGTTCCCGTGGTCTGCGGCACCTCTTACAAGAATAAGGGTGTGCAGAAGCTGCTGGACGCCGTGGTGGAGTATATGCCCTCTCCCGTGGACATCCCCCACATCAAGGGCATCAACCCCAAGACCGACGAGGAGGAGGAGCGTCCCTCTGACGATAACGCTCCCTTCTCTGCCCTGGCTTTCAAGATCATGACCGACCCCTATGTGGGCCGTCTGAGCTTCTTCCGGGTGTACTCCGGCCATCTGGCCACCGGTTCCTCTGTGCTCAACAGCACGAAGAACGTCAAGGAGCGCATCGGCCGCATCTTGCAGATGCACGCCAACCACCGGGAGGATCTGGAGGAGGTGTACTCCGGCGATATCGGCGCTGCCGTGGGCCTGAAGAACACCACCACCGGCGACACCCTGTGCGATGAGAAGCACCCCGTCATCCTGGAGTCCATGGAGTTCCCCGAGCCCGTGATCCGGGTGGCCATCGAGCCCAAGACCAAGGCTGGTCAGGAGAAGATGACCATTGGCCTGATTAAGCTGGCCGAGGAGGACCCCACCTTCAAGACCTACACCGACGAGGAGACCGGTCAGACCATCATCGCCGGCATGGGCGAGCTCCATCTGGAGATCATCGTGGACCGTCTGCTCCGCGAGTTCAAGGTGGAGGCCAACGTGGGCGCGCCTCAGGTCGCCTACAAGGAGACCATCAAGAAGGCCGTGGACCAGGACACCAAGTATGCCCGTCAGTCCGGCGGCAAGGGCCAGTACGGCCATGTCAAGCTGCACGTGGAGCCCAACGAGTCCGGCAAGGGCTACGAGTTTGTCAACGCCATCGTGGGCGGCGCCATCCCCAAGGAGTATATCCCTGCGGTGGACGCCGGTATCCAGGGCGCGATGAACGCCGGCGTGCTGGCCGGCTTCCCCGTGGTGGACGTGAAGGTTACCCTGTACGACGGCTCCTATCACGAGGTCGACTCCTCTGAGATGGCCTTTAAGATCGCCGGCTCCATGGCCTTTAAGGAGGCCTGCCGCAAGGCGGATCCCACTCTGCAGGAGCCCATCATGAAGGTCAGCGTCATCGTCCCCGACGAGTATATGGGCGACGTCATCGGCGACCTGAACAGCCGCCGTGGCCAGATCGTGAAGCTGGAGGCCCGCAGCGGCGCTCAGCAGATCGACGCCAACGTGCCTCTGGCCGAGATGTTCGGCTATGCCACCGATCTCCGCTCCCGTACCCAGGGCCGTGGCCAGTACACCATGGAGCCCAGCCACTACGTGGAGATCCCCAAGAATATCCGGGATAAGATCGTGGAGACCCGCACCAAGCCCCAGGCTTGATGAGGTGCCGGGGGCGGCCCGCCGCCGCTCCCGGGATCAAGGGCGGAATTTGGAATTCTGTATTGATTTTCTCTGCGATATACGGTAAAATAAGCAGTGCTGATTGATTTTGCATTGCTACAAAAGTATTTTGAAAAACTAACAGGAGGATTTTCAAATGGCGAAGCAGAAATTTGAAAGAACTAAGCCCCATGTTAACATTGGCACCATCGGTCACGTCGACCATGGCAAGACCACTCTGACCGCTGCCATCACCAAGTGGCTGTCTCTCCAGGGCGGCGCCCAGTTCGAGTCCTACGACAACATCGACAAGGCTCCCGAGGAGAAGGAGCGCGGCATCACCATCAACACCTCTCACGTGGAGTATGAGACTGCCAACCGGCACTATGCCCACGTTGACTGCCCGGGCCACGCCGACTATATCAAGAACATGATCACCGGCGCTG
>CAUWNE010000014.1:0-42452 GCA_963560095.1 uncultured Dysosmobacter sp. | reverse complement strand
ATAAAAATATTTCTTCATTAAACAAGATAAGTATAGTGAATAAAAAAATATTTCGTATTTTGCCATATATTTGTGTGCCTTCACTTGTTATAGGGGGGATTGCGGTTTTCCTAAAAGAAATGTTGCCTATAAAAGGAGTGTTGCCTACTTATATTAGACTTGTTTGCTTAGTCATATTTTTCTTAACCTTTTTGATGTGGTTGGTGTCTTTCTTTTTTGAATACATTTTCCTGTTTTTATGGAAATGCCCTGTATGCAAAGGAAAATTTCCATGGTATCAGACTACTTTGGGATATTTAGGAGAAGAAGGAAGTAGTCTTGTAAATAAAGAAGTTAAAGATATTTGTGACCGCAAGGATCAAAAAATAACTTTGATTCAATATGAAAATAGCAATTTACTGATTCCGAAAAAGTGTCCGCATTGTGGGGAAGTGATATGGAAAAAATGAGTTTTGTATCATTCTTCCCAGGAGGATGCCTTACTCACAAGCGAACTTAGATGTAGTTACCGAGCTGCTTGATCCATATTTTACCTGATTCAACGCGTCGTGAAATGAGCGGGAGTGGAATCCGCCGCCCTGATGGAACAGGTCCATCGCTCTGCCTTGACTTTCCGGGCGGGGTATGGTAAAATTCATCTGTTAAACCGGCCGCGCCGTTTCGGCGGGGCAAATCAGAAAGAATGGAGATGCGCGTCATGGAGAGAATCAAGACTCTGGAGACCCGGAACCTGTGCGAGAGCGCCAAGAACGGCGGCTGCGGCGAGTGCCAGACTTCCTGCCAGTCCGCCTGCAAGACCAGCTGCGGCGTGGCCAATCAGAAGTGCGAGAACACCAGCAAGTAAGAGATTGCCAAAAAGCGCCGCCGTGGGCGGCGCTTTTTCTGTCAGGAGGACCCTATGGTACATCAATATCAGCTCAACGGCTATAACATCGTCCTGGACACCTGCTCCGGCTCCATCCACGTGGTGGACGAGGTGGCCTACGACGTCATTGCCCTCTTTGAGGACCACACCGCCGAGGAGATCATCCCGGCGATGCTGAACAAATACGCCGGCCGCCCCGACGTGACCGAGGCGGACCTGGAGGCCTGCCTGGAGGACGTCCAGGCCCTGAAGGACGCGGGGAAGCTCTTTACCCCCGACACCTTCGCCGAGATGGCCGGCACCTTTAAGGAGCGCTCCGGCGACGTGGTCAAGGCCCTGTGCCTCCACGTGGCCCACACCTGCAACCTAAACTGCGGCTACTGCTTTGCAAGCCAGGGCAAGTATCACGGCGACCGGGCCCTGATGTCTTTTGAGGTGGGCAAGCAGGCCCTGGACTTTCTCATGGACCACTCCGGGTCCCGGCGGAACCTGGAGGTGGACTTCTTCGGCGGCGAGCCGCTGATGAACTGGGACGTGGTCAAGCAGCTGGTGGCCTATGCCCGCAGCGTGGAGCAGGAGCGGGGCAAGAACTTCCGCTTCACCCTGACCACCAACGGCATGCTCATCGACGACGATGTGATCGACTTTGCCAACCGGGAGATGAGCAACGTGGTCCTCTCCCTGGACGGCCGGAAGGAGATCAACGACCGCACCCGGGTGGACTACGTCGGCAACGGCAGCTATGACCGGATCGTGCCCCGGTTCCAGAAGCTGGTGGCGGCCCGGGGGGACCGGGAGTATTACATGCGGGGGACCTTTACCCACGCAAACCCCGATTTCACCAAGGACCTCTTCCACATGGCCGACGACCTGGGCTTTACCAAGCTGAGCATGGAGCCGGTGGTCTGCGCCCCCGGCGACCCGGCGGCCCTGACGCCGGAGGACCTGGAGATCGTCAAGGAGCAGTATGAGCTTTTGGCCAAGGACATGCTCCGCCGGGAGAAGGAGGGCAAGCCCATCACCTTCTACCACTACATGCTGGACCTGACCGGCGGCCCCTGCGTCTATAAGCGGATCTCCGGCTGCGGCTCCGGCACGGAGTATATGGCCGTCACCCCCTGGGGCGATCTGTACCCCTGCCACCAGTTCGTGGGGGAGGAGGCGTACAAGCTGGGAGACGTGTGGAACGGCGTGACCAACACGGCGGCACGGGAGGAGTTCCGCGCCTGCAACGCCTATGCCCGGCCCGACTGCGCCGACTGCTGGGCCAAGCTCTACTGCTCCGGCGGCTGCGCCGCCAACGCCTTCCACGCCACCGGCTCCATCCGGGGGGTGTATGAGGCGGGCTGCGAGCTGTTCCGCAAGCGGATCGAGTGCGCCATCATGATGAAGGCCGCCCAGGAAACCGGCGGATGACTACCCCCATCCTGGACTTTCTCCGGACCTATCAGCGCCGCTCCCCGGTCCGGCTCCACATGCCCGGCCACAAGGGCCGGGGGCCCCTTGGCTTTGAGGCGTGGGACATCACCGAGGTCCAGGGGGCCGACGCCCTCTATGAGGCCGCGGGGATCATCGCCGAGAGCGAGGAAAACGCCGCCGCCCTCTTTGGCAGCGGACGGACCCTCTATTCCACCGAGGGCTCCAGCCAGTGCATCCGGGCCATGCTGTATCTGGCGGCGGTCCACGGCCCCGCCCGCTCCCGGCGGGTGGTGGCCGCCCGGAACGTCCACCGCTCCTTTGTCTCCGCCGCCGCCCTGCTGGACCTGGAGGTGATCTGGCTGTGGCCCAAGGGGGGGAGCGGGTCTCTCTGCGCCTGCCCCGTCACGGCGGCAGGGTTAGAGAAGACCTTGACGGGCCTGGACGCCCCGCCGGCGGCGGTGTACGTCACCTCACCGGACTATCTGGGCGGGATGCAGGACGTGGCCGCCCTGGCGGAGGTCTGCCATCGCCATGGGACGCTGCTGATGGTGGACAACGCCCACGGGGCCTATCTCCGTTTTCTGCGCCCCTCCCGCCACCCCCTGGACCTGGGGGCGGACCTTTGCTGTGACTCCGCCCACAAGACGCTGCCGGTCCTCACCGGCGGGGCCTATCTGCACATCGCCAAGACGGCCCCGGCCTCCCTGGCGGAAAACGCCAAGGAGGCCCTGGCCCTGTTTGGGTCTACCAGCCCCTCCTATCTGACCCTGAGTTCCCTGGACTGCTTCAACGGGGAGACGGACTACCCCGCTCGGCTGGCGGAGACGGTGGAGCGGTTGGCGGAGCTCCGCCGCCGCCTGGAGTCAGCAGGCTGGGCCCTGGCGGACAGCGACCCCCTGCGCTTGACGATCCGGGCCCCCCGGGGCAGTACCGGCGGAGAGATCGCCGAGAGACTGCGGCAGGGCAGCGTGGAGTGCGAGTACGCCGACCCGGAGTTCCTGGTGCTCATGGCCACCCCGGAAAACACCCCGGAGGACCTTAGACAGGTGGTGACCGCCCTGGGGGCGGCCCCCGCTCCGCCGGCGGTGCCGGAGAAGCTGCCCTTGAGCCGGGGAAAGCAGGTCTGCTCCATCCGTCAGGCCCTGTTCGCCCCCCGGGAGACCATTCCGGCAGGGGAGAGCCTGGGCCGGATCTGCGGGGCGCTGACTGTCAGCTGTCCCCCGGCCATCCCCATTGCCGTCAGCGGCGAGGAGATCACGCCGGAGGCGATGGCCCTGTTCGCCCGCTACGGGGTGGCGCAGGTGGATGTCCTTCTCTAAAAAGTGGCTGCGGCCACTTTTTGAGAAAGGGGATGCGCTGCGCTCTGCGCCTTCCGGCCTGCGGCCGGTACGACGCTCGCTCCGCGAGAAGTGTTTTTCCCGAGGCGCATGTCCCCGGGAAAAACGATCGGAGTTCTTTCGCCGCCTGCGGGCGGCGAACTCTGCGAGGCATGTTCGACACGCTGAAAAGCGCCGCAAAGCTGCTGCTTTGCGGCGCTTTTTCTTGACTTGCATGGGAAGATCTGAGATACTGGGGCCAGAAAACAAAGAGGGGGCGGTTCGATGAAGCGGAGCAGACGGTGGGTCTTGGGCATCCTGGCGGCGCTGTGCCTGGGGGCGGGGGCCTTGGCCTTGGAGCGGACTTGTTACCCGGTGGAGCCGGACCTCTCCGGTCTGGAGACCGGGCTTCAGGATTTTTGGATGCGGGGCCGGCCCGCCGGGGCCCCGCCGGAAATGCTGGTCCATCAGCACCTGCCGGTGGGGGACCGGATCTATGTCCTCTTTGAGGTGGGCCCCGAGCTGGACCTGGGCACTGCCGCCCTGGAGCGGAGCTGGACTGGCCGCTGGCGGGTGGGCTACATGCGCTGGGGCGGCGGGAACGTCCGGGAGGAAGTGGTGGAAACAGGCGGGCGGCAATATATCCTGCTGGGCGGGAGAAATACCGGAGAGCAGATCGTCAGCGCCGCTTTCACACTGGATGGGACCGCCTATCAGGTGGAGATCCCGCGCCAGCCCCGCTTCCTGGTCTGCACGGAGGTGGACGGCCGAACGGAGGCTGCCCACCTGGATTTAGGGACTCTGACCTGGTATAATGCCCAGGGCGGCGAGGTTACTGTGGACTACATACGGCCCGTCAGCGGGGAGTAAAGAGAACGTTCAAGAAGATAACGGGCGTGGGCATCCGATGGGACGCCCACGCCTGTTGTCATTCAAGAATCCTTGGAGCCAAGCAGAATCCCGGAGAGAAGCTCCTCCATCCGCAGGGCAAACACCCGGTGGCCCTCCGGGGAGTAGTGGGCCCCGTCAAAGGCCATCTCGATGTCCCAGGTGCCGGGGTCTGCGAACCAGACGCCCCGGGTCCGGGCCAGCTCCTCATAGAGGTCCGCCAGCAGGGCGGACTCTGTCACCAGCCGCTCCTCGGTGATCCAGGTGCCCGACACCATGGGCACCGGGGCAAGCAGCAGCAGGGGATAGCCGGTCAGCTGATCCAAAAAGGCGGCCATCCGGTCCCGGGTCTCCAGGGCGGAGCAGCCCTGAAAGAGGTCGTTGCTGCCCAGAAACACCACCCCCAGGTCCATGGGGGCCTCCCCCGCAAAGCGGCGCCGGGCCGTCTCCAGCTCTCCGGCAGTGTGGGGGATCTCCCGGCCATTGAGCCCGCCGTTGACGATCTCCCAGCCCGTGGCCGCCGCCAGGCGGTCGGTCCACCGGACAGAGGGGGGATAGGGCGCGCCGATGGGGGAGGTGGGGTCGTGTCCGTATGTATCGGAATCTCCGTAACAGAAAATCTTCATCCTGCTGTCTCCCTCCTCAGCGCAGCACGGCCAGCCGGCTCAGGTCCACATCCTCACAGCCCCGCTCCGCCATCAGCGCCAGTACCTCGTCCAGCGTGGGCAGGGAGGGCATGGCCCCCATCCGGGACACGGTGAGGGCGGCGGTGTAGGTGGCCAGCTTCAAGGCCTGCTCCCGGGGAAGACCCGCCGTCACGCCCACGGCCAGGGCCCCCACAAAGGAATCTCCGGCGGCGGTGGGGTCCGCTACGTGGTCCATGGTCACGCAGGGCACATGGTGCAGGCCGGATTCCTCCACCACCACGGACCCCCGGCCCCCCAGGGTGATGACCACATTTTCTACCCCCCAGCCGCAAAGGCTTGCGGCGATCCGCAGCAGGTCGGTGCGGATGGAGCCGTCGGTATCCTCCCGCAGGGGCAGGTGGGTCTCCATAGAGGCCTCCTGCTCATTGGGGATCATCCAGGTGACCAGGTGCAAAAGCTCCTCGTCCAGCTCTGTGGCGGGGGCGGGGTTCAGCATCACCGGCACCCCGGCCTCCCGGGCCCACCGGGCCACCGCCCGGTTGACCTCGATGGGGACCTCCAGCTGGAGCAGCACCAGGTCGAAAGAGCCGATCTCCTCCCGCAGCCAGTCAACTTCCTCCAAGGTCAGCGTCCGGTTGGCGCCGGGGATGACCACGATCCGGTTCTGGGCGGTGTGTTCCGTGACCTCCAGCGTCACGTGGCCCACGCCGGTGCTGACGCCGGGCCGGACCACCACATGGTCCAGGCGGATGCCCGCCTGGCGCAGGGGCTCCAGCAGCTTTTCGCCGAAGAGATCGTCCCCCACGCAGCCCATCATCGTCACCTCAGCCCCCAGCCGGGCGCACTGGAGGGCCTGGTTGGCCCCCTTTCCGCCGGGGGCCATGTGAAACTCTCTGCCATAGACCGTCTGGCCGGCGGGGGGGACCCGCTCTGTGGTGGCGATCACATCCATGACAAAGCTGCCTACTGTTAAAATACGCGGTTTTCTCTGCATGACTCCATTGACTCCTGCCTCTCCTAGCATCATGGGTCTTATTATACGACTTCCCCAAGAAAAAGCAAGAGGATTCCGGAGGAAAAAAGGGAGAAAACGATTTATCCCAGTTAAAAAGTGAGGGCGAAAGGTAAGACCACTGCCGTTTTACGGCTGGATGGCGGTGTAGCCGGTCCGCTCCACCAGGGTCTGGCCCTCCGGCGAGAGGACCCAGCGGAGAAAGGCCGCGGCCTCCTGGCTGCGCTCTTCCAGGGGCGGCTGGCCCGCCGGGGCGGCAGTGACGGCGTAGAAGGGGGCGGAGACGGGATAGCTGCCGTCCCGGATGGTCTCCTTTGTGGGCTCCACGCCGTTCAGGGCCAGCAGGCGGATGTCACCGTTTTGCACCATCTCCGTGGCGTAGTACCGGAAGGAAAAGCCGATGGCGTTGCGGTAGTTGCGGTAGCTGGCCACCTGGCGGATGATGCCGCCCATGCCGGCGATCCGGTCCTCCTCCTCGGGCTCCAGCAGGGGAAGGCCCTCCATCAGCCGCAGCAGGGCCGACTGGCTGCCGCTGTTCTCCGCCCGCTGGAAGGGACGGATGGACTGACGTTTCCCGCCCACCTCAGACCAGTTGGTGATGATTCCGGAGTAGATCCCCTGGACCTCCTCCACGGTGAGCGCGGTCACCGGGTTTCGGTGGTTGACAAAGAAGACGAAAGCCTCCTTGCCGATGGGGGTCAGGTGGAGCTCCACCCCCGCCGCCGCTGCCCGGTCCAGCTGGTCCTGGGAGGGGGCGGCGGCAAAGATTATGTCCGTCTGGCCGGTGATGAGCCGCTCATAGGCCTCGATGGTGCCGGTGCATACCACAGTGCTGCCATCCACGTCATAGGGGGAGTAGTCGATCCCGATGCCGGTGTTCTCCCACGATTCCGGGTAAACGGCCTGGGCAAAGGCGGCATACACTGGGTACAGGGCGGTGGCCCCGTCCAGCCGCAGGTCGTAGGGGCTCTCAAACCGCAGGGAAGCAGGGCCCTCCAGTTCTGCCAGCTGGCTGTCCTCCTGGAAAGGCTCGTAGTCCCACAGCAGCAGCTCCCGGTCGTCCACCGTGGGGAGACTTTCCCGCCAGGCTCCTGCGCCGATGAACACGGCACAGCCCAGGGTCACCGCCAGAACGCCATAGCCCAGGTACCGCTTGGCCCGGGGCCGGAGACAGCCGGTGACCGCCGCCATGGCGGCCAGCAGCGTGACCGGACCGAAGACCGTCAGGGCTTTGGTCACGTACGGGGGAAAGAGCCCCAGGCCGCCAAAGAGCAGCAGGAAAAACAGGGCCCCGCCGTAGAAGATCAGCACCGCCAATGCAGACAGCAGGCCGAAGAGCAGCCGTTTTTTGTTCATGTCATTCCCTCCAGTTCCTCCAGTCTCTGCCGGACCTCCTCCAGATCAAAGGAGGAGAACACCCGGCCATCCTCCCGGTCCAGGGCCCGGTAGTGCTGGGAGATCAGATTCTGCTGGATGGTGTAGGGGCCCAGGGTCTCCACGAACCGCCACCACACCTTGCCGCCCAGGGTCCTGGGATAGGTGGGCCGCAGGTCCTGAAAGGCCAGGGCCCGGATCAGCTCCCCGGCCTCGCCCCCCAGCACGCCGGAGAGGACCTGACTGCCGGAGAAGATGGCGCACAGGGCCACCGCCCCCGTCCAGCCCAGGGATGTCCGGCCCTTTTCGATCTCCACCAGCGTCTTTTTGGAGATCCCCAGCACCCGGGCCATGACCTCCTGATTCAGTCCGTATTCCGTCCGCACCAGCTTTACCTGCCGGTCCAGCAACGCCACAAATTCCGTTCGTTCCATGCCCGTTTCCTCCGTGTTGAAAAGCGCCGCCCCTGCCCGCCGGCAGGGCTGCCGTTTTGCCGTCTCCGCCTGCCGCTCCGGAGCGCTCTGGCGGAATGATCCCGGCTTTGATGGTGTAATTTTACACGATTAGATATAAAAAGTCAAGTTCTGATCCGGAAATGGCAGGCGGGATTTGATGCTTTTTCCAAAGAACGGCGGCTGAGAGAGATTTTTCTTGACAATATCGTGATACGATATTACACTGGTGGCAAGAAGAATATCGCCTTTCGATATTAGGGGGATGGACATGGGCAAGGAGCCGTTGAAGGTACTGACAGAGAGCATGTTTTACGTGCTGGTGAGCCTGCTGCGCCAGGAGCGGTGCGGGTCGGAGATCGTGGAATTTGTGGATACCATCACCGCCGGCCGGGTGCCCCTGGGGCCGGGGACGCTGTACACGATCCTGGGAAAATGCCAGGAGGAGCGTCTCATTGAGGAGACGGCGGTGGAGGGCCGGAAGCGGACCTATCGGATCACGGACCGGGGCCGGGCCCTTTATCGCCAGGAGCTGGACCGCCTGCGGCTGTGCGTGGCCGACGGCGAGCGGGAAGGGGGAGCAGTATGAAGGAGAACAGACGGATGCTGATGCCGGGATCATGGAGTCCTGGCTGGAGAATATGGCGGCCGAAGGCTGGCACCTGACGGAGTGCTGGGGCGGCAGAGCCCACTTCCGGCGGGGGGAGCCCAAGCAGGTGCGCTATCGGATGATCCCGGCCCCCAACGAGACCTATGAGATCCGGCAGGAGCGGGAGTCCCTCTATGAGGAGCTGGGCTGGCAGTTTGTGGCCAACCGGTTGGATTACCGGATCTATGTCTGTGAGGACCCCCGCGCCCCGGAGCTGGAGACGGACCCGGTGGCGGCCGCCTGGGCCTGGAAGCGCCTTTTGAAAAAAGAGCGGCGGAACCTGATTTTGACCTGGCTGGTTCTGGTGGGGTTTGTGATCTTCCTGGCGGGGACCGTTCTTCGGGCGGACGCCCCGGTGGAGACGCTGATCCGGGGCGTGAGCGCCAGCACGCTGCTGGTGCTGCTGACGCTGCCTTGGGCGCTCTGGGAGATGGCAGGCACCCTCCGCCGCATCCGTATGCTCCGCCGTCAGATGGCCGCGGGGCTGCCCCGGTCCCATACCGGCGACTGGCGGCGGGAGCGCCGCCGGGCAAAAGTGAGCTGGGGCGTCTTTCTTTTGCTGGATGTGCTGATCATCGGCTATCCCCTTTTCCAAATGGGCACCAGCTGGGGAGAGGGCCTGGACGAGCTGACTCACCCCGTGCCCTGTCTCCTGGGCTGGCAGATCGACACTGCCTTGACCGAGGCGGACCAGACCTCCGGCGTGTGCCTGATGAATCCGACCTTTTTGAATCCCGGCCACTACGACGTTTGGGACCACTATACCGGAGATCGGAGCGTCATCAATCAGTGCGACGTCCTGCGCTTTTCTTTTCTGGCCCAGCCGCTGTACCGGGAGTGGCAGAAGCGGATTCCGGCGTTTGCGGAGTCGGAGCTGACGGAGCTGGAACACCCAGACTTTGACGGTGTGAGCCTTGTCAAACAGGGGGAGAAGACCTATTTGCTGATGTGGAGAGACCGGATCGTTCTCTATGTGGGGGCCTTTGGCGTCAGCGGCGCAGAGGATCATCTGGAGGACTACGCAGAGCTGCTGCAAACGTTTCAATAGAGAGGAGGCGCATCATGGGGACCAGGATCGCTCTGCCGGTGCTGAGCTATGACGTGCCCGCCCTCCAGGCGTGGCTGGAGGACCGGGCGGCAAAGGGAGACTATCTCTCAGAATATACGGTGTTTCCGGTCTTTGACCGGGGGGAGCCCCGGCAGGTCCGCTACCGGCTGGAGCCCCTGGCCCGGAGGAAGGAGCGGGAGCCGGACCCCCGGCGTAGGGAGGACTATGAGTCCCTGGGGTGGCGCTTTGTCTGCGCTGTCCGGGGGGGCTTCCACCTCTGGCGGTGCGACGACCCCGCCGCTCCGGAGCTGTTCACAGAGCCGGAGACCGAGGGGGCGGCCTATCGCCGGCTGATCCGGAGCATTTGGAGGGGGGAGCTGCTGCTGGCCGGGGTGCTGGCGCTGCTGCTGGGCCTGCTTGGCTGGCAGCTTTGCTCCGACACGGCCTTTCTGCGGGCGGCGGACAGCTGGATGCCCACATGGGAGCTGGTGAGCCAGACGGCGATGATCGGGATCGCGGCGGCCCTGGCCCTGTATATGGAGGGGGCCCTCCGGCGGTATGTCCGCGCTCTGCGCACCGGGGTGCCCCAGCCCCACCGGCGGCCCTATCGCCTGGCCCAGGGGATGACGGGGGTGCTTCTTGCGATGTGGGCCGGATGGATCGTCCTGACCGCCGCCCAGCTGGTGAGACCGGCCTCCTACGCCTATGTGCCGGTGGCGGATCTGGACCAGCCGGTTCCCTATGTGACTCTGGCAGAGCTGGGGGAGACCAGTGGGGCGGCAGCGGCCCTCCACGTCCCCAACTGGATCACCCGGAATACCTGGCTGGCGGCGGAGGGGCACGTGCCGCAAACGCCCTCCGCCCTGAGCCGGTATTACGAGCTGTACTTCCCCGCCCAGGCCGGGAAGCTGGAGCGGGCCTGGGTGGCTGACGCCCAGGGGCTGGGCTGGACCCTGGAGCGCCTGATCCACCCGGCGCTGGACGGGGCGTGGCTGTACCGCGCCCAGGACGGGGCCCAGGTGCTCCTGGTCCGGCAGGACCGGCAGGTGCTGGAATTCCAGTACCACGGGGAGGGGGACCTGGCGGAGCGGCTGGACGGATTCGCCGCGGCGCTAAGTCGATTTGCAAAGGAGGGATCGTCATGACCCAGGAGCAATCTTTGGAGATGCAAAGCTGCACGGAGCTGCGGCCCGCCAACGTCTATGATATCGCGGCCAACGAGACCTGGCTGGAGGATCTGGCCCGGCAGGGCTGGCGTCTCACTGGGATGACCGGCTGGAGCGGGGTCTTCCAGCGGGCGGAGCCTGCCGTGTGCCGCTACCGGATGCAGCCACTGTCCCGAAAGGAGAAGACCCCGCCGGAGGACGTGATCGAGCTGTACGCCGCCCTTGGCTGGGAGTATGTGTGTACGCTGGCGGGGCGCTTCCACATCTGGCGCTGCGACGATCCGGAGACGCCGGAGCTGGACACGGACCCGGTGGTCCAGGGCATGGGCTACCGCTATTTGAAGAAGCGGATGGTGTGGGACACCATCCAGACCGGAGTTTTGTTTCTGGTGCTGGTGGGGCTGTACGCCTGGGGCTTTCAAATCAGGGGCACGCCCCTGTTGGACGCGCTGAACAACCCGCCGGGGGAGCTGGCGGCGGGAGCGGGGGCCTATGGCCTGGCCTTGTTCCTCATGCTCTGCCAGATCCGCAGCATGGGCCGTCTGCTCCGGTCCCTCCGGGCCGGGGTGGCATTGAAACGGCCCAAGCCCTACCGCAGGCAGAAGTGGCTGGCCCGGGGACTGCTGGCGTGTGTGGTGCTGTTCCTGGGGCTGGGCTTTCTGGGAAGTCTTCGGAATATACGGGGCAGCAGCCTTGCCGGCGGCTGGGACACCGGGGACAGCCGCCATGTGCCCAAGGCTGGCGTGGTCTATGTGGACCTCCGGGATCTGGAGGGGGCGGAGCAGACGGAGTTTTGGAGCTGCCGCACCAAGGTCCACGAGCTCTGTCCCCGGCTGTACGAGACCCGCCAGCTGTCCCTGGGAGAGGGGGAGGGACCCCTCCGGCCGGGGGACTCCTATCCGGTGCTCTCCTCCGCGGAAACCACCCACTACCGCCTGCTGACGGAGAGCCTGGCCCGGCGGCTGACAAGGGAGCTGAGCCGGGGCCGGACCTCCTCCCTGGGGGTCTACGGCCACCCCGCCCTGGCGGCGGCGGAGACTGACGGCTTAGACGAGCTCTGGTGGGGCGAGGACCGGTATGATCAGTTTGTCCTGGCCCGGCTGGGCCGGCAGGTGATCTTCCTTCGGTACGAGGGAGAGACGGACCTGCGGCAGGCGGGGGCCTATTTCACCGCCCTGCTGGACCCATAAATATTCCCCTGCCCGCATAGGGTAGGGGAGAGAGGGGGGATGCGGGTGGACGCCTTTGAACAGAGTGCGGGGGTGTATGTTCTGGCGGCGGCCATCGCCCGGTGCGCCCACAGCCGGGAGGAGCTGGTGCGCCTGGCGCTGCTGTTCACCCAGCTGGGCACCACCCTCTCCACCCTGGCGGCCCTCCAGTCCCTGGAGAGAAACACCGCCGCCGGGGATGCCCGGGCAGCAGATCTGAGCGCCCTGTAAACCTTGATGTTCCAGGGCCTCCGGCCCGTTCCACCCAGCGTTTGCTGCGTGGAAGGGGCCATGTAAAGAGCCCGCGCATTCCAAAAGGATGCGCGGGCTCCGTTTGTATGGATGCTTATGCCAGCTTCTTGGCGAGCCTTTCCGCGATGGCGTCCAGGAATTCCTCGCTGTCCACGCCCCGGGCGGGGAAGCCGGGTTCCACCAGACCCAGCAGGTCCTTTGTCATCACGCCGTCTGTCAGCGTTTCCAAAGAGGCCTCCTCCAGAGCCTGGCCGAAGCGCACCAGCTGGGAAAGGCCGTCCAGCTCGCCCCGGCGCTTGAGGGCCCCGGACCAGGCAAAGATGGTGGCGATGGGGTTGGTGGAGGTCTTCTCCCCCTGCCGCCAGCGGTAGTAGTGCCGGGTCACGGTGCCGTGGCTGGCTTCAAACTCCATGGTCCCGTCCGGGGAGACCAGCACAGAGGTCATCATGGCCAGGGAGCCGAACGCGGCGGCCACCATGTCGCTCATCACGTCGCCGTCGTAGTTCTTCAGCGCCCAGATGAAGCCCCCCCGGGACCGGACGCACCGGGCCACGGCGTCGTCGATCAGGGTGTAGAAGTAAGTGAGACCCAGCTTTTCAAACTCCGGCTGGTAGGTGGCCGCATACTCCTCCTCAAAGATCCGCTTGAACTCGCCGTCATAGACCTTGGAGATGGTGTCCTTGGCGGAGAACCACAGGTCCTGCTTCTGGGCGATGGCGTACTGAAAGCAGCTGCGGGCGAAGGCCCGGATGCTCTTTTCCGTGTTGTGCTGGCCCTGCCAAACGGCGGGGCCGTCCACGGTCTGGACCAGCAGGGTCTGCTCCGCCCCGCTCTGGCCCCGGAAGGTCAGGGTAGCGGTGCCGCCCTCGCCGGTGGCCATGTCCACGGCCTTGTACATATCGCCGTAGGCGTGGCGGGCGATGGTGATGGGCGTCTCCCAGTTTTGCACCACCGGACGGATGCAGGGCAGGACGATGGGCGTGCGGAAGGCGGTGCCGTCCAGAATGGCCCGGATGGTGCCGTTGGGGGACTTCCACATCTCCGTCAGCTCCGGATATTCCTCCATCCGCTGACGATTTGGTGTAATGGTCGCGCACTTGACAGCCACGCCCAGACGGCGGGTGGCGTTGGCCGCGTCCACGGTGACCTGATCCCGGGTCTCATTGCGGTGGAGCAGGCCCAGGTCGTAATATTCGGTTTTCAGATCCACAAAGGGGAGGATCAGCTTCTCCTTGATCCAGGCCCACAGGACCCGGGTCATCTCGTCGCCGTCCATCTCCACCAGCGGGGTGGTCATGGTGATCTTGTTCATAGTTGCCTCCAAGGGTGGGGATTTTTGCGCCGGACCGGCGCGGGGGGAAATCGCGCCTCAAAGGCGCGGGGATGTTTTTTCGCGCCACGGGCGCGGGACGGGGGATGCCGGCTTTGCCGGCGGAATGCACCCCCCATTCTCTTTTTGGCGCCCCAAAAAGAGAACGGGCCGTGCACGGTCCAAGAGAAAAAACGCTTTCGCGGTGAGAGAGCGTTTGGGGTTTTAGGAAAGTCTCTGCCCGCAGCGTGGATGGCGCGGGGGTTTGGAGGTTCGGGACACCGCATGCGCCGATTTCCGCTGGCGCTCCAGTGTAGCGTCAGCGGGGCCAGGAGGGCGGGCTTTCCTTCGACCTCCAACGTTGACCGCCAGAGTGTAAACGCGGGGAGGACCGATTCGAGGGAAAAGTCCGGCGCGCGCCGGTAGGGGAGTACAGCTTTGGTGGCAGTTCGCTAGAACAGCCCCCGTATTTAAGCGAACTTGCGCCTTGTGCGCAAGTTCCGCGCCAGCGTTTTTTCTCTTGGACGGCTCCACCGCCCGTTCTCTTTTTGACGCTTCAAAAAGAGAATGGGGGGTGGAATGCCACGCCTCATCAGGCGGACGATCAAACTCTCTTTGCGTAATAATTCATCAAGCACCCATCCAGCAGGATCTCTTTCTCCTCTGCCGACAGGCCCCGGACGTGGAGCAGGATGTCATGCACGCCGCCGTCCCGGCAGAGGACCTGGGCGGGGATGTCCTCCGCGCCGCTCTGGATGGCCTGCCGGATGCCGGGGACGAAGACGCAGTCTCCCGCCTCATAGGGGAAGTCCGTCTCCCGGTCCAGGGTAAAGGGCAGGATGCCCCAGTTGATACAGTTGGAGCGGTAGCGCTTGGTGGCGAACTCATAGCAGATGTTGGCAAAGCCCCCCAGGACCTTCTGACAGCTGGCGGCCTGCTCCCGGGCGGAGCCGTCGCCGGGCTTGTTGGCGAAGACGCAGGAGCCGAACTGGGTGGTTTTTGCCAGGTTCTCTCCGTCGCCTACCCGGCTCAGCAGGTCCTTTAGCTGGCAAGGGATTTCGCCTGTCAATCGCTGGGATTCCAAAGATGCGGCCTTTTTTGCCCGCTCCACATAGGTCGGCTCCCGGCGGGAGAGGGTGAACTCCGCCAGCCGCAGGGGATTGGAGCGGTAGGAGGAGGTCTCGCCGGAGGGGATCAGCTCGTCGGTGGTGGTCACCTCGTCCCGGAGAACGGCGGCCAGCTCCACCAGCAGGTTTTCCGCCAGGGGCTCCATGGCGGGCCAGTCGGTGATGTTGGGGCCCAGGATCAGCTCCGTGTCCGGCTCCGGCCGGCCGAAGCCGTTGTACACCCGGCGGTCATACACACCGCCGTCAAAGTGGTAGGCATGGCGGGGGGGCTGGTAGTCGATGTCCGTGGCGGCGGTGATCCGGCCGCCGTGGAGAGCCGTGGCGGCGATGGACCGGGCGTCCATCAGGCAGACCCCGGCAAACTGCCCCTCGGCGGGCTTGGAGCCCTCCCGGTTGGGGAAGTTCCGGGTGGTGTGCCGCAGGCTCAGGCCGTTGTTGGCAGGCACGTCGCCCGCGCCAAAGCAGGGGCCGCAGAAGCTGGGCTTGATCAGCGCGCCGCTGGAGAGCAGGTCCGCCGTGGCCCCGATCCGGGTCAGCTCCAAGCTGACGGGCACGCTGGTGGGATACACGTCCAGGGAGAAGTAGCCGCTGCCGGTGGAGCCGCCCCGGAGGATGGCCGCCGCCTCGTCGATGTTGTCAAAGAGACCGCCGGCGCAGCCGGCAATGACGCCCTGATCGGCCCACACGCCGCCGTCCCGGACCTTCTGAGTCAGATGGGGGTCGGCCTTGGGGAAACGGGCCCTGGCGTCGGCCTCCACTCCGGCCAGGATGTCCGCGGCGTTTGCCTGGAACTCGTGGATGGTCCAGGCGTTGGAGGGGTGGAAAGGCAGGGCGATCATGGGCTCCACCCGGCTGAGGTCGATTTCGATGTACTTATCATACCAGGCCCAGGGGCCGGGATGGAGCTCCCGGTAGTCCTCTGAGCGCCGGTGGACCCGGAGGAATTCCTCCGTCACGGCGTCGGTCTCCCAGATGGAGGAGAGGCAGGTGGTCTCGGTGGTCATCACGTCCACGCCGTTGCGGAAGTCCATGGGAAGGCCGGCGATGCCGGGACCGGCAAACTCCAGCACGCAGTTGTTCACAAAGCCGGAGGCGAAGGTGGCCTTCACCAGGGCGATGGCCACGTCGTGGGGGCCCACGCCCCGCTGGGGGGCGCCGGTGAGGTAGACCAGCACCACCTTGGGGTACTTCACATCCCAGGTGTTTTTCAAAAGCTGCTTGCAAAGCTCCGGGCCGCCCTCGCCCACGGCCATGGTGCCCAGGGCCCCGTACCGGGTGTGGGAGTCAGAGCCCAGGATCATCTTTCCGCAGCCTGCCATCTGCTCTCTTGCATAAGAGTGGATGACGCTCTGGTTGGCGGGAACGTAGATGCCGCCGTATTTTTTCGCGGCGGAGAGACCGAAGACATGGTCGTCCTCGTTGATGGTGCCGCCCACGGCACAGAGGCTGTTGTGGCAGTTGGTCAGGGCGTAGGGAATGGGGAATTCCCGCAGGCCGGAGGCCTGGGCCTGCTGGATGATGCCCACGTAGGTGATATCGTGGGAGACCATGGCGTCGAAGCGGATGCGCAGATTCTCCGGGTCCGGGGAGACGCTGTGGGACTGGAGAATGGACCAGGCCATGGTCTGCTGCCGGCCCTCCGCCGGAGAGACGGGAGAAGCGGCGCTGAGGGCGCCCTCGTGCAGGAAGACGCCGGAATCGTGCAGTGTGATCATCGCGTATTACCTCCTGTGGTCGGGAATGCGGGGAGAGAGTTCTTGGCATTCAATATAGCACAGCCGGCGGAAAATGAAAAGTAGTTTTTGCAAGAAAATATACTTTAGCTTGCAAATTTTTTGGAACCGCACAGCTGAGAGGAAAGAGACGCTCCCCAAAGCAAGGCTGATTCAGGGGCTTCGGCCGGTCCTGGCGGCGCCATTTTCGGGAAGTCAACGGAGCGTTGCTTGTCAGAAGCCCCTTTCTGAGGTACACTGAACGAGAGGTGAGACGATGCGAAATGAGGACACCGGGGCGCTGCTCCGGACGCTGCGCCGGGAGGCCGGGATGACCCAGGCCCAGGCGGCGCGGCAGCTGGGGGTCAGTCCCCAGGCAGTGAGTAAATGGGAGCGGGGACAGGGCTGCCCGGATGTGGCGGTGCTGCCGGAGTTGGCCCGCCTGTTTGGCGTGAGCCTGGCGGGGCTGCTGGCAGGAGACCTGGCCCCCGGTCCGATGGAGGTTGGAAATATGAAACGGATTCAATTTTATATGTGCCCGGACTGCGGCAATATCCTGACCGCCGCCGGCGGGGGAGAGCTGCACTGCTGCGGCCGGCGGCTGGAGCCCCTAAAGCCCCGGCCCGCCGACGAGGCCCATGCCGTCACGGTCCAGGAGGTGGAGGAGGACTGGTACGTTACCTTCTCCCACCCTATGGAAAAGGGCCACTATCTCCGCTTTGCCGCCTGGGCAGGGCTGGACCGGCTGATGCTTTGTCGCCTGTACCCGGAACAGGGCGGGGAGTTCCGCCTGCCCCAGCTGCGGGGCGGAGGAAAGCTGTATATCTGCTGCTCCCGGGACGGCCTGTTTGAGGTGACGCCCTAGAAACCAGAAACCATCCCCCGCGGACAAGTCCGCGGGGGATGGTTTTTTAAGAGATATTGTCCGGAGATTCAGACGCCGGGGCCCAGCAGGGGGAAGCGGAGGACCACCTTGAAGAGGTCACCATCCACCGTCAGGTCCAGCTTGCCCTTTTGCAGCTCTGTCAGGCTCCGGGCGATGGAGAGCCCCAGGCCGTTGCCCTCGGAGGTCCGGGCGGAGTCGCCCCGGACAAAGCGTTCCATCAGCTCTGCTTCCGTCAGGTTCAGCGCCTCCCGGGAGGTGTTCTTAAAGGAGATCACCGCCTGACCGTCCTGCTCCTCCAGGGTCAGGTAGACCCGGGTGCCGCTGAGGGCGTATTTGCAGATATTGTTCATCAGGTTGTCGAAGACCCGCCACAGCCGCCGGCCGTCGGCCAGGATTTTTACCGGCCGCTCCGGCTGGCCGGTGACCAGCTGGAGCCCCTTTTCCACCAGCCGCTGCTCGTACTCGCCGGCGGTCTGGGACAGCAGCACCCCCACCTCGCAGGGGGCCAGCAGCACCTCCAGATTGCCGGTGGACGCCTTAGAGGCCTCCACCAGATCGTCGATCAGCCGCTTGAGCCGCTCCGACTGGCGGTGGAGCACCTGGGCGTACTGGGTGACGGTGGGATTGTCGCAGGGCTCCTTGCCGATGAGATCGGCGTAGTTGATGATGGAGGTCAGGGGGGTCTTGATGTCGTGGGAGACATTGGTGATCAGCTCCGTCTTCATCCGCTCGCTTTTGAGCCGCTGCTCCACCGCCGCCGTCATCCCCTCGCCGATGCGGTTGAGGTCCTCGCCGTGGCGGCGCAGCTCCGGCAGCATCCGCCGGGTGTCCACCTGAGAGCTGAGGTCTCCGGCGGCCAGGGACTCCGCCCCCTGGCGCAGCCGCCGGCACATCATCCCCAGCAGCACAGAGCCGGGGAGGAGGACCAGAAGCTGAATGATCCAAAAGACCAGCAGCGGTCCCGGGCTCCAGGCCATTGCGGAGATCAGATACGCCACGCCGCAAAGGGCCAGATAGACGGCGGCGGCCAGGACGGAGCGCCACACCAGGGGCACGTTCCGCATCAGCGAGCCCACGCCCCGGCCCAGGGCTTTCATGCCCGCCAGGACTTTCCGCCCGGCGATGCGCAGATATTTCCACAGCTTCTTTCCCAGGAACCACATCAGCCGCAGGGCCTGCCAGAGAAGAGTGTTCCGCCACCAGATCCCCAGCTTGAACCGCAGGGAGACGCTCATCAGCCAGCCCAGGGCCGCCGATACCGCCACGATGGCGGTCAGGGCGTAGAGGGCCAGCTCCAGCACCGGGGAGTCACAGGAATACCAGGTGAACTCCACCACGAACTGCACCATCAGGAAGATGCCAAGGCCCACCGCCACCGTCAGCAGGTCCAGGGGGAACCGGGTGCCCCAGCCCATCTGGGGCTCTGCCAGTCCCCGCCGCCGGCCGGAGGCCCGCACCAGGAACACCAGGCACCCCACAGCCAGCACCGCAGATCCCAGGATCACCGCGTAGATCCAATACCGCATGGTATAGGCCAGGGGGATGAGCTTGGAGGCCAGAAGATACGCGTCCGGGTCAGTCAGGGGGGACTTCAATTCCAGCGTCACAGCGACAGGCACGATCTGGATCTCCTCGGGAGCCGTGCCGGCAGGGGACGAGGGCTCCTCATCCCCTGTCTCTCCGGCGGGGGGGAGACTGTCGGTCTCCGGCTGGGCGCCGGCCTCCGGTTGGGTGCCGGCTTCCGGCTGGATGAGGTTTTCTGCCTTGGCCCGGGCTTCCAGCAGTGCCTGGGACGCGCGCACCGCGTCCTCCCGGTCCAGGTGCAAACTGCTGTCGATCTCAGACCAGTACCAGAAGGTCTCTACCCCGCCGCCGGCGGGGTCTCCCCAGATCCAGTCGGCCATGGGGCCGCCCTCCGGGAAGCGGACGGAGACGGAGCGGATATTGTTTCCCCGGAGCAGGAAGCTGGCCGGGTCCTCCTCTCCCCGCAGCAGGGCACGGGCCAGCTGGTAGCTGTCGCCCGTGGCAAGGTTTTGGAGGACATCTTCCAGATAGGTCTCCTGGGGGATGGTGTACAGGTCCTCCTCGGCGATCATCACCGCGCCGAAGGCGGAGAGGGCCGCCGTCAGGATGGACAGCACGCACAGCACAAAGGCCAGGACCTTGAGACTGGTCCGGTGGGACAGGGGGATATGGCGGCGGCGGGGAGGGGGGTCCTCCCGGAAGGCCTCTTCCCCCGGACCTTCCTGTTCCTCCCGGAGCTCCAGTTCCTCCGAAATCTGGCCGGCCTCCGCCGGCGGGAGGGGCATTTGGGAATGACGATGCTTCATAGCCGGTCTCCTTTCTCCATTTTATAGCCTTGGCCCCAGACCACCTTCAGGTACCGGGGCTCTGCGGGGTTGATCTCCAGCTTTTCCCGCAGGTGGCGGATGTGGACCGCCACGGTGTTGTCGCTGCTGTACGGGGCCTCCCGCCACACCTGGCGGTAGATCTCCTTGGGGGAGAAGACCCGGCCGGGGCTGGCCATGAGCAGCTTGAGGATCTCGTACTCGGTGGGGGTCAGGGACACCGGCTCCCCATCCAGGGTGACGGACTTGGCGTCGTCGTCCAGCTCGATGCCGCCGCAGGCGTACCGCTCCGGTCCGGCGCTCCGGCCCCCCAGGCGCAGATACCGCCGCAGCTGGGACCGGACCCGGGCGGTGACCTCCACGGGGTTGAAGGGCTTGGTGATGTAGTCGTCGGCTCCGGTGTTCAGCCCCAGGATCTTGTCGGTGTCCTCGCTTTTGGCCGTCAGCAGGATGACAGGCACGTTGCTCTCTTCCCGGAGCTTCACCATGGCGGAGATGCCGTCCATCTCCGGCATCATGATGTCCATGAGCACCAGATGGATGTCCTCCCGGGCCAGGACCTCCAGGGCCTCTTTGCCGGTGTGGGCCTCGAAGAGGACCATATCCGGGGCGGTGAGATAGATTTTCAGGGCGTTGACGATGTCCTGCTCGTCGTCACAGATCAAAACGTTGTACATAAGCTCCCTCCATGGCTTCTATCATAGCCCGCGGAAGATGAAGAAACCAGCGGGCAACTCCTTAAGATTTTATGAAGCTATGATAGCACACCGACTCTCTTCGCGCCACCCCGCTCCGGCGGATGGGAAAAAACGCCGGGGCCACTGGCGCGGGGGAGAAAGCTGTGGTACAATGTCGAAAACAGGGGAAACGAGGGGGAGGGACGGACATGGGCCACGGAAAACGGGAGATGCCAAGAGGGCAGGGAAGGCGCATCCTCCCCAGGAGACCGGGGAAACGAGTGCTTTCCAAAAGGCGGGGCAAGCGGGAGCTGCCCCGGCAGCGCCACCCCCTGGGGACGCTGCTGGTCCTGGCCTTGACGGCAGGGGCGCTGGCGGCGGGGGTCTTTCTGGCCCGGGCCGCCTGGCAAAAATCGCCGGAGGCCCCGCCCCCTCCGGAGACGGAGCATCCGGCGGCGGGCCTGGAGATGCCGGAGACGGTGGAGCCCCAGGGCCCCAGGCCCTTTCGCATCTCCCTGCTGGGGGACTGCACCCTCTCCTCCAGCCACTATACGAACCACTTTGAGTCGGTGGTGGGGGACCGGCTGGACTACCCCTTTGCCAAGGTGGCGGAGATCCTCCGGGCAGACGATCTGACCCTTGCCAACTTAGAGTGCAGCTTTTCCCAGCGGCGGCTGGAGTCCTCGTCCCAGTATGCCTTCTGCGGCCGGGCCAAGTATGCCCAGTCCCTGGCCCTGGGCGGGATCGAGTGGGTGTCCATGGGCAACAACCACACCAACGACTTCGGCTCCGCCGGCGTGACGGACACCCTGGCCGCCCTGGACCAGGCCGGGGTAGGGGGGATCGGAGAGGGAGAGGGCCGGTGCGTGGAGCTGAGCCAGGAGGACGGCCAGACGCTGCGGCTGGGGATCTATGTCCTGCCCTTCAACGGCTCGCCGGAGCAGATGCGCCAGGGGACCGCCCGATTGCGGGAGGAGGGGGCGGATCTGGTCATCGCCTGTATGCACACCGGCGCGGAGAAGATCTATGTCCCCACCAAGCGGCAGACCGCCCTGGCCCATGCCGCCATAGACGGCGGGGCCGACGTGGTGGCGGGGACCCATCCCCATGTGCTCCAGCCGGCGGAGGCCTACGGCGGGGGCGTGATCCTGTACAGCCTGGGGAATTTCTGCTTCGGCGGCAACCGAAACCCCGGGGATAAGGACACGGTCATCGCCCAGCTGACGGTGGAGGGGACCGACGGGGCGTGGACCTGGGAGATGAGCTACATCCCATGCTCCGTCAGCGGCAGGACCGACACCAACGACTATCAGCCCACGCCCCACGCCCCCGGCACCGCGGCCTATGACCGCTGTCTTGGGAAAATGGAGGAGCCTTGGGACCGGACCACGGCGGAGCAGGCCGCCGTAGCCAGAGAGGCGGCAGAGCGGGCTGCCCTGGAAGCTGCCGGAGCGCCCGGGCCCGGAGAGCTCTGAGAAAACGATGAAAATGATGCGCCCCATCTGCCAAAGGCAGATGGGGCGCAAGAGCTTCGAAAAAGTGTGCCACTTTTTCGATAGAGCTGCACCCTGCCGCGCGCATAATTTGTCCGCTTGCGGCGGACAAATTCCACACTTGCAGGGTGAGAAGTATTTTCTGCCACGTACACGCCGCGGCAGAAAATGATTTCATACCTTTCGTGCCTGCGGGCACGAAACTCTGCGAGGCTTTTTTGATATGCTGTGCGCCCCATCTGCTAAATGCAGATGGGGCGCAGTTGATGGTGGGCGTTGGTCAGGTCTCCTGGCCGGTGGGGGCGGGCGCCTCCGGGGGCTTTCGGGACTGATCCAGTTTCTGCACGATGCCGATGATCTGGCCGGAGAGCAGGACCGTCAGCAGGGACAGGGCGATCCGCTTGAAGTCCAGATAGGTCAGGGACAGGGCCAGCACAATGAGGTCGCTGGCCAGATAGGCCCAGCGGATGTCGGTCTTGGTCAGGTGGCTGACCACCATGGCCAGGGCGTCATCCCCGCCGGGGGCGCCGCCGGCCCGGACGCACAGCCCCACGCCCACGCCCACAAACACCGCGCCGATCAGGGCGGCGGCCAGGGGCATCTCCGCCAGCTGGGGCCACAGGGGCGGGAACTGCTCACAGATCCCGTAGGCGATGGAGAAAAAGCCGCCGGAGACGATGGAGTAGGCCACAAAGGTCCGGCCCAGGTACCGCCAGCCCAGCAGGTAGCAGGCGGCGTTCATCAAAAAGCCGGAGATGGCGGGGGAGATATGGAACCAGTGGCGCAGCAGCAGTGTCATGCCCAGAATGCCGCCCTCGGTGACGCCGGAGAGGGCGTGGACGTTGTAAAGACCAAAGGCCAGAATGCCGCTGCCCAGGATGCACAGCAGGGTGGGCTTGAGCTGATAGCAGCTTTTGGCGGCGGCGAAGAGAGAGTTCAGCTTGGAGAACATGGGAGATTCCTTTCTTAAGATTGAGGTTTTTTTTCAGGGTCGCTCCGGCGGACCTCCGCCTCCAGGCAGTCGGCATATACCGTCAGGTCCTGAATGAAGTCCGGCGGGCACTGGGTCAGGGTCTGGGCCATGGCGGCGTTCTCCGCCTGATAGAAGGGGCGCAGGACCTCCTGGGCGTATTGCTGGCCCGCAGGCGTCAGCCGCAGGAGCTTTTCCCGGCCCACCTGGGTCAGCTCCACATAGCCGGCGGCAGCGCACTCCTTCACCACGGTGTTGATGGTGGTCTTGGGGATGATCCACTCCTCGCAGATCTGCTTTTGGGTCCTGGGCTGTCCGTCATCCAACGCGAAGAGCAGGGAGAGGGTGTTGACCTTCACGCCGCTGTGCCGGGCCAGCCGATACCAGATGCCGTCCACCCGGTTGATGGAGACCATGAGCTGGCGGACCAGCTGTCGGTTTTCCTGTGCCATGGCGGGGCCTCCTTTCCAGTCCGAAATCGTACTGGTAAACAGTATAGTACGAATTCGGACTCTTGTCAAGGGGATTTTGAGAACTCCCAAATGCCCTTTGGAGGGATTTTGGCAAGAAAGGACCTCCCTACGTCACGTTGGCGAAGGGAGGTCCTCCTTTGTGTAAGCGGCCTGATCAACTGGAATGGGGCAAACCAGCTTTATTTGGCAAGCTCGAACGGGATGAAGAATCCGCCGTAATCTTTGAGATAGATGATGTCTCCGCTCTGATAGATGGGACACCCGGCGTACTTTTCGTCGAGGTTTGCTGCCGTAAAATTTTTGGAGGGGCGATCGGTGCTCCTGTGAGTGATTCCCTTTAAATACCCCAGTTCTACGCTGTTATCGGGCGATTCGGCAACATGATCGCCCGTTTGGGTATATACCATGTCATTTACAAAAATCTGTTCTTGATAACTTAAATGGTTCAAAGCCACAGCTGAGATCAAAAGGCACACAATAACGGCCAGAGAGATCATGACGGTCTTTTTCATGCGGACACCTTCCTTTCTCAGATCCCCGCGGATCTTTCAGTGTTACTTTATCATATTCTTCTGCTCGATTCAACCAGATAGAAGAAGAGACGCGCCTTTCGGCGCGTCTCTTGGGCTTTTTTGGACTTTTTGGGGGGATCAGATCTTCTCAAACTGGGTCACGTCGGAGACAAAGATCGTGGCGCCGCCCACCGTGACCTCTGTGGGATAGGCGGTGGAGGGGGTGGCCAGCTGGACCGGGGAGGAGATCTTCTCCACCCGGCGGGAGCAGTGGCTCCGGATGACCTGGATGACCTGCTGGACCTGGGCTTCCTCGGTGCCGATGAGCAGCGTGGTGTTGCCCGCGGTGAGGAAGCCGCCGGTGGAGGCCATCCGGGTGAAGTAGAAGCCGGACTCTGTCAGGGCAGAGCAGACCTCGGCGGCGTCCTTGCGGCTGACGATGGCGGTGATCATTTTCATAGTGACAACTCCTTCTCTCAGGTGACGGCCCTGGCTGGTGCCATAGGTCTCCCACAGACGGACCCGCCGGCGGTAGAGGATCATGCCCAAAGTGCCGGTGATGAGCTCTGCCAGGGGGAAGGCCAGCCAGGTATAGCGAAGGCCCAGCTTGGAAAAGAGCCAGAAGATGGGGATCAGGCAGAAGACCTGCCGGGTCAGAGACAGCAGCACGCTGGGCTTTGCCGCGCCGATGGCCTGGAAGAACACCGGCATCATCAAAGAGACCACCGCCGGCAGGAAGCTGGTACCGATGATCCGCAGGGCGGGGATGCCGATCTCCATGACCTCCGCGTCCTGGGTGAAGATGCCCAGCAGCTGGCCGGGGATGCCCTCAAAGCAGGCCACGCCCAGCAGCATGAAGACCGCAGCCAGCAGCACGGAGTCCCACAGGACCCGGCGGCAGCGCTGGTGGGCCCCCTGGGCGTAGGTGTAGCTGAGCAGGGGGACGATGCAGGTCTCCAGTCCGCACAGGGGGATGAAGAAAAAGGACTGGATCTTATAATAGAGGCCCAGCACCGTCACCGCCGCGTCGGAAAAGCCCGCCAGGATCACATTCAGAGCCATGATATAGACGGTGAAGAGCATCTGCATCAGGATCGAGGGATAGCCCAGGCGGTAGATCCGCTTGGCATAGTAGCCAAGCTTTTTCCAGCCGGGGATCTTCCGGAAGCCGGAGACGGTGATGACCGCCGCCAGCACCTGGCCCGCCACCGTGGCCCAGGCCGCGCCGGCCACCCCCAGAGCGGGGATGGGACCCATGCCGAAGATCAGGATGGGGTCTAAGACGATGTTCATCACCGCACCGGCGATCTGGGCCAGCATGGGAAGGCGCATATTGCCGCCGGCCTGGTGGACTTTGCTCCAGCAGCTCTCCAAAAAGACGCCGGGGCTGCCGATGCACACGATCAGGCCGTAAGTCACGGCGTAGTCCACCGCCGCCGGGGAGGAGGCGGAGATCTCCACAAAGGGCCGGATGGAGACGGCGCTGATGAGGGCGAAGATCACCCAGCTGATCAGGGCCAGGGCGGTGCCGGTGCCGGCGGTCTCGTCGGCCTTTTCCGTCTGGCCCCGCCCGTAGTACCGGGACATCTGGGTGTTCACGCCCACGCCGGTGCCCACGGCGATGGCGGTGACGATGTATTGAATGGGATAGATGATGGACAGGGCCGTCAGGCCGTCGCCGGAGAACTGCCCGACAAAATAGCTGTCCACGATGTTGTACATGGACTGGATCAGCTGGGCCAGCATCACCGGCGGAGCGATGTGGAGCAGGATCTTCCAGATGCTTTCAGATTCAAAGAGCTCTGCCCGGGGCAAGGACGTCACCTCCTGTGAAAACGCTTGTGGGGGCCGCGGTCCGCGGCCCTTGTGGAGGCTATTATAGGGGTCCGCCGGGGCCTTGTCAAGAGGGATCGAAGATGGTCGGTTTCAGGGGAAAAGGGCAACCGATTGCGCCTGGGCGGGTCAGCGGATGTCGTATTTGCGCAGCAGCCGGGAGGCCCGGGTTTGAGACAGCCCCAGGGCCTTTGCCAGCTTATAGGAGCTGTCGTGGGTCTGGTAGACCCGCCGCAGCAGCTTTTTCTCAAAGCCCTCCACCGCCTGGTCAAAGCTCTGGAGCTCCTGCTCCTCCCCGTCGGGGGCGGAGCCGTGGAGGGGCGGGATATCGTCGGACTGGATGCAGTCGTCGGCAGAGGTGACCATGGCCCGCTCGATGACGTATTGAAGCTCCCGGATGTTGCCGTCCCAGCTGTGGTGCTTGAGGGCCTCCCGGGCCTTGGGGGAGATGGTTTTAGAGAGCTGATAGAGGCGGTTGTAGTGGGAGAGGAAGTAATCGATCAGGGGGTCCATGGCGTCCTTGCGCTCCCGCAGGGGCGGCATGTGGAACTCGATGACCCGCAGACGGTAATAGAGATCCTCCCGGAACACGCCCTCCTCCACCTGCTTGTGCAGGTCCAGGTTGGTGGCGGAGATGATCCGCACGTCGGCGGTCTTGGGCTTCACGCCGCCCACGGGGAGATAGGTCTTCTCCTGGACCAGCTGGAGAAATTTCCGCTGGAGATTCAGGGGAAGGGTGCCGATCTCATCTAAAAAGAGGGTGCCGCCGTTGGCGGTCTCCACCAACCCCACCTTGCCCCGCTGGCCCGCGCCGGTAAAGGCGCCGGAGACGTAGCCGAAGAGCTCAGATTCAATGAGGTTTTCCGGGATGGTGCCGCAGTTGATGGTGACGAAGGGGGCCCGGGCCCGGCGGCTGGCGGTGTGGATGTACTTGGCCAGCATGGTCTTGCCGGTGCCGGACTCTCCGGTGATGAGCACGGTGGAGTCAAAGGTGGAGATCCGGCGGATGGTCTCCAGGGTGCTGCGCATCCCCCGGTCAGAGAGGATCATCTCCTCCGGCGGGGGCGGGGCCTCCTCCCGCCGCAGGGCCACGGGCTGGGGAGCGGCAGGGGAGAGGATCTCCAGGATCAGCGCCTCCGGCCCCTGGTCCAGCAGGACATAGCGCCGCCGCCAGCTCCCCAGCAGGTCGGACTGCTCGCCGCCGTCCCGGCTCAGCTCCTCCGCCGCCTCGGGCAGGCGGGAGATCTGATAGTACTCCCGGCGGCCGGCCTTCAAAAAGGGGCGGCCCTCCGGCGCTTCTCCGGCACCGAAGCGCTGGAGATAGGTGTGGTTGCAGTAGACCAGGCGGCCCTCCGGGGTGTAGACGGCCACGGAGGAGGGGATGTGGTCCAGGATCTGACACAGGGCTTGGGCTTCCATAGGCGGGCTCCTCTCCGGCGGCCCGGCGGAAAAAACACCGCCGGGAAAAATTCAGGCTGTACAACCGCCGATATTTACGGTATCATAGAAATGGCATCGAAGATTTAACAGAGTAATTCGCTAGCGGGCGGATGTGCCGGCGGCGATTGGCAGATAGGATAAGGTGTTTGGCTATGACCCTCAAATCAGTGATCTCACAGGAAAAAGACGATCTGATCCGCTCTGTGCAGGAGCTGATCCGCATCCGCTCCGTCCACGGCGAGCCCCAGCCGGGCAAGCCCTTTGGCGAGGGGGTGGACGCGGCGCTGGACTATGTGCTGGACCTGGCGGCCTCCATGGGCTTTTCCACCCGGAAGCTGGACGGCTACTGCGGCTACGCTGAGTACGGCCAGGGGGAATTGTATATCGGCGTGCTCTCCCATGTGGATATCTGTCCCGAGGGGGAGATGTGGGGCGTGCCGCCCTACGGCGGCGTCATCCGGGACAACCGGATCTATGGCCGGGGCGCTATGGATAATAAGGGCCCCCTGATGGCCGCTCTCTACGCCCTCAAGGCGGTGAAGGACAGCGGCCGGCGGCTGAACAAGAAGATCCGGCTGATCATCGGCACCGACGAGCAGCGCTATTACCGGGACATGCAGCACTATCTCACACAGGAGCGGCCCCCCATCACCGGCTTCACGCTGGACGGCCAGTTCCCGGTGGTGTTCGCGGAAAAGGGACTGGCCATGGTGGAGTTCTCCGGCCCCGTGCCCCAGGAGGGGGAGGAGTATCTCCGCTGCATCCAGGGGGGCACCATGGAGAACACCGTTCCCGGCCACTGCCGGGCCTATCTGGTGACAGAGCGGAAAAGTGAGATCGTCAAGGCCCTGTCGGACTTTGCCCAGGAGCACCGTCACAGTCTCCACGCCAAGATCCTGGATGACGGCGTGCTGGTGGAGGCGGTGGGCATGGAGACCCACAGCATCTCCCTGGAGCAGGGGGTTAACGCCATCAGCGCCATGGTGGATTTTCTGGATCATCTGGAGTTCGGCTCGCCCCAACTGCGGCGGGTGATCCGCTTCCTGCGCCAGAAGATCGGCTTTGAGCTCTACGGCGACTCCCTGGGCATCGCCTACGCGGACGAGTTCTCCGGCAAGCTCACCGTCAATCTGGGCATCCTCTCCTATGACGGAGAGACCATGAATGTCCGGCTGGACCTGCGCTATCCCGTCACCTGCCAGTACGACCAGGTCTATCAGCGGCTGTGGGGCGCCTTCCGGGACCAGGGCTTCCGTGAGGTGGAAAACTCCTACTGGGACCCCATCTACTTCCCCCGGGAGCACTTTTTGATCGAGGCCCTGCTCGAGGCCTATCAGAAGGTCACCCGGGACAAGAGTGAGCCCACATACAGCGGCAGCGGCAGCTACTCCAAGTCCATCCCCAATGTAGCGGCCTTTGGGGCCATTTTCCCCGGTGAGAGCCTGGCCTGGCACCAGAAAAACGAATACGTGGACATTGACAACCTGGTGAAGACCTGTGAGATCTACGCCGAGGCCATCTGCCGTCTGGGCCAGCTGTGAGTATCCGGGGGCTGGTTTTCTCCATTTTATCAAAGAATTAAGTCGAAATCAACTTGCTTTTCTCGAACTTTTTTGAGATCAAGTCGATTTCGACTTATTTATTTGCGAAGAATAAGTCAAAAACGACTTAATTGACCGCCAAGCGGGGGTGGGGAGGGAACAGAGCTGCCTGTTCAGACTTCGTTCACAATTCAAAATCCGCAGAAAAGGCCGATTTTGAGCATCTTTTTTGAAAAAATAGATTTTGGCATAAATGTTGCTCTAATAGTTTGTCACATTCTTGTCAAAGAGGAGAGTCAGTATGGAAAAGAAAAAGTTCAAGATCCCTTCCTCGTACGTCATCATCATGCTCATTGTGGTATTGGTGGCGGTGCTCAGCTGGGTCCTGCCCGGCGGCGCCTATGACTACGTGGACCCCACCGCCTCCAAGCTGGAGCCCATCGCAGGGACCTTCCACCATGTGGATTCCAATCCCCAGGGACTGGGTTCCATCATCATGGCCCCCATCAAGGGCTTCATGGATTCGGTGGACATCATCCTCTATACCCTGGTCATCGGCGGATACCTGGCCGTGGTCATGAAGACCGGCGCCATTGACGCCGCCATCGGCGCCACAATCCGCAAGCTCAAGGGCCGGGAGAAGCTGCTGATCCCCGTCCTGATGCTGATCTTCAGCTTTGCCGGCGCGGCCTTCGGCATCGAGGAGGAGACGCTGCCCTTCTTCCCGGTGCTGATCCCGGTGCTGCTGGCGGCAGGCTATGACACCCTGGTGGGATTGAGCGTCATCAAGATGGGCGCGGCCCTGGGCGTCATGGGCTCCATCGCCAACCCCTTTGCCGTGGCCATCGCCAGCCGCTTTGCGGGCATCTCCATGGCAGACGGCATCGGCGTGCGGCTGGTGCTGCTGGCCATCTACATCCCCGCCGGCATCATCTTCACCATGCGCTACGCGGAGAAGGTCCGCAAGGACCCCACCAAGTCCCTGGTCTACGCCCAGGCGGAGGAGAACAAGAAGTTCTTCCTCAAGAGCGATATGGACAACCTCCCCGAGCTGACCGCCAAGCGCAAGCTGATCCTGGTGGTATTCGTCGTGTCCTTCCTGGTGATGATCTGGGGCGTTCTGGCCTGGGAGGATCTGGGCATCACCATCTGGCCCACCATGGGCTGGTGGTTCCCTGAGCTCTCCGGCATCTTCCTGGTGGCCAGCATCGTGGTGGCCGTCATCGACCGGATGGGTGAGGAGACCTATATGGATACCTTCATCAACGGCTGCAAGGACCTTCTGAGCGTGGCGGTCATCATCGGCGTGGCCAGAGGCGTCAGCATCGTCATGAACGACGCCATGATCACCGACACCATCCTGCACTTCGGCGAGAGCCTGCTGGTCAACACCTCCAACGTGATCTTCTCTATCAGCACGTATCTGATCTATCTGGTGCTGTCCTTCTTCGTGCCCTCTTCCTCCGGCCTTGCCACGCTGTCTATGGGCATCATGGCCCCTCTGGCGGACTTTGCCAACGTGGGCCGGGAGATCGTGGTCATCGCCTACGCCGCTGCCAACTCCATGCTGGCGCTGGTGGCTCCCACCTGCGGATTGCTGATGGGCGTGCTGGCCATGACGAAGACCTCCTATGTGACCTGGATGAAGTTCGTGGGCAAGTTCCTGCTGCTGATCGCCGTGCTGACCATGGTGGTCCTGGCCGGCGCCACGGTGCTGCTGGCCTGATCCGCCCTGCTGTTTTCTGATCAAGGCTAAATAAGGAGGTAATCTTATGGAACAGAGAATCCTGGCTCAGACCGAGCCTGTGGAGGTCTTCCGCTATTTTGAGGACCTGACCCGTATCCCCCGGGAGTCCGGCAACGAGGCGGCGGTGTGCGCCTATCTGGTGGAGTTTGCCAAGGCCCACGGCCTGGAGTACCACACCGACGCGGCCCATAACATCCTGATGCGCCGTCCCGCCGGCAAGGGCTTTGAGGACCGTCCCGGCGTCATCCTCCAGGCCCACATGGACATGGTCTGCGAGAAAAACGCCGGTGTGGACCACGACTTTGAAAAGGACCCCATCGCCTTTGAGATCGACGGGGACAAGATCATCGCCCGGGAGACCACCCTGGGCGCGGACGACGGCATCGGCGTGGCCATGGCTCTGGCGGTGCTGGCAGACGAGACCCAGGCCTATCCGGCCCTGGAGTTCATCTGCACCGCCGACGAGGAGCGGGGCATGACCGGCGTGGAGGCCTTTGACGCCACCCAGGTCCAGGGCAGCACCCTCATCAACCTGGACTCTGATGACGAGGGCATCTTCATCATCGGCTGCGCCGGCGGTCCGGTGGTCAAGAGCTTCCTGCCCATCCAGTGGGAGGACGCGCCCCAGGACACCGTCTCCCTGCGCCTGAGCGTCAAGGGGCTTCTGGGCGGCCACTCCGGCGAGGATATCCACCGCTGCCGGGCCAACTCCATCAAGCTCCTGTGCCGTCTGCTCTACAACCTGAAAGAGACGGTGGAGCTGACGGTGACCGGCTTCACCGGCGGCTTGAAGTACAACGCCATCCCCCGGGAGGCCGAGGCCGTGGTGGCCGTGTCCGCTGCCGACGCCGAGCAGGTCCGGGTCCTGACGGCCCAGCTCCAGGAGGCGGTCTCCAAGGAGTACCGCTTCTCCGATCCGGACATCGCCGTGACCTGTGAGGAGGCCCCCACCGCTGCCCGGGCCCTGACCGCCGCCAGCCGGGACCGGCTGCTGAACTACCTCTACTTCACCCAGAGCTGCATCGTCCGGCAGAACCCGGAGTTCCCCGATATCGTGGAGAGCTCCGTCAGCCTGGGCGTGGTCCGGCTGGAGGAGACCCAGGCCGTGATCCACATCATGACCCGCAGCTCCGTCAAGAGCGTCTATGAGGAGATGTTCAACCACATCCGCCGGCTGACCACCCTCTCCGGCGCCGCCTATGAGGTCCTCTCCTGCTGCCCGGAGTGGGAGTATGACCCGGATTCCCAGGTCAAGCAGGCCTGCGGCCGGCTGTATCAGGAGATGTTCGGCAGAGAGCCCCGGTATATGATCCTCCACGCCGGCCTGGAGTGCGGCGAGCTGGGGGAGAAGGTGCCCCACAAGCTGGACATGATCTCCATGGGTCCCGACGTCCGGAATCTCCACGCCCCCGGTGAGTACGTGACCATCTCCACCTGCCAGAAGCTGTGGAAATTCCTCCGCCAGCTCCTGCAGCAGCTGTAAGAATCCATATCCGCACCGGAAATCAAGCACCGGCGGGAAGGCCATCAGGTCTTCCCGCCGGTGTTTTTGCTTGATTCTTTCATCTGGATGCCCCGGGCAGGCATGGCGTGTCCCCTGGAACAGGGCGCGCTGGATCACCCCGCGGCGTGCAGCGGCTTAGGCGGCGACGGCAGAGGCTTGCGGCGGGGGCGGTTTTGAGCCGTAGATGGAAAGACGCTCCGGACGCGGCACCCGGGGCAGGGGAGGGGAAACAGAGAAAGCGGGCGGCAGGTTCATCCTGCCGCCCGCTTTTCATAACCGCCTGAAAATGGGGGAGAGATTACTTGTTGTTGCCGGGGCCGTACACGGAGGGGATCTCCACGGCCTTGTTGAAGGAGTACTCGGGAGTGGGGAAAGCACCGCTCAGGGTCTCCTCGTGGAACAGGTTCAGGCCCTTGACCATCTCCTCGCGGATGTGGGCGAACTGCTTGACGAACTTGGGCTTGAAGTCGCCGTACATGCCCAGCAGGTCCTGGGTGACCAGCACCTGGCAGTCCACGTAGGGGCCGGCACCGATGCCCAGGATGGGCACGTGGACCTCTTCCTGCATGGCCTTGGCCACAACGCTGGGAACGCACTCGACGACCATGGCGAACACGCCGGCGGCCTCCAGAGCCTTGGCGTCCTCGATCAGCTTACGGGCAGACTCGGGAGTGCCGCCCTGGACCTTAAAGCCGCCGAAGGAGGTAGCGGTCTGGGGAGTCATGCCGATGTGGCCCATGACGTTGATGCCGGCATCGACCATAGCGCGGATGGTGGGAGCCATGTTCACGCCGCCCTCCAGCTTCACGCAGTCGCACATGGTCTCCTTGGTGATGCGGTTGGCGGTCTCGATGGCCTGCTCCTTGCTCACGTTGTAGGAGCCGAAGGGCATATCGCCGATGATGAAGGTGTCGGGAGCGCCCTTGACCACGGGACGGATGTGGTGGATCATGTCGTCCACGGTGACAGGCACGGTGCTGTCATAGCCCAGCATGATCATGCCCAGGGAGTCACCCACCAGGATGATCTCGCAGTCACTGTCGTTCACAATGGAGGCGGTGGTGTAGTCGTAAGCAGTCACGAAGGAGAACTTACGGCCCTCGTCCTTGTACTTCTGGAAATCCAGAATTGTCATCTTTTTCTTGTTGCCCATTGAAATGCACCTCTTTCATCAAATTCAGGTCTCAGCGGACGGTTTTAACGTGGTCATACCACTTGATTGCCTTTATCATACCGAATCCGACAGCAAAAGTCAAGGCATCTTTGGAAATTCTTCTAAAAATTTTTCCGGATGGGGAAAATCACTAGGCGAAAACGTTTGCTTATGGGCGCTCTACGTCTTTTAGAGCCTGGAGCATGTGGTAGCGCATGGCCATGTTGGCCCCTCTGCCGTCCCGCATTTTCAAAAACTGGGCGATGGTCAGATGGCTCTCCTTGGCGTTGTGCTCCATCTCCCGGGACAATCGGGGATACTCGCCCACGGCGGCCCCGAAGTAGACCCACTCGTGGAGGGCCGGCAGCACCCGGCCCATGACGGCGCTGTGGGTGGCGGCGGCCAGAGCGGCATGGAATTCCTGGTCCAGCTCCATGAAAGAGTAGGAGTAGGTCTCCTGGCTTTTCTTCTTTCGATCCCCGGAGGTGATCAGGTCCCGCTGGCGCAGGGCCAGGTCCTCCAGCTCCTGGAGCTCCTCATCCGTGGCGTTTTTGGCAACCAGCTCCATCGCTTCGGACTCAATGATCAGACGGGCCTGGTACCAGTCTGCCAGCAGCTGCTGCTTGTCCTCGGCATAGGCAAAGCCGAAGGGGTCCTCCAGCTTGCCCGGCGTCTCGGAGACGAAGGTGCCCACGCCCCGGCGGATCACCAGAACGCCGCTGGCCACCAGGGTCTTGATGGCCTCCCGCAGGGAGGTGCGGCTAACCCCCATCTCCAGGGCCAGACTCCGCTCGTCAGGCATCCGGTCGCCGGGATTGAAGCGGTGCTCGTCAAAGATCATACCACGCAGCTGCTGGGCAATTTGTTCGGAGAGAGGCAGGGAAGGGCCGCCGGAAGGGGTATTCATAAAGGGTCACTCCTCTTAATTGTGATGAATTCTGGGATTGTAACAAATCTATTATAGCTGTTTTTGAAAAATTCGTCAATCTCCCAAAATCAAAGGGGGTTTTCTATGCAAATCCGACTTTTTGCAAATCCCGCTTGACATCTGGATTTTGATTTCATATAATGGGCTCAACAGGTCAGACCACGCAGGGGAAATCACCTCTCGCGGCCCGGTGGTAGGACAGGCGTGCTCTCTCACAGAGAGCCGTTTCCGAAACGTGCGAAACAACTATCCATATAAATTTTCTGGAAAAAGGAGAACGACAGCATGAGTTTCAAGACCGACATTGAGATCGCCCAGGAAGTGACTCCCCTCAAGATCACCGAAGTGGCCAAGAACTGCGGCGTGGACGAGAAGTACATCGAGCAGTACGGCAACTACAAGGCCAAGATCGACTACAATATGCTCAAGGAGACCGACGCTCCCGACGGCAAGCTGATCCTGGTCACCGCCATCACCCCCACCCCCGCCGGCGAGGGTAAGACCACCACTTCCGTGGGTCTGGCCGACGGTCTGCGCAAGATCGGCAAGAAGTCTGCTGTGGCCCTGCGCGAGCCCTCCCTGGGCCCCGTGTTCGGCGTCAAGGGCGGCGCTGCCGGCGGCGGCTATGCCCAGGTGGTGCCCATGGAGGACATCAACCTGCACTTCACCGGCGACTTCCACGCCATCGGCGCTGCCAACAACCTGCTGGCCGCCATGCTGGACAACCACATCCAGCAGGGCAACGCTCTGGGGATCGACGTCAAGCAGATCACCTGGAAGCGCGCTGTGGATATGAACGACCGTCAGCTGCGCCACATCGTGGACGGCCTGGGCGGCAAGGTCCAGGGCGTGCCCCGTGAGGACGGCTTCGAGATCACCGTGGCCAGCGAGATCATGGCTGTTTTGTGCCTGGCCAGCGACATCACCGATCTGAAGGCCCGTCTGGCCCGGATGATCGTGGCTTACACCTATGACGGCAAGCCCGTCACCGCTCACGACCTCAAGGCCGAGGGCGCCATGGCCGCCCTGCTCAAGGACGCCCTGAAGCCCAACCTGGTCCAGACCCTGGAGGGCACCCCCGCCTTCATCCACGGCGGTCCCTTCGCCAACATCGCCCACGGCTGCAACTCCGTCACTGCCACCCGCATGGCTCTGAAGATGGCGGATTATGCCGTCACCGAGGCTGGCTTCGCTGCGGACCTGGGCGCTGAGAAGTTCGTGGACATCAAGTGCCGCATGGCCGGTCTCAAGCCCTCTGCCGTGGTCATCGTGGCTACCGTCCGGGCTCTGAAGTATCACGGCGGCGTGGCCAAGGCCGACCTGAACAACGAGAACCTGGAGGCTCTGGAGAAGGGCCTGCCCAACCTGTTGCAGCACGTGGACAACGTGAAGAACGTCTACGGCCTGCCCTGCGTGGTGGCCATCAACGCCTTCCCCACCGACACCAAGGCCGAGCTGGACCTGGTGGAGAAGAAGTGCAACGAGCTGGGCGTGAACGTGGCCCTCAGCGAGGTCTGGGCCAAGGGCGGCGAGGGCGGCAAGGCCCTGGCCGAGGAGGTCGTTCGTCTGTGCGAGCAGCCCAACAACTTCCAGTTCGTCTATGACGCTGACGCCACCATCGAGGAGAAGCTGGACGCCATCGTGAAGAAGGTCTATCACGGCGACGGCGTGGTGCTCACCGCCAACGCCAAGAAGCAGGCTCAGCAGCTGACCGACCTGGGCTTCGGCAACCTGCCCATCTGCATGGCCAAGACCCAGTACAGCTTCTCTGACAACGCCGCGCTCCTGGGCGCTCCCAAGGGCTTCACCGTCACCGTCCGGAACCTGAAGGTCTCCGCCGGCGCCGGCTTCATCGTGGCCCTGACCGGCGACATCATGACCATGCCTGGCCTGCCCAAGGTTCCCTCCGCCGAGAAGATCGACGTGGATGAGAACGGCAAGATCAGCGGCCTGTTCTAATTAGAGGCAGCTGCCTGTTCTGATCAGAGATCCAATTTGATATAGAACCAACATCCCGGAAGTCCGGCGGTACTGCGCCGCCGGACTTCTGTGACTTTCGAAAGTGCCTCGCAGAGTTCGCCGCCCGCAGGCGGCGAAGAGAATAAAATCATTTTCCGCCGCGACATGTGCGTGGAGGAAAATACTTCTCGCGGAGCGAGTGTCGAATTGTCCGCCTTTAGCGGACAACCGAGGCACAAAGCGCAGCGCAAGCCCTGTTCGAAAAAGTGGCTTGCCGCTTTTTCGACAGTCCCGGAAGTCCGGCGGTACTGCGCCGCCGGACTTCTTCCTACTATTATGGCGATAAGGAGGACACGCCTGTGGATATGACAATGGAATCCTGCCGGAAGTTTGTGGAGGTACTGGCCTCTGACGCGCCCGCCCCCGGCGGCGGCGGCGCGGCGGCCCTGGTGGGCGCTCTGGGCACGGCCCTGGGCAACATGGTGGGCTCTCTCACCGTGGGGAAGAAGAAGTACGCCGACGTGGAGGCGGAGATCCTGGCCTTGCAGGCCAAGTGCGACGCCCTGCAAAAGGAGCTGCTGGATCAGGTGGAGGCCGATGAGAAGGGCTTTGTCCCTCTGGCCAAGGCTTACGGCATCCCCAAGGACGACCCCACCCGGGACACGGTCCTGGAGGAGGCCACCATCACCGCCTGCGCGGTGCCCGTGCACATCATGGAGCTTTGCTGCGAGTCCATGGAGGCCATCGCGGTCTTCGCCGCCAAGGGCAGCCGCCTGGCGGTGTCTGACGCGGGCTGTGCCGCCGTGTGCGTGAAGGCGGCTCTCCAGGCTGCCAGCCTGAATGTGTTCATCAACACCAAGACGCTGAAAAACCGCGTCCTGGCCGAGGAGATGAACGCCAAGTGCCTGGGAATGCTGGACAAGTACGGCGCCATGGCCGACGAGATCTTCAACACGGTCAAGAGCGGCTTTTTCAACTGAGAGAACGGAAAGAAAAGGGGAAATTAAGATATGGCAAAGCATCTGCTGGGAAAAGAAGTCAATGAGAAGCTCAACGCCCGGATCATCGCCGACTGCGAGGCGCTGAAGGCCCAGGGCGTGTATCCCACCCTGGCCATCGTCCGCTGCGGCGAGCGGCCGGACGACCTGAGCTATGAGAAGGGCGCCACCAAGCGGGCCGAGGCCCTGGGCGTGGCGGTGGAGAAGTTCCTGCTGCCCGAGGACGTGAGCAAGGAGGAGCTGCTCAAGACCATCGACGAGATCAACGCCAACGACAAGATCCACGGCGTGCTGATGTTCCGGCCCCTGCCGGGGCACCTCAAGGCCGACCAGGACGAGATCTGCAACCGCCTGGACCCCCGCAAGGACGTGGACGGCATGACCGACGGCTCCAACGCCGGCGTGTTCATGGGCAAGAAGCTGGGCTTCGCCCCCTGCACCCCTGCCGCCTGCATGGAGATCCTGGACCACTACGGTATTGACTGCACCGGCAAGAAGGCCGTGGTCATCGGCCGGAGCCTGGTGGTGGGCAAGCCTGCCGCCATGATGCTGATGGCTAAGAACGCCACCGTCACCGTTTGCCACACCAAGACCGTGGACACCCCGGCCATCGCCCGGGAGGCGGACATCCTGATCTCTGCCGCCGGCGTTTTGAAGAGCCTGACGAAGGACTATGTCCGTCCCGGCCAGGTGGTGATCGACGTGTCCATCAACTGGGACGAGGCCAAGGGCGGCATCGCCGGCGACGCGGTGTACGACGAGGTGGAGCCCATTGTGGAGGCCATCACGCCCGTTCCCGGCGGCGTGGGCGCGGTGACCACCTCTGTGCTGATCGGCCATGTGGTGGAGGCCGCCGGCCGGACTGTAAAATGAACAAGGAGCGTTTCGCTCAGCCGGGGCAGGCGCTGAGAGTCCTCTTTTGGGGCTTCTCGGCGCTCTGCCTTCTGGCGGCCCTGCTCTCTCCGGACCGGGGAGATATGGTGCCTGGTCTGGTGCGGATCTGCACCCAGTCCGGCCAGACGGTCAAGAGCTATTTTGATATCAGCTACGGCGGCGTGGCCGGCACGTTTTTGAATGTGGGCCTGGTGGGGCTGATGGCCTCGGCGCTGTACAGCCTGCCGGGCAGCAAGGTGGACGGCGTCAGCGTCCTGGCCTTTTTCCTGACGGCGGGCTTTAGCTTCTGGGGCATCACGGCGCTGTCTATGCTGCTGGTGCTGCCGGGGGCGGGGCTTTACTGCCTGCTGGAAAAGACCCCTCTGGGGGCCCACGCCAACTTTGTGCTCTTTGCCACGGGACTTGCCCCGCTGCTGACAGACCTGTTGTTCCGCTATCCGCGTGTGGAGTGGAGGGGCTTTACATGGCAGGGCTTGCTCTGGGCTGTGGGCATAGGCACCTTTGTTGCCCTGGTATTGCCCGCCGGTGTCAAGGAGGCGGGAAAGGTCACCCGGGGGTACAGTCTTTACGGAGCTGCCGTGCCTCTTGGCATCGTGGCCTTTTTCCTGTATAGTCTCTTATATCAGGTGCTGGGCGGCGCGCTGCCCAACGGCGAGGACTTTCCCCAGCACGGCAGCGTGGGCGTTGGGGATGCGTTTGTCCTGGAGGCCCATGTGTTCTGCGTTGCGGTCTTCGCCGGAGCGATCCTGCTGGGCCTGTTCGCAGGCGGCTCCTTCCGGAACCTGGGGGAGTTGCTGCGGGACAGCGGCCACAATGTGGACTACGCGGACAAGTACGGCGCCGGCACGGCCCTGATCTCCCTGGGGATCTATGGCCTGGCCGTGGTGGTGATGTATGATGTGATCGGCGCGGTGTGGAATGCTGCCACTCTGGGGTGCGTGTTCTGCATGGTCTGCTGCGGCGTGAAAGGCAGCCATTTGAGAAACGTGCTGCCCATTGCCTTGGGCTACGGGGCGGCCAGCCTGGCGGCAGTGTGGACCTGCGAGAGCCTGGGCACCAGCTTTGCCCTGCCCATGAATGCCCAGGCCATCGTCATCGGCCTTTGCTTTGCAAACGGTCTCTCGCCCATCGCTGGCAAGTATGGCTTCCTGGCCGGTGTGCTGGCGGGGGCCATGCACTACATTTTTGTCACCTGTGTGCCGAACCTCCACGGCGGCTTCTGCCTGTATAACGGAGGATTTACCTGTATGTTTGTCTGTGTGCTGTTGGTGCCCGTGCTGGAGCACCACCAGATGGAAAAGGAAAAGAGAACCATGGAGCAGGCCGGGAGCCGGAGCTGAGAGGGAGGAAGACCATGACCTATCAGGAGATGCTGGACTATTTCACCCATGTGGATATGCTGGGCAGCCACCTGGGGCTGACACGGATGGAGGAGCTGCTTGCTCTGCTGGACAGCCCCCAGAAACGTTTGAAATTCATCCATGTGGCGGGGACCAACGGCAAGGGCTCCACCTCCGCACTGCTGGACGCCTGCCTGCGGCAGGCGGGGCTGCGGGTGGGCCTTTATACCTCGCCCCATCTGGTGCGGTACAATGAGCGGTTCCGGATCAACGGGGAGGAGGTCTCCGATGAGGCCCTCTGCGCCGCGGCGGCGCGGGTCAAGGCCGCGGCAGACACCATGGAGGACGCCCCCACCCAGTTTGAGCTGCTGACCTGCGTGGGCTTTTGCTGCTTCGAGGCGGCAGGGTGTGACATCGTGGTGCTGGAGGTAGGCCTGGGGGGCCGGCTGGACGCCACCAACGTGATCCCCGCCCCGGAAGCGGCGGTCATCACCCGCATCGGCCTGGAGCACACGGAGCTGCTGGGAGACACCCTGGAGAAGATCGCCGCAGAGAAAGCCGGCATCGTGAAAGCTGGCGGCACAGTGGTCCTGGGGGACCACGCAGAGCCGGTCCGGCGGACGGTGGAGGAGATCTGCCGCCGGCGGGGAGCCCGTCTTATCCAGGCGGAGGAGCCGGCGCCGCTGGCCAGATCCCTGGAGGGCCAGCGGTTTTCCTGGGGCCGGTATCCTGAGGTCTGCCTGTCCCTGCTGGGGGAGCACCAGCTCCAAAACGCCGCCACGGCCCTGGCGGTGCTGGAGGTCCTGCGGGAGCGGGGGTGGCCCATCCCGGACCAGGCAGTCCTGGAGGGCATGGCTCACGCCGTGTGGCCGGGACGGTTCGAGTGCGCCGAGACCCATCCCGCCATCATCGTGGACGGCGGCCACAACCCCCAGTGCGCCCAGGCGGTGGCCGCGTCTCTCGCGGCCTATTTCCCGGGAAAGAAGATCTCTTTCCTGATGGGCGTGCTGGCGGACAAGGACTTCCGGGGGATCTTCGACCCCATCGTGCCATTGGCGGAGCGGATCGCCGCCGTGACGCCGGACAGCCCCCGGGCCCTGCCGGCTGCGGAGCTGTGCCGGAAGCTGGCAGGGGAGTATGGCTTCACCGCCGCCGCGCCCTATCCCAATGCTGCCGCGGCCCTGGCGGCCCTGCGGGAATCGGTGGGGCCGGAGGACGTGATCTGCGTCTGCGGGTCCCTGTATATGATTGGAGAGGTCCGAACACTGCTGGGATTGGCATGACCGGGCTGGTTCCTGCCGGATTGGGCACGCCATCAAAAATCGACGGTATTTTTTGTGTGTTATGACGATAATTGCGTGAGCTTCTGAGATTTTAACGCCCTATTTGCACAATTTTTCTTGACAAAAAAACTGGGTCTGCTACAATGAGAGTAAACAGCAAGGTATGACCACGCGTAAGAGATGATATGACGGACAGAACGGACCAGGTCATACCTCGAAACCGGACAGCAGTATACTCTGCCCGCTTGGCGGGCTTACAAAAAAGGGAGGCTCTCATGAACTTTGATTTTTCCTATCTGGACATCGCATTCAAAAACGGCAGCGTCATCACGGTAAACGACCATGATGAGATCGCCCAGGCTGTGGGCGTCAAGGGCAACAAGATCGTCTTCGTCGGCACCGACGCGGAGATCGACCAGCTCATCGGCGAGAACACCAAGGTCTATGACCTGGCCGGCCGGACGCTGATGCCCGGCATCAACGACACCCACTATCACCCCATCCTCAACGGCATGATCGCGCCGGAGCTGGATTCCGCCATGGTGGACACCGGCCTGAGCACCTGCAAGACCATCCCCGAGCTGCTGGATCTGATCCGGGAGATCGCCGCCACCAAGAAGCCCGGCCAGTGGATCTCCACCATGGGCTATGAGGCCGGCCTCCTGGCAGAGCAGCGCCATCCCACCCTGGAGGAGCTGGACGCCGCCGCGCCCAACAACCCCCTCCAGTGCTGCACCTGCAACGGCCACATCAGCACCTATAACTCCAAGGCTCTGGAGTATCTGGGCGTCTATGGCCCTGAGGATGCCTCCAAGTATCCCGAGGGCGAGGTCGTGGTGGAAAACGGCAAGCTCACCGGCTTGGTCCGGGGCCACACCCACTTCTGGCTGTGGGGCAAGGTGGAGTACACCGAGGCCCAGCAGCGCCGCGCCGCCATGCGCTCTCACCAGCAGCTGCTGGAAAACGGCATCACCTCCATCGGCGACATGGGCGAGTGCGACCGGCCCTCTTACCACATCATGCAGAAGCTCTGCCGCAGCGGCGAGTTCAAGGTTCGCAGCTACATGGCCCTGCACAGCATCTTCGGCAAGCCCTATTCCCTGGAGGATAATGAGCACTGGATGCAGCTGGGCTTTGTCACGGGCCTGGGCGACGAGCACTTCCGGGTTGGCCCCTGCAAGTTCATGATCGACGGCGGCTCCGGCGGCCCCAGCTGCGCCACCCGGGAGCCCTATTCCCACGATCCCAACCTCCCCAGCGAGCGCGGCTGGGAGCGGGAAGAGACCTGGGAGTACATCAAGAAGATCGACGACGCCGAGTGCCAGGCCACGGCTCACGCCATCGGCGACATGGCCATCGAGTTCATGGTGGAGGGCTATGAGAAGGCCTTCGAGGCCTGCGAGGACAAGGAGGCCTTCAAGGCCCGCCGTCACCGCATCGAGCACTGCACCCTGGTGGATCAGGACCTGATCGACCGGATGGCCAAGATGAACATCTGCCCCTCCGTCAACGGCGGCTTGCAGATCCGCAACGGCAAGAACCTGGCCGCCTTCTACGGCCCCGAGCGCAACAAGTTCCTGGGCGCCCTCAAGAGCATGATGGAGGCGGGTATCAAGTGCTCCCTGCACTCTGACGCGCCCTCCGGCCCGGTGGGCTTCGAGATGATCGACGGCGCGGTGAACCGCTATGACATCCGCCAGGACTTCCAGTGCGACAAGACCCAGGCGGTGTCTCTGCTGGACGCCATCCGCTGCTGCACCTGGAACGCGGCTTACAGCTCCTATGAGGAGGACATCAAGGGCAGCGTGGAAAACGGCAAACTGGCCGACCTGATCGTGCTGGACCGGGACATCCTGAACATGGACACCCGGGAGCTGCACAATGTCAAGGTGGATATGACCATGATCGACGGCGTGGTGGAATATCAGCGCTGAGCGAGGAAAGATAAAAGCAGGACGGCTTATAGCCGTCCTGCCAGCCTGTAGAAAAACCTGCTCCGGCAATTAAGCCAGAGCAGGTTTTTTGCTTG
>CAUWNE010000013.1:0-43339 GCA_963560095.1 uncultured Dysosmobacter sp. | reverse complement strand
GGGCCAAGGATCAGGTTGCAGATGATCTTGGCTGCGGCACCACGGGTCAGGGTGTCGCTGGGCTTGAAGGTGCCGTCGGTGTAACCGTCGACAACTCCCACTTCGGAGATCACGGCGACAGCTTCGTCATAGGTGACGTCCTTGTCGTCCTTGAACTCCTTGGCGCCGGCGCTGACGGTGACCAGAGACGCGGTCATTACCAGAGCCAGAACCAGAGAAAGGAACTTCTTCATGGTTTCCTCCTTTTAGATTAGCGGAAATTACCGCCATTTTTGTCAGAACAGCGCGCCCTTCGGCCCTCTCCGGCCCACATACCGTGGCTAGCCGACCCGGTATCTATGCCGGGATAAGCCATCCGGTGCCCCGTTCCGCAGGATGAATATATCACGGCCCTCTCGCGAAAGTCAATCTTTAAGCTACTTTTGTAACGTAGCTGTAACATAAATAAATTTTAGAATCATAAAAATCCATTGAATACCGTAGATTTTATAGTATCTATCGGAAAAACTATTTGATTGTAACTGTAACATTCTATAAGAGGAAAAAACAGAGCCTGCGGCGCGCAAAACGCCGCAGGCTCTTTAATTTGCTGAGATCTTCCGGTTGGCAGATAAGACCGGCTGCCGGCAGACTGCCCCGGTCATTTGGACAGCAGCGTCAACAGATCTCCGTCCAGATACCGCTCTTCAAAGGTCTCCAACGGGATCTGGTCCTGGTTCAGCCGCTGAACCAACGCCTCCGCCGTCCCCAGATCCCGGCAGAAGGTGCTGGTCACCGCATGGTATTCCGGCTCCTCGACGTCAACGGCAACGCCATAGCGCTCGTCTGTCAGGCTCCGCCACAGACGGTAGCGGATCTCCCGATTCGAAGACGGCCGCTTCTGCCAGGCGGATTCCGCCAGCCGCAGGACCAGTGCCCGGGGTGCGGGCTGCTCCACCAGCGGTCCGCCGAAGAGCTTCTCCAGCTCCCGACGGTCCCCGTGGTCCCAGATATCCCGCATCACCCGGGACAGCGCCTTACTCAGCGTGCCGGTCGTCTCTGCCGTGCCCATCCGGGCCGCCGCATCTGCCAAAATCGTTTTCATCCGGGGTTCCTGAGGCTGGTAGCGGCAAGCCGCCTCTGCGGCATAGCACAGCACCGTGTAGCACGCCTGGTTCCGGTGGCCGCTGATCCGGGCGACCGTCTCCTTGATCTCCTTCATGTCCACATCGGCTCCCCCCTGTCTTCTTCAACACTTCCATTCTATTACAAAGTTTTACATTTTTCAGCATTTTTGACTGAATTTGACCCATTATGACCAAACTTTTCCCAAGCTTACAAATTTTCCTATTTGTTGCCGTATGGATACATTCAAAATTACGACTCTCCCACCGCGTCCTCACCCCTTGGCTGGCTTTACCAAATTCCAAACCGCTCTTTTGTAGGGTTTATAAAATCAAAGAAACCTCTCACGGTTTAACTTGACTTTTTTTATCCACATTGATATGATAATTTTAAAAGATAGATTTTACAGGCGAAAGGAGCTTCCCATGCTGATTACCCGAGAGACGGATTACGCCATGCGAATCCTGCGGGCCCTCTCCGGCGGAACGCAGATGACGGCTCAGGCCATCTCAGATTTACACCAGGTCCCCAAGCCCTTTGCCTACAAGATCATCAAAAAGCTCAGCCGGGCGGGGCTGGTCTCTATCGCCCGGGGCGCGGAAGGCGGCTGCTCCCTCTCTGCCGATCTCCATCAGATCACCCTCTATGATCTGATGCAGGCTGTGGAGGAAAATTTTCAGGTCATTGCCTGCATGGACCCGGACTATGACTGCACCTGGCGGGACGCCAACGGAGAATGCACCGTCCACTGTGAACTGGCCGAGTTCCAGCGGCAGCTGGACCAGGCGCTTCGCTCCCGCACCCTGCACAGTCTCATCTTCGGCCGGAACCCACTGCCCGAAGACGCCCCCGCTTTTGAGAGAACCATCTGAAAACAGATTATGTTTACCAAGAAATATTGAGGACGAGATAAGGAGGTAACGGCATGTATTTCAAAACGACCCAGGCACACGAGGAATTCCGGGCCAAGGTGAGGGCCTTCGCCGAGACAGAGGTGAAGCCCATCGCCTTCCTGATGGACAAAGAAAACCTGTTCCCCGACGATGTGGTAAAGAAGATGGGCGAGATGGGCCTGATGGGCATCCCCTATCCCAAGGAGTACGGCGGCGCCGGTCTGGACGTGATCAGCTATGCCATCGCCGTGGAGGAGCTCAGCCGGGTGGACGGCGGCACCGGCGTCATCCTCTCCGCCCACGTCTCTCTGGGCTCCTGGCCCATCTTCGCCTTTGGCACGGAAGAGCAGAAGCAGAAATACCTGGTGCCCCTGGCCAGGGGTGAGAAGATCGGCGCTTTTGGCCTGACGGAGCCCAACGCCGGTTCTGACGCCGGCGGCACGGAGACCACCGCCGTCCTCAAGGGCGATCACTACGTGCTCAACGGCGGCAAGATCTTCATCACCAATGCCCCCAAGGCGGACACCTACGTGGTCTTCGCCGTCACCACGCCGGACATCGGCACCCGGGGCATCAGCGCCTTCATCGTGGAAAAGGGCTGGAAGGGCTTTGAGTTCGGCGACCACTATGACAAGATGGGCATCCGCTCCTCCTCCACCGCCGAGCTGATCTTCAACGACGTGATCGTGCCCAAGGAAAACCTGCTGGGCAAGGAGGGCGACGGCTTCAAGATCGCCATGGCCACCCTGGACGGCGGCCGGATCGGCATCGCCTCCCAGGCGCTGGGCATCGCCCAGGGCGCCAATGACGCCGCTGTGGAATACGCCAAGGAGCGGGTCCAGTTCGGCAAGCCCATCGGCTTCCAGCAGGCCATCTCCTTCAAGCTGGCCGACATGGCCACCAAGCTCCGCTGCGCCCGGTTCCTGGTCTACTCCGCCGCCGAGCTGAAAGAGCACCACGAGCCCTATGCCATGGAGGCCGCCATGGCCAAGATGTACGCCTCGGACATTGCCCTGGAGGTCACCAACGACGCCCTGCAGATCCACGGCGGCGCCGGCTTCATGAAGGGCATGGAGGTGGAGCGGGCCTTCCGGGACGCCAAGATCACCACCATCTACGAGGGCACTAACGAGATCCAGCGGGTGGTCATCGCCTCCCACATCATGGGCAAGCCTCCCAAGAGCGAGGGCGGCAGCTCCAGCCGGGCCAAGAAGCCCGCGCCCATCACCGGAGTGCGGAAAAAGCACATCCTCCGAGACGGCAATTCCGAAGAGAAGGTGGCCCAGCTGGTGGAGCTTTTGAAAAAGGACGGCCACGACTTCACCGTTGGCATTCCCATGGACACCCCCATCAATCAGGCCGAGCGGGTCGTCTCCGCCGGACAGGGCATCGGTGAGAAGAAGAACATGAAGCTCATCGAAAACCTGGCCAAGGCCGCCGGCGCGGCAGTGGGCTCCTCCCGTCCCGTGGCCGAGACCCTCAAGTACGTGCCTCTGGACCGCTACGTGGGTATGTCCGGTCAGAAGTTCAACGGAAACCTTTACATCGCCTGCGGCATCTCCGGCGCGGTGCAGCACCTCAAGGGCATCAAAGACGCCTCTACCATTGTGGCCATCAACAAAAACGCCGGCGCTCCCATCTTCAAAAACTGCGACTATGGCATCGTGGGCGACGTGATGGAAATCCTGCCCCTGCTGACCAAGGCGCTGGATACCGGCGAGAAGCAGCCTGCTCCCCCCATGGTCAAGATGAAGCGGCCCACCCCGCCCAAGCCCGAGCCCATCGGCAAGCGCTATGTCTGCGGCGGCTGCGGCTATGAGTATGTTCCCGAGCTGGGCGACGAGGACGGCGAGATCGCCCCGGGCACACTGTTTGAAAAGCTCCCGGAGGAGTGGGTCTGCCCCGAGTGCGCCGAGTCCAAGGAACACTTCATTGAAGCGTAAAGGAGGAACTGAGCATGTATTGCGTGCGGAATGTAACGAGTGATATCTACTGGGTCGGCGCCAACGACCACCGGCTCCACCTGTTTGAAAACATCCATCCCATCCCCCGGGGCGTGAGCTACAACGCCTACCTGCTGCTGGACGAAAAGACCGCCCTGTTTGACACGGTGGACTGGTCCGCCTGCCGCCAGCTGCTGGAAAACCTGGACCATCTCCTGGGGGACCGCCCTCTGGATTATCTGGTCATCAACCACATGGAGCCCGACCACGGCGCCTCCATCGAGGAGATTCTGATCCGCTGGCCCCAGGTGAAGGTGATCTCCACGGAGAAGTCCTTCATGCTGATGCGGCAGTTCGGCTTCCACGTGGACGGCCACGAGCTCATCGAGGTGAAGGAGGGGGACACCCAGTCCTTCGGCAAGCACACCATCACCTTTGTGGCCGCTCCTATGGTCCACTGGCCCGAGGCCATGGTGTCCTTCGACACCACCGATGGCGTCCTCTACTCCGCTGACGCCTTCGGCACCTTCGGCGCCCTGGACGGCAAGCTCTTCGCCGACGAGGTGAACTTTGACCGGGACTGGCTGGATGACGCCCGGCGCTATCTGACCAACATCGTGGGCAAATACGGCCCTCACGTTCAGCTGCTGCTGAAAAAGGCCGCCGGCATCCTAGATCAGATTCAGTATATCTGCCCCCTCCACGGACCCGTCTGGCGGAAGGACCTGATGTATTTCATCGACAAGTACGACAAGTGGAGCCGCTATGAGCCGGAGGAGCAGGGCGTGCTGATCGCCTACGCTTCCATGTACGGCAACACCGAGGCAGCCGCCCAGGCCCTGGCTGCCAAGCTGTGCGAAAAGGGCATGAGCAATGTGTGGGTCTATGACGTCTCCAACACCCACGTCTCCCAGCTGGTGTCCGAGTCCTTCCGGCTCAGCCACATCGTGCTGGCCTCCGTCACCTACAACCTGGGGATCTATCCCGTCATGCACGACTACCTGCTTCATCTGAAGGGGCTGAACCTCCAGAACCGGACTGTGGCGATTATCGAAAACGGCTCCTGGGCCGTGAAGTCCGGCGACCTGATGCAGAAGTTCGTCAATGACGAGATGAAGAACATGACGGTGCTCAACGAGCGTCTGAGCCTGGCCTCCTCCCTGAACGAGAGCAAGGCCGCCGAGCTGGACGCCCTGGCTGATGGCATCCTGGCCTCTATGAAGAGCGAGGCATGATCTGAACGTACTCAAAGCGCGGGAGCGGCTGTGCCGCCCCCGCGCTTTTTTCTTCCACAGCGCAAACTTTTTTCTTGGTTCTCCGTCTATTCCATAGATCATATCGCGGTATGCAGAAAGGATTCTATGATGAAAATTCGTTTGATCGCATGGACTCTCGCCGCCCTGCTGGCGGTCTCTCTCACCGGCTGCGGCTCCTCCGGATCATCTCCTGACCAGCCGGAGAACAGCCCCGACAGCGCAGCGCCCCTCTACTCCAATCTGGCGGACGACGCCTCACGGGAGGAGACTGCCGCCGTTCTCAGCGCCCAGGGCGCGTCTTCGGACCGGGTGGAACAGTTTCTCTCCCGGGTGGAGGATTACAACAGCCGGGTGAGCTCTCCCCTGGCGGAGGGCTTTGTCCCTATGGAGACCCAGCCGGTGGATTACAGCTCCACGGTGCTGGAGATCCGGGAGGACGAGGACGGCGTCTACATCCCCGAGGCCAACTGCCGCCTCACCGCGTTTTTGCTGCTGGGCGACCACATCCAGACCGCCGGCGCACCGGACGAGACCGACACCTATCTGATGTTCGACCTGGACGCCATTGATACCCAGGAGGACTTCTCCATGACGGCGGAGGAGCGCTCTGCCTTCACCACGCTCTTTAACGCCGTTCCCCTCTCCGGCGCGTCCACCCTGGCAGAGCACCTGGCTCTGATCCAGCAGGCCTGGGCAGACCGGGGGATCTCCGTGGAGGGGCCCCTCTCCCTGATCACGGTCTACCTCCACTCCACCTTTGACGATGTGCGGTTTGTGGGCCATGCCGGCGTTCTGGCAGAGACAGACCAGGGCCTGCTGTTTGTGGAAAAGTACAGCTCGGAGAGCCCCTATCAGGCTACCTGGTTCCAGGACCGGGACCAGCTGAAAGCGTATCTCCTCTCCCGGCCGGACCTCTACGGCGAGGAGGAAGAGCTGGAGCCGCTGATCCTGGAAAACGGACAGCCTCTGGCCTGAAAAACAAGCTTCAGCTCGTTTTGACCATGCAAAAGAGACACGGCTGCGCCGTGTCTCTTTTCGATATAGGACTTTATGCCGGCATCCGGCGGCGGAGCTGGAGCAGCACCAGCAGAAGACTCCCGCCCAGCAGCAGATGACCGATCCCGGCCACGCCGGAAATGGACGCATCCAGCCCGGAAGACAGCTCCGTACCCAGCACCTGGAGCACCCCCCGCACCGCCAGCATCCCGGCGGTGAGATTCAGCCCGATGTGATAGACCACCAGGCTGCGGCGGACCACTCTCGTGGTGAAGGAAAAGCTCCGCTCCAGCAGAGCCAGCAGCAAAAACACCATCATGCCCAGGAGAAAATAGTGGGTATGGACCACGCTGAGGGCAGTCTCCCCCGTAAAGCCCTGGAACTTGGTAAATTCCCGGTAGAAAACGCCCCCTGCCAGAGCCAGTGCGGTATAGACCACCGCGGCAGTTCCGTAACGTCTCATTGGCCGCTCCCCTCTCCGGCGGCGCGCTCCGCCCGCAGGGCCTGGAAACCGATCAGCACCGTCCACACATATGCACAGGTCTTGGGGATCATCAGCATGCCGATCATGGGCACAGTGTCCGCCCACAGCACCACCGGGATGTAAAAGCCAAAGCTCAGCACGATGGTCAGCCACATCCAGCGGAAGGCCCGGTCCCCGTGGAGGCGGGCGCTGCGGTAAAACAGCACGATCACCACCAGCCCCAGCAGGGCAAAGGGCAGGTTCCGGTAGATCCCCCAGGCCAGGGGCGGATCGGCGCTGAGCCACTGGTTCTGGGGCATCATGCACAGCACGATCCGCAGCCCAGCCAGGGCGTAGACCAGCGCGGTCAAGCCCTGGCGGCCCTGGACACGATAGCGCAGCCGCCAGACGTAATAGAGCAGCACATAGAATACGGTCATGGTGATGGAGGTGATCCACTTGCCAAGACCCAGGGGCACGGTGTAGGCCGCCAGCCCCGTGGTGCACAGGGCCAGGGCCCGGGGTACCAGGTGGAAGGCGTCTCCCGCCCCCAGCACCACAGCCATCAGTCCGAAGAGACGGTACTGCCGGTTCCCGCCGCAGCTGCGGAGCATCCAGATCCCCACGGCAGTGACCAACGTGAGATACACGGCGTCGAAGCCGGTCTCCATGATTGCTTGCATCCTTGTTACCTCGCTTTTTCTTAGTTTGAACAACGTTCATTTTGGGGCCGAAAAAGGCCCCCCAGGGGCATTTTTCAGTAGAGCAGGCGGCGGCTGAGCTCCAGCACAGGGGCTGGATCATAATCCTCCCGCACCAGGGCGGAGAGCATCAGGGAAAAGAGGGTCCCCGCGAACTGCTCCGGCGTGAAGGCCTGGTCAAAGGCGTCCGGCCGAACCCAGGGGTCCCGGCGCAAAGCACTCTCCAGCTCGATTTGCAGCTGGCCCCAGGCCCGCTCCATCCGGCGCTTGCCGTCGGCCCGGTCCTCTTCCAGGAAGCTGACGGCATGGAGGCTGAAAAAGCCCGGGTAGGTCCGGCCGCCATACTCCATCCGGCCATACAGCCAGGTGAGGCAGGAGAGGATATCCCCTGGCGCCTCCCGCTCCGCGCAGCAGAAAATATCCTGCCAGACGCTCTCCACCGCAGCTGCCACCAGCTCCGCCTTGGAGCCGAAGTAGTTATAGATGGAGCCCACAGACACGCCGCAGGCCGCAGCCACGGCCCGGATCTGCACAGCGGGCCAGCCCTGCCGGCGGATCAGCTCCCGGCAGGTCCCCAGGATCTGCTCCCGGGAGGTCACAACGGCATTCACCACGCCACCCCCATTCTGAACATTGTTCATTATAGGGCATCCGCCCCTTGCTGTCAAGTGTTTTCCTATTGTTTTACCAGGAAATGAAGTGCGGCGCCGCACCGCCATCCCCCATTGCCGCCCCTGCGTGGCTGGACAAGGAGAATCCGACGTGTTATGATACCTTTCAACCATATTGGCTATGGGATTTTCGGAACAGAGGAGCTCTCTATGAAAAAAAGGAATCTCAAGCGGGTCCTGGCGGGATGCGCCCTGGCACTGCTGCTGTTTTTGATCGGATCGCTGACGATCCCGCCCCGGCTCCAAAAGGAAGTCAGCCAGGAATTTCTGGACACTCTTGCCGCGCCGCCCAAGGCAGTGGGCACCGGAACAGAGCGGGTGGCGTGTATCGACGACAACGAAAAGGCCCTGCTCTGGCGGCTGCGGACCATGGAGGCAGCCAGTCAAGAGCTGATCCTCTCCGCCTATGGGATGAACGAGGATGACAGCGGCCTGGATATCATGGCCGCCCTGCTCCACACCGCAGAGCGGGGCGTTCGGGTGCGCATCCTGGTGGATGGGCTCAGCGAGTTTTTGGATCTGCGCAGCAGCAAGCCCTTCCAGGCGCTGGCGGCCTCGCCCCAGGTGGAGGTCCGGATCTACAACCCGGTCAGCCTGCTCAAGCCCTGGCGGCTCAATTACCGGATGCACGACAAGTATCTGGCCGCCGACGACACCGTTTACATCCTGGGCGGGAGGAACATCAAAAATCTCTCCCTGGGCGACTATCAGGAGAAAAAGGACCACGACCGGGACGTGCTGGTTTACAGCACGCAGCCCAGTTCCCTGGATTCCATCCACCAGGTAAAGGACTACTTCGAGTCTGTCTGGTCCCTGGAGACCACAGAGCCCTTCCCCGCGCCGGAGACGCCGGACGAGGCTCAGCTGGAGCTGCTGCGCCAGCGCCGCCGCACTCTGGAGGAGACCTGGCCGGAGCTGCTGTCCCCGCCGGATTGGGAGGCGGTCACGCTGCCCACCAACGCCATCACCCTGCTGACCAATCCCATCCAGGCGGGCAACAAGGCCCCGGAGCTGTGGGCCACGCTGATGCGTCTGATGGAGGAGGGCGAAACCGCCGTGGTCCACACGCCCTATCTCATCTGCAACCAGGCCATGTATCAGGATCTGGCCGCCCTCACCGCCGCCGGCAAGGAAGTCTCCATCATCACCAACGCGGTGGAGAGCGGCGCCAACCCCTGGGGCTGCGCGGATTACATGAACCAAAAACAGAAGATCCGGCAGACCGGGGTCCATCTCTACGAGTATCTGGGAGACCACTCGGCCCACCGCAAGACCGTGCTGATCGACGATCATCTGAGCCTGGTGGGCAGCTTCAACTTTGACATGCGCAGCGCCTATCTGGACACCGAGCTGATGCTTTTGATCGACAGCCCGGAGCTGAACGGCCACCTGCGGTCCATGGCCCAGGACAACATGGCCCAGAGCCGCCATGTATTCCCAGACGGCAGCGAGGTCCCGGGGGCGGATTTCCAGCCCCGGGAAATGCCCTGGAGCAAGCAGCTGACCTATGGACTGATCCGGCTGATCAGCCTTCCCTTCCGTCCTCTGCTGTAAGCAACAGCGTCCATTCCCGCTGGGGAATGGACCCCCTGAAACGTTCGAAAAGGTGGCTGCGGCAGAAAATCATTTCACTTGATTCGCCGCCTGCGGGCGGCGCTGCGCAGCCGTTGGCAGCTTTGCTGCCTTACGGATGCGGCGTGCCCCTTGCGGGTAAACTCTGCGAGGCTTTTTTGACACATTGAGAAGCAGGAGACGGGACCGTCTCCTGCTTCTCTTGTTTTCTGTCAGGCAGCGCCAACAGCGTTTTTTCAGCTCTCCGCCTCCCGCAGGCGCTCTACGATGGTGTGCTTGGCAACAGACCGGTAGACCGCCAGGGGCACCAGGACCCCCAGCAGGGCGAAGGCCGGCAGCACCGCCAGGATCGGGACCACTGTGAAGCGGTAGGTGACAAACCAGAACAGGCTGCTCAGCGCCCCGCCCAGCAGCGGCGAAAACACCACCGCCAGCACCAGTGCGGCGGCCACGGCCCCCAGCGCATAGAACAGCCCCTCATACACCAGCATGATTTTGAGCTGTCTGCCGGTCATGCCGATGGACTGGAGCACAGCGAACTCCCGGCGGCGGACCATAATGCCGGTGAAGATGGCGTTGAAGAAGTTCAAAATGCCCACCAGCGCCACGATGAAGCTCAGCGCGCCGCCCAGCAGGGAGAACATAGACCGGAAGCTCTCGAATTCTCCGGCATAGGAGGCCTTGCTCTCGTAGTCAAACTGGGGATTGACATTCTCCGTATAATCGGCTAGGAAGGACTCCATGGCGGGGTTGGCCTCCTCCGTGGTGTTAAAGGCATAGTACATGGCGCAGTCGGTGCCGGAATCCTGGAGGAAGGTCTGGTCGTTGAGGATGAACTCGTCAGCGCCAAAATAGCGGTAGCTGAACGCCAGGGGCACCGTCACCAGGGCTGCCACGGTATAATCCACATCCCGGTACTTCACCGCCCGGGACACATAGTTGGCGTCCTCAGGCACATGTTCCCAAGGGCCGTATACCTCGCCGGTGTCAGGGTTATAGTACTCGTACTCCTCCACATACCGCAGGGTAACGGTATCCCCCAGCCGGGCCCAGTGGCTTTCCATCTCTGCGTTGCCGTAGTCGTCGTCGTTGTATACGGCGGCTACGTACCGCCCGCCGGGCTCATAGAGCTTGGAGAGGTCTCCCTCTAGCACGGTCAGGTGGTCCAGGGCAAAGGGCTCCATGCCGTAGAGCTGGGCGTCGTCCGCCAGCAGCCCTTCCTCGTTCCGGTCCATGAAATGGACCATGCTGTCCAGCTGCTCCGGGGTGTACCACAGGCTCCTGTTGGCCCGGAAATACTCCTCGGTGACAAACTCCTCCACAGGGCTGGTCTTGCCGTAGATCTTTCCGCCCTCGGTGATGCCGCCCTGGGCGTCGATCTGGTCTACCACAGCCTGGGGCAGGGCCATCTCGTCGTTGAAGGAGTCTCCGCCGGTCTGGAACTGGCCCGCGTCTGCCACGATAAAGTCACTGGCGGTGAAGTGGGCGATATACTTGTCCATATCAAAGCTGCGGGTAAAGACCACGGTGACCGTCAGCAGCACCACCGCCAGGGCCAGAGAGGTGACGGTGAGGACCGTCTTGCCCCGGCTGCGGCCCAGGTTGGCCCAGGCCATGCCCGGGAGGGACACCTTGCCCTGTCTGGTCCGTCTGCGGGCCTTGCCGGTTTTGCCCGCCCCCTCGGTATAGCGCACTGCCTCCACCGGGGAGACCTTGCCCGCCAAGCGCCCGGGACGGCGGCAGGAGATCAGCACCGTCACCAGGGCAAACAGGGCGGAGATCAGGAAGATGGCCGGACTGACGGAGGTGACGGCTACCACGCCGTTCAGCCGCTCCACGATCACCGGCGTCAGCCAGCTGCCGATGACCCAGCCTGCCGCCAGACCCAGAGGGATGCCGCCCAGGGACAGGGCCAGAGCCTGATGCCGGATGATCCGCCGCAGCTGCCGGGGGGTGGTGCCGATGGTTTTCAGCAGGCCGTAGAACCGGATATCCCCGGCCACGGAGATCTGGAAGACATTGTAGATGATGAGATACCCGGTAAAGACGATGAGCAGCACCATGGCGGCGATGGCCAGGACCGTAGCGGGGTCCATGCTTTCTGACAGCTGGGCCCCGGTATAGCCCCAGTTGACGCCGGTACGGATGAAGCTCTCTTGGTCCATGCTCTTGCTCTGATAGCCGTAATTAGCCAGGATCTGATCCAGATCCCGCTCAATGTGCCGGGAGCCGCTTTTCAGCATCACATCCATGTTCCAGCTGCCGGTCATGCCGTCCCTGGACTGACCGGGCGTCACGCCGGCCTGGGCCAAAATGGCCTCCGCCCGGCTCAGGGGGATCAGGATATGGTTGGCCACGATGGCCTCGTCATACTCCCACCAGCCGCAGAGGGTGAAGGTCTCGGTGACGGAGGTCCCGTCCACATCAAACGTGACGGTAAATTCCGCGCCGATTTCCGGCTTGACGCCCAGCAGCTCCAGCACATGGGTATCGGTGGCGGCCTCGTTGGTGCCCTCCTGGGGCAGGCGGCCCTCCACCGGGTCGCAGTACATCCAGTGGGCCTCGTTGGCGTCGGAGTAGCCCACCTCCACATGGGACTTATTGAAGGGGACCTCCGTGGGCATCCCCACAAAGCGCCGCAGGCCCCACTGGTCAATGAGGGGGTCCTCCCGCAGCTCATAGAACTGCTCTTCCGTCAGATACTTGAAGCCGCCGTGGCTGAATCCGCCCACCTGGCGGAAGTTGGACTGCTGGAAGCCCTCGTTGATGGACAGAGCGATGGTAAAGAGGGAGGTAAACAGCACTGTGGTCAGCGCGATAGCCAGCACGGCCACGATGTTGCGGGTCTTGGCCGCCCGCAGGCTTTTCAGGGATAGGTTCCGGATACATTTCCGATTGGAGACGTTCATGCCGCAGCCCCCCTTACCGTGTGACGATGCGGCCGTCCTCGATGCGGATGATCCGGTCCGCCATCTGGGCGATCTCCTCGTTGTGGGTAATCATCACCATGGTCTGGGCGAATTTCTGCCCCGTCACCTTCATCAGGCTGAGCACGTCCTGACTGGTCTTGCTGTCCAGGTTGCCGGTGGGCTCGTCCGCCAGCAGGATCGCGGGCTTGGTGGCCAGGGCCCGGGCGATAGCCACCCGCTGCTGCTGGCCGCCGGAGAGCTGGGAGGGGAGATTATTCAGTTTATGCTCCAGCCCCAGAGCGGCGATGATCTGGTTCACATAGGCCCTGTCCACCCTGCCGCCGTCCAGCTGGATGGGCAGCACGATGTTCTCATACACGCTGAGCACCGGCACCAGATTGTACGCCTGGAACACGAAGCCGATCTTCCGCCGCCGGAAGATGGTCAGCGCCTCGTCTTTCAGGGAGAAGATCTCCTGGCCGTCCACGGCGACGGAGCCGGAGGTAGGCCGGTCCAGACCGCCCAGCATATGCAGCAGGGTGGATTTGCCGGAACCGGAGGTACCCACGATGGCCACGAACTCCCCGTTCTCCACGCTGAGATCCACACCGTCCAGGGCCTTTACCAGGGTGTCCCCTGAGCCGTAATATTTCTTCAATTCCTTGGTCTGTAAAATGGTCATACGAATCGCTCCTTCATGGAAAAAGTGAGGACTGCATCCTCCACAGCCCCCACTTTACCAAAAGAATCTTTCCACAATCTTTCTGAAATCTTTCACTTCTGCAAGAATTGCCCGGAAAGGCGTTCGCTCAGTCTCTCATCCGCAATCCCGGAGAACCTGCGGCAGATGGGACCCTGTTCAATGCAAGGCATCGATCAATTCCTGCACCTCATTAAAAAAGCGGGATAGATGGAACCCATCTGCAACAGCATGGTGAATGTTCATGGTAAGCGGCATGATCAATTTGCCGCCTGTCTGTGCATATTTGCCCCATGTGACCACAGGCGCCAGGAATTTCCCCTCATCAAAAACATGAACATCAAAATGCCTGTATGTTACCCACGGAAGACAGGAAACATCAAAGAAATTCGGCGGTTGATGATCCAGCACTGCACGGTCCTGCTGATGCCGCGCTCTGTCCGCTGCAACTCTTTCGCAGAACTCCCGCAGGTCATCTGAATATTCGGTGACCATTTTGGTAAACGACTCATCCTCAGCGTGAAAATCCGTATAAGACGGCGAGACATAGGCCCATCTGATCAAATTGCCCGCTTGATCCCAGCCCAATTTAAATTCGTCATGCGAATTGATGACTTTGGATACAACCCACAGCATCAGAGGATAAAAGTCCAGACCTTGCTTTTGGGAATACGCCTTGAGACTTGTCACATCGATATCAACGGTCAAGCTCATAACAATCCGCATATGGTCCATATAAAACTGAAACAGATCCCCTCTGCTCCACTCGTTCAAATCAACAATCCTGTAATCCATCGTCGTCCTCCGTAACGTTCGGTCCATAAAGTTCACGCCCCGGCAAGCCGAGGGGCGGAAGCTTCCTCAAAAGGGCTTCTCACTCCTTGGGCAAGTACAGGGAGAACCGACAGTCCTGTCCCGGTTTGGAGCGGAGCTTGACATAGCCCCCCTGCCGGGTCAGGATCTCCCGGGTCAGATACAGCCCGATGCCCAAGCCCTCCTGCTCCCGGACGGCCTCGCCCCGGTAGAAGCGGTTGAAGACGGCGCCCTGCTCCCCCTCTGGAATACCAGGGCCGTCGTCAGTCACTTCCACCGCGCAAAACAGTTCAAATTCCCGGACAGACAGGTGGATCTTGCCGCCGGGCGGCGTATATTTGATGGCGTTGTCCACCACGTTGCCCAGGGCCTCGGCGGTCCACTTGGGATCAAAGCAGGCAGTGGCCTCTGTGGGCTCCGCCGTCAGGGACAGCCCCTTTCCCAGCGCCAGCCCCCGCATCTGGAGTGCTGTCTCCTCCAGCAAGGGGCCCAAAGGCTGGATCGCCGGGGTCACGGCAAAGACGCCGGTCTCCAGCCGGGACGCCCGCACCAGCGTCTGGATCAGGAAGGACAGCTTCTCCCCCTGGGCCTTCACCATAGAGACCTGCTCCGCCTGTTGGGGACTGAGGTTCTCCTCTTCCAGCAGCGAGGCGTAGAGCAGGATGTTGGCCAGGGGCGTTTTGGTCTGGTGGGAGAGGTCGGAGAGGAGAGCCTGGATGGCCGCCCGCTCCTCTGCCAGATTGCGGGTGGAGGCGGCGGAGCCATTCAAAAACCGGGCCATTTTGGCCTCCAGGGCAGAGACAGCCGTCTCATCAAAGGCCCCCTCCTGAAAGGAGCCGCTGATGGCGGCGGTGAGCATCGCATCCAGCCGCCGGAGAGTCCGGTGGCTCAGATACCACCGGCACAGGCCGAACACGATCCCGCCCAGGCCCAGGGCTCCAAGAAAATAGGGCAGCATCTCACTTGACCTCCCAGGTGTAGCCCAGGCCGTACACCGTCTTGATGGGGGCGTCCGTCAGCTTGGAGCGCAGACGGCGCACCGCCACGGACAGGGCGTTTTCATCCACAAAGTCCCCGCCGTCCCACACCCGGCTGAGGAGCTGTTCCCGGGTCAGGGTCCGGCCCCGGTGCTCTACCAGCAGCCGCAGCAGCCGCTGCTCCGTCTTGGATAGCTCCAGGGGCTGGCCGTCTCGGAGAAAGACCATGGCGGAAAAATCGAAGGAAAAGGGCGGCAGCTCCACTGCGCCGTCCGGCTGGAGCGTGCGCCGCAGCAGACGGTTGACCCGGGCCCGCAGGATGGCCAGGGAGAAGGGCTTGGTCACATAGTCGTCCGCTCCCAGCTCCAGTCCTGCCACCTGGTCGCTCTCCAAGTCATTGGCGGTCAGCATCAGCACCGGCAGGCGGCTGACCGCCCGCAGCTGGGTCAGCAGGTCCAGCCCGCTACCGTCCGGTAGATTCACATCCAAAATCAACAGGTCAAAGCTCCCCTCCGCCAGGGCCTGCCGTCCCTGGGCCAGGGTGCGGCACAGCGTCATCTCCTGTTCCCCGCTGCTAAGAGCCAGGCAGATGCCCCGGCCCAGGGGAGCGTCATCCTCGATCAGCAAGATCCGTTTCATCAGGCCGCCTCCTTTTGGGACAGTATAACACATCGATCAGGAGAAGCAACCGGGAATCTGTAAAATCCAGACCACCCGAAACTCGCAAAAGGAGAGGGCTGCCACAGCAGCCCTCTCCTTTTCAGCATATTAGGTCGTGCGTCCTCAAATGCTCGCCACAGAATCCCGAACCACGAGGCGTGGGGGAATGATCAGGCCAACGTGCCGTGCCTTGGGGTTTTTGATGCGGTTCAAAAGGATATTGGCCGCCTCCTCTCCCAGCTTGTTTTTGTGAATACTGATGCTGGTAATGGCCGGAGTGGAATAGACCGCAGGCGTGGAATTCTCATATCCGACAATCGAAATATCCTGTGGACAGTTCAGCCCCTTTTTCTGCAAATAACGCAAAATCGCGCAGGCGATATAGTCTGTTCCCCCAATAAACGCCGTCGGTTCCAGGCCGCGGCTGCTCAGATGATCCATGGCGGCCCATACCGAAACACCGCTGAAATCCGTAAACTCCTCCAGCCCCGGATTCTCCGGAATGCCATGTTCTTTGAGACCCAAACGATAGCCTGCCAGTTTCTGGGCAGACGCCTGGGACTGCTCTGCGCCGTTGATCAGGGCGATCTTGCGGTGACCGTGTTCCACCAGGTGCTGGACTGCCAGACGAATCCCCTCCTTGGGGTCCGTATCCACAAAATCCACAGAATCATCCCGTGCACAAATCAAGACAGACGGGATCTGGGCACTGCGAATGACTTCCAGCTGGGCCTCTGTGATCATGCCGCCGAAGAAGAAGGCGCCGTCAATGGTGCTGGAGTTGAAAATTGGGTTGCTGTTGGTTTTTGTCGGCGCCGGAGTAAAGCTGTCTACCAAAACACTGTATCCATCACGTCGGATGCGATTCTGAATGACCGGAAGCATGGTTAAGACCAAGGTATCCAGATTGCTGGCAAAAAGATCTGTATCGTCCAGGGGATATTTGACGCCAGAGGAACGAAACAGAGCCACCACCTTTGTCTCTTTTGTGACCAAAGAACGGGCATACTGATTTGGATGATAATCCAATTCTTTCGCGATTTGCTGGATTCGGTATCGGGTCTCCAATTTTACAAGGGGACTGCCATTCAGAGCCAGTGATACCGTGCCAACAGAAGTGTTGGCTAGCTTGGCAATATCTTTTAATGTAGACATAAGCCCCCTCCCTTCATGGCCGGATTCTCATCTTGCAAGCGCATCTGCTAGCCTTTTGATATCCCGGAATAGCTTCACTATATCGAAATCCCCTGTGAAAGTCAACGAAAGAAGCAAATATTGAACATTCATGCAGAATTTTGGCTCGTCCAGCTCATTTTCGTTTTAACCAGCCGGCCAAACCGCAACAGGTCCGCAGGGAATTTTTATCCGATCACCTTTCCGGCAAGCGGTTCCAGCAAACCAAGATCCCAGATCATTTGCAGAATCGTATACCGGGCACGGACCTCCTTACAATATAGGAAGGTGTTCCACAACAGCTTCCTGTCTACGCCGATTTCTTCTGGCAGACAAGGGGCATCCAGAGACCGGAGCAGTTCTATAACGGTCTCGGAGGACGGCAAGGCGGCCATCAGCGCGCAGATCTCCTGCCAATGGGTCTCCATAGCATCAATTCTTGCCAAACGGCCAGACGGCTCGTTTTTTCCAGCCTGTGCTTCCATCGCAATGATCCCGTCTGCCGCCGGCCCGTAGGCCTCGCGGATCTGTCTCTCCCACTCCTGCGGGTCATATGCTCTGGCGGCCATGCGGGCCGCATCGAAATCCACAGGGGTCTGCCGGAGCGCCTCTGTCAGTTTCAAGATCAAAACCGTGCCGACCCCGACCTGTGTGCCGTGCGGCACTGGACGACGTCCCTGTTGTTCAAACATCATTTCCCAATAATGGGACATGTGATGTTCGCAGCCAGAGGCCGGCCGGGAGTTCCCATACAAGCTCATCGCCACACCGGTGAGGACCAGCCCTTCCATAATGCCTCCCAGCACCTCCGGGTCACGATCCCGGGCACGATCAGCGACCCGAAGTGTATCCTCCACGCTCTGTTCCACCAGTTCTACAATCTTCTGACAATAATGTTCCCCTGTGATCAGATGTGCCAGTTTCCAGTCACACAGACAGGTGGATTTTCCAAGAAGATCTCCCAGGCCCGCCGCAATCATTCGGTACGGCGCCAGCTTCAAGATCTCAGTATCCCCGATGATTGCCGCAGGGGTCTGCGCTTCAATGCTGGTTTTCAGATGATTGATATTCAGCACCGCCAGACTGGAGGCGAATCCGTCCATCGGCGCGGCAGTTGCCACGGTGAAAAACGGCCGTCCCATACGATAGCTGAAATAGCGCGTCATATCATTGATCGCACCAGTTCCCACCGCAACCATCAGATCGCAGTCCGCCGGCATATGGATGAGAAGCTCCCCCAGCGTCGCCTCATCAAAATCCGTATGGATCAGCTGATGCAGCTTGGCCCGGACCCCGGCGGTGCTTAAAATTTCCATGCACCGCTCCCCGGCGATCCGACAAGTGATCTCATCTCCAATCAGATACAGACTTTGAAAGCCGTGCTCCCGGGCAAACCGCGGCAGGTCCTCCAAGGCATTTTTTCGAATACTGACGGATTTCAGGGATGCATAGTGCTCCCGTCCGCAGCTGCAAGTGAAGTGTCGGTCCAAGTATGCCCCCAGAGGCTGCGGCGCTGCATAGATCTGCATGATATCCTCCCCAATTCTTTTTGTAGCAACTTGCCCTTTCTATCCCATAACACACAACTGCCATACACCATATGGCGGTCCCGGATGCCTGACGTGTGTTTTTTCCCTCAGGAATCATACCGCCGAAACACCCGTCCCAGCAGGCGCAAATTCAAGCGGGCAGTGACGGAAAATCCCACCAACAGCCAAAACGGCACACTGTATGCAAACCATTTGGGACTTCCCAGAAACAGCCACACCGGCATCAGATTGATCACTGCAACCATCAGTGAAACCGGAAGATGCGTCAGCCCCATCACACAGCTGTTGAGCAACGTGCCTGTAACTGTGTTCTCATATCTGGCTTGAAGCGGAAATACATATCCTGAAATCAGCAAAACAACCACGGCTGGAATCAGCGCCAGCAGCTTGACCCAGCCCGGAAATTGCTGGGGAAACCATAGAATCAGGCAAATATTGAAACCGGTGATCACCAGCGGCAGCAACAGAATCACCCACAACACCGTCGCCCGTCGAAAGCCGCCCCGAAATTCTCTCCAGAAAGCACCCGCTGCGCTGCCGCAGCGTCCTTCCATGATGGCGATCGACGCGCTGTACAGCGCCGCGGTAGCCGCCCCCACTGTAATGATCGGCACGCAGGACAGCAGCCACAACAAATTCAATACCATCAAGTCCGCCAGCCGTGAAAGCCACGTCATTAACGGAGATTCGATATCAAACAGATGTCTCATCCCAGCTCCTCCTCATACCGTGAATCTCTTCCCTCATTCTCCCTCTTCACCTGTTCCTCCAAGCAGCATCCGGTCAACCTGCCGTTGGCGCAAGTCTCCGCCGCCCCCCACACGAAAAACGACCGTCTCCCCAAGGGAGCTCAGTTCCGAAGCGCAGAGAGCTGATGCATCATTCCATTTCTGCTGAAATCCTCCATCATTTTCTGATAGATCTCGTACAATGGCTGATATGCCAGAACATGCTTCGGATGCGGGGTATACACAACACTCCCGGGACAGGTCATCTGCTCCACTCCCTGGATGGCATCGCGCCAGATCCCGGCAGCCACAGCTCCCAGGATCGCCGCCCCCAGTGCCGAACTCTGATTTGATGCCGCAGTCTTGATAGGCCGGTTCAGCACATCGGCATAAATCTGCATCATCAACGGATTCTTCCCAACGATTCCACCGCAAGCCACAACTTCTTCTACCAGAATACCAGTCTTTTCAAAGAGTTCCAAAATGGTTCTGGCCCCAAACGCTGCCGACTCCAGGAGCGCCCGATATTGCTCGGCCGGCGTAGTACGCAGCGTCATTCCCACCATGGCTCCCGTGAGCTGCTCATCCACCAGCGGTGTCCGCTGCCCATTCCACCAGTCCAGCGCCACCAAGCCGCTCTCTCCCGGTTCCAGACAGGCAGCCTGCTGGCTGAGCATGGTATGAAGCCGGGCTGTCTCTTCCCGTGAGAGTTCTCCGTTTGCCGTAAGCGCATGGCTGCGCACAAACCAGTCCAGCATATCTCCCACGCAGGCCTGACCGGCCTCATACCCATAGTATCCCGGCAAAATGCCGTTTCTGCAAGAGCCGCAGATTCCAGGAACGGCTACTTCTTGCGGAGATAACAGCATATGACATGCTGAGGTTCCCAGAATCATCAGCAACTGTCCCGGTCTGGTGACGCCGCTTCCCAGAACTCCGGCATGGGCATCAATCATTCCGCCTGCCACAGCCACATCCGTGGTCAGTCCCAAGCGTTCTGCCCATTCCCGCTTCAAGAAGCCCGCTCGCTCCCAAGGCTCAACCAGTTTCCCCTTCAGCTTTTGAGGAACCAGATCCTCCAGCCGAGGATCTAACCCAACCAAAAATTGCTTGGAAGGATACCCGGTCTTAGGATTCCAAAAGCTTTTAAATCCGGCACAGCATGTATTGCGGCTCACCTCGCCGGTCAGCTGATAGGCCAGCCAGTCTGTCGCCTCCAAGATCAGATCACTTTGTTCATAGACCTCCGGAGCCTCTTCCAGCATTTGTAATACCTTCGGCAGCATCCATTGGGCGGGCACTTTTCCGCCATAGCGATCCAGAAGGGTCGGTTCCTGCTGCCGGGCCCAGTTCTCGATCCGAAATGCCTGGCCGGTGGCTCCGTGATGTTTCCATAGCTTCACATATGCATGGGGGACGTTGCGGTATGGAGGCAAATGGCACAGCGGTGTCCCATCTTCCAAAGTTGGCAGGATCGTGCAGGAGGTCACATCGCAACCCAAGCCTGCTACTGCTTCTCCGGGGACTCCGCTCTCCCGCAGCAGGGCCGGGATCGTTTCTTCCAGGACCTCCAAATAATCAGCGGGATCTTGCAGCGCCCATCCAGCGGCAAGGGGCTGGTCCTGCGGCATCCGTGTAATCACACCATGGCTATATACCCGTTCCTTTGCGGCTTCTATATGACCGGTGCGGGCATCAACCAAAATCGCGCGGCCTGACAGCGTCCCAAAATCTACACCAATGACATAATGCCTGTCCACTGCGAAGCCTCCTTCCCAGGTTTATGAATAGATCCGTACCTCGTGCACCACAACATCCGGCGCTCCATTGGTTGCCAACACCGTAATTCGCACAGCATCCGCTTCTGCCGGCTCCAAATCGCACACCGCCAAACGCTGATAGTTCCCCGAAACGTCTCGGCTCTCTACCACCGCATTGTCCCGCAGCAGTTCGATCCGGTAGTCCCGGACCAGCTCCGGCGGCACACCGATCCGCTGCTGCTGCTGGCGCAGAGGCGCCATTGTCACCCGGATCGGATAACTGAAATTAGACTCAAAGGTCATCCGCACCTGGCTGACCGTGTGTCTGCCATCCAGCTCCAGCAGCAGACTCTCTCCCGGGCGGCTGACCCACCCGTTTTCCGCGCCATTCATCTTGCGGGAAATTCCCTGAGCCACCTGTTCCGGCGCGCCGCCCTCTGCTGCATATGTAGCGGAGATCTTTGCGTAACGCGCCAGATCGGCCTCGTCCTGATTGGTAAAGCCAGGCAAATATCCATCCTCTTTCAGGATCTTCTGCTGCAGCTCCTCCAAATATGGAGTCAGCTCCCGGGGCTCACAGTTATGCTTGACACACAAGGATGCGGCGATGCCGACTGCCTCGCCGCCGATGGCACAGCAGCCAATGATCCGGGTACTGGCCATGGCCATGCGGCTGGCGCTGATGTTCCGCCCTGCCATGTACAAATTCCGGATATTCTTTGAGTAGTAAGAACGGTACGGAATCGTATAAACTCCCTGGTAAAAACCACAGTCCGAGGGCAATTTATCGATATCCAGCACCCCATGAGGCGCATGCATGTCGATGCACCACCCGCCATAGCACACAGCATCTTCAAACACCCGATGGTCTAAGATGTCGTTTTCTGTCAGCATGTAGTCGCCCACCAAACGGCGGCTCTCCCGCACGCCGGGCAGCGCCCCCACCCAAACCAGTTCCAGATTCTCTGCATCGTGGTTGTGCAGGCCTTCTTTGCCATTTTTGATATGATCCCACACACCGTAAACATAGGCCATAAGATTATCGCGGATATCCTCGTATTCACGGACGATATCATCACCGTCTCCCATCAGCTCGATCCACCAGTAGCCATAGTTATTGCAGGCACTGCTGGTCATGGATATCCGACGATACTCCTCCGGATTGGGCGAATCGCTGCAATCAATGCTGTCCCGCATTCCTGCGCAGTGAATCCGCTTAGCCAGCTGCTTTTCACTGAGCTTTTTGGCAAAGCTGGGCGGGATAAAGGTTACCGGGTGCCCCATGTCCTCTGCCAGCATCAAAATCGTGTTGCCCATCCGCTCCTGATTGGCCTCTTCCGGCGCATGAGGCTCATGAAATTCTGCCCGCGCCTCACTGCCTGTCCGGAATTCCGCGCCAGCATAATACCCCAAAGTACCATTGCCAGTCGCATCTACAAAAATCGGAGCCGTCAGCCGGTAGCGCATCTCCGTAGTCTCCTGCACGCAATAGACGGCCGTGATCCGGTCATCTTCCACATCGCAATCATACATCACGGTATTGAAGAAAACCTCCAGGTTCTGCTCTTCCTTCGCTTTCTCAAACAGCACCATGTCCCAGCGGGAATAGCTGAAGGTATCATTGCAGTGTTTATTCGCCAACATCAGCTCGTAAAGCAGGCCACCCTCCGCATAATCCGGCTGTTTGAGGGACTGATCCGCCCCCGAGATATGGACACGAATCTCGCTGGAGGCATTGCCGCCCAAAACCGGTCTTGCATGAACCAACGCAGTCCGGCTTCCTTGTCTAGCTGCGGCTATTGCCGCGCACAGACCTGCCATGCCGCCGCCTACGACAACAACCTCGAAATTCTTTTCCGCATATCGGTCATTCATATTGATCCATTCCTTATTCTTTATTCATTAACCCGCTGGGAGCATCGCAGGCCGCAGTCATATTGTGTCATAACGTGATATGTTCCCTCTGTGTCAGCTGAAATCAGGATACTTCCCTGACATCCCGTTGTATAGTAAGCGGTCTGTCTTCGAGCCATTTCCTCGGCCAGCGCAGTGCTCCCGTTGTCATTGCTGCAGGAAAATGCCACCTTGGCCCTTACGGCATCCAACCAGGGCACTGTGTTGGAAGTAAAGCATCCATGATGGTTGGTCTTGCAGATATCCGCTTTCAGCAGCTCCCCGCAACGGCGGATAACTGCCGCTTCCTGTGCGGCATACAGGTCGCCGCAGGTCAGGTAGGATGCCTTACCATAGGTGAATTTCATCATCATAGACTGGCTGTTCCGGATCTCTCCCTGAGAGCAGTCCTGCTGCATCTCCTCATCCGTAGGGCCTAAGATATCCACCTGTACACCATCGATCACAAATCGCTTGCCTGCCCGCACATCCAATTCCATTGGCACACCGCGCTCCTGAAGCGTCTTCAAAAAGGCCGGGACCACTGTGCCGAAGGTCTGTCCTGTCCACCAGAAGTGCTGGATGGTACCAGCAGGCACCTCATATAAAAAATCTGCAATCGCCTGTGCGTTGGAGACATGATCTCCATCCGCATGGGAAAACACCAGATAGTCCAGTCCCCTTAAGCCAGACCTGCGCAGGAATTCCTCTACCTTGGGCAGATTGGCAAAATAGCCGGTATCGATCAGCATCGTGCTTCCTTGAGGGAACACCAGCAGTGTACAATCTCCGGGCTTTGTCAAAACGCCGTCCAGGCACAGGTCCGGCGCAAAAATATGGAATCTTCCGTCTCCCACTCCCAGCAGGCTCCGGAGCCGGCAATAAAGCTCCTCGCTCTGATCCGCCGCAGGGATCATATGCTCCTGGCCCTGGCTGCCTCCGGCAAAATGCTTTCTGGCCGCCGTGATGGATGCGCTTCCCTGGGGACTGATCTCTATTGCTTGCCACTGCTGCCGGGTCCCGGAGAAATAAATCTCCTCCAGCGGACAGTTCTCAAAGCTCTTCATATCAATGTTGGTCAAGGAAGCCGGCAGATACACCGTCCTCAGATGTTCACATTGAGAAAAGGCTTTTGCCTCGATCACAGCAACGCCCTCAGGAATTCTCACCGCTGTGAGAGTTTGATCTCCAGCGTGGCTCAGCACGCCGATCCGCCCGGAGTCGCCGGGAACCACCTGTACATATCCGTCACTCATCCTGATACCTCTCATACATCGTAAATCGGTCCAGTCCGCTGACAGAGACATCCGCAAAATCCTCCATAAAGTAATCCGGCAAATATGCACTGTCAAACTCAAGGTCCTGTTCCAGCGTATTCATTGCGTAGACATAGGTAATTGTCCGGGTCTCTTCCTCCATCAGGGCATATTCATAACAAAAATCGTAACCTGCATTTGCTACATAGGCAGGCTCGGCAAACGAGGTGGTGTCGTAATAAACCTGCACATCGTTCCAGGAAAGCCCCGCCAACCGCTCGCTCTCGGATGCATAATCCGCGCCGTCCATTTGACAACGCAAATAGATCTGGCACATTGGACGGGTATAACCGCTTTCATATTTGTAATAATACGCAGGGTCCTTTGCGGAAGCAGGGATCTCTTGGGGAAAGATCAGCAGCTGGCTGTACTTTTCCGGCAGCGCCCACTGTCCATAGTCTGCAGGGCTCTCAGAGCTTTCCCGCACATCCCCTCTTAAAAAGTGGACCAGCGTGAAGGTAATTCCCATCAGGAGAAGTGCCAGCAGCACACTGACGGCACAGACCAAATAAGTTGTCCGCTTACTTCTTTCCATAGTTCCCTCCTTCCTGCCTCTCAGGCCATCACAAGCAGATGTTCGGCCGTCTCTCTGGCAAAGCGCATCGCTGCATGGTGAAATTCCGGTGGGAAACCCTCTGTAAACCGATGGATCTCATAGGTGAAGTCTCCCTGATACCCAATCTCTTTTAATGCCTCCATAATCGGTCCCCACTCCACGGTCCCGAGGAACGGAAGTGTATGGCTATCCGTCAAGCCATAATTGTCATTGACATGCAGCGCCCGCAGGCGAGAGCCGATCTCCCGGATCGCAGCGGGCTGATCCAGCTTATTCAAATTGGCATGGCCCGTATCCCAACAGATCCCAAATCGCCGATCATCTCCCAGGCGGTCCAGCAAGTCCATCAGATCTTCATGGTTGCCGCCAAACCGGCGTATCGGCTGATTGTCGATCATATTTTCAATGGCGATGCCCACGTCATATTTTGCTGCAAGCTCTCCCAACTCGGAGAATCTGGCATATTCCCACTCCAACGACAGACTGCGGGAATAATTTCCCCCTTTCAAATGCGTGTCTGGATGGATGACCAGCCAGGGGATCTCACAGATCCCTGCCGCCTCAATATCCCGATGCACCAAAGCCGTGGCCTGCTGCCAGTCCTCCTGGGTGTAATGAAAACTCTCTGCCGCAGGATAGTAATGGGCATGTCCCTGATTGGTTACCAGCCCAAGCTGCGTAGCCAACTCCTTCTGCCGGCGCACCCAATCTCTCCAGTCCGGCGCTGCCATGGGGCAGCCCGGTCTTCCAAATGCCACGAAGCACAGATCCACACCGCCAAATCCAGCTTCTGCGATTGCTTTCAGAGAATCCTCGCACGTATAGTATTTTTCAGGACGGTGCAGCACGGTATTGCAAATTCCCGTTGAGGTTGAGATCAACATACAAAGCAACTCCTTTTATCCTTTGACTGCACCAACAGTCAAGCCCTTCATAAAGAATTTCTGTCCGCACAGGAATACAACAAATACCGGCACTGTGGCCAGACAGCACGCAGCCATTGTCAGGCCGTATTGTGTGCCCTCCATGCCCACAAAGTTGTTCAGGGCCAGGGGCAGGGTGTAGAGCTCCGGCTTGTTGATAAAGATCAGCGGGTCCATATAGCTGTTCCAGGAACCCACAAACTGTACGGTGAAGACTGCCGCAATCGTAGGCTTCACCATAGGAACCATAATTTGCAGGAATGTTCTGAGTTCCCCTGCCCCATCGATCTTTGCAGCCTCCCGCAGTTCGCCCGGTGTACCCAAAAACGCCTGCCGCATCATAAACACCGCGGAGATCGCCACCACCTTGGGCAGGATCAGGGCCAAATGATTGTTCGTCAGCCCGATCTCTGAGAAAATGACAAAGCGGGGAATGATCGTGAGCTGAGACGGCACCATCATCTGAGATAAATACAGCAAAAACAGGATATGGGAGCCCCGGAACCGCAGCTTTGCAAAGGCATACCCCGCCAAGCAGCTGCTGGACACAGACACCAGCGTAGCTAGGGTTGCAACCTTGATAGAGTTCCAATAAGCAAGCAAAAAATGATAGGTCTGGCTCCCCTTTAGGTCTAACACACGCAGATAGTTCTCAATATATGCGTAAGAGGGAATCAGCTGGAACGGCTGCGCCATCACGTCCGCCTCCCGCTTGAAGGAGGAGGAAATCATCCAAATAAATGGTGTCAGCATAAAGAACGCCAGTGCCACGATCAAAATCGTCACAACTATACGCAGTATCCGCTTTTCCCGGGTATTGCCTCCCACAGTAATCACTTTTGACATGGTTTCAACCTCCTCTCAGTCCTTTTGGTTGTTGTGCCGGTACTGTATGATCGTAATGGCAAGCAGCATCAGGAACAGCACCATTGCAACAGCAGACCCATAGCCCGTCTGCTTATAATCAAACGCCAGCTTGTAAATGTAGAACACCAGCGTATAGGTCGCATCCACAGGGCCGCCGCTGGTCATCACGTTGACATAGCCAAACACCTGGAAACTGCTGATAATTCCAGTAACGGTCAGGAAAAATGTCGTGTTGCTCAAAAGGGGCATGGTCAGTTTCCGGAACTGCTGGATACCCGTAGCGCCATCCAGTGCGGCACTCTCATAAAGCTCCGTTGGCAGGGCCGACATGGCGGCACTGTAAATAAAGACATTGTAGCCCAGCTTTGCCCAGATCATCACCAGCATGATCGCCGGAAGTGCCCAATGATAATCCGCCAGCCACCTTGGCGGATCGTTCCAGCCCAGCGCCCGGACCAGATTTGTAAACGGTCCATAGGAAGAATAGAGGGCCACCCAAATTGTGGAAACCGCCACAATATTGCAGACATTAGGCATGTAGAGCGCGATCCGCACCACACCAGCCGTCCGTTCCCGGCAGAAATTGTCGATCAATGCCGCGATGACCAGCGCAATAAAGATCCCAATAGGGACCGTCACAATCGTGACGGCGATTGTGTTGATCAAAGACTTAATGAACCATGTGTCGGAAAACATATCCACAAAGTTTTGAAGGCCGACAAAGGTCCAGTTTCCAACGCCGTTGGTATAAACCCAGTCCGTCAATGACGCATACAGCGACATCAGCGTTGGGATCAAATTGAACACCAAAATCCCGACCAGACTTGGAAGCAGGAAGATCATTGCGATCCGCTCTTCCTTTCGGGCTTGTATTGCAGAATGTTTCAACGTATGTACACCTTCCATCCTTGAGATTTGGAAAAGCCGCCCATACAGGCATTCAGCCCGTATGGGCGGCAGCACGCCAATGGCTGAAGTTCAGTCGGGATCTCTCTGCTAAAGCCCTATGGCGGTTTCCCGAGCATTACGAACAGCCGCTTACTTCAGCAGCGCGTCGGCCCGCTCCTTTGCAATCGCCATAGCCTCCTGTGCGGAGCTGGTTCTTCCATACAGGAAGTTCTGAACTTCCTCCCAGATAATATCTCGAATCGCACTCTCATTGTCATTTACATAGCTAGGCTCCGTGAAGCTGCTGCGATCAGCACTAAACAGATGCTCCAGAGACGTGGTATCAATGGTGCCCTGAGACTCTTCAACCACGATATCCAGAATATCCTGAACATCGTTGCCAGTCCACAAGGGGTAACGAGCAGCCATAATGACAGGGTTCATACCACCCTGGATATACCAGCGAACAAACTCACAGGCGGCCTCCACATTTTTACATCCGCTGGCAATGCTGATAAAATCTCCAGAATAAGACTCACTTGCCTGATCCTTGAATTCTGCGTATTCCTCGCTGGGGACCGGGAAAGGCACCAGCGCCGTAGTAAATTCATGGGGGTAGTTCTCGGTATCCATCGCCAGCCGGAGCTGAGAGAAAATGGCAAACATAGCAGTTTTCTCTGTCAGGAATACTGTCTGAACGGTCATCTTATCAGCGATGTCATCCTGCAAGGACGTCGCCCAACCATTGTCAATGGTATCCTTCATCAACTGAATTCCATCCGCCCACACAGGGGAATCCAAGTTTGTCTCCTGCATGGAAGCATCCTTAAAGTATCTGTTGACCCCCAAGGCACTCGAGATGTAGTCCAGAGAAGCGCGGTGGTTGAAATCGAAGCCCCAGCAGATGCCATACTTCTTTTCCATGCCCTCGCCGGAAGTCAGCTTCTCACACGCGACTTTGAATTCCTCAAAGGTCCACCCCTCGTAGGGAATCTCCAGTCCCGCTTTCTCAAAGGCATCCTTATTGATCATGAGGTAGCCCTTGTTGTCGAACTTTGTAGGCAGACCCCAAACTGTGCCGTCTTCCAGCACATATTCCACTGCGCTCTTCTCGCCCAGTTCTTTCTCTACGTCAAAGCCAATCGTCTCCAGGTAATCGCTGTAATCATACAGCATTCCGCTTTCGCCTCTTGTTATCAAGGCATTTTTGTTTCCATATCCAATGAACACATCTACACCGTCTTTGCCCATCAGATAGGTATCCAGTTGCAGATTGCCGTCAGCGTTGTTCACATAGCGGTTATACTCCACCTGAACGCCCTTGTCGGCATATTCGGCATTGAAGTTATCCACCATCTGCTGGTAGCCATACTCAGGCTGAATACCGCACCAAAAACGCAGCGTCACAGGCTGACCGTCATCAGTTCCAAACCAGTTAGGATCGTTGGCATAGTCCCGGTCAGGATCGACAGGGGCAGCGTCCTGACTGCCAGAATCCTTGCCGCCGCAACCGGCCAGCAGGCTCAGCAGCATCAGCATACTCAAAATCAATGCGATCAGCTTTTTGCTTTTCATAATAAAACTCCTTTTCAATCTTTTTCATCTGCCGCCTTGGCAATTTTATGTGCGCAAACAGTCCGAAATTGGCCATACAGCACATCTTTTCATATTACCGCATGTCGCTTTTCTGCACACGTTCTTTACGACACTACGGTCTCTTTCATCCTGTCACCCACCTTTCCACTCATTCGCCAAATAAGTTCTCACCGCTCTGGAGCGAGCATCACACCCTCTGTCTGGAGGATTCTTCTCAGTTCTGAAACATCCACATCGCTTGGATCGATACCTCTCTCCGCCGCCAGCGCCGCTCCTAAACCAGCGCCTTGGGCCATCACCATTAATGTCGGCATAACTCGCACGCTGCTGAGCGCCACCGAATCCATGGAGGCGCATCGACCACTGAGCATCAGGTTTTTGATCTCAGAGGAGCAGGTCATTCCATAGGGCAGGCCATAGGGCGCCACCTTTTCGATCACCGTTCCGCTGCCCTTTCCATCATGAATATCGATGATATAGCCGCCTAGGCCTACGGCGTCTTCCCCGACCCGGCCTGCTGCCACATCCGCTCCGGTCAACCGGACCATTCCCTCAAATCTCCTGGATTCGCGAATGCCAACAAACGGATAGATCTGAGTCAAATAGCAATTTTCAAAACCGGGCACATACTGCCGCAGAACATCCACTAACGCGTAGTTTTGCAGGTGTCCCTCAATTTCTGCTTTCGTTAAGTCTACGGCATTGCTTCCATCAATGCCCAGATGCCTAGTACAGTTGATATGGACCTGTCCCGGGATCAAGCTCTGGATATAGATCAGGGTATCACGGTCCACCGGCAGCTTGTCCTCTGCCTTCAGTTCCAGAAATAGCTTCCGCATCCCAACAAATACATGGTTTTGAAGATTTTTCTGGAAATGCGCAGCATTGTAGCCCGGATAAATGTGCATACTCTCCGGAAACTCTGACTGCTCTGGATGCTCCGCCAGATATGCAATGGTCTTTTCCACATCCACGCCGCCCAACGTACACATCAACGTCGGAGGCTGTACAGTTCCACAGTTATTCTGTCCACGCTCATAGGCTGCGCCTGCCAGATACGCTACATCTCCATCTCCTGTAGCATCAACAAAGACCTTTGCCCGAACCTCTGTGCACCGAGATTTTCCAAACAGCGTAATAGAAGCCAGTCGGCCATCCTCTACATTGGTATCAATGATCTCCGTGTGCAGCAGCAGGTCCACGCCCGCCTCCAAGCATTTTTCAAATGCCACCACTTTGAATACTTCGTGATCATAAATCGTTACCGAGTTATGCAGCGGACACCATGTATGAGGACCAGCCGCCCCGCGTTGAGCAAGTGCATCCACCAATTCTTGGGCGATTCCCCGAATGATGGGATTTCCATCTTTGTCCAGATATCCAAGCAACGGCAGTCCAATGGTCAGATTCCCGCCAAGATAACCGTTTTTCTCTACCAGCAACACCTTCGCCCCGTGTCGCGCGGCCTCCAACGCTGCCGGGAGTCCTCCGGGGCCCCCTCCTACAATTACAATATCATATTCATAGAACTCTTTTTTCATGGTCCATCTCCAGATACTGCATCAAATGATACCAAAATTTTTTCAAGATTCTTAAAATAAACGAGGTCGTTCTGCCGCAATGTTAAAAATCTTTAAATCGTTTTAAAATTCTTTTTAAAAAAAGAATAGCCAACCTCTGTTTTTCACATCAAGCCTGCCTTTTACTTGAATTATATCATTTTTATCAGAAACTTCAACCCTTTTTGGCGTTTCTCAGATATGCATAATTTAAATCGTTTTAAATTATGCATTATGGCAAGCATACTGACACTCGTCACCGTATCAGATCCGCGCTTCCAGCAGCGAAGATCTTTCTTGCTTTAATTCCACCAGATATTCGTTCAAATAGCCATTCCATCCCTGTGGTCCCCTCCAACACTGCTGTCCTGAAAGGCACGAAAAACGCAATGATGGTCTGACGCAGCACCTTGCCCACGCTTTTATACGCAAAGTACGGCAGATGATACTCACCGGGGAGCAGATGGCGCTCCCACACATCTAGAAACACCTCCCGCAGCCGGTGCCAATGACCACCTCTCTGGAGCACGCCCACTTAGTAAAAACAGCCGCCAGTTACAACGCCTGCCATTACAAGGGCAGTCTCGGAGAACCGCACCCACACGCATAGATAGTCTCCTTCTTCCAGCCCCCGCACGGGCCACAGCTTCCCAGATCTCCCGGATTACAGCGGCTTTGGTGTCGTGAGCGTTTTGCTTTCAGCGGCAGCAGATTCCTCGCTCTGGCTCCCCTTATGCTGACCCCCATTTTTAGGAATATGTGTTTGCAGCACCTCTTTCAGGAAGCCCCAGAAGCGTTCCGTGGAAGAAATGCTGAACCACTCGCCAGGCGTGTGATAATTCCCGGTGATCGGCCCCAGGGAAATTGCATCGACCGGATGATCCACATGCTTCATGATCGCGCCGCACTCCAAGCCTACATGCTCCACGATCACAACGGGTTCTTCCTGATAGCGCGAGAAATAGACATCTCTGCAAACTGCCCGCAGCTCGGAGTGCGGGTTGTATTCCCACTCTGTACAGTCTCCGATTTTGGTACAGCTCCCATTGGTCAGTGCCGCCAAGCTCTCCAGCCGATATACCATATCTGTATACATGCTTTTGAGAATGCTTCTGGTGACAAAACGGAATACAACGGAGCTTTCCTGCATACGCACAACGCCAAGACTGTTCGATGATTCAATGGTATCTTCCAGGTCCAAACACATCCTCAAAATACCGGTATCGCACAGATAGCCAAATGAAATCACATGGCGGGTGCACTGCTCCGTGAAAGCCTGCGCCGGTGTCTCCGCTGCCGGCCGCAGGGTAACGGTCAGTCCCGGATCTCCGATCCGATATTCGTTCTGATAGTCTCTCGTCAGTTTCTCAACAAGCTCCTGCACCAATCCTTGTTCCGCCTCCGGCACGCAAAAAACCGCCGAAGCTTCCCGGGGAATTGCATTTCCTTTTAACCCTCCGGAGACAGTGATCAAATGCAGATCAGCCGCCCGGTGGAGGTTATAGAGCAGCCGGAACAGAAGCTTATTCGCGTTTCCACGGCCTTTTTTGAGGATCGGCTGCCCGGAGTGTCCCCCTTGTAATCCGGTAATTGCCACAGAAAAGCAAACCATCTCGGGCGGGATAGTCATCCACTCCACAGGAATTGAAACATCAATGGTGGGACCCCCTGCACTTCCCGCAGTGAGGAGATGTTCCGGTCCCCCGTCAAAATTGATCAGGAGCTCCCCTTGTAGCTGGCTGGAATCAAAGTTTTCCGCCCCGGTCAACCCCACCTCCTCGTCGGTGGTAAACACCGCTTCAAGCGCGGGATGAGGGATCGTCCGATCCTCCAGGATCGCCAAAATCAACGCCATGCCCAGGCCATTATCTGCCCCCAGAGTCGTCTCTTTTGCAACAACTCGGTCGCCCTCCACCTCGTAATGGATCGGGTCTGAGGAAAAGTCGTGGTCTGAATCGCTGTTTTTCTCGCAAACCATGTCCATGTGGGCCTGGAGAATATAGCCCTTGTCATTCTCATAGCCCGGAAACGCCGGCTTCCGGATCAAAACATTCCGGTACGCATCCTGACGGCTTTCCAGTCCGTTCTTTTTGGCGAAGTCCATCAGATACTGACTGACCTTCTCTTCATTTCCGGTTTCCCGCGGAATTTTGGTGATTTCATCAAACATCCGCAGCACGCTTTGAGGCTCATAGCCTTCCAGCACGAACTCTGACATGATCTTCCCCCCCTGTTTTTGCCCCGCAAATCTGACCGCCGATCTCCGAGCCAAAACCGGCAGAGTCTTTTGCAATTTCAAAGAATCCTGCCGATCCGCAAAGGCATTGTACGGCATATAAGCGGACTCGTTCTGATCGTCCCATGATACACAGACGCCGTCGCCCTTCTCTCGCCGATCCAAGCAGAGATATTATATCCCGCCGCCGCACATATAGCAAGATAACAGCCCCTCCCGCTCCACTCCGCTCCCAGCGATAAAACTCTTGACAGCGCCCCTCCTTTTAGCGTATGATAAGGAGGTACTTTATCAATGTAAAGCTTTATATAGAAAAAGCAAGGAGAGAGAACACGTGAAAACACTGATGAAAAAAGAAAACCTGTTCCTGCGCGTCGCCATTGGATTCATCCTCGGCGTCATTCTGGGCCTTTTTGCCAAAGATTTCTCAATCGCAACCAAAGTCGTGGGTGATCTGTATCTGAATCTGATCAAGCTGATGATCATTCCCATTGTGGTCTGCGCTGTTTTCTGCGGCATCGCCAATATCAAAGACGGCAATCTTCTGCGGCGCATCGGTCTGCGTACAGTCTTGCTGTACGTTGTGATGTTTATCGTCTCCGCCGTCATCTCCCTGTCCATCGCCTGGGCGATCCGTCCCGGCCTTGGTACCGTATTTGAGAATCCCCCGATCTACGAAGGGGAGATCACCACGACCTCGATCACCAGCTTTCTGCTGACCATCGTCCCGACCAACATTATCAAAGCCGGCGCAGACGGCAGCACGCTGCCGGTCATCATCTTTACCATCGTCTTCGCCGTAGCCATTCTTGCCATCGGAGAGAAGGGCCGCCCGGTCCTGGTCTTCATGAACAGTCTCTCTGACGCCTTCTTTAAGATGCTGGGCTACTTCATGGAGCTCTCTCCCATCGGCGTGATGTCCCTGATGGCCTACTCCGTAGCGCAGTATGGCGCGGGCATCTTCAGCGCCCTTGCAAAATACATCGGCACCTGCTGGCTGTGCTGCATCGTGGTATTCCTCCTTGCCATGGTGCTGCCTGTATGCCTTTACACAAAGGTCAGCCCCGTAAAGTTCGTCAAAGCCTGCGGCAAGGTCGCACTGGTGACCCTGTCCACCACATCCTCCGCAGCCGCCCTGCCCACCACCATCAATGTCAGCATGAACGATCTGGGCGCGCCGGAGGGCGTTTCCAAATTCACCCTGCCTTTGGGCTGTACGATCAATATGTGCGGCGGCGCCTGCTCTTTCTGCTGCCTGGCAGTCTTTGTGTCCGACTTTTATAGCATCAACCTGCCCCTGGGAACCATCATTTTCCTGATCCTGGTCGCTACGCTTCTCAACATGGCGGCCCCCGGCATCCCCGGCGGCGGCGTTGTGCTGGGCGCATCCTTCCTCTCCATCCTCGGCCTCCCCATCGATCTGATGGGCCCCATCAGCGGCTTCTACCGTCTGCTAGACATGGCCTTCACCACCATCAACGTGGAGGGTGATATTGCAGCAAACCTGATCATCTCCAAAAATATCGGAGAGTACGACGGCACTATGGCCAAATAAAAAGCGAGGGGACAATCAAGCATGAAAATTGGTTATCAGGGTATCCAGGGCAGCAACTCCGAAGCTTCCGCCAAGAATATGGCGGCACGCCTTGGATGGACCGACGTTGAGTATGTTCCCCTGGTCCATTCCAGAGGTGTTGTCGATGCGCTCCGGGCCGGAACAGTGGATTACGGCGTGATGGCAACGCTGAATCATGTGGCCGGTGTCGTGCAGGAAACCAAGGACGCACTGCAAGGTCTCAATTACCGGATGCTGGCGCTGGACTGTATCCCGATCCACCACTGCCTGTTCGTTAAGGACGCCTCCATCCGGGAGATCCATACCGTAGCTTCCCACATCCAGGCGCTGAAGCAGTGCCGCAAGAATCTGGAGAGCCTCTTCCCGGAGGCCTTCTGGAAAGAGGAGGAGGATACTGCCATCGCAGCCCGCTATCTGGCCGAGGGGCTTCTGCCTCCAGATACCGGCGTCCTCTGCCGCCGGGATGCAGGCGAGCAGTTCGGATTGCATCTGCTGCGCGAAAATCTGGAGGACGACGCTGAAAATGCAACGGAATTTGAGCTGATCCGGCTCAACGAAAAGGTGCCGGACAAGACCGTGATCGTGGCGGGCCTGGGGCTTCTGGGCGGCTCTATGGCAAAGGCCCTCAAGCGTTACACCAACTACACGGTTTACGGCTGGAACCGCACCCGCTCTGTTGCGGAAACCGCCCTGGCCGAGCACGCGATTGACGGCATCGCCGATGATGAGGCCTTCGCTCGATGTGACCTGCTGATCCCGGTCCTGTACCCGGAATCTACGATCCAATTCCTGCGGGAGCACATTCCCCTCATGAAGCACGGCGCCCAGATCGTGGATCTGGTGGGAGTCAAGCAGCGGCTGGTAAATGAGATCACCCCTGTCGCCCTGGCGCACGGCGTCCGCTATACCGGCGGCCATCCTATGGCGGGCCTTGCACGGGCAGGATATGAACGTTCCTTCCCCGATCTGTTTCAGGGAACCAGCATGCTGCTTACGCCAACGGCCGCCACTGCCCCGGGTGACATTGAAATGCTGGAGACGCTCTTTCACCAAATCGGCTTTCAGCGGGTCAAGGTCTGCGACGCGATGACACACGACCGGATGATCGCCCACACCTCGCAGCTGGCCCATATCGTTTCCAATTCCTATGTAAAAAGCCCCGTTTCCCCGGATTATGTTGGTTTTGCCGGCGGCAGCTACAAGGATATGACACGCATTGCCTGTCTCAACGAGAAGGTCTGGCGAGAGCTGTTCCTTTTGAACAAGGACGCCCTCTTGCCGGAAATCGACCTTCTGATTCGTCACATGACAGAACTGCGCGAGGCCATCGCCACCGACAATGGCGCGCAGCTGGAAGAACTGCTGCGTCTTGGCCGGGAGTGTAAGGAACGGATCGACGCACTGAATCCAGAGCAACCCGCCGAGTAACCAATCTGCTACCGCAGATCTCCTCTGCGGAAATCGAAACAGCCGCAAGCTATTTTTTAATAGCTTGCGGCTGTTTTGCCTGTCAAGTTTTATGAGCCCCTACTCTGATGGATCTGAATTTTGGATTGGCCCGAATGATGCAGATTTGATGAAACGACTGAGAAATGCCGGAACCGACCATCGGAAATTCATGCGGATGATCAGTGTGTATATAGATATTACTGCTCCGCTGTACTGGTGGAAGGAGTTCGATACCTATAAAGTTGGTACGGTGGCCAATTCCTGCTCCACGATGCATAAGATTGCGGAGAAGGAGTTCACACTGGAGGATTTCAGCTGCGAGCATCTTTTTGATTCGGTCAACGGAGAAGACACCGATTGCTGGATTCGTTCTGGAGATATATCCGGCGTATTGGAGCCAATCAATGTTCTTGATGTCACCATTATGATGCTGAATAAAGCTCGAATTTTATATTTGTACTATCAAAAAAAGGCATTAAATGGGGATCAATTTGCTAAAGATCATGTCAAAGAGTATTGGTGGCAGATGATCCAACTGCTCCCGACAAGCTACAATCAGAAACGGACGGTAATGCTCAACTACGAGGTGCTGGCCAATATATATAAGAGCCGGCGGAACCACAAGCTGGATGAGTGGCATACCTTCTGCGACTGGATCGAGGGGCTGCCGTATAGTGAGCTTATCACCGCTCCGATTCCCCAGAAGGTGTATGAAGAGCTTCAGAACTACAAAAAAAAGTTTGAACAACTCAAGAAAATCATGGAAGAGAAGCATTCCGTCACTGTTTGTGAGCTCTGCAATATCCATGATTGCGGTGATTCGGATGAAGAGCACTGTAAGAAGTGCCAGTTCTATAAGTACAGCAAATGGGCGAACGGGCCGGAAGGAAGGGAGTGATATTCGTGGAAGGTTATCCTTGCGATTGGGCTCCTCCCGAACTCGAAGCACTCGGAATTCCGTATCCTTGCACAGTAGAAGATGCCAAAAAACTTTTGAATTCCGCTGAAAGAACACATGAAACCTCCAAAGCCTTAAGAAGTCTCATCAGTAAACTAAAAGCTACTACATTGGAGGAGTGATATTTATGAACTCCAAGAATGGACAGCAAAAATGGATCGAAAACCATCCTATCGCTTGGTGGATCATGAATAAGATCGGCGATTTCTTATGGTTCTACGCAAAGTTTTCATTATGCGTACTATTCACCTTAATCATGTTACGCCTAAAGATGATGTTTTAAGAGGTGATCTATTTGACACCCATTAACAGGGCATGATATGATGGGCGTGAAGAAAATGCGTTACCTATGCGCAAAAGAAACAGGACCTATTATGGAAGGAGGTTGTTAAGCAATGTCTGGTTGTGACTATTCTTGCCTTCCGAATGGAGGTGATCCCGTGGGTATGACCGATAACCAGTATAAAGGTATGCTGCTGGACCAGTTAGAGGTTTGGCAGAGAATCCTTGATATGGCAATCGAAGCTGGGAATTCTGAAATTCGGAAAGAGGTTGAGAAGCAGATTGCTAAGACCAACGAAAAGCTGAAATTCTAAACCTCGACCAAGGGAGAGCTTACAGAAATGTAGGCTCTCTTCTTTTATATTTAAGGAGGATTATTTATGAACAATGAAAAAGTATTGCAACATAAGGCCATTTGCGATGAGCTGAACAAGCTCTACGAAAAAAAGAACCATGACTATGGCGACAGCTTTCATCAGACATTTGTCGAAGAAGGGCTGGCCATGACCCGTATTCGCCTGGGTGATAAATTCTCTCGCTTTAAGACCCTATCTCGGCTTACCAATTCAGACAGCGATGAGCAGCAGGTTACAGATGAGTCCATTCGTGATACGCTGATGGATTTGGCCAATTACGCCATCATGACCATCTTAGAAATGGATGGAGAGACCGATGTCGTTCATGTCTAAGTCGCAGGAGGGTTGATATTTCGTGACCTTTAAGAATTTTATAGCCTGGTGCAACGAGCGAGCCAGTGACGGACGATGGGACTTACTAACGGCAATGGTCTGCATCGACTTGATAGCCAAGATCCGAAAAGTTCCTTTTTGGAAAAGAGAGCGGGTCTGGAAAAACCAGCATGAAAGACAAGTCTTAGACGAAATTATCGAGCCTCTCAATCAAAAGATCATTATCGATGAGCTTGAAAAAAGAACTTCAGGCACTACTGAAGCAACTACATCTGAGAAAAAGGAGTATCCCACTATGACGATTAACGAATACCAGAATCACGCGCTGCGTACCGAGTCCCTTATCACTACCGACCCTGTTCCTTATATTCGTGTTCTGGAGGGTCTGATGGGCCTTAATGGTGAGGCTGGCGAGGCTATTGATATTTTGAAGAAGGTCATTTTCCAGGGGCACGAGTTTGATCGGGAGCATCTGGCTAAGGAACTCGGCGACATTGCCTGGTATCTTGCTATTGCTGCTGACGCATTGAGCTATGATCTGGAAACCATTCTCCAGATGAATGTGGATAAGCTCAAGACCCGGTATCCGGATGGCTTCAAGACTGAACAGAGCCAAAACCGCGTTGCCAATGATATTTGATAGGTGAAATCATGGCACAGAAAAGAATTAAAATGGTTCAGCATGATATTCTGAACGATCAGCTGCGGCTTCTCTACGATGATGGGACACAAGGTGTTCTGGATATCGGGGAAGCTCTTTCTCGTTCTAAGGCACCGATTTCTATGCACCCCAATGCTTTTGTCGGCCTGACGCTTAAACAAGCCAAGATGAAACTTGGGATCAAGAACTGAGGTGGCGTATGAGTTATCAGTACGACCAATATTTGCAGCAGCACAAAACAAATGTGAAAAGAGGCTACGATTGGCTTCGGACAAACATGCCATGGATATTTGAAGGCAAGCCTGATAGCGCATTCCAGACAGAGTTTTCACATGACGCTTCCAAATCCAATCCGGATGAATACGAGGCTTATGATGCTTACTTCTATGGCGGAAACCGATCTCATGCTATCGTAGAGGCGTTCAATCAAGCCTGGCTACTGCACATCCATCGAAACCCACACCATTGGCGATATTGGGTTTTGCATAACGATGATCCCGACGAAGGCGAAGTTGTGTTGGAGATGCCGTTCAATTATATTATCGAGATGATTTGTGATTGGTGGGCATTCAGCTGGCAGAAAGGAGATCTGAGCGAGATCTTCTCATGGTATGACGATCATCAGGCGTATATCAAACTCCATCCCAAGACTCGACAAACTGTGGAAGATATTCTCTGGGAGCTGCGAGATCGACTTGGGTATAATGTCCTGGCTCATCATGGGATAAAAGGTCAGAAATGGGGCGTTCGTAATGGCCCGCCTTATCCGCTTGATAAATCTAAAGAGTCTGTTACAATAGTGAGAGATGCTATTGAATCTGGTGAAGTTTCTAAGAAAGTTAATCGAGAAAAGCAAAAACGGCATACCCTGAGCGACCATACTCCTGGTAGAAGTTATCTCGATGGTGATTTAGACTTTGCTCAGGAACTTATAGATGAATACGCCGGAACTGGAGAAGCGGTAGTGGTCGAAGGGCAAGGCTGGAAAAATAAAGAGCGTATTACTGCGTCAAAACCGATTGGCACATATGTGGATCGTGAAAGTGGGGCCGAGACCAAGACTACAAAAGCTATGATTGTGTATTCCAAAGCAGGAACTCATATATACCCGAGAAAGGAGTAAAAAACGATGATTGAATTATCAACCCTCGAAGGAAAAAAGGTTAGGCTTATCAGTAAAAGCGGACGGAGTTATGAGGGGGTTGTGGGGGATTATATTTACCCTGAAGACAATGCCCCTGAAGAAATTGAAGCTATTATAATTGATAAGCCCAGCAGAGATGATGGTTTCGTATACAAAAGCCCGGTTGAGTTTACAGCTCCCGAAATCAAGTCCATCGAAATTATCGAGTAAACAGCCAAATGATTAAGCCATACGACAAAGTCCGATTGAAAGACGGGAGAACTGCAACTATTGTTGAAATTTTAGAACCCGGCATCGCCTATCTGGCCGATATAGATTTACCTGGACCTGATTGGGAAACCGAGGAAATCCGACAAGATGATATTGTTGAGGAATGATGCTATGACGATCGATGAGTTTTTAGGGAACTTAACCGAGGAATATGGTACAGCCGAGTTCAAGTACAAGGGAAAGAAGTGCGGCGTTGAACCCGAGACAAAATGTTCTATCACCACATACACCATGTGGTATGGTGAAACTTGGAAAAATTATACCGATATCGGCAATCTTCTTTCTGATCCATTCTTTGATGGGAAGTCACTCAATGATATTTTGTCGCTGGTCGACATTTGGTTTTGACAGATGAAAGTACGCTGGAAAGGTAAAACGGAATTCTTAGTGCTTACGCACGATAAAGTCTACACTGTTCTTGGTGTGGAAAAAGGCTGGTATAGACTGGTTGATGATAGTGGCGAAGACTATCTGTATCCTCCAGAGAACTTTGAAATTGTGGAGGAATAATATTTCATGACAATTCAAGAACTCGTAGATCATCTCACTAATTTGATTAGTCATATCACATTCTACTATAACGGATACGCCTGTGGCATCGATCCGTTGTCTCGAAACTTATACGAAGTATGGTGCGGAGATAATTCTTTTTCCGTAACTTCCGTCGATGAGGTTTTGAGCAAGGATCTTTTCAACGGACGAGCCCTGAAAGATATTTTGGGTGATGTGACTGATTTAGAGTATTGATACTCGTCCAAAAAAAACTTAGACTAACTAAAATACATTGACCCACAGAATGCCTCGAATTGTGTAACAGCAGTTCGGGGCATATATATTTTTGAAAAGGAGAAACCATTATGGATGAAATGAATGTGAAAGCAGTGGAGACTGAAAAAACTCAGGAGAATATGGCACCCCGGCCGAAGATCATCGCGGTCGATTTCGATGGCTGTCTTGCTGTCAACAAATGGCCGGAAATTGGCGCTCCTATTGAAAGCACTATCCAGAAGCTTAAGTCTGAGCAGGCAAATGGCGCCAAGGTCATTCTCTGGACCAACCGTGTCGGAGAGCCTCTTGAGAAAGCGGTGCAGTTCTGCAAAGAGCAGGGTATTCATTTGGACGAGGTCAATAAGAACCTGCCGGAGATTATCGAGGCCTTTGGCGGCGACTGTCGAAAGATCTTTGCCAATGAGTATTGGGATGATCGTGCCGTTTACATGGCTGAGGAAGACTCTTGGGCGGCTCGGGAGGTTGCACTGGCTTGTCAAAGCGAACGAGCCTCTGCGGAGGGCACGGACGATTGGGATTATGGAGTAGCCTGTTATGAAAGCGCGCTGCGGGCTTATCAGAGCCTTTGTCGAGATGGGCACAGTGGGTTTAGCATCCAGATTACCAAGAGCATTCTCAACCGTCTGGTAGACGGCAAGTGTCTGACTCCCATTGAGGACACAGATGATGTATGGGAGGATATGACATCTGATGAAGATTTGAAACAAGGGTGTCGCGATTACCAGTGCCATCGCATGTCCTCTCTGTTCAAGCATGTTGGCTCTGATGGCAGCGTCGCATATTCCGATGTTAGTCGAGTCTGTGGCATCGATGTGAATTCGCCGAATATCGCGTTTACGAACGGACTGATGACTCGTCTGGTCGACAAGATTTTCCCCATCACTCTGCCTTATCTTCCGACCAGCAAGAAGTATCGTGTCTTCTCTGAGGAGTTTCTGGTAGATCCTAAGAACGGGGATTACGATACAGTCGCATATCTTTATATTCTGACGCCTGAAGACAAGAAAATTGAACTGAACCGTTATTTCAAGGAAGAAAACGGAAAGATGGTTCAGATTGAAAAGGACGAGTACGAAGAGAGAAAGACGAAACGGGTGGATAAGAAATGAAAAAAATAAGAAGTACGATTTTATTTTTTATATGGCAACCCTCGATACAAATTCTAAGGAGATGGTTCATATGTTCGGAGTAAAGGAAACCTGCTGCACGAAGTGCACCCACAAGGATGTTTGTCAGTTCAAGGAAGAGTATCTGGCAGCACAGACTGCTGTGGACAATGTCAGCGTTAATCTGCCTGCAAAGGATGAGCATGCTAACAGATACATCAATCTTCGTAACATTCCTTGGATCGAACCTGTGGAACTGAAGTGCAAGCATTTCATTCCGGCTGCCAAGAATGTCGCAGTACGATAAAAGTTAACCCAATACATCAACGGCGGTATTCTTTATAGGATGCCGCCGCTTTTGTTTTTATCCCAGAAAATTATATTTCAGAAGGAGTGTTACCAAATGACCATCATCAAACGGAGCGGTGTAGAAGTTCTCTTCGACCCGAAAAAAATCGCCAATGCTGTCACCAAGGCTAACCAAAGTGTCAGCGAGGTTAATCGAATGAGCGAGTTGCAGATCGAAGAGATCACTACTGCTGTGACCAAAATCTGTGAAGGAATGGGACGGGCTACCTCGGTCGAGGAAGTTCAGGACCTTGTGGAGCGTCAAATCATGGCTCAGGGTGCTTTTGATGTGGCGAAAAATTATATTACCTATCGCTACACACGCTCCCTTGTCCGGCAGTCTAACACCACCGATGAGAAAATCATCAGTTTGATCGAATGCAACAATGAAGAAGTCAAGCAGGAAAACTCTAACAAGAACCCGATTGTGAATTCGACACAGCGGGACTACATGGCCGGCGAGGTTTCCAGAGATATTACGGAGCGTCTTCTGCTTCCTCAGGATATTGTTGAAGCTCATAAGGAGGGCATCATTCACTTCCATGACTCCGACTATTTCGCGCAGCACATGCATAACTGTGATCTGGTCAACCTGGAAGATATGCTCCAGAATGGCACGGTTATCAGCGGAACTCTGATCGAGAAGCCCCACCGCTTTTCCACCGCCTGCAACATTGCGACCCAGATCATTGCCCAGGTGGCATCCAATCAATATGGCGGCCAGTCCATTTCTCTGACACATCTTGCCCCCTTTGTCGATACCAGCCGAAAAGAAATCCGTAAAAAGCTGACACAGGATGCTGCGGACGCTGGTGTGACTGTTTCTCAGGAGCAGATTGATATTCTGGTTGAGAAGCAGCTCCGAGAAGAGATTCGTAACGGGGTACAGACGATCCAGTATCAAATTCTGACCCTGCTGACTACGAATGGTCAGACGCCCTTTGTCACGGTCTATATGTATCTGAATGAGGCTCGTAATGAGCAGGAGAAGCAAGACCTTGCTCTCATTATTCAGGAGACGCTGGAACAGCGCTATAAGGGTGTTAAGAACGAGAGCGGTGTTTGGGTCACTCCTGCATTTCCCAAACTCATCTATGTACTGGAGGAAGACAATGTTTGGGAGAATACGCCTTACTGGTATCTGACCCAACTGGCCGCTAAGTGTACGGCTCGGCGCATGGTTCCGGATTATATTTCCGAGAAGAAGATGCTGGAGCTGAAGGGCGATGTATACACCTGCATGGGTTGCCGCTCTTTCCTGACTCCCGACCGCTTTACCGATGCCGGAATCGGCAACATTGCCAATGCGAAAAACTATGTCCCCGGCGAGCACAAATATTACGGCCGATTCAACCAAGGCGTCG
>CAUWNE010000012.1:0-46964 GCA_963560095.1 uncultured Dysosmobacter sp. | reverse complement strand
TTCTTTGGCTCTTTGTTGCACTTGACTTGACAATTCGCAATTTCATGTCTTTCGCGCCTACGGGCGCGACTGCGCAGCCGTTGGCAGCTTTGCTGCCTTACGGATGCAGCGTACCCCTTGCGGGTAAACTCTTCGAGACTTTTTCAACACGATGCAGCCCGCCGGGGAAAACCGGCGGGCTGCCTGTTTATTTAAGGGATGCCCCACAGCGTCTGCGCCCGGTCCAGCAGCGTCTCCACGGTATCCCGGTGCTCCGCCAGCAGCGCCTCGTTAACCCGGTCCTCCGCCTCGTCGCCCCAGGGGATATAGTCTCCCTCCGGCGTGATGTAGAGCTGGCGGCTGGCGCAGTCGGCCCCGTCCTGGTGGAGCTCATACTCATAGAGGATCACACCCTGCTCGGTCCCGCCGCCGGAGAGGGGCCAGATGATGAGGGCGTCTGTGAACCAGATCTCCTCCCCGTTTTCCAAGCGGATATTGGGCGCGCTCAGGGCCAGATTTCCGGTCCAGTTGAGAAAGCCCGGCCGCTTCACGGTGAAGCTGTATCCCGCCTCGTCGCTTCCCGACTCCGGAGAAGCCTCGCTCTCCTGCCACCCCGGCAGAGTCTTGAGGGCCTCCGCGTAGCGGTCATAGGGCCGGTAGGCGGTGAAGTACCACAGAATACTCACCGCGAGCAAGGCGCCGCAGAGCAATGCCCCGGCCGCAGCGATCCATTTCCGCCCCGCTCTGTCAGCCGCTTTTCTCATGAGGGCTCCTTGGCCTGTCTGGCTGCCCAGTATTCCGCGCTGCCGGGCTCATGGCCCCACGCTGCCTCATCGGCGGCACTGGCGGCAGGCAGCTCCATGCCCTCCTCCCACAAGAGGATGGCATCCTCGCCCCGGCCATACCAGACCTGGGTGATCTCCCGGTCCACGCCCTGTTCCGCCGCCCAGCCGGTCTCCTCGGCGAGATCCAGGCATTGGTCCATGTTGGCAGGAGACACCCCCTCCCAGCGCCTTCCTGTGATCAGCGCCCGAACCGGCACATAGTGCTTGTTCCCCGCCTCGTCATACTCAAACCGGATCTCCCGCAGGTCCAGCTCATCATCGATGGAGAAATGATACAGCACCCGGCCGTCAGAGAGTTGGCGGACGTTGGTGATCTGGATCTTTTCGGGGTCCACAGGGAAGACGCGCAGCTGGGTGGCCGCCAATCCGGCCCCCACCAGCACCGCGCACACCGCCGCCGCGATGGCAGCCCCCTTCCACCAGGCCCTGCGCCTGCCCCGCTTCCACGCGCCGGAGAGCTGCCGGACCGCCGCGGCGTCATCGGCGGCAGCCACTTCCGTCTCCGGCAGCGGCGCGTCCATAGCGGCCAGGGCCGCCCGACAGGCCGCGCACGCCGTCAGATGCTCCTCCACCGCCGCCCGGCTTTTTTCCGAGCACACCCCGTCGTGATACAAAGGCAGCAGGTCCCATACGATCTCATGTTCCATGCTCCAAACCCTCCTTCAATTTCTGTCTGGCCCGAAAATACGTCACCCGGGCCCAGCTCTCTGTCTTGCCGAACAGTTCCCCGATCTGGGAGAAGGGCAGCTCGCCGAAGGTCCGCAGAGAAAAAACCTCCTTATAGGGCTCCGCCATTTCGTGGAGGAGCTGGTGCAGCTGTCTGGCGTCCTCCCGGTCCGCAAAGCCCGTCTCGATGCCCTCGTCCCCGATCTCCAGCTCACTGTCTGCAAATCGCTTCCGCTCCCGGCACAGCGTCAGATACTGGTTCCGGGCGATCTGGCACAGCCACACCCGCAGCTGACAGTCTCCCCGGAAGCTGTCGATGGCGGACAGTGCCCGGAAGAAGGTCTCCTGGGTCACCTCCTCCGCCACGGATTCGTCCCGGCTCAGGGCCAGGGCATACTTGTAGACCTGGGAAAAATACCGCCGGTAGACCTCTTCAAATTCCTCCACGGCTCTCCCCCCTTCCCGTCATAAGACGGCAGTGCCGTCCATTCGTTACAAAGTTTTTTCAAACGCTCCAAAAAGAAGACAGCCGCCGGATCTCAGCGGCTGTCTGCTTTTCACTTCGTCGGTTCAACGCTCCCCGTTCAGCGTCTTGGAAAATTTGAAATGCTCTTGACCGAGCCCCTCCCGGATGTAAAACCGATGGGCCTCTGTGCGCCTTTGATGACAGGCGGCCTCGATCTGCATGCAGCCCCGCTGTCCGGCCCTCCGGCACCCCTGACGAAGCAGCGCGCTCCCGATCCCCTGGCCCCGGCACATCCCGCTGACGGCAAACTCCAGGATCTCCGCGACCCAGCCTCCGTGGTGCAGCTGTGCTTCAAACCGCAGATTCAAAACGCCCAAGACGCCGGCCTCCCCCTCCCAAACCAGACATTCATACCGCTCATCTGCCAGCTGGGTCCGGTAGATTTCTGAAAAACGGTCATAGGGAAGCGCCTCGGCCTCCAGTTCGCAGATCAGCTCATAAATTTTCCGGCAGTCCTCCGGCCCCGCAGCTCTCACCATACCCGCGCCTCCTCAGTCATTTTCCCCATTCTATCATACCCACCTTCCCCGCTCAAGGCCGCTCTCCGGCCAAACGGCGGCAGGGACTTCTTCTTATCACCATCCCGGCTTGTTTTTCCCGTTAAAGTGTGCTAGTATAAAATTTACTGTCTTTCCAAGGAGGGAGGGAACCTGCCATGGCGGATCTGTCCACCGACGTGCGGTCCATCAAGGGGATCGGAGAGCAGCGGGCCAAGGCCCTGAGCAAGCTGGGCATCACCACCCTGGGGGATCTGATCTCCTGGTTTCCCCGGCGCTATGAGGACCGGCGGGCAGTCCGGCCCATCGCCCAGCTGACGCCCGGCGAGACTGCCTGTGTGGCGGCCATGGTCGCCTCTCCTCCCACCGTGTCCCACATCCGCCGGGGGCTGGATCTGATTAAGCTCCGGGCGGTGGACGAGACGGGGGCCCTGGATGTGACCTTTTTCAACCAGACGTGGCTGAAAAATCAGCTCCAGGTGGGGCAAACCTACATCTTCTGCGGCAGGGCCGAGGGCGGCCCCCACCGCCGGACCATGGCCACCCCCGTGGTGGAGCCGGAGGGCCGGCGGGAGGTCACCGGCCGCATCGTGCCGGTCTATCCCCTCACTGCCGGGGTCAGCCAGCTGGTGCTGTCCCGGTCCATCCGCCAGGGGCTGGACGCCTGCGGCCCTCTGCTGGCCGACGCGCTGCCGGAGGAGATCCGGCGGGAGCACCGGCTCTGCCGGGTGGGCTATGCCTACGAAAACATCCACTTCCCCACGGATGAAAAGGCCCTGGAGGTGAGCCGGCGGCGGCTGGCCTTTGAGGAGCTGTTCTTCTTCGCCGTGGGGCTGGCCCGGCTGCGGGGCCGGCGGGAGCAGGTCCATGTCCCCCCCTGCCGGGAGACGGACATGGCCCCCTTCTACCGCGCTCTCCCCTTTTCTCTGACGCAGGCCCAGCTCCGGTGCGTCACGCAGGCCCTCCGGGACATGACCTCCGGCACGCCTATGAACCGGCTGTGCCAGGGGGACGTGGGCTCCGGCAAGACCATGGTGGCCGCCGCCTGCGTATACTTTGCTGTGAAAAACGGCCGCCAGGCGGCCATGATGGCCCCCACCGAGATCCTGGCCCAGCAGCACTATGCGGGTTTGAGCCCCCTGCTGGAGGGGCTGGGCATCCGCTGCGCCCTGCTGACCGGCTCCACCCCCGCCAGAGTGAAAAAGAGCATTGCCGCCCAGCTGGCGGCCGGGGAGATCGACTTTGCCATCGGCACCCACGCCCTCATCACCGGCGGCATCGAATACGCGGACCTGGGCCTGGTGGTCACCGACGAGCAGCACCGCTTCGGCGTAGAGCAGCGGGCGGCTCTGGCGGCCAAGGGCCGCCACCCCCACATCCTGGTCATGTCCGCCACGCCCATTCCCCGGACCCTGGCCCTGATCCTCTACGGGGATCTGGAGGTCTCGGTGATCGACCAGCTCCCCCCCGGGCGCCAGCCCATCGAGACCTATCTGGTCCCCGGCAGCTACCATCCCCGGGTCTACCGGTTTCTCCGCAAGCTGATCGGCCAGGGCCGTCAGGCCTACATCGTCTGTCCCATGGTAGAGGAGCACGAAGAGCCCTCCGACGAGCGAAAGGCCGTGACAGAGTATGCCAAAAAGCTCCAGAGCGAGGTGTTCCCCGATTTGAAGGTGGCCTTCGTCCACGGCAAAATGAAACCCCGGGAAAAGGACGCCGTGATGGCCGCCTTTGCCGCCGGGGAGACGGAGATCCTGGTGTCCACCACGGTCATTGAAGTCGGGGTGGACGTGCCCAACGCCGCCGTGATGGTCATTGAAAACGCCGAGCGCTTCGGCCTCAGCCAGCTCCACCAGCTCCGGGGCCGGGTGGGCCGGGGCCGCCATCAATCCTACTGTATCCTGATCTCCGACAGCCAAAACAGCGAGACCCGCCAGCGGCTCAAGGTCATGACCCAGACTGCCGACGGATTCAAGATCGCCGAGGAGGATCTGCGGCTCCGGGGCCCCGGCGACTTTTTCGGCGCACGGCAGCACGGCCTGCCCGGGCTGAAAATCGCCGACATCGGCTGCGACACCCAGCTTTTGCAGGAGGCCCAGCAGGCGGCGGACGATCTGCTGGCCAGGGACCCGGAGCTGACCGGCTGCCCCGCCGCGGCGGAGCGGATCGAACGGCTCTTTGCCCGCTCCTCAGACGCTTTGAATTGAGTTCCCCCACCACATCAGAAAAGGAAGGTTTTTCTCTCATGGACCGTAAACTCACCGCAAAGGACTATCTCTTTTTATCCTCCATGCTCTTCGGCCTGTTCTTCGGAGCGGGCAACCTGATCTTCCCCGCCTCTATGGGCCAAAATGCCGGCGCCAACCTGTGGCCGGCCATCGCGGGCTTCTGCCTCACCGGCGTGGGACTGCCCTTGCTTGGCATCGTGGCCATGGGCATCTCCCGCAGCGAGGGCATGTTCGACATGGCCTCCAAGGTCAGCCGGCGGTACAGCTATTTCTTCACCTGTGCCCTGTACCTCACCATCGGCCCCCTGTTCGCCATTCCCCGGACTGCGACGGTCTCTTTCAGCGTGGGCATCCTGCCCATGCTGCCGCCGGAGCATGAGACGCTGGCCCTGTGCGTGTTCTCCGCCCTCTTTTTCCTGGTGGTGCTGTATTTCTCCCTGCGTCCCTCCGGCATCCTGACCTGGGTGGGCAAGATCCTCAACCCGGTGTTTCTGCTGTTCCTGGGCATTCTCACCGTCACGGCTCTGATCCGGCCCATGGGCGATCCGGCGGCGCTGGAGCCCATGGGAAACTACGCCCATATGAGCTTCTTCCAGGGCTTTTTGGACGGCTATAACACCGTGGACGCACCGGCGGCCCTGGCCTTTGGCATCGTACTGATCACCGCCATCCGGGGCCTGGGGGTCCACTCTCCCAAGGCCATCTCCGCCAGCACCGTGAAGGCGGGCTTTTTCAGCACGCTGCTGATGGCCGCCATCTACTGCATGCTCACGGTGGTGGGCGCTCAGTCCCGGGCGGTGTACGGCATGTGCGCCGACGGCGGCGAGGTCCTCTACCGCATCGCCACCCATTACTTTGGGCCTTTCGGCGGCGTGCTGCTGGGCGTCACGGTCACCGCCGCCTGCCTGAAAACCGCCATCGGCCTGATCACCTCCTGCGCCACCACCTTTGTAGAGCTGTTCCCCAAGTCCCTGAGCTACCGGACCTACGCCATCGTCTTCTGCCTGTTCTCCTTCGGCATCGCCAACTTCGGTCTTAGCCGGATCATCGAGTTCTCCCTGCCGGTGCTGATGTTCCTCTACCCCCTGACCATCACGCTGATCCTGCTGTGCCTGATCGGCGGCTGGTTTGGCTATGACCGGCGGGTATTTGCCGCTGTGACCATTCCCACCATTCTGGCAGCCTTCCTGGACCTTTTGAACAACCTGCCCCAGGGCGTCCAGGCTGTTCTCCACGCCCAGGTCCTGTTGGAGCCCGCCAAGGCCTACCTGCCCTTCTTCAAGATCGGCATGGGCTGGGTGGTCCCCGCCGCCGTCGGCCTGGTGATCGGTCTGATCCTCCACGCCATGAAGCCCAAGACCGCTCAGAGCTGAGAGGTCCACAGCAATGAAAACGCGCCCCCGTTCCAAGCCGCTGCCGGCCTGGAACGGGGGCGTTTTTCATTGCGGAGCACTCCAGGACAGGCGGGATCTCAGCCAAGAAGATGCCCTGCCAGGAATACCAGGATGCTCAGCAGCAAAATCATCAAAACCAGGGCTGCGCCCCACCAAGCACCCAGATGAGACTGGGGGCCCATCTTCCGGGGCTTTTTCGCAAAGCGTCCCATCCGCCAGCTGTTATACAGCCAGCCCAAAAGGAACACCAGGGGAATCACCACAGCTGCCAGGAGCCCCAGCTTTTCATCCGGACTTCCCCCCGGCATCGGCAGGTGAGACAGCATCCCGTCCTCCTCTCTCCCCAGACTTTTCCCGGGGCGCTTATTTCAGCTGGTCCAGCGTCAGGGAAAAGCTCTCCAGGAACGTCTCCAGAAAATAGTCCACCTCCGGCAGGCCATAGCTCTCCAAAGCCCGGCGGGTCTGGGCGGCGGCGTCCCGGAACTCCCCGTTGCCCGCTTTCAGCTCCTCCACACATTTGATATAGGCCGAGAGCTTGTCCGCCGCCTTCACCAGCCGGGCGGTCTCCTCGTCCACGTCGGTGAGGACCGGGGCGTAGGCCCCCCGCAGCTCCGGCGGCAGCATCTCCAAAAGCCGCCGCGCCGCCACTGCCTCCACCTCCTGATAGGCCGCCTGAATGGCGGGGTTCCCATACTTGATGGGGGTGGGCATATCTCCGGTGAGGATCTCGCTGGCGTCGTGGTACAGCGCCGCCGCGGCCACCGCTCCGGGGTCGGTCCGGCCGCCGAACTTCTCATTCCGGATCACCGCCAGGGCGTGGGCCAGCACCGCCGTCTGGTGGCTGTGCTCCTGGACGTTTTCCTGGGCGGTGTTGCGCATCAGCGCCCACCGCTGGATAAACCGCATCCGGGAGATGTAGGCAAAAAAGTGGCTTCTCATCTCAGCCCTCCAAAATCTGACCGGACAGGGTCTGGCCGTCGGTTCCAGTGATGCGCACCGCGCGGATCTGGTTGTGCAGGTCCTCCCCGGGAGCCAGCACCTCCATATAGTTGGGGGCGTGGCCGAAGTACCCGCCCTCCCGGGGCTCCTCAAAGAGGACCTCATAGGTCCGGCCCACACAGCCCTCCAGATAGGTCCGGCGCAGCTCCGCCGCCACGGCGGCAGCCCGGCGGGCCCGCTCCTCCTTCACCGCCTTGGGCACCTGGGTCATGGACGCCGCCGGCGTACCGGGCCGGATGGAGTAGGGGAAGATGTGCATCTGTGCAAAGCCGCAGGTGCGGATAAAGGCCAGGGTCTTGGAAAACTCCTCCTCCGTCTCCTCCGGAAAGCCGACGATCATATCGGTGGTGATGGCAGGATGATCAAAATATTGGTTCAAAAGCGCAACAGACTGCGCAAATCTAGTAGTATCGTACTTGCGGTTCATCCGTTTCAAGGTGGCGTCACACCCGCTTTGCATGGACAGGTGGAACTGGGGACACAGCGTCTCCAGCGCGGCAGAGCGGCGGCAGAAGTCCTCCGTCACCGTCCTGGGCTCGAGGCTGCCCAGCCGCAGTCGGACGCCGGGTGCAGCGGCGGCGATGGCCTCCAGCAGGTCGATCAGCGTCTCCCCGGTTTTCAGATCCCGGCCCCAGGAGGAGATCTCGATCCCCGTCAGCACGATCTCCCGATAGCCGTCGGCGGCCAGGCCCGCCGCCTGCTCCGCCGCCTTGGATGCCGGCAAGGACCGGACAGGTCCCCGGGCATAGGGGATGATGCAGTAGGTGCAGAAGTTGACGCAGCCATCCTCCACTTTCAGCATGGCCCGGGTCCGCTCCCCCAGGCCGCCGGCGGGCAGGATCTCAAAGGTCCGCCGCTCAAAGGCCTGGTCAATGGCCTGGATGCGGGTCTTCTCCTCCACCGCCTGCTCCAATAGGCCCAGGAAGCCCTCCCGGTCGCCGGTGCCTGCCACCAGGTCCACATCCAGCCCCGCCATATCGGCGGCATGGGTCTGGGGATAGCAGCCGCACAGCGCCGCCACCGCCGCCGGATGGTCCCGCCGGACCCGGTGGAGCATCTGCCGGGATTTCTGATCGCTGACGGCGGTGACGGAGCAGCTGTTCACCACATAGGCGTCGGCCTCGGCGGTAAAATCCACCACCGTGTGGCCCCGCTGCCGCAGCAGCTGCTCCATGGCCTGGGTCTCGTACTGATTCATCTTGCACCCCAGGGTGTACATGGCAACTCTCATGGTTTCGGTTCCTCTCCCGTCAATTTCACGACTTTTTTCTGATTTCTTCCCCGCCAGGACCGGTCTTCTCCCTTTTGCCCGTTGGAGTGATTTGAACGATCGGCAACCTCTCTGTCCCCTTGGCGAAGAGCGTTGCTCTTTTACGCAAACGGCCCGATAAACTGGAATTTAAAAATGCGTCTGATTTTTTAAAAATTCAGTTGTGCAAACTTGCATCACTTTCCCAAAATAATTGGTAACAGCCATGTTTTTGTTAGCAATACAACAAACCCTAATCCCATCAAAAAAACAATGCCCCACCTAACAGAAACGCCCAATTTCCTCCTGCCGAATCGGGAATATAATACTGCTGCGGGTCATCTGCATTATAGAGCATTTCCACCTGATCGCCAACTTGATAGGGCGAGGGGCTGACATTATGCTCTATGGTAATCATCTCTCCATTTGCCCGATATTGAAATACCGGATAATATACGAGATGATCTTTTGTGTCGTCACTGTGACGGCTCCATCTTTCCTGAATATCAATCACTGTTGCCGTTGTCGGCATTTTGCAAACTATTTTGTGGTAAAAAGGGTAAATCATACAAAACACCCCTGCTGCCACTGCAATGAGTGCTATTATGTACGAACAAATATAGCCAGCCATACGATTGTCTCTCCTTATAGCCATATTTCGAGGCAATAACAGTTCAACCCCCCCATGCCAAATTCTCAAAGTCAAATTGACTCTACCATATCCTTCTGCTCGATTCCATTCATAGCAAAATCGACGGAGCTAGAACCCGTCAGTCCAAAAGTAACCAGGGACCGGTCTTCCCGCCCTTGCGCTTTTGAAAAAAAGTCTATATAATAAGTTGTTACGCTTATTATACCGATTTTTTCTCCATTGGGCAAGTCCCAATGAAAGGAGCATCTGCTACTATGATCTATCTGGACCATGCTGCCACCACCCCTGTCCCCGCCGCCGTCGCCGACGCGATGTACGCCGTTTTGACCGAGCAGTTCGGCAATCCCAGCTCCCAGTATGCCATGGGGCTGGAGATGAAAAAGCAGGTGGAGCACTGGCGGGAGACTGTGGCCGCCGCCTTGGGCTGCCAGGCCAAACAGCTCTTCTTCACCGCCTGCGGCACCGAGGGGGACAACTGGGCCATCACCGCCGCCTGCTGGCAAAACCGCCGGGTGGGACGGCATATCGTCACCACCGCGGTGGAGCACAGCGCCGTTCGGGAGTGCTGCAAGTGGCTGGAGCAGCAGGGCTATGAGGTCACCTATCTCAAGCCTGACAACCAGGGAGTCCTCACCGCGGAGCAGATCCTCTCTGCCGTCCGCCCGGATACCGCCCTGGTGTCTGTCATGCTGGTCAACAACGAGCTGGGCACGGTCTACCCCATCGCCGAGGTCGCCCGGGGGCTGGCCGCCAAAAACCCCAAGACCCTCCTCCACACCGACGCGGTCCAGGGCTTTTTGAAGATCCCCTTCACCGCCAAGACCCTGGGGGCAGACTTCATCACCCTCTCCGGCCACAAGATCGGTGGGCCCAAGGGCGTGGGCGCGCTGTACATCGGTCCCCGGGTCCGAAACCCCAAGCCCCTTCTGGCCGGCGGCGGCCAGGAGAGCGGCCTTCGCTCCGGCACGGAGGCCACCGCCCAGCTGGCGGGCTTTGCCAAGGCGGTGGAGCTTCGCATGGAGGATCTGGAGGAGAGCCTTCGCCACATGGCCGCCGTCAAGGCCCACGCCCTGGAGCAGCTCCGCCTGATCCCGGATCTGCGGGTGATCGCCGACGGGCAGGCCCCTCACATTCTGGCGGTCTCCCTGGTGGGCTGGCCCAGCCAGAACATCGTCAACGACCTGGGCAGCCAGGGCATCTGCATCTCCGCCGGCTCCGCCTGCCACCAGGGCAAGCCCAGCCACGTGGTGGCCGCCCTGGGGCTGGACAAGCGGACCGCCGGCGGCGTGATCCGGCTCAGCTTCGGCCCGGAGACCACCTTCGCCGAGATCGACGCCTGCGCCGACGCCCTCCGGCGTCACCACGACAGCCGGATGCCCATGCTGTGAGGGTCCCCTGTGTGTAAGGCCCGTAATCGCTCACTATATCATTTATTTCAGCTATTAAATTGCGCTTTTAGAAGGGACTGCAACTATGTTTCACTATCTCCGCCGGGAGTCCGGCTTTTATAAGCGGCTGTTTCTGCTGGCTCTGCCGCTGATCCTCCAGAACCTGATCACCACCTCTCTGGGCTTTGTGGACACCTTCATGGTGGGCCTGCTGGGCCAAACAGAGCTCTCCGCCGTCACCGCCGCCAACTCCCCCATCTTCCTGGTCCAGGTCATCATCTTCGGCCTGATCAGCGGCCTGACGGTGCTGGTCAGCCAGTACTGGGGCCGGGGCGACCCGGAGGCCATCAACCGCTGCATGGGCATCGCCCTCTACACCGGCGTGGGCATCGCCGGGGCAGTGGCCCTGGTCCTGTTTCTCTTTCCCCAGCCGGTGATGGCCCTGGTGACCAACAATCCCGTGCTCATTGAGCTGGGCGCCCCCTATCTCCAGATCGTCGGCATAAGCTATGTCTTCAATGCCGCCAGCAGCGTGTATGTGGGCATGCAGCGCAGCACGGAAAACCCCGCCATGGGCATGATCGTCTTTGCCGCCTCCATGCTGCTCAACACCTTCCTGAACTACATTCTGATCTTCGGCAAGCTGGGCGCGCCCGCTTTGGGGATCACCGGCGCAGCCATCGCCACTCTGACCTCCCGGATCGTGGAATTTCTCCTGACTCTGGGATATGCCCTGTTCAGCCAGCGGGTGCCCCTGCGGCCATCTGCCCTGTTCCGCCCGGGGATGGCGTTTCTCCGGGACTTCATCAAATACTCCACGCCGGTCCTGCTCAACGAGACCCTGTGGGGCCTGGGCACCACGGTGATGACCGCCATCATGGGCCACATGATCATCTCCGAGGAGATGCTGGCCGCCTATGCCATCATGGGCAACATCGACAAGTTCTCCACCGTGGCCTGCTTCGGCGTGGCTGGCGCCACCGCCGTCATCGTAGGCAAGCGGATCGGCGAGGGCGCCGGAAAGGACGAGATCTACTCCCTGGGCTGCTGTTTGCTGCTGGTATCCCTCCTGGTGGGCGTGGCGGTGGCTCTGTGCTTGGGCGCGGCGCTGCCCCTTATTTTCATTCCGATCCTCTACCCCCTCTTCCATCTGGAGGGGCTGGCATTGGAGATCGCCATCACCATGTGCATCGTCTACATCTGCATCCTGCCGCTGAAGGCCTTTGACATCACCAACATCACCGGCCTGCTCCGGGCCGGCGGCGACGCCCGGATGGCCTCGGTCATCGACCTCTCTCCCCTGTGGCTGGTGGCCGTGCCCCTCACCGCGCTGACAGGACTGGTGCTCAATGCCCCGGTGGCGGTGGTGTGCCTGTCCATTCAGACAGAGAGCCTTTGCAAGATGCCCCTTGGCATCCACCGTCTCCGCAGCCGCAAATGGATCAACGATATCACCCGGAAGGAGCCGTCATGAGTCTTTTTTGCTGCCCCCTCTGCGGTGCGCCCCTGACCCGGGAGGATGGGGCCTACCGCTGTCCCAGCCGCCACAGCTTTGATATCGCCCGGGAGGGCTATACCTATCTCCTGCCCCCCAACCAAAAGCACTCCGCCGCCCCCGGCGACGACAAGGGCATGGCTGCCGCCAGGCGGGATTTCCTATCCAAAGGGTATTATAGTCCGCTCTTAAATACTCTTTGTATTGAAATTCTGGCCGATTCCGGCCCAGAGCCAGTCCTGGTGGACGCCGGCTGCGGCGAGGGCTACTACACCGCCGGCATCTACCAATCGCTGACGGCAGCCGGGCTCCGGCCCCGGATGGCCGGCCTGGACATCTCCAAATTCGCTCTCCGCGCCGCCGCCAGGCGGGAAAAGCAGGTGGAGTTCGCCGTGGCCTCCTCCTACCGTCTGCCCATCGCCGATGAGACGGCGGACGTCCTGCTCAACTGCTTTTCGCCCCTGGCCCTGGAGGAGTTTCGCCGGGTCCTGCGGCCCGGCGGGCGGTTTTTCTACGTGGTGCCCGGCCCGGAGCACCTGTGGGAGCTCAAGGAGGTCCTCTATGACCGGCCCTATCCCAACGAGGAAAAGGAGACCCCCTACGAGGGCTTTTCCTACCGTTCCATCGTGCCGGTGGACGCGGTCATCACCCTGGAGGGTCCATCCGACATCCACGCCCTGTTCCAGATGACCCCCTATTACTGGAAGACCCCCAAGGCCGGCGGAGAGCGGCTGGCGGCCCTGGACCATCTGACCACCCGGATCTCTTTCCGGGTCCATATCTTTGAAAAACGCTGACAGGAGGACTTGCCGATGAAGCCCAATCCCACCCGTTCCGCCCTGCTCCTGATCGACATGGAAAACGGCTTTGTAGAGCCGGAGGGGGGCCACTGCATCCGCTTTGCCAAGGACACGGTCCCCGCCTGCGCCAGGGCCCTGGACCTGGCCCGGGCCAAGGGAATCCCGGTGTTTTTTGTCAAGCGTCTCTACCGCAGCGACGGCAGCGACGTGGAGCTGACCCGCTACGCTGGCTGGAGAGCCGGCGGCCGGGCCTGCGCCCCTGCCTCTCAGGGGCCCAACAGCGCCCAGGCGCCGGAGGCCCTCCGGCCCCAGCCCGGGGACTACACCATCATCAAGCCCCGGTGGAGCGCCTTTTTCCAGACGGAGCTGGACTTGATCCTCCGGCGGCTGGACATCCGCACAGTCCTGCTGGCCGGCACCACCACGCCCAACTGCGTCCGCACCACCTGCTATGACGCCATCGCGCTGGAGTACAACACCGTGGTGCTCACCGACTGCTGCTCCTCTCAGACTGAGGAGATCCAGCGGGTCAACCTCCAGGACATGGAGCGGGTGGGCGCTATTTTGATGGACAACGCCGCCTTTGCCGGTTACGGTCCGGAGACGGTCCCGGACCTCTCCGCCGCCATCCGCCAAGAGATGGCCCAGGAGGACATTCCCCCTGAGCCCTTCTCCCTCACCGGCCCTGTGGGCTGGACCGATCTCTGGTAACGCAAAAAACCGTGGGGCCTGTTTTTGGCAGGACCCACGGTTTTTTAGAATCCGGATCAAACGTTCTCTATATACCCTCATCTGTAAGGTCCTCACCTCACCGACAGGTACAAAAAGCGGCCTCTTCAGAAATTTTAACCAGCCAGTGTGCTCAATGCCCGGCGAAACCACAGAGCCATGAAACCGAGCACCAACGCCAAGGCCAACGTCCACACCAGCAGATTCATGACAACAAAGCGGACTTTACTGCGCTGGTCCGGAAATTCCTCCGGCAGATTCCGGATACGATAATAGCTGTTGATGCCCACAAAGAGATATACCGGAACACATAAGAGTAGCAGCCATATGAAAAAACGTTCCATCGGCCACCATCCGTACAGAAGTAAAAAGACTCCCTCTAGCAGCAACAGCTTTCGATGGGTTGGCTGTGGGATCTGCATGGAAAAACATTTTCTGATTTCCTGAATGAACTTCTTCATATAGCCGCCTCTATGAATCCCCTTTCCCTGTTCATGATTCTTTGCCGAGTGTATATATTGTATATTATATCTAATATTTTGTCAATAAAGCTATCAAATTTATGTATAATATATAATACGTTCTCCATGGATCTTTTCACACATCCATTCTTCCAACTCGCAGGTACGTGAACACATCTTTTCTTACCGTACAATAAAATTCCAGACCCGGGATTGCCTTTTTTCTGACAGAGGAGTACAATAAAAACGCGAAAAGCCCATTTTGGAAGGAGAACTGTCCCATGACTTATCAGGAGATTCTGGCCCAGGCCCGGACCTGCTCCGGCCCCTACTGCAAGGCCTGCCCCGTGTGCAACGGTCTGGCCTGCAAGAACACCGTCCCCGGCCCCGGCGCCAAGGGCATCGGCACCGGTGCGATCCGCAACTATCAGAAGTGGCAGGAACTGTGTGTCAACATGGACACCATCTGCGAAAACACCCCCGTGGACACCACCGCAGAGCTCTTCGGCCGGAAGTTTGTCCTGCCGGTCTTCGCCGCCCCTGTGGGCGCTATGACGCTGCACTACGGCGATAAGTACGACGACCCTACTTATAATGATATCTTAGTCTCCGCCTGCGCGGCGGCCGGCATCGCCGCCTTCACCGGCGACGGCGTCAACCCCGCCGTGATGGAGGGCGCTGCCACGGCCCTGAAAAAGAACGGCGGCTGCGGCGTTCCCACCGTCAAGCCCTGGAATCTGGAGGTCATTGAGGAGAAGATGGCCCTGGTCCGGGAGGCTGATCCCTTCGCCGTGGCCATGGATATCGACGCGGCAGGTCTTCCCTTCCTGAAAAATCAGACGCCCCCTGCCGGCCGCAAGACCGTGGAGGAGCTGCGGAAGGTGGCGGAGCTGGCCGGCAAGCCCTTCCTGCTCAAGGGCATCATGACCGTCAGCGGTGCGAAGAAGGCCCTGGAGGCCGGCGCGGCGGGCATCGTGGTCTCCAACCACGGCGGCCGGGTGCTGGATCAGTGCCCCGCCACTGCCGAGGTCCTGCCCGCCATCGTGGACGCTGTGGGCGACAAGATGACGATCCTGGTGGACGGCGGCATCCGCACCGGCATGGATGTGTTCAAGGCCCTGGCTCTGGGCGCTGACGGCGTGCTGATCGCCCGGCCCTTTGTCACCATGGTCTACGGCGGCGGCGCCGAGGGCGTCCAGGTGTACGTGGACAAGCTGAAGGCCGAACTGGAGGACACCATGTCCATGTGCGGCGCCCACTCCCTGGCGGAGATCAACCGCTCCATGATCTACGGCTATTGAGCCCCGCTTCCAAAGCATCTCTTCCCCCTATCAAACATGGGCCCGCCGCAGAATTTTTCAATTCTGCGGCGGGCCCTTCTTTTCTTACTCACTCCCACTCAAAAACGCCCCGGTTCAAAACGGCGGCGCCGGTCTTCTGGTTCAGGAAGCGAAAATAGGCTGTGTGCTCTCCCACGTTCCACAGCTGGAGCTTCACCGGCGTATCCGGATACAGCACAGAGGTCATCTGGGCGGCCATGCGCTTCATCCGCTCCGGCTGACCGGGGATCAGATGACCAATGGCCATCCGGCAGACGAAGCCAAAGGAGCACAGCCCCTGCATGAAAGACGTCTCAAAGCCCATCTTCTGGGCGTACTCCGGGTCCACATGGACCAAATTCGTGTCGCCGGTGAGCCGGTAGAGTAGATTCTGCACCGGACTGATCCAGTCTTCCTCCTCATAATCCGGCGCCCGGTCCGGGATCACCACGCTGCTTTTCGGCATGGGCGGGCCGCCGAAGCCGCCGGCCTCGTGGAAAAAGGTGGTGGAGTAGTTGGTGCAGACCAGATTGCCGGCCTCGTCCCGCACATCCACCCGGGACTTGACCACAGCGCCCTTGCCCGGTCCCCGGTCATACACGTCGGTGATCACATCCTGATACTGAAAGGTGCCCTTGATGGGATCGATGGGCCGGTACAGGATCAGCTCGTGGTCCATATTCAAAAAGGAAATGGTGGGCTGGATCACCTCATTGGCCAGCATGGAAGCCGGCATCGGCATCCACTGATAGGGCCGGACATTCACCGTGCCCCAGTAGGGGATCGTTCCGTAGGTGGGCAGGGCTTTCAGGTTCTTTTCATAGGTATAGATCAGATCCCCCCGCTTGGCGCCTACCGCCAGGGCATACAGCACCACATCCCGCCAGTTGTACTCCATATAGCGGGGCTCCATCTTCCGCCCCACCAACATCTCCGTCAGATTCGGCCTTTGCTCCATCGCCGCTCCTCCATTCCCTCCGCGCTGGAAATGGCAGTTATCCGAAGCTGCCAGCCCGCGGAGTCTTTTCAACAGATGGAGACAGGATACCACCAAACGGCGGAAAAGTCCACCGCGCTCTCCTCTTTCCCCCCGATCCTGAAAAATTTTCAGAAGACATCTGTCACATTTTCCTGTAAAATCCGTTATATAGGGTGAAGAGAGGGGGGAGCGCCATGGGACCGGACGCCTTGCAGGAGTGCTACCGGCGATACCAGCGGGAGCTGTATCTCTACCTTCGTGCGCTGTGTGCCAGCGCCCCCCTGGCGGAGGACCTGCTCCAGGAGACCTTCCTCCGGGCGCTGCTGGCTCTGCCGGAGGCCCACACCAACATCCGGGCCTGGCTCTACCGGGTAGCCCGGAACCTGGCGTTGGACCACCTCCGCCGGGCCCGTGGGCCGGAGCCGCCCCTCCCGGAGAGTCAGGCGGACGACAGTCCCGGCCCTCTGGAGCAGCTGCTGGAGGATGAGCGCCGCCGCCTTTTGTATCAGGCCCTCTCCCACCTGGAGCCGCGAAAGCGGGAGATCCTGGAGCTGCAATATTTCAGCGGTCTTTCTCAGCGGGAGATCGGCGCGCTTTTGGACCTGAAACCGGAGTATGTGCGGGTGCTGGCCCTCCGGGCCAGGCGGGACCTGCGGATCTGGATGGAGGAACGAGACTATGACCTATCGTGAATTGCTGAAACGCTATCAGGCCGGCCAGCTGGACGAGGAGACCCGCCGCCGGGTGGAATCGGACATCCAGCGCCAGGAGGCCATCGGAGACTATCTGTTCGAGACCGGCGGGGATCTGCCTGATCTGCCCCCCGCCCCGGAGGGGGAGGGCGCTGCCGGGGACAGCGGGGACCTGTTCACCCGCCAGATCCAACGGGCCGTCCGGCGGATGCTGATCCGCACCGGCGTGACTGTGGGGGCGGTGGTCCTGGCCCTGGTGCTGCTGGCCCAGTCCGTGCTGCCGAAGGCTGTGAGCCAGTTCTACTACGATCCCACCGAGCCCATCCACCCCGCGGTCCCCGCTCCGCGGATCAACCTGGACCTGGCGGTGTGGACGGAGCTGTTCCTCCCCGGCGGCTTCCGGGACCACGCCTATGCCACGGACCTGGGCTATGGGAAATACGCCCTCACCTTCTCCCGGACCCGTGTCAGCAACGTGCACCGCCCCACGCCCCTTTCAAACGCGGTCAGCGGCATGCTCACCCGGGACCACCTCACCCTGTACGATCCCAACGCCTTTGATAACAACTTCCGGCTCTTTCTCCAGCCAGAGGACCTGCCCGAGGGAGTGGACGCAGCCCGGGAGAACTCCTTCTATCACGCGGAGCAGAATCTGGTGGAGGACCGCTGGTACACCGCTTACCTCAGTCTGGCGGAGGATGTGGACTATGAGACCCTCTACCGCTGGTGCCTGGACCATCATCTGTTGGACAATGATCCCTGGTTCCACCTGAACGTGGAAGCGCCTGCCGACACCTCCGGCTGGTGGGGCGGCTTTGGCTTTGCCGTCCTTCCGCCCAGAAGCTGGACCCTGCCGGAGGAAATAACGGAGACCTATCCGGCCCTCTTTGAGGAGTTCGGCTGGCACTTTGAGGACGACGAGATGCGCCTCCATGTCCAGAGCCTGCTGGCCTACACCCGGGATCACCCGGAGTTCACCCAGGTCATGGGCAATCTGGTCTCGGATTATCAGAAGATCCTGGACAGCGCCATCGCCGACATCCAGGACCAGGGGCTGTGGATGGACGGGTTTGCCGTTGTGGGGACCCGGGAAGAGCTGCTGGCCCTCCGGGACGAGCCGCTGATCTCGTATATCCACACCGTTCCCATGGTGTGACTTTTCCGGAAATTCTGCATTCCTTTCTCTGGACTTCCTGGAAAAAGTGTGGTATCGTGTACGGTATTATCACACGATGTTCAGAAAGGTTGTGCAGCCATGATTCAATCTGTGGAGCGCGCTGTGCGGATTTTACAGTGCTTTGAGGACCAGGACCAGCTGGGGATCACCCAGATCGCAAAAAAAGCGGAGCTGACCAAATCCACGGCCTTCGGCCTGGTGTCCACCCTGGTGGAGACCGGTCTTCTGGAGCAGGACCCCGGCACCAGCCAGTACCGTCTGGGCCTGGAGCTGTTCCGCCTGGGCAACCGGGTGGATGCCGACGGCCGCCAGCGGATCATCTCTGAGCTGACAGTCCTGTGCGAGACCCTGGGAGAGACCGTCAACTACATGCGGCCCGAGGGCTCAGATATCGTCTACCTGGTGAAAAAGGAGACCTCCCACTCCATGCGGATCTGCACCACCATCGGCCAGCGGCTGCCCATGTACTGCACTGCCGGCGGCAAGGCCATCATGGCCTATCTCCCCGAGAAGCAGCGGGAGGAGATCCTGCAAAGCTTCCGCTTCTCCGCCTTTACGGAAAATACCCTGGTCACCGCCGAGGATCTGCGCCGGGAGCTGGTGACCGCCCGGACGGAGGGCTGCGCCTATGACCGGGAGGAGCTGGAGTTGGGGCTGACGTGCATCGCCGCGCCCATCCTCAACCGCTTCGGCTATCCCATTGCCGCTGTCAGCTGCTCCGGTCCCACCACCCGAATGACACCGGAGAAGCTGCGCCAGTGCCAGGCGGCCCTGACTGCCTGCGCCGCCCGCTTCCGGGATCTCTGATTTTCAAATCTTCACAGCTGCCTTTGAAAAGTGCCCAAATTGGGGCGCTTTTTTTGTGCGTAGTGCTGATTTCAAAAAAGTTTTTGTTTTTTCTTGACATCAATATCTGTTTATAATAGAATTCGTGTGCGGGAATAAGATATCTTGTTCTATAATATCGCACAAATAGTTTTTTTGAAGGGGTTGAGATTTTGCGTCCGTTGCAGAAGAAAACCATGGACGGCAACACCGCCGCCGCTTACGCGTCCTACGCATTCACTGAGGTGGCCACCATCTATCCCATCACGCCCTCCTCTACGATGGCAGAGCTGGTGGATGAATGGAGTGCCAACGGAAAGAAGAACATCTTCGGTCAGACCGTCGAGGTCCGGGAGATGCAGCATGAGGGCGGCGCTGCCGGCGCGCTCCACGGTGCGCTGCAAGGCGGCGCTCTGGGCAGCACCTATACGGCCAGCCAGGGCCTGATGCTGATGCTGCCCAATATGTTCAAGATCGCCGGCGAGCGGCTCCCCGGCGTGTTCCACGTCTCCGGCCGCGCCCTGGCCTCCAACGCCCTGTCCATTTACGGCGACCATCAGGACGTGATGAACTGCCGCGGCACCGGCTTTACCATGCTGGCCGGCAGCACGGTTCAGCAGGCCTTCCACATGGGCTGTGTGGCCCACCTGAGCGCTATCAAGAGCCGCATCCCCGTGCTGCACTTCTTTGACGGCTTCCGCACCAGCCACGAGTATCAGAAGATCGAGCTGATCGACTATGAGGATCTGCGGGAGATGGTGGACCAGGATGCCCTGCGGGCCTTCCGGGACAACGCGCTGAACTCCGATCATCCCAAGTCCAGAGGCTCTGCCGAGGGCCCCGAGATCTTCTTCCAGGTCCGGGAGTCCGTCAACAAGTTCTATGACGAGATCCCCTCCATCGTGGAAGAATACATGGACAAGATCAACGCCATCGCCGGCACCAACTACAAGCCCTTCAACTACTACGGCGACCCCGAGGCCGAGGACGTCATCATCTCCATGGGCTCCTCCTGCGGCGTCATCCGGGAGACCATGGATTACTGGAACCAGCGGGGCAAGAAGCTGGGCCTGGTGGAAGTCCACCTGTACCGCCCCTTCTCCAACGAGCGGCTGCTGGCCGCCGTCCCCGCCACTGCCAAGCGGATCTCCGTGCTGGACCGGACCAAGGAGCCCGGCGCCGCCGGTGAGCCCCTGTACCTGGACGTTCAGAACGCCTTCGCCGGCAGCGGCCGGCACGTAAGCATCGTCGGCGGCCGGTACGGCCTGGGCTCCAAGGACTTCACTCCCATGGACGTCATGGCCGTCTATGCCAACCAGTGGGCCGATCAGCCCAAGAACGGCTTCTCCGTCTCCATTGTGGACGACGTGACCAACCACTCTCTGCCCGTCTTCTCCCAGCCCTTTGACTCCACCCCCGACGGCAACTTCTCCTGCAAGTTCTGGGGCCTGGGCTCCGACGGCACTGTGGGCGCCAACAAGTCCGCCGTCAAGATCATCGGCGACCACACCGATTACAACGTGCAGGCCTACTTCGCCTATGACGCCAAGAAGTCCGGCGGCGTGACCATCTCTCACCTGCGCTTCGGCCCCAATGAGATCAAGGGCTCCTATCAGATCAAGGCCGCCAACTTCATCGCCTGCCACAACCAGGCCTATGTGAACAAGTACGACCTGATCGGCGACCTGAAAGAGGGCGGCAATTTCCTGCTGAACACCATCTGGAAGGGTGAGGAGCTGGAGGCCAATCTGCCTGCGTCCCTCAAGCGCCGGATCGCCGAGAAGAAGGCCAACTTCTACACCCTGGACGCCTTCCACATCGCCAAGGAGATCGGCCTGGGCGGCCGCATCAACATGATCATGCAGGCCGGCTTCTTTGCCATCTCCGGCATCCTGCCCGTGGATGACGCTGTGAAGTACCTCAAGGAAGAGGTCATCAAGAGCTACGGCGCCAAGGGCCAGGACATCATCGACATGAACTATGCCGCCATTGACCGCGGCGTTTCCGAGATCGTCAAGATCGACGTGCCCGCCTCCTGGGCCACCGCCCAGGACCCCGCCGGCGCCGAAGATTCCGACGTGCCCGCCTTCTTCAAGGACGTGCTCTTCAAGATGGGCCGCCAGGAGGGCGACACCCTGCCCGTCAGCGCCTTCAACGGCCGGGAGGACGGCAGCTGGGAGCAGAACTACACCCGCCACGAAAAGCGCGGCATCTCCATTGAGGTCCCCGCCTGGAACGTGGACAAGTGCATCCAGTGCAACCGCTGCTCTGCCATGTGCTCTCACGCCGTGATCCGGCCCACTCTGCTGGACGCTGAGGAGGCCGCCAAGGCTCCCGCCGGCTACGATGTGAAGAAGGCCAACGGCATGCAGGATCTCCAGTATCACCTGGCCATCTCCGGCATGGACTGCACCGGCTGCGGCGTGTGCGTGAAGGCCTGCCCCGTGGGCGCTTTGAGCATGGTGGAGTTCGCACCCCACAAGGAGACCATGAACGCCAACTGGGACTACACCACCAAGCACGTGAAGGAGAAGGTCCTCCCCGCGCCCACCAACATCAAGAACAGCCAGTTCCACAAGCCCTATGTGGAGTTCTCCGGTGCCTGCGCCGGCTGCGGTGAGACCCCCTATGTCAAGCTCATCACCCAGCTCTACGGCGACCACATGCGCATCGCCAACTCCGCCGGCTGCACCCACATCTGGGGCGGCTCTCCCGAGATCCCCTTCTGCACCAACGACAAGGGTCAGGGCGTGGCCTGGGCCAGCGGCCTCTTTGAGGATACCGCCGAGTATGGCTATGGCATGCTGCTGGGCACCAGCGCCGTGCGCAAGTGGCTCAAGACCCAGCTGGAGGCCATGATCGCCAAGCTGGACGAGGGCGATCTGAAGGCCGCCTCCCAGGACTGCGTGGACCACTTCCAGGACAGCGACGGCAGCCGTCAGCGGGCGGACCGCCTCATCGCCGAGCTGGAGCGCGTGGGCACTCAGGACCCCCTGCTCAATGCCATCTACGCCCGGAAGGACTATCTGTACAAGACCTCCCAGTGGATCGTGGGCGGCGACGGCTGGGCCTACGATATCGGTTACAGCGGCCTGGACCACGTGCTGGCCTCCGGCGAGAACGTCAATGTCTTGTGCGTGGATACCGAGGTGTACTCCAACACCGGCGGACAGGCATCCAAGTCCACTCCTACTGCCGCAGTGGCCCAGTTCGCCGCTGCCGGTAAGAAGACCAAGAAGAAGGATCTGGGCCGGATGTGCATGAGCTACGGCTATGTGTACGTGGCCCAGGTGGCCATGGGCTATGATCCCCAGCAGACCCTGACCGCCATCCGGGAGGCCGAGGCCTATGACGGTCCCTCTCTGATCATTGCCTACGCCCCCTGCATCAACCACGGCATCAAGGGCGGCATGAGCAACACCCAGAACCGCATGAAGGCGGCTGTGGAGGCCGGCTACTGGCACTGCTACCGCTACAACCCCACCCTGGTGGCCCAGGGCAAGAATCCCTTCATCCTGGACTCCAAGGAGCCCACTGCCAGCTTCCGGGACTTCCTCATGGGCGAGGTCCGCTACACCTCTTTGCAGCGTAAGTTCCCCGACATCGCCGAGGAGCTCTTCGCCAAGGCTGAGCGGGACGCCAAGGAGCGCACCGAGACCTATCTCCGTCTGGCTCGGGGCTGATCGTCCCTGATCGAGCCGGTGTGTTCCCCAGGGGCACACCGGCTCTTCGCCATTCCCTCCTTATATATAAATGTGTAATATGATCTGATGAAAGGACTGTTCTTCCATGTACGAGCATCTTCTCTTTGAGACCAATGGCCAGATCGCCACAGTCTCCATCAACAACCCCAAATCCCTCAACGCCCTCAACAGCGCCACCCTGGCCGAGCTGAACCAGTGCCTGGCCGAGATCGAGGTCCGCAAGGACATCCGGGTGGTCATCGTCACCGGTTCCGGCGCCAAGGCCTTTGTGGCCGGTGCGGATATCTCTGAGATGGTCAACGCCACCCCCGCAGAGGGCCGGGCCATGGCCTTGCTGGCCAAGGAGGCCTTCTTCCGCCTGGAGAAGATGCCCCAGGTCACCATTGCCGCAGTCAACGGCTACGCCCTGGGCGGCGGCTGCGAGCTGGCGATGAGCTGCGACATCCGGGTGGCTGCGGAGAACGCGGTCTTCGCCCAGCCCGAGTGCGGTCTGGGAATCCTGCCGGGCTTTGGCGGCACCCAGCGTCTGGCCCGTCTGGTGGGCAAGGGCCGTGCTAAGGAGCTGATCTTTACCTGCGACAAGATCGACGCTCAGGAGGCCTATCGCATCGGCCTTGCCAACAAGGTGGTCCCCCAGGCTGATCTGATGGACACCTGCCTGACCATGGCCAACAAGATCCTCTCCAAGGGCAGCTACGCCGTCTCCCTGGCCAAGGCCTGCATCGACACCGGCATGGACACCGACCTGGACAGCGGTCTCACCCTGGAGGCTGCCAGCTTCGCGCTGTCCTTCTCCACCCACGATAAGAAGGAGGGCATGACCGCGTTCCTGGAGAAGCGGCCTGCCGACCTCACTGATTTCTAAGTTTTCCAAGCTCTTGCGAAATCCTCCTAAGCGCCCCTGCGGACAGCTGTCCGCAGGGGCGTATCTTGTTGTGCAGAGTTTCTGTTATTTCTATCGTTCTATCTGCAAAAGGACCTGCCCGCTTTCGCGGACAGGTCCTTTTTAGGGAGGATTCTATTTCGATGATGGGAGATCGTTCAGAGATCAGCCCCGGCGCATGATCGCGCCCTCGGCGCCGGATGCGGCGTTGGTGCTGTACAGACCCAGCCAGCCCTTGGTGAACTTGGGAGTGGGACGCTTCCACTCGGCCAGACGTCTGTCGATCTCCTCCTGAGGCACATCCAGCTGCAAGCTTCGCTGATCCACATCGATGGTGATGTGGTCGCCGTCGTGGACGATGGCGATGGGGCCGCCCTCAGCAGCCTCGGGGGAGATATGACCCACGAAGCAGCCGTTGTTGGTGCCGGAGAACCGGCCGTCGGTGATCAGCGCGGTGCTGGTGCCGAGACCGCGGCCATACAGGAACTTCATGGCCTTGTACATCTCCCGCATGCCGGGACCGCCCTTGGGGCCCTCGTAGCGGATGACCACCACGTGGCCAGCCCGGACCTTGCCGGCCAGGATGGCCTCCTCGGCCTCCTCCTCGGAGTCGAAGCAGATGGCCTCGCCCTCGAAGTGGTAGAGGCTCTTATCAAAGGCGCCGGGCTTGGTGATGCCGGTGTTGGGAGCCAGGTTGCCCCGCAGCACGGCCACGCCGCCGGTATAGCCGAAGGGATCGTCGATGGAGTGAATGACGTTGTTGGTCAGGGGATAGAGATAGCGGTGGGCCGCCAGGGTCTCGCCCAGAGTCTCGCCGGAGACCGTAAGCACGCTGGTATCCAGCCGGTCGCCCAGCTCCTTCATGACCCGGGGCACTGCGCCGTCACGGTAGAAGTCGATCATGTTGTACTTGTGGGAGGAGGGGAACACCTTGGCGATCTGGGGGGTAACGCGGGACAGCTCGTCAAACTCCTTCACCACGTCGATGCTCAGCTCCGCCTCGTGGGCGATGGCAGTCAGGTGCATCACGGCGTTGGTGGAGCCGGCCATGGCCAGGCAGACCTGGATAGCATTGCGGATGGACTCGTTGGTGATGATCTTCCGGGCGGTGATCTCCTTGCGGACCAGCTCCACGATCTTCACGCCGGTCTCCTCGCCCAGGGCCATGCGGCGGCCGGAGGTGGCGGGGGTGGTGGCGCCGGTGGGCAGGGTCATGCCCATGGCCTCGGACATGGAGCACATGGTGTTGGCAGTGCCCAGGTACGCGCAGGAGCCGCAGGACGGACAGGCGGTATCCTCCATGGCGGTGTACTCCTCCTCGGTCATCCGGCCGGAGGAGAGCATGCCGTAAGCCTCGGTGATGGAGCTCTGGTCAGCCTGGTGGCCGTCGAACTCGCAGCCGCCCTCCATGGGGCCGCCGGGCAGCAGGATGCAGGGGATGTCCAGACGGGCGGCAGCCATCAGCATGCCGGGCACGATCTTGTCGCAGGAGCCCAGCAGCACCAGGCCGTCAAAGAGGTTGATCTGAGCCATGGACTCCACGGAGCTGGCGATCAGCTCCCGGGAGGGCAGGATGTAGTGCATGCCGATCTGGCCCTGGGCGATACCGTCGCAGCCGCCCATCACGCCAAACTCCACCGGCGTGCCGCCGGCCCGGTAAATGCCGGCCTTGACCTTCTCCGCCACCTGGCGCAGATTGTAGTGGCCGGGAACGCACTCGCTCCAGGCGTTGGCGATACCAATGAGGGGACGGCTCTTGAGATCGTCCGTGGAAAAGCCCATGGACTTGAAGGTTGCTCTGTAATACTGGTTTTCGGTGCCTTCTAAAATCCTGTTGCTACGGTTCATGATTTTCTCCTTCGCACATCATAAAATTTGCGCACCCGCCGCCGGCGATCACGCACGTTTCACATAATCCTATGGCCCCGTACAGGCCTTGCCGCCACGCTTAGGGGAGCATAGTCCTGAGGGTTGTTGATAACAGTATACCGGAATACCGGTATACTGTGCAAGTGAAAAAATCGACAAACTTTTTTAAATATTTTAGATAATTCGTAAAATGTGCCTGATATCCAGAAAATCAAAGACCCTGCGGACAAGATTCCACAGGGCCTTTGCAGCCAACAGCCAGTCAGGTCTCCGGCATGATCGAGAGCATGATGTCCCGGGTGACCTCCATATGGTGCACGATCGACAGATACGCCTCGATCCCCAGGCGGTCCTCCGGCGCCTTGATCGCCTCTAAAATCTTACTGTGTTCCTGATAGGCCTTTTCCGGACGGCCCTCTACCCGCAGGGATTCCAGCGCAAAGAAATAGAGCCGGTAATGATAGGTATTGAACAGCTGCTCCAGCTCTGTATTCTTTGCAAAGTCCACCAGGGCCTGATGGAACTGCAAATCATGCTCCAGCAGCTCCGGCAGAAAATCCTTCCCCCGCTTTTCCTCCAAAAAGCGGCCCATGTCCGCCAGGCAGCTCTCGATCTCCCGGATGGCCGCCTGTCCCTCGGCCTCGTCCCGCCGCTGGGCCAGCTGCATGGCGCAAAAGCCCTCTACTGCCGTCCGGGCCTGATAGGTGTGCCAGATATCCTCCTCTGACATCTCATGCAGGCAAAAGCCCTTGCTGGGAATGATATCAATGAAGCGGTCCTGACTCAAACGGACCAGTGCATCTTTCATTGGGGTGCGGGAAATATGGATCTCCGCCGCCATTTTTGTCTCAGAGTACAGCACATTGGGCTGCAACTGCCCTGTCAGGACCTTGTTGCGCACATAATTATAAGCTGTCTCCTGGAGAGACGTGTAGTTGGCCATGATCCCATTCCTCCTGCTGCGATTATATGTTATTTATTATAGCTGAGAGTCAGAGCCCGGTCAACCCGAGCTTCCATTTTTTATCTCTGCAAGTACAGATCTATCCTTCCATTTCCTCCCTGCCGCCTTCAAGGCCCCCCCTCTGGGGAGGCAGGACCGCTCCGGAAGAATGCGATTTTTTTAACAAAAATCCGCCCCGATTTTTGGCGAAACGTCCGATTGACGCTCAACCAGAATACCGGTATACTGGTATACGAAATGGGGAAACACACCGGTGTGCATCAGCACGGCCTCCTGACACAAAAGTTTTGAGGACAGGAGACCATCCCAACAAACAATCAGCTTTATGGTCTTTTGGACAGGGACAAGCCAGAACCCCCCCATGTATTTGGTGAAAGCCGCCTGCCCATAAGCCGGATCGCCCAAAGCCGCTGACTGTTCAGCTGTTTGAGATCCAGCAGATGCCAAAGTCCGTGGTCACCTGGGAGATGACCGCAGCGGCTGCGGCCAGTGATCGATCCTCTGCCTGCGGCACTGTGCAGAGGATCAAGCTCTGTATCCCCAGCGTTTTACATGTGAATCGACGGGCCGTTCATTCCCCCGCTGGCGGCGCGGTTCAAAAAACAAGAAGAGAGGGAGTTATCCAACATGTTAATGGTCATTTTCCTGCTTGGCATCGCGCTGCTGATGCTGATGATCATCAAGTTCAAGATCAACCCGTTCCTGGCCCTGGTGGGCACCGCCATCCTGATCGGCTTCGGCGCCCAGCTGCCCCTGGCGCAGATCGCCTCCGGCATTGCCGCAGGCTTCGGCTCCACCATGACCAGCGTGGGCATCGTCATCGCCCTGGGCATCATCCTGGGCCAGCTGCTGTATGAGACCGGCGGCACCGAGGAGATCGCCAACCTGGCCCTGCGGACCATCGGCGTCAAGCGTTCTCCCATCGCGCTGTGCATCACCGGCGTCATCGTGGCGATCCCCGTATACTTCGATGCCGCTTTCGTCATTCTGGTCTCCATCGCCAAGCAGCTGTCCCAGAAGACCGGCATCCCCCTGGCCCGGTTCATCACCGCCCTGGGCGTGGGCCTGATCATCGGCCACTGCGTCATCATCCCCACCCCCGGCCCCATGGCGGTTGCCGGCACTGTGGAGGCTCCCCTCGGCGCTTTCGTGGGCTATGCCATCGTGATCTCTGTGATCGCTGCCATGGTCGGCGGCGTGCTCTACTCCAAGCTCACCGTGAAGAAGTTCTTCCCCGAGCAGTGCACTGCCGAGCTGGCTGAGCACGTCAACTTCGACACCACCCGCTCCAGCGACCGCTGCCCCGGCGGCCTGGCCATCACCCTGATCCTGCTGCCCATCCTGATGATCCTGGCCGGCACCATCGCCAGCACCATGCTGCCCGAGGGCTCTGCCATCTCCGCTTTCTGCGCATTCATCGGCGATAAGAACGTGGCGCTGTTCCTGGGCGTCATCGTGGCGATGATCGCTCTGAGAAAGTATTTCAAGCGTTCTATGGACGACATGATGGCTGAGGCCGGCGCACAGGCCGGTATGGTCATGCTGATCACCGGCGCCGGCGGCAGCTTCGGCAACATCATCAACGCCACCGGCATCGGCGACTACATCGTTGAGACCATGCAGAACTTCAACGTGCCTCTGATCCTGCTGGCCTTCATCCTCAGCCAGGTCCTCCGTGCGGCTCAGGGCTCTGCCACCGTGGCTCTGGTCACTACCTCCGCGATCGTGGCTCCCTCCATCTCCGCGATGGGCGCTTCCCCGGTTCTGGTGGGTCTTGCCATCTGCTTCGGTTCTGTCGGCCTGTCTCTGCCCAATGACTCCGGCTTCTGGGTGGTCAACCGCTTCTCCGGCTTCTCCTTCTCCCAGACCATGAAGTCCTGGACCCTGGGCGGCTTCGCCGCCGGCCTCACCGGCCTGGTGGTCATTCTGATCCTCAGCATGTTCCAGAATGTCCTTCCCGGCCTGATGTAAGGTCGTCATCAAAGTCTCTTTGTATTGAGCAAACGCCTGATGCGCGGCGCACATTCTGTGCGCCGCACATCTTTAGCAGCATCGGTGCAGCGTCCCCGGATTTTCCGGGGACGTTTTTTGCTGACAACGGACCGCCCGTGCGGTATAATAGCTCTATTCCGGAGGCAGAACCGTCTCCGATCTCCTAAGAAAGGACCGATTATGGATAAGATCACCCAGTGCTTGGCCCAGGAGCTGGGCCAGAGCGTTCAGCACGTGGAGAATGTGATATCCCTGCTGGACGAGGGAGCAACCATCCCCTTCATCGCCCGCTACCGCAAGGAGCTCCACGGAGCCATGGACGACACCACCCTGCGCACCTTGGAAGAGCGGCTCCACTATCTCCGGGGCCTGGAGGAACGGCGGGAAGCCGTGAAAAAATCCATTGAAGAGCAGGGCAAGCTGACAGAGGACCTGGCTGCCGCCATTGACGGCGCCGCCACGTTGGCGGAGGTGGAGGACCTGTACCGCCCCTATAAGCAAAAACGCCGGACCCGGGCCACCATGGCCCGGGAAAAGGGCCTGGCTCCTCTGGCCGCAATGGCCTTTGCCATGGGCCCTGCCATCGACCTGACCGCAGCCGCCCGGGATTTCGTAGACCCGGAAAAGGGCGTGGAGACGGTGGAGGAGGCCCTCCAGGGCGCCAGCGACATCATCGCCGAGGAGATCTCCGATGACGCCGCCATCCGCAAGACCCTGCGGGAGCTCTATCTGCGCCAGGGCGTTCTGGTCTCCCGGGCCGCCGCCAAGGAGCCAGAAGACTCGGTCTACCGGCTGTACTACGACTTCCAAAGCCCCGTCTCCAAGATCCAGGGCCACCAAGTCCTGGCCATCAACCGGGGCGAGCGGGAGGGCATCCTCAAGGCCGCCGTAGAGGTGGACCCGGAGCGGGCCCGGGTGGCGGTCCGCCGGGCGGTCGTGGTGGGCCGGGCGGCCATGGACTTTGTCCGCGCCGCGGCGGACGACGCCTATGACCGGCTGATCCAGCCCTCTTTGGAGCGGGAGATCCGCAGCCATCTGACAGACCAGGCCAACGAGGGGGCCATCGGCCAGTTCGCCCTGAATCTGCGGCCCCTTTTGATGCAGCCCCCCGTCAAGGGCAAGGTCACCATGGGCCTGGACCCGGGCTACCGCATGGGCTGCAAGGTGGCGGTGGTGGACGGCACCGGCAAGGTCCTGGACACCGCCGTGGTCTATCCCACCTATGGAGAGCGGCAGAAACGGGAGGCCATCGAGACCCTGGGCAAGCTGGTCCGGCGCCACCATGTGGAGCACATCGCCATTGGAAACGGCACCGCCAGCCGGGAGACCGAGCAGATGGCCGTGGAGCTGATCGAGCAGCTGTCCGCCGCGGGGACCCATGTCAGCTACATGATCGTCTCCGAAGCCGGGGCCTCCGTCTACTCCGCCAGCCCTCTGGCGGCCGAGGAGTTCCCCCAGTACGATGTCAATCTCCGCTCCGCAGTGTCCATCGCCCGGCGGCTCCAGGACCCCCTGGCGGAGCTGGTGAAGATCGATCCCAAGGCCATCGGCGTGGGCCAGTACCAGCACGATATGCCCCAGGCCCGCCTGGGCGAGGCCCTGTCCGCCGTGGTGGAAGACTGCGTCAATGCCGTGGGCGTGGATGTGAACACCGCCTCCCCCTCTCTTTTGCAGCGGGTCTCCGGCCTCACCGCCGCCACCGCCAAAAATGTGGTGGCCTACCGGGAGGCCAACGGTCCCTTCACCAGCCGCGCCCAGCTGAAAAAGGTCCCCAAGCTGGGGCCCAAGGCCTTTGAGCTCTCCGCCGGCTTCCTCCGGGTGCCGGAGAGCGCCAGCGTGCTGGACAACACCGCCGTCCATCCTGAGTCCTACGGGGCCGCCAAGGGGCTGCTGGCCCTCACCGGACACACCCTGGACCAGGTCCGGGCGGGGCAACTGGGAGATCTGGCCGCCCAGGTGCGAGACCTTGGCGAGGAGCGGGCCGCCCAGGAGCTGGGCGTGGGACTGCCCACTTTGCGGGACGTGGTATCCGAGCTGATGAAGCCCGGCCGGGACGTCCGGGACGACCTGCCAAAGCCCATCCTCCGGACCGATGTGCTGGAGATCAAGGACCTCAAGCCCGGCATGGTCCTCACCGGCACAGTCCGAAACGTGATCGACTTCGGCGTGTTTGTGGATATCGGCGTCCACCAGGATGGCCTGGTCCACATCTCTCAGGTGGCGGATCGGTTCCTCCGCCATCCTTCTGAGGCCGTGTCTGTGGGAGACGTGGTGAAGGTGGTGGTCCTGGAGGTGGACGAGAAGAAAAAGCGCATCAGCCTGAGCATGCGCCAGGCCAAATAACAGCAAGGAGGCAGGCCATGATCCTCACCATCGATCAGGTCAACGAGATCCTGGACGAGATCGCCGAGGGCTTCCCGGCGGCTCTTTTCGACGGGCTCAACGGCGGGGTCAATCTGCTGGAGGAGACGGTGGAGGACCCGGAGTTTCCCCCGGGGGAGATGTATATTCTGGGCGAATACTGCGACGATCTGCTGGGGCTGTATATCAATCTCTACTATGGCTCCTTTGCCGCCCTGGCAGAGCGGGAGGACTGGACAGCGGAGATCTGGCGGGACGAGCTGCGGATCACCCTCTCCCACGAGCTGACCCACCACATGGAAAACCGGGGCGGGCTCCATGCCCTGGACGACCGGGACGCGGAGGAGCTGGCCCGGTGGCGGGCAGAGCTCACCGATCAGGCCCCATAAAGCGAAGAAAGAGCGGAGACAGCCAAGCTGTCTCCGCTCTTTTCCTCTCGCAAAAGTGGCCAAAGCCACTTTTGCGAAAAGGCTGCACCCTGCTACGCTCGTCACCGCAAAGTCCGCTTTGCTCCGGTTCCACCTAACGGCGAAACCTCCGCCCGCTCCCTTGCGTCTTCTCTCCCCACGCAAACTGCTTCGCTTACGTTTGCGCGGGGGCCCCGGGTTTTGTCCGCTCACAGCGGACAAATTCCACACTTGCAGGGCGAAAAGTATGTTCTGCCAGGCCGCAGCGGCTGTGCCGCGAGGATGGCACTGAGGGCCCCGGCAGAACATGATTTCACTTGATTCGCCGCCTGCGGGCGGCGAACTCTGCGAGGCCTTTTTGACAAATTTAGAGCGGAGACAGCCCAGCTGTCTCCGCTCTTTCCTTCATGCGGCCCTAAAACGGCCCCCGTTCCAGGCACCACGCCAGATACCAGGAGACCGCCCACGCTCCCATGGCCCCGACAATCAGCAGGAAGCTTACCAGCATCCCCACCCAGTCGTAGCGGATCTTCCCGCCCCGCCGGGCGGCCAGCAGCGTCTCCACCCCCAGGGAGATGAGGACCAGCGGCGAGAGCTTCAGCGCCCAGCGCAGATCCGCCTCCGGCCAGAGCACGGCGGCCCCCATCAAAACACCGGCGACCACCAGCGTCACCCCCAGGGTGAAGGTCCCCACTCTGCGGCAGGGAGCGCCCTGGTCACTGCCCGCCGTCATAGGATGCCTCCTCCGGAGCGGTCTCCGCTGCCGCAGGCTCTTCCGGGGCGGGCTCAGCCGCTGCCTCCGGCGGGGTGAAGGATGGGATCTCCCCGCCGTCCTTTTTCCGGGGGCCCCGGATAAACCACAGTCCCAGGGCGATGATCAGCACCGTCACCACCAGACGGGGCAGGTCATAGGCCATCAGCCGGTAGACCCAGGGCAGGCCGATGTGGTGGAGCCACTCTCCCAGGCGGCTGATCACCGTGTCATAGATCATATACACGCCAAGGCCCACCAGGCCCCAGCCGATCAGGCTGTGACGGCGGCGGAGCAGCTCGCTCATCCGGCGGCTGTCCATCTCAGAAAGACCGAAGAGGTAGTCATCCGGCTGGGCCGTTCCCGCCGCCAGGCGGCTGCGGAGATCATAGCTGTCAAAAAAGGCGTAGATCCACACCACCGGCAGGAAAAGGGCCACCGGGGCCAGGCCCAAAAAGCCAGACACCGCCAGCAGGGCGAAAAACAGCAGCAGCAGGGACAGTCCCCGCTTCATATAGCCCTGGTACATCTGGCCGCAGCCAGACAGACAGGATGTGATAAACAACATCAATCCGTGCTTCTCTCTCATGAGTTCATTCCTCCTTGTATCCCGGCGCCCCAGGCGCCGAAGCTGTCAAAAAAACCGTCCAGGCGGCCAAAGGTCTCCTCCAGTGCCTGTGGCCAGCCGCTGGCCCACTCCGTGACGGCATCGTTGGCCCGATGGAACCAGGCCGTTTGATCCTGGGCGATCCGGTCGGAGAGTCCGCCGCCGCCCCAGAGCAGCGTCAGCGCCAGGACCACAGCGGCCGCCGCCGTGGCATAGCGGTTCACGAAGAGCTGTGCCATCCGGGCCCGGACCCGGCCCCACAGCGTCTCCCGGCAGGATCGCTCCGGCGTCAGCAGGGGCACGCGCTCCAAACGGTCCGTGTACCGCTGGAGACACAGATCGCAAAAGGCCAGATGCTCCGCCATCTCCAGCCGTGTCAGCTCCTCCAGGGGCGCGCTTTGCGCCAGCGCCTCCAGGCTCTCGTCGGTGAGATGTCCGTCGCTACGAAATACGTCCATGAGGTCCCCTCCTCTCCAGTTCTCTGCGCAGCAGTCCCTTTCCCCGGGACAGCTGGGTGTGAATGGTCTTGACCGGCCTGCCCAGGGCCAGGGCCGCCTCCTCCGGCGTCTTCTCCTCCAGCAGGCACAGCCGGCACACCGGACCGTAGGGCTCCCGCAGGCCCTCGATGGCGGTGCGGATGTCCGCCGCGCCGCTTTGCTGGAGGACCAGCTCCTCCGCCGGCGGCGCCTGCCCCGGCGGCATGGCCTCGTCCCCCGGCAGCACCGCGTGGCGCTTCCAGGCGCTTTGCAGGTGGTCCTTGGCCTTGTTAGCGGCGATCCGACCCAGCCACTGGCGCTCATATCCCGCCGGCAGACTCTCCCGGTGGAGGTAGGCGGAGAGGAAGGTCTCCTGGGTCAGGTCCTCCGCCGTTCCGGCGTCCCGCACCAGCTGAAAGCAGACGGTGTACACCAGACGCTCATATTGAATCACCAGCTGGGAAAATTCCTCTCGTGTCATCTCTGCCACAGCACGCCGCCACCTCCTCTCGCGTTCTCTCATTATAACGATACCGAAAGCTGGATTTCTTCATCCTTTTCAAAAATTTTTTCGTTTCCGGAAAACATCTTTTCCCAGGGCCGCCGTTTTCCCGCCGCCCGCCGCTTTTCAAAGGCTCCCTGCCGTGCTACAATAGTCAAAACGATCAACAAGCAAGGAGGGATCTCTATGCGTACAGTCCTGCGGGCGGCGGTCCACGCCCTGGAGCGCGGCAGTCCTGTGGAGCTGGTCACCGTCCTTTCCGCCAGCGGCTCCACCCCCCGGGGGCCCGGCGCCGCCCTGGCCGTGCTCCCCGACGGGTCCGCTGCCGGCACCGTGGGGGGAGGGAGCGTGGAATTTGAGGCGATCCAGCTGGCCCGCCGGCTCCTCTCTGTTGGGGAACATGCCCTGCGGACCTTCCGCTTTGTCCAGGGGGAGGCCGCGGGCCTGGGCATGGTCTGCGGCGGGGACCTGACGCTGCACTTCCACCATCTCTCCCCGGATGGTCCCGCCGTCCCGGTGCTCCGGGCCCTGCTGGACGCCTCCGGCCAGGCCTGGGACGCCTGGCTGGTCCGACGGCTGGAGGGAGATCAGGTCCTCCTCACCGCCCTGGCCGACCGGACCCAGGCCCCGGCGGGGATGCCGCCGGAGCTGCTGGAGCGCCGGGCCGTCCTCCGGGACGGCTGGTTCGCTCTGCCCGTCTCCCGGGCAGGCTTTACCTATATTTTCGGCGGCGGCCATGTGTCCCAGGCTCTGGTCCCCGCCATCGCGGCGGTGGGCTTCCGGCCTGTGGTCTACGACGACCGGCCCCAGTTCGCCGCCCCCGGTCTCTTCCCCCAGGCCCACCGCGTCCTCTGCGGGCCCTTTGAGGAGCTCTCCCGGCAGATTCATCTGACGCCTGACGACGATGTGGTGATCATGACCCGGGGCCATCAGGCCGACTATGAGGTGCTGGTTCAGACCCTGCGCAGCGGCGTTCGGTATCTGGGCTGCATCGGGTCCCGGAAAAAGCTGGCCCTGTGCCGCCAGCGTCTGCTGGAGGCGGGCTTCACCGCCGAAGAATACGCCCGGGTCCACGCCCCCATCGGCCTTGCCATCGGGGCGGAGACCCCGGCGGAGATCGCCGTGTCCATCGCGGCGGAGCTCATCGCCGTCCGGGCCGGGGTGGCCCTTGCAAAGGACCGGATTCCGTGATACAATTTGTCAATATTCAAAAGAACGGACCGGAGGAACTGCCATGGAGCGGATCAGCAAGGAAAACTATTATCTCAACATCGCCGAGACCGTTTTAGAGCGGTCCACCTGCCTGCGCCGGCTCTACGGCGCCATCATCGTCAAAAACGACGAGATCATCTCCACCGGCTATAACGGCGCCCCCCGTGGCCGGGCCAACTGCTCGGACCTGGGCTACTGCTCCCGGGAGGCCATGAAGATCCCCCGGGGCGAGCGGTACGAGCTGTGCCGCAGCGTCCACGCCGAGGCCAACGCCATCATCTCCGCCTCCCGGCGGGACATGGCCGGCGGCACGCTCTATCTGGTGGGCCGGGACGCCCGGACCCATGAGCTTCTCTCCGACGCCACCTCCTGCTCCATGTGCCGGCGGCTGGTGATCAACGCGGGCCTTGAAAAGGTGGTCATCCGGAAGACCGAGACGGATTTTGAAGTCGTCCCGGTGTCCGACTGGATCGCAGAGGACGATCTCCTGGTCCCTCCGGCCATGGATCTGAACTGACAGAAAGGGAGCGCAGCCGTTTGAAGACAGGACTTGTCACCTTTTACCATATCCACCACTATGGAGCGGCCCTCCAGGCCGCCGCCACGGAACGGGCGGTGGAGACCCTGGGCCATGAATGTGAGATCATTGATTACTTCGTCAACCAGGATAACGCCCTCTTCCGCCGGCCCACCGGCCTGGGCAGCGCCGCGGCCGACGCCCATACCGCCCTCCACTACCAGGCCCTCAAGACCCGGTATGAGCGATTCGAGCAGTTCTCCCGGGACCATCTCCGGATCTCTGCCCACCGCTATCTGAGCGCGGCGGAGCTCCGTCAGGCCCAGCTGCCTTATGACGCCATCCTCTCCGGCAGCGACCAAATCTGGAACCCCAAGATCTTCCCCAACGGGCACTTCGATCCCGTGTTCTTCGGGGCCTTTTCAGACCGGCGCAAGATCGCCTATGCCCCCTCCTTCGGCATTCCCAAAGTCCCTGAGGACATGGAGCAGGAGCTTCGGACCTATCTTGGCGCCTTCTCCCACCTCTCCGTCCGGGAGCGGCAGGGGCAGGCCATCGTGGCAGAGGTCACCGGGCAGACCGTGCCGGTGGTCCTGGACCCCACACTGCTGCTGACGGCGGAGCAGTGGTCCGCCGCAGCCTCCCGCCACATGGTCGCCCAGGGCGGCCGGCAGGCCCTGACGCCCCAGGGCTATATCCTCTGCTACTGCATCAGCCGTCCCGGGGCTCTGGCCCCCTATATCCAGGAGTTTGCCCGCCGCAGCGGCCTGCCGGTGGTGCAGCTGTGCGGCATCCGGCAAAAGGTCCATCCCAAGGCCCGCTGCATTCTGGACGCAGGCCCGGCGGAGTTCCTGGAGCTCTTTGAAAACGCCGCCTTCGTCTTCACCAATTCCTTCCATGGCACTGTGTTCTCTACCCAGTTCCGCGTCCCCTTCTTCACCGCCGTATCCCCGGCGGAGCTGGCAGACCCGGAGAGCTCCCGGACGTTCAGCCTGCTCAGCCGGCTGGGCCTCTCCGACCGGATCGTGGGCCAGGGCAGCACCGACACGCTGGAAACTCCCGTGGATTGGGACGCTGTGGAGCCCCGGCTCCTGGCCGCCCGGGCCGCCTCTCTGGAATATCTGCGGGCTGCTCTGGAAAACCGTCCCTTTGCGCCGGAGCCGGAGGCAGCCTCCCCGGCAGCCGCCTCCACAGACCAGCCCCCCCGCCTGGCGGATCGAGGCCGCTGCACCGGCTGCACCGCCTGCGCCGCAGGCTGCCCCAAGGACGCCATCACCATGGTCCGGGACAGCGAGGGCTTTTCCTATCCGGCAGTGGATCTGAATGCGTGCATCCACTGCGGCCGATGCACGGCCATCTGTCCCATGCTGCGCCAGCGGGAGCCCATGCCCCTGCCGGCGGCCTTCGCCGCCTGGAATGCCGACGACCAGATCCGCCGCCACTCCACCTCCGGCGGCGCCTTCACCGCCCTGGCAGAATATATCCTGGAGGGCGGCGGCGTGGTCTACGGCGCGGCCCTGGACGGCAAGCAGCACCTGCGCCATGTGGCCTGCTTCCGCAAAGAGGACCTGTGGCGTCTCCGGGGCGCCAAGTATGTCCAAAGCGATCTGGGCCAGACCTTCCGGGAGATCCGGGAGGCCCTGAAAAAGCGGCCCGTCCTCTTTTCCGGGACTCCCTGTCAGGTGGACGGTCTGTACCGCTTCCTGGGCGGAAAGCCGGAAAATCTCACCACCTGTGATCTGGTCTGCCATGGCGTCCCCTCCCCCGGCGTGTGGGAGGACATGGTCCGCTCCATGGAACGGCGGAAGGGAAAGGCCATCCAGTCCGTCCGCTTCCGGGACAAGGTCACCGGCTGGAAGGACAGCCATCTGACGCTGATCTACGGCGACGGCACCGTGGACTCCGCCCCCCTCTTTGCCACGGAATACGGCAGGGCCTTTGGCCGGGCGCTGTTTCTGCGCCCCTGCTGCCACCGCTGCGCCTATACGAACCTCAACCGCCCCGGGGACTTCACCCTGGGAGATTTCTGGGGCCTGGGGCCTGACGAGCTGCCGGAGCAGCAGACCCGGGGCGTCAGTCTCCTGCTGGTGAACTCCCCCCATGGCAGCTATCTCTTTGACCAGCTGCCCCTGCGCCGGCAGGTCTTCCCCATCGAGCGGGCCGTGGCCGGCAATCCCCGGTTGGCCTTCCCCCTGGCGCCGCCGCCGGACCGGGCCGCTTTCTTTGCAGCCTATGCCCTCAAGCCCTTTGAGCAGGTCCGCAAGCAGTATTTCAAGGTCCCGCCCCTGCCAGTCCGGCTGGCGGGCAAGGCCCTCACACCGGAGGTCAAGGCCAAGATCCGCCAGAAGCTCCGCTGAGCAGCCCTTTACGATTTAGCCAAAACCCCGCCCTGTGTTCTTAAGAACACAGGGCGGGGTTTTTGATGATTTTGGGGGAGGATCTCACTGATCGTCCTCCGGCAGGCGGGGATAGCGGGAGTTCTCGATCTTGCCGGGTCTGCTCTCCTGATCCTCCGGCATCTCCGGATAGCGGCTCTTCCGCTCCGCCGGCCGGGGCGGATGGTCCTTGGCATGGGTCCGCCAGCGGGAGGTATCGATGGGCTGGCTCTCCTCAAACAGATCGTAGTAGTCCTCGTCCCGGAGCTTGGGCCGGCGGTGCCGGGCAATAGCGGTGATGGTGGGATAGAGAACGATGGCGATCAATCCGCCGGAAAAGCCGTTGTTATAGAGGTTCAGCCCCGCCACCGGGCCGCCGGTCTGCAACACCAGGGCCGAGTGGATGAACCCCGCCAGAATGCCGTAGGGCCAGCCAAAGTGACCGGCGATGGGCGCCAGCGTCGTGCCGAAGAGCCCCGCCAGCTGGAGAGAGGGATAGTCCGGCGTGTAGTGCATCCCGTACGCCCCCAGATAGACCCCCACCATCACCGGCAGGATGTTCAGCGCGTGCTTTCCGAAGGCGGAGAAGCCGATGATGGTAAAGATGCCGCCCAGGGTGGGGCCGTTCAGATCTCCATTTACCAAAAAGACATAGGCCATGCCCAAAAGGCCGTTGACGCCCATGTTCACCAGCACCGGCCCCGCGCCGAACATCCGCAGATAGTCGCTGGGGGCCCGGCCTGTGGTGGACAGCAGCCGGCGGTAGCCGGCCCATACCGCCCAAACCGGCATTTTTGAGAAAAACAGTCCCGTCACGATGAAGCCCAGGCACAGCACGCCCATGATGATGCCAAAGGTCCGGTTATAGCCCGTGGTCCAGTACAGTGCCGAGTCCGGCTTATCGCCGAAGGCAGTGAGCACCGGCACGATCATCATCGCCAGCAGACCGCAGGCGAATCCCATGTTGTAGAGATTCAGTCCGTTTTGGATCTTATAAGTATAGGCCGACAGGGAGGGCAGAATGAATCCGATCACCACGCCGACAGCGATCCCCAGCAGCAAATTGGCATGGATGCTGCCCAGCGCCATGTAGCTCACCAAGGGGGACAGAGATGTACCCAGCAGGGCCACGCCGGCGTACTTGCCGAAGGGCTCTTTCTGGTATTTGGCATAGAGCCAGGTCCCCAGGATGATGGGCCAGATGTTGAACAGGTTCTTGCCAAACAGGGAAAAGCCCGCCATCAGTCCCATCTCCACCAGAGTGAAGCCATTGAAGGGGTCCTTGGAGAGCTTGATGAGGAAGATGGAGACGATGGTCACCAGGCCCAGATTGATCATGGTGGCGCCCACCCCGGCGATGTACACGTAGTCTGTGATCAGCAGATCCTGCATGGTCACAATGTGGTACAGCCCCGGCAGGATATTGGCCGGATCGTCCATCAGCACGCCAAGCAGCATCAATAAGCCGGAGACAATAATCGTCCCCGGGAGGATCATTCCATAGCGCTCCTGTCCATGCTCCAAGCGGCGGTCCTCCTTTTTGTTACTTTTTCAACCAACAGCTCCTTGAAAATCGTTTTCCAACCTTATTATATGGGATATTCGCCTGCCAGGCAAGGGGAAATTTCTGCGCTGCGCGGAAATTTTCCTCCCCGGCTTGTCCGGCGGCGGCTGCTGGGATATAATAGCCGGGAACAGAAAATGAGGTGACTGACATGACCATTTCCATGGAGCCCATTGCCCACATGCACAGCGACTTCCCCACCAAATTCGGCGTCCCCCGGCAGAGCGGACTGGTCCCGGAGCTGACCTCCACCGTGGTCTTTGCCCCGCCGTTCCGGAATCCCGACGCCCTCCGGGGGCTGGAGGGCTTTTCCCATCTGTGGCTGGTGTGGGTCTTCGACCGGGCCCTGCGGGAGGGCTGGTCCCCTACGGTCCGTCCTCCCAGGCTGGGTGGAAACCGGCGGATGGGGATCTTCGCCACCCGCTCCCCCTTCCGGCCCAACCCCATCGGCCTTTCCTGCGTAGAGCTGGCCGGGATCGAGGCCACGGCGGACCAGGGGGCCGTGCTCCATGTCCGGGGCGCGGACCTGGCCGACGGCACGGCGATCCTGGATATCAAGCCCTATATCCCCTATGCCGACAGCCATCCCCAGGCCCTGGGCGGCTTTGCCCCCGCCCCCGCCGAAACCCTGGAGGTCCAGATCCCCCAGGCGCTTTTGGACCGGGTCCCGCCCCAGCGGCGGGAGGCCCTGCGGGGCGTGCTGGCCCAGGACCCCCGCCCCCGGTATCAGGAGGACCCGGAGCGGGTATACGGCTTCGGCTTTGCCGGGATGGAGGTCCGCTTCTCTGTGGCAGATGGCGTGGTGCAGGTTGTGGATATCATCCCCTGACAGTGGGGGAAGATGACGCCGGCTTTGCCGGCGGGAATGCACCCCCCATTTTCTTTTTGAGACATCAAAAAGAAAATGCGCCGTGCACGGTGGAAAAGAAAAAATGTTTCGCGGTGGGGCAGCGTGCCTGATTCCAGGCAAATCCCTGCCCGCGCCGTGGTACAGGCGGGAGTTTGGAGGTTCCAGACTCCCGCTTCTTCTCGTTCCGCTGCCGCTCCCTGGGCACTCCGGGGCAGCGCAAGCGGAAAGCGGCGCAGGGGGTGTCCGGAAGATCCAAACCCACGCACAACTCACACCGCGGGCAGAGACTTGCCGGACTTCTACCGTACCCTCCCACCGCGAAGCGCTCTTTTCTTTTGGACCGTGCACGGCCCGTTTTCTTTTCGGCAAGAGCGAAAAGAAAATGGGGGGTGCATTCCCCGCGCCGAAGCGGCGCGCCCTCTGATTGGAAATCAGGAAAACGTGACCACAGTCCCGGTCTTTCCCTCCAGGGCCTCCAGGCACCGGTCCAGGCTGGTGATGATAGCCCGGCGGCCGGGGTTGGCCCGGACAAATTTCATCGCTGCCTGGACCTTGGGCAGCATACTGCCCACGCCGAACTGGCCCTCCGCCGCGTATCGGGCGGCCTCTGCCAGACTCAGGTGATCCAGATCCTGCTGCTGCGGCGTTCCAAAGCAGATGGCCACCTTTTCCACCTCTGTCAGGATCATCAGCACGTCGGCGTCCACTTCCTCCGCCAGCAGCTCCGCGGCAAAATCCTTGTCGATCACAGCCGCCACGCCCTCCAGAGTGCCGTCGGGGTTCTCCACCACCGGGACCCCTCCGCCGCCGCAGGTGATGACGATGGCATGGTCCCACAGCAGCCGCACCGCGCCGATCTCCACGATCTTCCGGGGCAGGGGCGAGGCCACCACCCGCCGCCAGCCACGGCCCGCGTCCTCCCGCATCGTATAGCCCTTTTCCTGCTCCAGGGCCTGAGCCTCCTCTCGGGTGTAAAAGCCGCCGATGGGCTTTGTGGGATGTTGAAAGGCCGGGTCCTCCCGGTCCACGACCACCTGGGTGGTCAGCGCCACCACGGGATAGTTCCGGTCCCGGATCGCCAGGGCATAGCGCAGAGCCTGCTGGATGTGATAGCCGATATAGCCCTGACTCATGGCGCCGCAGACGTCAAAGGGCATGGGCGGGACCGTGTCCTGGGCGGTCTCGCTGGCCAGAAGGATTCGACCCACCTGGGGCCCGTTCCCGTGGACGATGGCCATCTCATACCCCCGGCGGCTGATCTCCGCCACATAGCCGGCGGTCCGGCGGACCACCTCCAGCTGGGCCTGGGCGGTGGGTGCGGAGTCCTTGGATTGGAGGGCGTTTCCCCCCAGAGCGATAACAAGTCTTTCCGGCATGGAAGTTCTTCCTTTCTGTCCGGGGGCGGTCCCCCTCGATCTGAAGGCAGTTTGCGCCGGCGGCGTGGTTTTATGCGCCGCTTTGATGCCGTCTTGGCGGATTTTCCGCACCGGCGGCGCCAAAAACTCCCGGTTTCTTTGAAAAAGCCCTTGCGCTTCGGGGTAAAGTGTGGTATATTTGCATATGTTAGAGAGTGTAAGGTGTGGAGTGGGCCCGATGGTCCGCTCTTTTTGTTGGACTTTTTCTCTCGCTTAAAACATGCAAATTCTGTCAGATCAAGGGAGGTCCCGCTGTGAAGAAAATTACCGAACTCACCGCCGAGCTGGCGGCCCCCGCCATCGCCGAGCAGGGCTGCACCCTCTGGGACGTGGAGTACGTCAAAGAGGCCGGCACCTGGTACCTGCGGGTACTGCTGGACAAGGAGGGCGGCGTGGATATCCTGGACTGCGAGGCCATCTCCCGCAAGCTCTCGGATCTGCTGGACGAGGCGGACCCCATCGAGGGCAGCTACACGCTGGAGGTCGGCTCCGCCGGCGCCGAGCGGGCGCTGAAGCGTCCCGGCGATTTCCAGCGGTATCTGGGCAGTCCCGTGCTGGTAAAGCTCTACCGCAATCTGGACGGCCGCAAGGAATTTGCCGGCACCCTCTCCGCCTATGACGCCGAGAGCGGAGACGTCAGCATCACCATGGGAACCCAGGAGCTGACCTTCGCCAAGAAGGATGTGGCCCTGGTCCGCCTGCGGGTGGAGTTCTGACCGCCGGGAGCGAAACGGCAGGCGGCGGAAATCGCCGCTCCCAGCACAAACTCCCACCAAATTTCGTTACAATATTGTTTTTATAACTATCAAACAGCAAGGAGAATCGAGGATGAGAGGCAAAAAGCAGAAAGAACCCGCAGGCATGAATCCCGCGGAGATCTTCGCCGCCCTGGCTCTGCTGGAAAAGGAGCGGGGCATTCCCCAGACCTTTATGATGGAAAAGATCATTCAGGCCATTACCACCGCCTATAAGCGGGACCATGACGGCGTGGAGAACGTCATCGTGGACGTGGACGAGGCCCATCAGACGCTGAAGATGTTCGTCCAGAAAAACGTGGTGGACGAAGAGGACTATGTGGACCCTTTCAACGAGATGACCCTGGCGGAGGCCCAGGCCATTTCCGCCAAGTACCAGATCGGCGACATCGTCAATATCCCCGTGGACAACACGGAGTTTGGCCGCATCGCCGCCGGCAACGGCAAGCAGGTCATCATCCAGGGCCTGCGGGAGGCCGAGCGCGGCATGATCTACGACGAGTTCAACTCCAAGCAGCACGAGATCCTCACCGGTGTGGTCACCCGCATCGATCCCAACAACGGCGGCGCCACGCTGCGCATCGGCACCGGCTCTGAGAGCACCGAGGCCCTGCTGATGGCCGGCGAGCAGGTCCCCGGCGAGGAACTGGCCGAGGGGATGCATGTCAAGGTGTACGTCGTGGACGTCCGCCGCTCCACCCGGGGCCCTCAGATCCTGATCTCCCGGACCCATCCGGGCCTGGTCAAGCGGCTTTTCGAGCTGGAGGTCCCCGAGATCTACGACGGCACCGTGGAGATCCGCTCCATCGCCCGGGAGGCCGGCAGCCGCACCAAGATGGCCGTGTGGTCCAATGACGAGAACGTGGACCCCATCGGCGCCTGCGTGGGCCCCAAGGGCCAGCGGGTGGCCTCCATCGTGGAGGAGCTCCGGGGCGAGAAGATCGACATCATCAAGTGGAGCGAGGACCCCGCCGCCTTCATCGCCGCCGCCCTGGCCCCCGCCGATGTGGTGGACGTGTGGATGGCGGATGAGGGCAAGGCCTGCCGCTGCGTGGTGCCGGACGATCAGCTGTCCCTGGCCATCGGCAAGGAGGGCCAGAACGCCCGCCTGGCGGCCCGCCTCACCGGCTATAAGATCGACATCAAGCCCGAGAGCTATCGGGAGGAGGAGCCCGAGGCGGCAGCGGCAGCTGAGACGGCCGAGGAGGCCGAGAGCCCCGAGGCTCTCCCCGAGAACTGATCAGAAAGGCGGCCTGACATGCCGAAAGTGAAAAAGATCCCCCAGCGGCAGTGTGTGGGCTGCCGGGAAATGAAGGATAAAAAGTCCCTGCTCCGGGTGGTCAAATCTCCGGAAGGGACAGTCAGCCTGGATTTTGGCGGCAAGAAGCCGGGGCGGGGCGCCTATGTGTGCCACAGTGTGGAGTGCCTGAAAAAAGCCCGGAAGACCCGGGCCCTGGAGCGGGCCTTTGAAACTGCCATCCCCCCGGAGGTCTATGACGCCATGGAGGCAGAATTGGGAGGGCAGGATGGACAGCCGTAATATTCTCTCCCTGCTGGGGCTGGCCCTGCGGGGCGGCAACCTGGCCGTGGGCGAGGAGCCGGTAGAGGCCGTGGCCCGGGCCAGAGACGCCCGGCTGCTGCTGCTGGCCTCCGACGCGGCGGACAACACCCGCCGCCGGACCGTCCACTTCTCCGAGGCCGGTCAGTGCCTGTGGCTCCAGATCCCCTGCACCAAGGCAGAGCTGGGCCGGGCCGTGGGCCGGACCTCTGTGGCTCTGGTGGCCGTGACAGACATCGGCCTTGCCAATGCCGTGGCCCGGCGTCTGGCAGCTTTGGATCAGGCCAAGTATGGCGAGGCCGCCCAGCGCCTGGAGCTCAAGGCCAAGCGGGCCGCCGAGCGGCAGGCCGAGATGAAGGCCCATGAAAAAAATGTCCGCACCGGAAAGTACAAGGCCAAACCCAAGCCCGCTCCGGCGCCGGCGGAAACGCCCCGTCCCCCCAGAGCGGAGCAGAAGTCCCCGCCCCAGCGGCGGACCCGGAGCCGCAGCGGCCCCCGTCCCAAGGGCGGCCCCAAGCAGGTCCCCAACCCCTATGCCCACAGCCGTCCGGTGAAAAAGGGCAAGGGCTCCTTCCGCAAGAAGGAGGGCTAAGGGCCCGGTCCCCATAGGTTTGAAATTTCCCAGCCCTCGGGTTGGAGCATAACGAGGTGTTTTGATTGGCGATTGAAAAATACAGAGTCCACGAGGTGGCAAAGGACTTCGGCCTGCCTACCAAGGTCATCACCGAGATCCTCAGCAAGTATGCCACGGCCCCCAAGAACCATATGCAGGTTCTGGACGACCGTGAGCTGTCCATCATCTTTGATTACCTGACCCAGCACAATCCGGTCTCCGGCATCCAGGTGATCTTTGCGGACACCTACCAGGAAAAGAAAGAGGAGACCCCCAAGCAGCAGGCCCAGCAGCCTGCCGCTCAGGCCGCCCCTCAGCAGTCTCAGCAGCGCGGAGCCGCCAAGGCTCCCCAGGCTGCCGGCGGCAAGCAGCCCGCTCCCCAGCATCCCCAGCAAAAGAGCGGCGAGGCCCCCAAGCAGCAGGCTCAGTCTGCCCAGCAGCCCACCACCCGGGTCCCCCAGAAGAAGATCGTGGACACCCGCAAGGGCGGCGATGTGAACCTTGCCAAGTACGACGAGCGGCTGGAGGACTTGGGCGGCCAGAAGGGCGAGCGGATGCAGCAGCGGGGCGGCAAGGAGAAATTCCGCAACAACAACCAGCGCCGGGGCGGCATGACTTTCTCCAACAAGCGCCGCCAGGACGAGGCGGAGAAGATGCGCCGTCTCCAGCTGGAGATCGCCAAGAAGGCCCCTGTCAAGGTCCAGATCCCTGACGAGATCTCTGTGGGCGAGCTGGCCAGCCGGATGAAGAAGACCGGCGCTGAGGTTGTCAAGTGCCTGATGAAAAACGGCATCATGGCCTCTCTCAGCCAGGTCATCGACTTCGACACCGCCGCCATCATCGCCGAGGAGATGGGCTGCAAGGTGGAGAAGGAAATCGTGGTCACCATTGAGGAAAAGCTCATTGACGCCCACGAGGATAAGCCCGAAGACCTGGTCCCCCGTGCCCCCGTGGTGGTGGTCATGGGCCACGTGGACCACGGCAAGACCTCTCTGCTGGACACCATCCGCAACACCAGCGTGGCCTCCGGCGAGGCCGGCGGCATCACCCAGCACATCGGCGCCTATCAGGTCCAGGTGAACGGCAAGCCCATCACCTTCTTGGATACGCCGGGCCACGAGGCCTTTACCTCCATGCGTGCCCGGGGCGCTATGATCACCGATATTGCCATTTTGATGGTCGCCGCGGACGACGGTATCATGCCCCAGACCGTGGAATCCATCAACCATGCCAAGGCCGCGAACATCCCCATCATCGTGGCCATCAACAAGATGGATAAACCCACCGCCAACCCCGACAAGGTCATGCAGCAGCTGACCGAGCACGGCCTGGTCCCTGAGGAGTGGGGCGGCGAGACCATCTGCTGCAAGGTCTCCGCCAAGAAGAACATCGGCATTGACAACCTCCTGGAGATGGTCACCCTGACCGCCGAGATGGCGGAGCTCAAGGCCAATCCCAACCGCTCCGGCCAGGGCACGGTCATCGAGGCCCGCCTGGACAAGGGCCGGGGCCCTGTGGCCACGCTGCTGATCCAGAACGGCACCCTCAAGCAGGGCGACATCATCATCGCCGGCACGGCCGTGGGCCGCGTGCGCACCATGCTGGACTACAAGGGCAACCGCCTCAGCGAGGCCGGTCCCTCTGTGCCCGTGGAGATCGCGGGTCTCTCCGAGGCCCCCGAGGCCGGCAGCCCCTTCTTCGCCGTTGCCGACGAGCGCATGGCCCGGGAGCTGGTGGAGCAGCGCAAGGCCGAGGCCCGGGCCAAGGCCGCCGCGCCGGTCCAGAAGGTCTCCCTGGAGAACCTGTTCGACCAGATCCGCTCCGGCGAGCGCAAGGAGCTGGCCCTGATCGTCAAGGCCGACGTCCAGGGCAGCGTGGAGGCGGTGAAGGCCTCTTTGGAGAAGCTCTCCAACGACGAAGTCAACGTCCGGGTCATCCACGGCGGCGTGGGCGCCATCAACGAGTCCGACGTGATGCTGGCCGCGTCCTCCAACGCCATCATCGTGGGCTTCAACGTCCGCCCCGATTCTGCCGCTCGGGACGGCGCCGTTCGCCAGAACGTGGATATGCGGATGTACCGGGTCATCTACGACTGCATCGACGAGATCACCGCCGCCATGAAGGGCATGCTGGCTCCCAAGTACCGGGAAGTGGTGCTGGGCCATGCGGAGGTCCGCCAGACCTACAAGGTCTCCGGCGTGGGCACCGTGGCCGGCTGCTATGTCCAGGACGGAAAGATCGTCCGGGCCTGCTCCGTGCGGGTGGTCCGGGACGGCATCGTGATCCACGAGGGCAGCCTCGCCTCCCTGAAGCGTTTCAAGGACGACGTGAAGGAAGTGGCCGAGAACTACGAGTGCGGCATGACCGTGGAGAAGTTCAACGATATCAAGGAAGGCGACATCATCGAGGGTTATACCATGGAGGAGATCCCCAGATAACAAGCGCCTCTTTCATCGGCAGATGGCCGCCGTCGCCTTCCAGCGCCGCAGCGCGGCGCCCCGTGTCAGCGGGTACGAGCGTTTTGCCTTGCAAAACCTCGGCGTGGGGCGGATTCACTTCGCCCCACGCTGGTCCCATCTCAAGGGCTCCCGGGAAGCCGAAGGATTCCCGGGAACAGGCGACATCATCGAGGGCTATACCATGGAGGAGATCCCCAGATAACAAGCGCCTCTTTCATCGGCAGATGGCC
>CAUWNE010000011.1:0-51249 GCA_963560095.1 uncultured Dysosmobacter sp. | reverse complement strand
CCGAAGGAGGCGCCCACCTTGTGGCAGCCGGTGGGGAACCACTTGCCCACCATGGCGATGATCCGGCAGGGCACGCCGGTGAGGGCCGGGGGCAGCTCGATGTAGTTGGGCACCGCCTGATAGAGGCCGCCGGTCTCCTTGGCCTCGTTTTTCCAGGTGATGCGGAACAGGTTCAGGGGGTTGACCTCCCACAAGCCCACATCCCGCAGCCGGTCCTGGATCTTGCCGGGGATGGTCTCGGGATCGCGCATCTGGGCGAAGGTCGGGATGATGATGCCGTTCTCACGGGCCTTGGCGATGTTGTGATCCAGGCCCTCTTGATGGATGTGCAGATCGATCATGACGTTTTACCCTCCTGCTGTTGTTTTGTGTCGATGTAGGAATACATCGTGTACTTGGAGATGCCGAAATATTTGGCGATCTTATCGCCGGACTTGGTCACCAGAAACGCCCCGTTCTGGCTGAGGAACTGGATCGCCCGGATCTTGTCGTCTTTGTTCATCAGGGCCACCGGCTTGCCCACCAGGGCCACGGACTGCTGGATCAGCTCCTCCAGAAGATCGTTGACGTTGATAATCTTCTCCGGCTCCGCCGGCTGGGGCTCCTGGGTGGAGATCAATTCCCCGATGGCCTGCTCCACGATCATCAGCCGGGAGATGTCATAGTTGATCGCCAGGATGGCCGCCACCTTTCCCCGGCTGTTGCGGATGTAAATGGTGGAGGATTTCAGGATCTTCCCGTCCGGCGTCTTGGTCAGATAGCTCAGGTGGTCCTTGGTGGTCTGGTCGTTGCTGCGCATCTGCTCAAGCACCACATTGGACGCTCCGTCCCCCACCTTCCGGCCGCTGATGTGGCCGTTGTAGATCGCCACGATGGAGTGGTCCGGATTCCGGCTGAGATCGTGGACCACCACCTCACAGCTGCTGCCGAACTGGGCGGCGATCCCCGCCGCCACCTGCCGCAGCAGCTCCAATCTTCCGTTTTCCGTGGTCTGGCCTCCTCCCCCGGTTTCTTCTGCGAAACCGTCTAATCTGTCTCCCATATCATATCATAGTTTTTATGGAAATCAACCGTTTTTCAAAAAAAGTTTTTGGATTTCTAAAATTTTGTTTGACTTCATCCCTCCTTATGATATGATAGGAGTAACAGAGCCTGGGCGGATCGGGTCCCGGGACAATCTGCAACTTGATGATGGAGGGCTGCGTTATGGATTTTGAGGCGATCAGACGGGCCGCCGAGGGCTATCGGGATCAGATGTCCCGGTTCCTGCGGGACATGATCTCCCATCCCAGCGAGAGCTGCGGAGAGCGGGAGGTGGCACTTTGCATCCAGGCGGAGATGGAAAAGCTGGGCTATGACAGAGTCGAGCTGGACGGCCTTGGCAACGTCATCGGCTGGATGGGCCAGGGCGACAAGATCATTGCCTTTGACGCCCACATCGACACCGTGGGCGTGGGCAACCGGGAAAACTGGGAGGCAGATCCCTACCAGGGCTATGAGACCGACGACATCATCTACGGCCGGGGCGCCAGCGACCAGGAGGGCGGCATGGCCTCCGCCGTCTACGGCGCCAGGATCATGAAGGACTTAAACCTCATCCCGGAGGGCTACGCCATCATGGTGGTGGGCTCCATCCAGGAGGAGGACTGCGACGGCATGTGCTGGCAGTACATCGTCAACAAGTATTTCTCCAGCAAGGAGGAGGCCCAGCGGCGCATCGAGTTCGTGGTCTCCACCGAGCCCACCGACGGCGGCATCTACCGGGGCCACCGGGGCCGCATGGAGATCCGGGTGGACGTGAAGGGCGTCTCCTGCCACGGCAGCGCCCCGGAGCGGGGCGACAACGCCATCTACAAAATGGCCGACATCATCCGGGACGTCCGGGCCCTGAACGAGAGCGGCGACGGCCCCTCCAACCCCATCAAGGGTCTGGTGAAAATGCTCAATCCGGAGTTCAACCCCCAGCACTATGAGGACGCTCAGTTCCTGGGCCGGGGCACCTGCACCGTCAGCCAGATCTTCTACACCTCTCCCAGCCGCTGTGCCGTGGCGGACAGCTGCGCCATCTCCATCGACCGGCGGATGACCGCCGGAGAGACCTGGGATTCCTGCCTCAGGGAGATCGAGGAGCTGCCCAGCGTCCAGAAGTACGGCGAGGACGTGAAGGTCAGCATGTACATGTACAGCCGTCCCTCCTGGACCGGAGAGGTCTATGAGACGGAGTGCTTCTTCCCCACCTGGATCAACAAGGCCAGCGCCGCCCACGTCCGGGCGCTGGTGGAGGCCCACCAGGGGCTCTACGGCCCCAACCGGGTGGGCCACGCCGACCAGGACCCCCGGTACGACACCATGGCCCTGCGCCGGGACCGGCCCCTGACGGACAAGTGGACCTTCTCCACCAACGGCGTTTCCATCCAGGGCCGGTACGGCATCCCCTGTGTGGGCTTCGGCCCCGGCGCGGAGGCCCAGGCCCACGCCCCCAACGAGATCAACTGGAAGCAGGATCTGGTGACCTGCGCCGCTGTCTATGCCGCAGCGGTGAAGCTCTACCGCCCGGAGGACCGGACAAACGACGTATCCGAATTCCGCCAGGGCCTGACCAACAACAACATTCAGTAAGCAGGCCGCAGGGGGCCGGTTTCCCCGGGCCGCCCTTTCCGGCGGCTGCCCACGCAGCTCTGCCGCGGGCACTGCGGCGGAGGATCTGAATCAATCAGGAAAGAAGGAGAAGCTGATTATGTCTAAAACCGTCAAGCTCGCCCAGCACCTGGAACAGCTGCACATCAACAACATGTACAAGAGCGACTTCTACTGGACCTGGGACAAGACCGACGAGGAGCTGGACGCCATCTTCACCGTGGCGGACGCCCTGCGGGACCTGCGGGAGCGGAACAAGTCCACCCGGATCTTTGATTCAGGGCTGGGCATCTCCATCTTCCGGGACAACTCCACCCGGACCCGGTTCTCCTTTGCCTCGGCCTGCGACCTGCTGGGTCTGCGGTGCCAGGACCTGGACGAGAAAAAGAGCCAGATCGCCCACGGCGAGACCGTCCGGGAGACCGCCAACATGGTCTCCTTCATGGCGGAGGTCATCGGCATCCGGGACGATATGTACATCGGCGAGGGCCATAAGTACCAGAAGACCTTTATGGACGCGGTGCAGGAGGGCTACCGGGACGGCATTCTGGAACAGCAGCCCACCCTGGTGAACCTCCAGTGCGACGTGGACCACCCCACCCAGTGCATGGCGGATATGCTCCACATCATCCACCACTTCGGCGGCGTGGAAAATCTCAAGGGAAAGAAGCTGGCCATGACCTGGGCCTACTCCCCCAGCTACGGAAAGCCCCTGTCTGTGCCTCAGGGCGTCATCGGCCTGATGACCCGCTTCGGCATGGACGTGGTGCTGGCCCACTCCGAGGGGTACGACGTGATGCCCGAGGTGGAGGAGATCGCCCGCAGACACGCATCCGCCTCCGGCGGCAGCTATCAAAAGGTCGCCACCATGGAGGAGGCCTTTGACGGCGCGGATATCGTCTATCCCAAGTCCTGGGCCCCCTTCGCTGCCATGGAGGAGCGCACAAAGCTCTATCAGGCCGGAGATCAAGCCGGCATCGACGCCCTGGAGCAGCGTCTGCTGACTCAAAACGCCCAGCACAAGGACTGGACCTGCACGGAGGAGATGATGAAGCGCACGAAAAACGGCAGCGCCCTCTATCTCCACTGCCTGCCCGCCGATATCACCGGCCTCAGCTGCCCCGAGGGCGAGGTGGACAACTCCGTATTTGACCGCTATCTGGTCCCCCTTTATAAGGAGGCCAGCTTCAAGCCCTACATCATCGCCGCCATGATCCTCATGGCCAAGGTGAAAGACCCCGTCTCCGCCCTGCTGGCTATGGACGCCGGCGGCAAGCGCAAGCTGTTCTAACGGGAAACCAAGGGGCGCCTTGATTTGCCCGCTGACAAATCAAGGCGCCCCTGTCTTTTTCCAGACTCAAAAAATCCCCTTGTTATATCGAACCTGGGCGTAGAGCATCCCCCCAAGGCCCACTATGATCCCCAGCAGCAGGAGATAGAACCAGACTTCCCGCTCAGAGATCATCTGGAGACCTCCAGTCAGTCCCAGACTGATACCGATGATGACCGTGCTGGCCCCCATCCATCTGCCATAGGCTCCGCGCTCTTCCTCTGAGACATTCCTGCGGTGATACCAGTGGATCGTCGCCAAGTTTCCCCGCAGGTTGCAGATCCCAAGGCCGACCAGCAGCAATCCCAGAAGGATCATTGCAAGATACTCGAACACCCGTCATTCCTCCCTTTTAGAGCCCGTTCCCTGGCATAGCTATGTATTGGATTATATCATGCTCCCGGAGCAGCTGCAAGCGGCTGCCGCTCCCGATTTCGTTTGTGAGGTGTTTTGATCATGGGCAAGCGCATTGTCATCGCTCTGGGCGGCAACGCCTTGGGCAAAAGTCTCTCCGAACAGATGGCCGCAGTGAAGCACACCGCCAGGGCCATCGCCGATCTCATCGAAGACGGCCACCAGGTGGTCATCGCCCACGGCAACGGCCCCCAGGTGGGCATGATCCAAAACGCTTTTTCCGCCTATCACCGCCAGGAGCCTCAGAGCGATGTGATGCCCCTGTCCGTCTGCGTGGCCATGAGTCAGGGCTACATCGGCTATGACCTGCAAAATGCCCTGAAAACAGAGCTGCTGGACCGGGGCATCCAAAAGGGCGTGGCCACCGTGCTGACCCAGGTGGTGGTGGACCGGGACGATCCGGCCTTCCAGCATCCCACCAAGCCCATCGGCCCCTTCCTGACGAAAGAGGAGGCCGAAGCCCTGGTCCGGGAGAGGGGCTATCAGGTGGCGGAGGACGCCGGCCGGGGCTGGCGGCGGGTCGTGGCGTCTCCGCAGCCTTTGGCGGTGGTGGAGCTGTCCACCATCCAGGCCCTGATGGACGCCGGCTCCGTGGCCATTGCCTGCGGCGGCGGCGGAATCCCCGTCTTTCTCCAGGAGCGCCACCATCTCAAGGGGGCTCCCGCCGTCATCGATAAGGACCTGGCCTCGGAGCTGCTGGCAGAGCTGCTGGATGCAGACCTGCTGATCATCCTGACCGCTGTGGAAAAGGTGGCCGTCAATTTCGGTAAGCCAGACCAGCGCTGGCTGGACCACCTGACGCCGGAGGAGGCCCAGATCTATATGGACCAGGGGCAGTTTGCCCCCGGCTCCATGCTGCCCAAGGTCCAGGCCGCTGTCAAGTTCGCCCGGTCCAAGCCAGGCCGCTCCGCCCTCATCACGCTGCTGGAACGGGCCAAGGACGGCATCGCCGGCCGGACCGGCACCGCGATCTCCCTCTGATCCCCGAGCTTCTCCTTTGTAATAAGCCACAAATTTTTTCTAATCCGTCCAGAAATTCCAAGATTGCAGTTGAATTTTCCATGCGGAGCCTGTATGATAGAAAATAGACAGAGTAGCCTCTGTCACGTTTTGTTTCCCGTTTATTTTATGAAGGAGGAAAAAAATCACATGAAGAAGTTTCTTGCTCTGCTTCTCTCCCTGGTCATGGCGCTGAGCCTGGTGGCCTGCGGAGGCGGAAGCGACGCCCCCGCCGATGACGGCGCCGGCGAGGAGGCCCCTGAGGACCTCAAGTCCACCCTGAAGGTCGGTTTCATCTTCCTGCACGATGAGAACTCCACCTATGACCTGAACTTCCTCAACGCCGCCAAGGCCACCTGCAAGGCCATGGGCTTCAGCGAGGATCAGTTCATCCTGCGCACCAACATCCCCGAGGGCCAGGAGTGCTACGACGCTGCCGCCGAGCTGGCGGACGCGGGCTGCTCCATCATCTTTGCCGACAGCTTCGGTCATGAGGACTTCATGATCCAGGCCGCCAAGGAGTTCCCCCATGTGGAGTTCTGCCACGCCACCGGCACCAAGGCCCACACCGAGGGCCTGAGCAACTACCACAACGCCTTCGCCTCCATCTACGAGGGCCGTTACCTGGCCGGTATCGCCGCCGGTATGAAGCTCAATGAGCTGATCGAGGCCGGCGAGTTCACCGCCGAGGAGGCCAAGATCGGCTACGTGGGCGCTTACACCTACGCCGAGGTGATCTCCGGCTACACCTCCTTCTTCCTGGGCGCCCGTTCCGTGTGCCCCACCGCCACTATGGAAGTCACCTTCACCGGCTCCTGGTATGATGAGACCGCTGAGAAGGAAGCCGCCAACAAGCTGATCTCCAACGGCTGCAAGCTCATCAGCCAGCACGCGGACTCCATGGGCGCTCCCACTGCCTGCGAGACCGCCGGCGTGCCCAACGTCTCCTACAACGGCAGCACCGTGGATGCCTGCCCCAATACCTATCTGGTCTCCTCCAGCATCAACTGGCAGCCCTACTTCGAGTTCATGATCAACTGCTACCTCAACGGCGAGGCCATCCCCGCTGACTGGACCGGCGACCTGTCCACCGGCTCTGTGGTCCTCACCGACCTGAACGAGAACGCTGTCGCCGCCGGCACTGCCGAGGCCATCGAGGCTGCCACCGCCGCTCTGGAGGCCGGTGAGACTCACGTGTTCGACACCGCCGCCTTCACCGTGGAGGGCCAGGCTCTGACCTCCCACATGGCCGATGTGGACACCGATCCCGACTTCACCCCCGATACCGAGGTCATCGCGGACGGCTACTTCCACGAGTCTGAGTTCCGCTCCGCCCCCTATTTCGATCTCCAGATCGACGGCATCACCCTGCTGGATACCAAGTTCTAAGTCCGGACAATGGGAGAGGCCCCGCTCCTCGCGGGGCCTTTCTCTGTTCCGCCCCCTCCTCTGCCGCAGGGGGGAGCGGGGGAAGCTGTCCCCCGCCGCCCCATGCCGCGGAAATTCCCGGTCTGCCGCTTGACGGATGGGGAAAAATCAAATATCCTATAAAGTGTATCATTGTGTTTTAGGTCCCTTCGCGGGCGCCCTGGTTCCGGGATGCGGAGCTCGGCAGGCCGCGAAGCTGATTGAGAAAGGAGTGTCGCTATTTGGCTACCAAAGCCGCCGCTGTGGAACTGCGGGATATTACCAAGCAATTCGGCACTGTCGCAGCCAACGATCACGTCAGCCTCGATATTTATAAGGGGGAGATCCTGGCGCTGCTGGGTGAAAACGGCAGTGGAAAAACCACGCTGATGAACATGCTCTCCGGCATCTACTATCCGGACGGAGGCCAGATCTTCGTCAACGGACAGGAAGTGGCCATCCGCAGCCCCAGAGACGCCTTTGACCTGGGGATCGGCATGATCCATCAGCACTTCAAGCTGGTGGACGTGCTCACCGCGGCGGAGAACATCATCCTGGGCCTGCCCGGTTCTCAAAAGCTGGATATGAAGGCCGCCTCCGCCAAGATCACGGAGATCGCCCAGCGATACGGCTTCCACATCGACCCCAACAAGAAGATCTACGATATGTCCGTCTCGGAAAAGCAGACTGTGGAGATCGTCAAGGTCCTCTACCGGGGCGCCGATATCCTGATTTTGGACGAGCCCACCGCCGTCCTCACCCCCCAGGAGACAGACCGGCTCTTTGACGTGATGCGGAACATGAAGGCCGACGGCAAGGCCATGGTCATCATCACCCACAAGCTCCACGAGGTCATGGACGTCTCCGACCGGGTGGCGGTGCTGCGCAAGGGCCACTACATCGGCGATGTGAATACCTGCGACACCAACCCCCAAAAGCTCACCGACATGATGATGGGCCGTGCCGTGACACTGAACATCGACCGCCCCGTGATGGAGCACCCCTCTCTGCGCCTGGAGGTCCGGGACCTGACGGTTCTGACAACCGACGGGGTCAAGGCGCTGGACAACGTGTCCTTTGACGTCTACGGCGGCGAGGTGCTGGGCATTGCCGGCATCTCCGGCTCCGGCCAGAAGGAGCTGCTGGAGGCCATTGCCGGACTCCAGCCCATTCAGCCCGGCTCCCATATCGTCTATCACGCCCCGCCGCCGGAGGACCCCATCGCGGGCCACCACGTCCCTGTGAACAAGGACGGAGAGGAACTGGTGGGCAAGACTCCCCGGGAGATCCAGCGGATCGGCGTCTCCATGGCCTTCGTGCCTGAGGACCGGCTGGGCATGGGCCTGGTGGGCTCCATGGACATGGTGGACAACATGATGCTCAAGTCCTACCGCCGGGGCAAGGGCCCCATTCTGGACCGAAAGGCCCCCCGCCAGCTGGCGGAGCGGGTCAAGGAGGATCTGGAGGTGCTGACCCCCAGCGTCAACACCCCTGTCCGCCGGCTCTCCGGCGGCAACGTGCAGAAGGTGCTGGTGGGCCGGGAGATCGCCCAGGAGCCCACGGTCCTGATGACGGCTTATGCCGTCCGGGGCCTGGATATCAACACCTCCTACACCATTTACCACCTGCTGACCGAGCAGAAAATGAAGGGCGTGGCCGTGGTCTACGTCGGCGAGGATCTGGATGTGCTGCTGGAGATGTGCGACCGGATCCTGGTGCTCTGCGGCGGCAAGGTCAGCGGCATCGTAGACGGCCGGACGGCCACCAAACACGGCGTGGGCATGCTGATGACCCACTTGGGAGGAGGCGCAGACCATGCGTGAGGCAAACGTACAGAAAAAAGATTCGGGCTTCCATATCTCCAAGCGAAAAGCCCTGCCCTGGTATGCGTCCTGGGGCATCCGGGGCGCGGCCATCCTGCTGGCACTGGTGGTGTGCGCCATCGTCACCATGCTCCTCACCGGCGAGGACCCCATCCGCATCTATGTCACCATTTTTGAGGGCGCTTTCGGCACCGCCCGAAAGACCTGGATCCTCTTTCAGAATCTGGCCATTTTGCTGTGCGTGTCCATCGCTGTGACACCGGCGTTCAAAATGCGCTTTTGGAACATCGGCGGCGAGGGCCAGGTGCTGGTGGGCGGTCTTGCCACCGCAGCCTGCATGATCCTGCTGGGCGACAAGCTGCCAAACTACCTGCTCATCCCCATCATGGTCTTTGCCAGCGTGGCCGCCGGCGCCGTCTGGGGCATGATCCCCGCCATCTTCAAGGCCAAGTGGGATACCAACGAGACGCTGTTCACCCTGATGATGAACTACGTGGCAACGCAGCTGGTGGCCTTCTTCGTCATCATCTGGGAGGTCCCCAAGGGCTCGGGCAAGATCGGCATCATCAACCAGTCCACCGAAGCCGGCTGGCTGCCTCAGATCGGCGGGCAGAAATACCTGCTGAACATCCTGGTGGTGGCCCTGCTGACCGTGGGCATGTATATCTACCTCAACTACACCAAGCACGGCTATGAGATCTCCGTGGTGGGCGAGAGCCAGGATACCGCCCGCTATGTGGGTATCAAGGTGGAGCGGGTCATCATCCGCACCATGGTGGTCTCCGGCGCCATCTGCGGTCTGGCGGGCCTGCTCCTGGTGGGCGGCACGGACCACACGGTGACCACCACCATCGCCGGCGGCCGGGGCTTCACCGCCGTCATGGTCTCCTGGCTTGGCAAGTTCAACCCCATCTTCATGGTCTTCACCAGCTTCCTGCTGGTGCTTCTGGACCGGGGCGCCAGCGAGATCTCCACGATCTTCGGCCTGAACCACTCCTTTGGAGATATCCTGACGGGCATCATCCTGTTCTTCATCATCGGCAGTGAGTTCTTCATCACCTACAAGCTGAACTTCCGCAAGAGCGGAAAGAAGGAGGGATAAGCCATGTTCGACCTGGTATCTTTCATCCCCCGGGCCGTGGCCCAGAGCATCCCTCTGCTCTACGGCAGCGTGGGCGAGACGCTGACTCAGAAATCCGGCAACCTGAACCTGGGTCTTCCCGGCGTGATGTACGTGGGCAGCATCTGCGGCGTCATCGGCTCCTTCCTCTATGAGCAGTCCACCCCGCCGGAGGCCATGAACGGCTTTTTGGCCATCGGCATCCCGGTGGCGGCGTGTCTGGCCGGCTCGCTGCTGATGGGCCTGCTCTACTGCTTCCTCACGGTGACGCTCCGGGCCAACCAGAACGTCACCGGCCTGGCCATGACCACCTTCGGCGTGGGCTTTGGCAACTTCTTCGGCGGCTCTTTGATGAAGCTCACCGGCAGCGAGGTGCCCTCCATCGCCCTCTCCGCCACCAGCTCCTATTTCAGCGCCTCCCTGCCCATCGCAGACAAGCTGGGCTGGTTCGGCAAGATCTTCCTCTCCTACGGCTTCCTGGCCTATCTTGCCATCGTGGTCGCGCTGCTTGCCTCCTACGTCCTTAACCGGACCCGGACCGGCCTTCATCTGCGGGCTGTGGGCGAGAGTCCCGCCACCGCTGACGCGGCCGGCATCGACATCACCCGCTACAAATACGCCTCCACCTGCCTGGGCTGCATGATCGCAGGCCTTGGCGGCCTGTACTACGTCATGGACTACGCCAGCGGCGTCTGGTCCAACAACGCCTTCGGCGACCGGGGCTGGCTGGCCATCGCTCTGGTGATCTTCACCATCTGGCGGCCCAGCGTGTCCATCCTGGCCTCCATGCTCTTCGGCGGCCTGTATATCCTCTATCTGTTCATCCCCACCGGCATGAATCTGGCGGTGAAGGAGCTGTACAAGATGCTCCCCTACATCGTCACCATCATCGTACTGATCATCACCAGCATGCGCAACAAGCGGGAGAGCCAGCCCCCGGCCAGCCTGGGACTGCCCTACTTCCGGGAGGAGCGGTGACCGCTCTTTCCCATCATCCGATCAAAAATCCGCCCGGAGATATCCTTCTCCGGGCGGATTTCGTGTTTTATTCTTTGGCTGCTTCCTCTGCCGCTTCCAGCGGCTCGGGGGGCTCTGCTCCGGCGGGCTCTTCCTCAGCCGGTTCCGTCTCGGCAGGATTCTCCTCTGCCGCGGGGATCTCGGCCATCTCTCCATCACACGCCGGCTCTGCCGCCGCGGTCTCGCCGCTCTCGCCATCCACAGCCGCCGCAGCCAGCTGCTCCCTGGCCAGCCGGTTTACCAGCAGGCCGTCAGCGGTGCGCTTTTTGATCTTGATGTTGTAAAACAGCATCCCTGCCGCCACGACCACCATCACCAGGCTCAGCGCCTGGGAGACCCGGATGGGCTGACCCAGGAAGGTCCAGTCAAAGAGATACAGGCTGTCGGTCCGCAATCCCTCGATCCAAAACCGGCCCAGGCCATACCACAGGAAGTAGAACCAGGTGTTCTCTCCGTCGAACCGGCGGCCCTTGGCGATGACAAACAGCATAAGACCCAGTCCCACCAGATTCCAAAGGCTCTCATAGAGGAAGGTGGGGTGGACCTCGATATACTGGCTGGAGCTGACCCACAGCCGCATCCGCCAGGGCAGGTCCGTCAGGCCGCCGAAGGCCTCCCGGTTGATGAAATTGGCCCAGCGGCCGATGATCTGCCCCAGGAGCAGGCCCATGGCGCCCAGATCCGTCATGGCGAAAAAGGGCAGCTTTTTATGCCGGGTGTAGAAAAATACCACGATCAGCGCGGCGATCACCGCACCGTAGATGGCAAGGCCGCCGTCCCATACGGCGATCATATCGCCCCAGTTCAAGCTGCCGTCCCCATTCCGGTAGAGGTCCAGATAGAAGATCACGTAGTAGAGCCGGGCGCCGATGATGCAGCTGGGCACCGCCCAGAGCACCAGATCCAGCACATGGTCCTGGGTCAGGCCGTACCGTTTTGCCTGCCGCATGCAAAGAAGGAGGCCCGCCAGCATGGCCGCCGCCAGGATGATCCCATACCAGTAGATGCCGTGGCCCAAGTGGATGGCAATGGGATCGGGGTTGAACTCCCAGTCTCCGAAGAGGCCGGGGAAGCTGATGGGCATGGTTTTTAGCGCACTCAAATCTCGTCTTCCTTTCTCTCTGACGCCTTAGGTGTGATCTCGCTGAGGACCATCCGGTCCGGACGCAGGTTGTCCCGCAGGAAGGCGGTCACGTCCTCCCGGGTCACCGTGTCAAATACCTGGGGGAAGCGGAAGGGGTCGTAGCCGTGGAAATATCCCTCCGTCAGCGAGACGGCGATATTTTCAAAGGAGTTCAGCCCCCGCAGGTTGGCCCCGAAGGAGGCCCGCCGCACCCGCTGGTAAAAGTCCTCGTCAATGCCCTCCCGAACAAGGCGCTCCGCCTCCCGCTGGATCTCCGCCGCCACGGCTCTGGCATCCTTGCTGTCGCCGCCGGCGTAGAGATAGGCCACCCCCGGCATCATCTCAAAGGAGCCGCCGAAGCTGGTGTTGATCAGGCCCTGGTCATAGAGCCGCAGATACAGGGGGCTGGACTCTCCCAGCAGGATGTCGCAGGCCATGTCGCCCACCACCGCCAGCCGGAGATAATCCTCTCCCTCCGCCGCCGGGCGGCACTTGAAGCCCGTCAAAAACTGGGGCGAGGATACCTCCATGGCCCGGCTGGTCTCCCGGAGGGCCACCGCCTCCGGCTCGTCGCCATAGTCCCGGGGGATGATGGGCCCGCCCTCCCGGGGCAGGATGCGCCGGGCCAGGTCCGCCACGTGGATGGGGTCCACATCGCCCACCACCGTCAAGATCATGTTGGAGGGGGTATAAAAGGCCTTGTGGCAGTCATAGAGGGTCTCCGCCGTGATATGGGAGATGCTCTCCACCGTGCCGGCGATAGAGGTCCGGGCGGGACTGGACTGATAGAGGGCCTGCATCATCCGGGTGTAGATCTGCCAGTCGGGGTTGTCCTCGATCATGCGGATCTCCTGGCCGATGATGCCCTGCTCCTTGGCCACGCTCTCCTCGGTGAAATAGGGGATGGAGACAAAGGAGAGCAGGATCTCCAGATTCTCCTCAAAGTGCTCTGTGGAATCAAAGTAGTAGCCCGTCATGGCGTTGGAGGTAAAGGCGTTGGGCTCCGCGCCGTTTTTGGCCAGCTCCTGGAGGGCGTTGCCCTCCTTGGTATCAAACATCTTGTGCTCCAGATAGTGGGCGATGCCCGCCGGAGTGTCCAGCCACTTCCCGTCCAACTGGAAGCGGGTATCCATGCCGCCGTAGCGGGTGGCAAAAAAGGCATATTTCTTGGCGTAGCCGGGCTTGGGCACCACGCAGATCTCCAGGCCGTTGGGAAGAGTCTCCCGGTACACCGACTCGCCGATGCGCTCATAGAACCTCTGCTTCATGCCTCCGCCTCCTCTCCCCGCAGGAAGTATACCGTGTCCAGCGTCACCGTCTCCATGGCCTGGGTGATCCGCTCCGGCGTTACCTGGCGGACCTGCTCCGCCATCTCCTCCGGACTCTCCGACTGGCCGGTGGCCGCCTGGCCCAGGAAGTAATTTTCCAGTCTGCCCTGAGAATCTCCCATAGAGGCGTAAGCATGGAGCAGGGTGCTCTTCGCCCCCTCCAGCTCCCAGTCCTCCCACTGTCCCCGGCGAACGGCGTCCAGCTGGGCCAGGATCTCGTCATAGGCCTGCTGGAAGTTCTGGAACTCGATGCCGGAGGAAACGGTGATCAGCCGCTTCTGCCGGTGGTAGAGAGAGGATGCGTAGTAGCACAGGGACAGCTTCTCCCGCACATTCAAAAAGAGCTTGGAGTTGCTGCTGCCGCCGAAGAGGGTGTTGCCCAGCATCATGGCGGCGTAGTCGTCGCTGCCGCAGGCAAAGCCCATACCCAGCTTTCCCTGGGTCACATCCAGAGCCTCCTCCACCCGCAGAACCTCTGCCCGGGCAGGATGGGGCTGATACAAAGCGATCTCCCGCACCTGATCCCGGGGCAGGGAGGAAAGGGCCGCAAGCAGCGCCTGCTCCACCCGCCGCTGGGGGGCGCTGCCGCTGTAAAACAGCTCCAGCCGGGCGGTGGAGATCAGCTCTTGATACCAGGCGTACAGCCGCTTGGGCTGGAGATGCTCCGCCGTCTCCTCGGTCCCCAGCCGGGGAACGCCGTAGGCCTCCCCCGCGCACATCTCCCGCAGAAGACGGCTGTCGGCATAGTCCCGCTTGTCGTTGATGAGACTGCGGATGGCGTCCAGCAGGTTTTGCTTCTCGCTGTCAAAATAGGCCGGCACAAAGCGGCCCCGCTCTGTGATGGGGGCGCAGATCAGCTCGCCCAGCAGCTCCGCCACCGGCTCCAGCAGCCGCTCCCCGCCGGGGGCGAAGCTGTCGTCGATCAGGCTGGCCACAAAGCCCACGCACTGATTCTCTCCCTTTTTCCGAACCGTATAGTCGATCCGGGCGCCGTAGAGAGCATCCAGCCGGGCAGAGAGGCTGCCCATATCCGGGCAGGACACGGTGCCCCGCCGCAGCACCGCCGGAAGCAGCGCGCCGGCAGAGGCGGTGTCCCGCTCCAGAGGCGTCACGAACTGGGTCGAGAGCAGGCCGGTCTTGAACTTCCCGCCCGGCAGATAGGTCAGGTACACGCCCTCTCCCAGCTTGGTTCTGGTCATTTCCAAGGTATCACTCCTCTTTTGTGTCATCTTTACCAGCGTATATTATAGTATATCTCTCCCTGAAATTCAAATTCTTTCTTCCGCGCAAAAAAACAGCGGCTCTCCCGGTCCGCCGGAAGAGCCGCCAGGGCCTTTTATTTCAGCACCCGCAGGAAGTTTTCCCGGGCGATCATCTCCCGCTCCCGCCGGCTCATGCCCAGGTCCTCCAGACATCGGAAAAACGTGGGGATCTCCCCGCAGTCCTCCAGCCCTCTGGCCCCCTCGTTGTCCGGGGGGCCGAAGAACTCGCAGAAGTCAAACCCGCAGGCCACATGCTCCACGCCCATCACGTCGGCCATGTGGGCGGCATGGCGGGCCAGCATCTGCGCTGTCTGCCGCTCCGGGTCGGCGTGGACGAAGTTGTGATAGACGTTGACGCCCACCACGCCCCCGGTATCCCGGATGGCCCGGAGCTGGTCATCTGTCAGATTCCGCCGCACATCGCACAGCGCCCGGCAGTTGGAGTGGGACGCGATCACTGGTCCCCGAGTCAGGCGGATCACATCGGCAAAGCCCCCGTCATTCAGATGGGACACATCCACCACCATTCCCCGCTCCTGCATCCTGGCCACCGCCTGGCGGCCCAGCGCCGTCAGGGGGGCGGCGGGGTCGCCGCCGGCGCCGGCGGCCAGAGCGTTGGTCTCGTTCCAGGTCAGCATCCCGATCCGAACGCCAAAGTCCGCGTACCGGTCGATCCCCGTCAGGTCCTCTCCCAGGGCCGCCATGCCCTCTACGGCAAAAAAGGCATAGGTCTTTCCGGCCTGCCGGGCCGCCTCCGCCTCTCCGGCGGTGCGGACTGCCGCCAGCCAGGGGCTCTCTGCCAGCTCCGCCCGGGCGTCCTCCATCATCCGCTCCGTCCGGGCCCAGCCCCCCTCCATCCCGGGGACGGTCCTCCAGAAGGTGTCCGCCTCCGGACTGGTCCACAGAGCCAGAACCAGCCCCTCCACGCCGCCGCGGTCCAGCCGCCGGCGGTGATGGCGCTCCAGGACCTGGGTTTCACCCGCCAGACGGCGGCGGGTCACATCGTATAAAAGGTCGGAATGTCCGTCAAAAACCATAGTCTCCCCTCCGTTGCTTGTCATCGTGCCCAGTATACACCCTTCCGCCTGCCGCCGCCATCGAAAGTGGGAAAAATTTCGCAGATTTCTTCCCGGTTTCCCCTTGACTTTTGCGGGAATTTCCTGTAAACTAATCGTCGTTGTAAAGTTTTAGAGCTTTACAGAAAGGGGTCTCTCATGAAAAACCAGACCTACCGCATGACCATGCTCTTCGATTTTTATGGAGAGCTCCTCACCCCCCGGCAGCGGGAGTTTTTTGATCTCTATTATAATGAGGACCTGTCCCTGGCAGAGATCGCGGAAAACGCCGGCATCTCCCGGCAGGGCGTCCGGGATGTGATCGTCCGGGCAGAGGCCGCCATGCAGGAGGTCGAGGACAAGACCGGCATCATCAAGCGGTTTGAGGCCCAGCGCCCCCATCTGGACGCCATCGCCGCCGCCGCGGCAGAGATCCAGACCATCAACTACCGGCAATACGACAATCCCCAGCTCACTGAGCTGACGGAGAAGATCGCCGCCGAGACCTCCGCTTTGAAGGATTGACGATATGGCTTTTGAAGGACTTACCGAAAAACTGAATGCGACGTTCAAGCGCCTGCGTGGCAAGGGCCGCCTGTCGGAAAACGACGTGCGGGAGGCCATGCGGGAGGTCCGCCTGGCTCTGCTGGAGGCGGACGTGAGCTACAAGGTCGTCAAGGAGTTCGTCTCCACGGTGACAGAGCGGGCTATCGGCAGCGACGTGCTGGACAGCCTGACCCCCGCCCAGCAGGTCATCAAGATCGTCAACGAAGAGCTGACCCGGCTCATGGGCGGCGCCAACGCCAAGATCTCTATGGCCAACAACGGCCCCACCGTTGTGATGATGGTGGGTCTCCAGGGCGCCGGTAAGACCACCACCACCGCCAAGCTGGCAGGGCTTCTGCGCCGCCAGCTCTCCAAGCGGCCCCTGCTGGCCGCCTGCGACGTCTACCGCCCCGCCGCCATCGAACAGCTCAAGGTGGTGGGCAGCCAGCTGGAGCTCCCTGTTTTTGAGCAGGGCCAGGGCGACCCGGTGGAGATCGCCCAGAACGCCATCCGCCACGCCCGGGACTACGGCAGCGACATGGTCTTTCTGGACACCGCCGGCCGGCTCCATGTGGACGAGACGCTGATGGACGAGCTCAAGCGGATGAAGGCCGCCGTCCATCCCAACGAGATCTTGCTGGTGGTGGACGCCATGACCGGCCAGGACGCGGTGAATGCCGCCTCCGCCTTTGACGAGGCCCTGGGCATTGACGGCGTCATCCTCACCAAGCTGGACGGCGACGCCCGCGGCGGCGCGGCCCTTTCCATCCGTGCCGCCACCGGAAAGCCCATCAAGTTCGTGGGCACCGGCGAGAAGCTGGACATGATCGAGCCCTTCCACCCCGACCGGATGGCCTCCCGGATCCTGGGCATGGGCGATATGCTCTCCTTTATTGAAAAGGCCGAGGCCGCCTTTGACCAGAAGCAGGCCGTCAAGCTGGAGGAAAAGCTGCGCAAGAACCGCTTCACCCTCCAGGACTACTACGACCAGCTCCAGCAGCTGCGGAACATGGGAGATCTGAGCCAGCTGGCAGGCATGATGCCCGGTCAGCTGGGCCGCCAGCTCCAGGGCGCCACCATCGACGAAAAGCAGATGGCCCACACCGAGGCCATCATCCTCTCCATGACCCCCCAGGAGCGGGAGAACCCCCAGATCCTGGGCGCCAGCCGCAAGCGCCGCATCGCCGCCGGCTGCGGGCTGGAGGTGGTGGACGTGAACCGCCTGCTCAAGCAGTTTGACGCCATGCAGCAGATGGTCAAGCAGATGACCAAGGGCCGCCTGCCCGGTATGGGCGGCAGAATGCACGGCTTCGGCCGGAAAAAGCGCATGAAATAACAGCGTCACCCCTATCCCGGTATCAGTGCTCTGGCATTTATGATATAATCAAATTCAAAACATTTTGGAGGTACAAACACATGGTTAAGATCAGACTGCGCCGCATGGGCGCCAAGAAGGCTCCCTTCTATCGCGTTGTTGTCGCCGACTCCCGCTTCCCCCGGGACGGCCGTTTCATCGAGGAGATCGGCACTTACAACCCCTGCGTCTCCCCCGCCGCCATCAAGATCGACGCCGAGCGTGCCAAGGAGTGGATCAAGTCCGGCGCTCAGCCCACTGATACGGTCAGAGCTCTGCTGAAAAAAGTGGACGTCCTCTGATTCGGAGGGCGATCATGAAGGACTTGCTGCTCTACATTGCCAGGAACCTGGTGGACGACCCCGAGGCGGTCTCTGTCACGGAGATCCCCGGCGATCAGGAACTGACGCTGGAGCTGCGCGTCGCCCCTGACGACATGGGCAAGGTCATCGGCCGCCAGGGCCGCATCGCCAAGGAGATCCGGACCGTCGTCCGCTCCTATGCCCAGCGGGCCGGCAAGAAGGTTTCCGTTGATATCGTAGATTAAAAGGAAGCGGTGCGATGCACCGCTTCCTTTTCGCTGTCGAAAAAGTGGCCTCAGCCACTTTTTCGACAAGGGATTGCGCTGCGCTGAAAAGGAAGCGGGGCAAACGCCCCCGCCTGCCCCTCTCTTGGAACGGGCGGAAGGAACAGGAACGTCCCCTCCCCCATTGAACAATCGCCTGTCCCATGGTATACTACCATGGAATAATGAAAAGGAGCCATTCCATGAAACTGGATATGATCAAAGTGGGCCGCATCGTCAATGCCCACGGCATCCGGGGCGAGGTCCGGGTCCAGCCCCGGGACGGCGATCCCGCCTTCCTCACCCGGTTCAAGACCTTTTATCTGGACGGCCAGCCCGTCACCCCCACCGCCAACCACGTCCACAAAAGCCTGGTGCTGATGAAGCTCCCCGGCGTGGAGGATATGAACGCCGCTCTGGCCCTGAAAAACCGGGATCTCTATATCCGCCGCGCCGACGCCCGTCTGCCCAAGGGCGAGTTTTTCGACGATGAGCTGCTGGGCCTTGAGGTCTTCGACGCCCAGACCGGCGCCCTTCTGGGGGAACTGGTCCGGGTGGACCCTTACCCCGCTCACAAGGTCTACACTGTCCGGGGCCAGCGGGAGTATCTGATCCCGGCAGTGCCCGACGTCTTCATCCGCTCTGTGGACCTGGACGCCAACCGCATGGAGGTCCAGGTATGGGAGGGTATGGCCACCGATGAGAATTGATATCATGACCCTGTTCCCCGACTCTGTGGACGCCATGCTGAACGTCAGCATTCTGGGCCGTGCCCAGGAGCGGGGCCATATCGCCATCCAGAGCCATCAGATCCGGGACTACACCACCAACAAGCAGATGCAGGTGGACGACTATCCCTATGGCGGCGGCCGGGGCGCCGTCATGCAGGCAGACCCCCTCTACCGCTGCTGGGCCCACATTGTGGAGACCTACGGGCCCGGACGCACCATTTTCATGTCCCCCTGCGGGCGGACCTTTGACCAGGAGACAGCCAAGGAGCTGAAAGCCAGCTACGACCACCTGATCCTGGTGTGCGGCCACTATGAGGGGGTGGATCAGCGGTTTTTGGACGAGTGCGTGGACGAGGAGATCTCCCTGGGGGACTTTGTCCTTACCGGCGGGGAGATCGCCGCCATGGCGGTGGCAGACGCGGTGTGCCGCATGGTCCCCGGCGTCCTGCCGGACCCGGAGTGTTTCCAGGAGGAGAGCCACTGGAACGGTCTTCTGGAATACCCCCAGTACTCCCGGCCCGCCGTATGGCATGACCGGGCCGTGCCGGAGATCCTGCTCTCCGGCGACCACGGCAAAGTTGCCGACTGGCGGAAAAAGGAGAGCTATAAGCGGACCATGCGCCGCCGGCCCGATCTCTTTGCCAGATTTGACGAATCCCAGCTGACCACCAAGGCGGAACGAAAGGTCCTCCAGCAGGCCAAGGAGGAGCTGGCCGCCGAGGACGCCGGAGCAGAGGAAATCTGCGATGACTAAGGGCCTTCGCCGGCTGGTGATCGCCTGTGCCGCTCTGGCCCTGGTCCTGGCGGCAGTTCTGGTGCGCATCTCCCGGCAGATCGACGTCACCCTGCCGGCTGTGGAATACCGGCTGGACGATCCGGACTACGCCGTAGAGCGGACCATCACCGTTCAGGGCCGGGACACCCGGAATCTGCTGGGCCGGGGAACCTTTGAGGGCACCGTTGCCGTCAGCGGTCTGGAGACCGCCGGGGAGGATTGGACCGCCTATGTGACCTTCCCGCCTGACTCCCATTTGAACATCACCTTTGATCGGTTCGGCAGTTTTGAGCACAGCGCCGTCAAGGAGCTCTACACCCTGCTGGCAGACCGAAACTGGACGGAGGTCCTGATCCTGCTGGCCGAGGAGTGGGACTCTGAAAACAGCACCCATCACGCCAGCTTTGATTTCCAGACCGGCCGCTTCCTGGTCAGCGGCGCTCCGGACCGGGCCAAGGCCCTGGACCTGGCCGCCTCCTTGACCCGCGGAACCGTCCTGTCCTCCATCTTTTCTGAACCCTGAATCAACAAGGTCAGGCGCCCATCGGCGCCTGACCTTGCTTTAGTTCCGGGAGCATTTTTCCGCGTCGATGGCCAACACCAGCATCAAAACGCACAGGGCGTCCAGGGGATTGTCCACATCGATCACATACGTATCCGTCCATTGAAACAGCTCCTTGGAGATGGTGGCCACCAGAGCGCCGCAGGGCTCCGTCACCGTGTAGTCCCACTCCAGAAAGCTCCCCTGGACCTGCCAGCCGTTGCACTCCACGTCGAACCGGGGCGTGAAAAAGGTAAAGGCCTTTTGGACCCTGCCCAGGTAGGTCTCCCCCAGATACAGCTCAAACTGCGGAAGAAAGGACAGTACCCGCTCCTTGACCGTCCCCACGTGGTTCCCGCCGGCGTCCAGGATATGAAGACAGTGGCCCCAGGCCAGCTGGCCCTCCACCGTGTAGACGGTCCGGCCGGCATCGTCATAAATATCATAGCTGTCAAACCAGGAGAACAGCCGCTCCTTGAAATAAAGTCTCATCCGCTCGCTCCTCTCCGCCGGTCAGATCTCCAGGCCCTCCGGCCCAGACCGGAAGCTTCGGGAGAAATAAGCCGTCATCGCCCGGATCAGGCACTCGGTATCAGCCGCGGCGGCCACCTCCCAGGCCGCGTGCATGGCCAGCTGGGGAAGCCCCACATCCACGCTGTGGACAGAGAAATGGGACGTGGCGATATTTCCCAGGGTGGCCCCACCCGGCAGGTCTGCCCGGTTGCTGTACCGCTGGACCGGCACGCCGGCATCGGCGCAGATCTGACGGAACACAGCGTCGGAGGCGGCGTCAGTGGTATAGTGCTGGGCGGCGTTGTACTTGATCACCAGGCCGCCCCCCAGCACCGGAGCCTCGCCGGGGTCGGCATACTCCGGGTGGGCCGGATGGACGGCGTGGGCGTTGTCCGCCGAGACCAGGAAGCTGTTGGCCGCCGCCCGCCGGAAGTCCTCCTCAGAGCGGCCCAGGGCCCCGTTCAGCCGGGAGAGCACGTCTGTTAAGAAGGTGGAATCCGCTCCCTGTCGGGTGCCGCTGCCCACCTCCTCGTTGTGAAACACCGCCAGGACCGGGGCGCTCTGCCCCATCTCCGCCGCCAAAAAGCCCTGGAGACAGGCGAAGACGCACTGGAGATCGTCCAGCCGGGGACCGGCCACAAAGACCTCGTCCAGGCCCGTCAGCACTGCCGGCGTCCGGGGATAGAGAAAGAGATCCGTAGCCAGCAGGTCTGCCTCCGCCGCCCCCGCCGTCTCGGCGATGAGACGCCGGAAAGCCCCAGGCTCCCGGCCCAGCCCCAGCAGGGGCAGCAGATCCGTATTTGCTTTCAGGGCCGTGCCCTTGTTCACCTCCCGGTCCATGTGGATGGCCACGCTGGGGATCACCAGCAGATCCCGGTCCACATTCACCAGCCGGGAGACCACCCGATCCCCCTGGCGGACCATCGCCCGGCCCGCCACAGATAGGGGCCGGTCCAGCCAGGAGCGCATCACCATGCCGCCGTAAGGCTCCACGCTCAGCCGCAGGCACCCCCCGGCAGAGGCCGTCTCCGCCGTCTCCCGGACCTTGAAGGTGGGCGCGTCGCTGTGGGCGGCGGCGATCATAAAGCCCGGAAATGTCCGCTCCGGCGTCCGGAAGGCGATCACGCTGGCGTCTCCCCGGGTGACGAAGTACCCCTGTCCCGACTGGAGCTTCCAGGCCTCGCTCTCCCACAGGCGGCAAAAGCCTGCCTCTGTCAGCGCCCGGACCACCTGATCCGCCGCATGGTAGCAGCTGGGACTATCGTTCAAAAATTGCAGCAAAGCTCTCCTGCTCTCCAGATTCTCCATGGTTTTTCTCCTTCCGCACTCTCATCTCACGCCGCTCTAAGGGTTTCATCACTCCACCGAGGGCCGTAGACCGCTCCATTTCAGCGCCGCCGCTTCCAGTTCTTTCACAAAGGTGTCCTTTCCATCACAGTATCCCTCAATGTCGTCGGGGTATTTCTGAGCCAGCATCCGCTTCAGCTCCCCGTAAGCCTCGCAGGCTGCCGGATGGGCCCGCAGATAAGCGCACACCGCCAGATGCCGCCGGATCTCCCTCTGTGAGGTCTCTGCAAAGATATGGAGCTGGTGGGTTCGCCAGTCCCCGCCCTTTCGAAGATAGCGTCTGCCTGGAATTCCAAACTCTCCCAGGTACTCATAGCCGACTGCTTCCAATGCCTCCCGCACTGCATCCACCTGCTCCAGACTGCGGACTACCGGCAGAATATCAATCACCGGCTTTGCTGCAAGTCCGGGCACCGCAGTGCTGCCGATATGGTGAACGGCAAGGCAGTTCTCCCCGAGGATCCGCCGGAGCACGGCAGCCTCCTCCTGAAACAGGGCCTCCCACTTGGGGTCATAGTCCTCCACCACGATATGCTGTGCCATGTCATCCCTCCGCCGCTGTCCAAAGTGCCCTCCGCCGAAAGCGAATCTCTTCCAAATCAGAGAGTTTTATTATAACACATTGTCATCTTGATGCAATCATGTTACACTACTTTTATAAACGACTAAATCAGCCGGGGCCGAGGATGAAATTCCCCCTCCGCCCCGGCAGAGTACAGGAGAGATCCGATCCCCATGATTATCATTGACCTGGAGTGGAATCGCAGCTACGATAAAATCCCCCTGGAGGAGATCCTTCAGATCGGCGCCGTGCGGCTGGACCGGCTGGGCGGCCCCATTCTGGACACCTTCTCCATCTTCATCCGGCCCTGCGTCCACAAAAAACTCAACCGCACCGCCAAGACCCTGCCGGAGCTGCAAAGCGCCCTGGAGTCCACGGTGAAATTTCCCGCCGCCCTCAAGGCCTTTCGGGCCTGGTGCGGCGGCGAGACCGTCTTTGCAGACTGGGGCGGCGACGATTTTGAGGTCCTGCGGCAAAACTGCGCCTACTGGAACCTCCCCGCCCCCAAGCCTGTCCAGCTCATCGACCTGCAAGCCGCCTTCTCCCTGCGGGTGGGCACCAATCAGGGCGTGGCGCTGTATCGGGCGGTAGAATACTGCGGCATCCCCGCCACCTTCACCTTCCACAACGCCCTGAACGACGCCATGTACACCGCCCTGGTGACCGGCTGGATCTCCCCGGAGGCCCTGTCCCTGCTGGCCCTGCCCAAGGAGGTCCGCCGCCTGGCCGATGCGCCGGAGTTCCCCGCCCAGCCCCGCCGCCGGGTGGGCCCCTTCACCAGCCTCCAGGCCGCGCTGAACGGCCGCAGCGCCCGGCGGCAGACCTGTCCCCTCTGCGGCGAACCGGTCTGGGTCCGCCGCTGGTATGTGGCCGGTCCCAGCCGCTACTATGCGGATTTCCGGTGCCGGACCCACGGCAGCTTTCTCTGCCGCCTGACCCTCTCCCCCACGGAGGAGGGCCAGTGGCAGGGCCGTCTGGCGGTGCCGGAGGTGACGCCGGAGCTGCTGCGGGAGTTTGACGGAGCCATCCACAGCGGCTCAGTGGACTGCAAGGGCGGGCCGCACCGGAAAAAACACCGCCGCAGACGGCGGAAATCCACACCTTCCTCCGATTCCTGAGCTACCTTCGAACGGCGGACAGCAGACGCTGTCCGCCTTCCTTTTTGGAAAATCACAGGGGATCCTCTCAGCTGTGAAAGATTTTCCAGGGGAATGTTTTTCCGAATCGTTGACAATCCGGAAAAAATGTGTTACAATTCGGTTACAATTTTTTAAGGGAGTGTTTCAATGGCAGCTAGCAAAACCACAGAGGGTCTGATGTACAAGGGCCATCCCCTGCGCCGGGTAGACAATCTGATCTATTACGGCACGATGGCTGAGAAATATATCATTATGATGCAGGTGCTGGAGACCAAGAAGGAACAGGATCTGGACCTGGCCACCAAGGTCTCCATTCAGCTTCAGCTCACCGATCCCAACCTCAAGTCCCGGGACCGTGTGGTGAAGAAGAGCGAGAAGACCAGCCTCTACGCCGCGATCGACATCGCCGCCATCTGGCTGGAACGCGCCCTGGCCGGCAAAGAAAAATAATAGCGCCGCCCCAACGATACAAAAGACAAGAAAGGACGACCTCCTATGAATTATTTTGCAGGCAAGATCGTGCGCGTGCTGTTGCTGTGCGCCGTCTCCACCGTGCTCCTGGCCGGCTTTGCCGCCGCCGCTGAGACTGAACAGGCTGTGGCCGTGGGCGCCACCACCGGCTCCTCTCTGCGGATGCGCTCCGCCGCCTCCACCTCCGCCTCCGTCGTCACCACCCTGGACGAGGGCGTGGCCGTTGCCGTGCTGGATGGCTCCACCGATGGCTGGCACAGAGTCAGCTACAACGGGAAGGTCGGATTTGTTTCCACCGATTATCTGGCCATCGATCAGGACAACGTCTTTACCTCCTACGGCCGGGTCACCGGCGACGGGGTGTGCGTTCGCTCCACGCCCTCCACTGAGGGCGCGACTCTGGCCACGGTGGACGCCGACGCCATTGTCACCGTCAACGGCTTTGTGAACGGCTGGTACGACGTCACTTGCAAGTATGGCACCGAGGGGTACATCCGCAGCGATTTCGTGACCCTGACCAATTCCAGCTCCAGCGGCTCCAACAGCGACATCGTCGCTCTTGCCAAGCAGCACCTGGGCACCCGCTATTCCTATGGCGGCGCCTCCCCCAGCGGTTTTGACTGCTCCGGCTTCACCATGTACGTGTACAACCAGATGGGCTATTCCCTGCCCCACTCCGCCACCAGCCAGTGGCAGAGCGGCCTGGGTACCCGGGTCTATTCCATTTCTGAGCTGCAGCCCGGCGATCTGGTCTTCTTCAACGATCCCAGCCGCAACGCCGGCAAGGCCTGCTCTCACGCCGGCATCTACATCGGCAACGGTCAGCACATCCACTCCTCCTCTTCCCGCAGCGGCGGCGTGATCATCAGCGATCTGACCAGCGGCTATTACAACACCTATTTCGTGGGCGGGATCCACGTCTGATCCATCTACATACCGACAGCGGCGCGAGATTCGCGCCGCTGTTCTGTTGTCTCCCCATCATTCCCGTTTGCTCTTGCTATTCCCGAAAAAGACTGCTATAATGCTCATTTGTGTGAGGAATTTGTTGTAAAGGAATGAATATCATGGAACTGACAGAACTGTACGGGCAGCTGGGCGTCAGCCGGGCTGTCTACGAATACGGCGAGACCGTGCTCCGGGATCTGGAGGCTCGCTTTGCCGCCATTGACCAGACCGCGGAGTATAACCAGGCCAAGGTGCTGGCCGCCATGCAGAACAACCGGGTCAACGCCACCCATTTCGCCGCCACCACCGGCTACGGCTATGACGACGAGGGCCGGGACAATCTGGAGCGGGTCTACGCCGATGTGTTCCACACCGAGGCCGCTCTGGTCCGCCCCCAGATCACCTGCGGCACTCACGCCCTGACGGTGGCTCTGAGCGCCAACCTCCTGCCCGGCGATGAGCTGCTCTCCCCCGTAGGCGCGCCCTACGACACGCTGGAGGAGGTCATCGGCATCCGGGAGAGCAAGTGCTCCCTGCGGGAGTACGGCGTTACCTATGCCCAGGCCGACCTGAAAGCTGACGGCACCTTTGACTACGACGCCATCCGGGAAAAGATCAACGAGCGGACCAAGCTCATCACCATCCAGCGGTCTAAGGGCTACGCTACCCGCCCCAGCTTCTCTGTGGAGCAGATCGGGGAGCTGATTGCCTTCTGCAAGAGCATCAAGCCCAATGTGAAGGTGATGGTGGACAACTGCTACGGCGAGTTTGTGGAGCGGCTGGAGCCCTCGGATCTGGGGGCCGACATGGTGGTTGGCAGCCTGATCAAAAACCCCGGCGGCGGTCTGGCTCCCATCGGCGGCTATATCTGCGGCACCCGGGAATGTGTGGAGCGGTGCGCTTACCGGCTCTCCGCCCCGGGCCTTGGGCAGGAGGTGGGCGCCAACTTGGGTCTCATGCCCGCCTTCTACCAGGGGCTCTTCCTGGCTCCCACGGTGGTGGCCGGCGCACTGAAAGGCGCAGTCTTTGCCGCCAACATCTATGAGCGGCTGGGCTTTGCCTGCGTCCCCAACGCCACGGAGAGCCGCCACGACATCATTCAGGCGGTGACCCTGGGCAGCCGGGAGGCCATGGTGGCCTTCTGCCGGGGCATCCAGGCCGCCGCGCCGGTGGACAGCTATGTGACGCCGGAGCCCTGGGCCATGCCGGGCTATGACAGCGATGTGATCATGGCTGCCGGCGCCTTTGTCCAGGGCAGCTCCATCGAGCTCTCTGCCGACGGACCCATCCGGGAGCCCTACGCCGTCTATTTCCAGGGCGGCCTGACGTGGTACCACGCCAAGCTGGGCATCCTCATGAGCCTGCAAAAGCTGGTGGAGGGCGGCCTGGTCCGCCTGCCGGAATAAGGAAATCTGCAAGAACGCCCCGCTGTATGAAACATGTTTCATACAGCGGGGCGTTTGGTATTTCTGATTGCCAGTTGGCCGGTTTTATAAGGTCTCCAGTGTCCTGCCCTCCTCGGCCAGGTGGCGCTTGAGCCGCTTCATGGCCCAGACATAGCATCCCAGATGGGCCAGGAAGGTGACGATCCAGGAGAAGGGATAGGACCAGTAGATCGTAGCCGGTGTGTGGAGCTCCGGGATCTGAAAGATGGTGGCGATCCAAACCAGCCGCAGGGCGCACACGCCCAAAAGGGAGACGATCATGGGCATCACGGAGTAGCCCAGGCCCCGGAGGGAGCCCACCATGGCGTCCATCATGCCGCACAGGGCATAGGTGATACAGACAATGGTCAGCCGCTCCATGCCCACCTCGACGACCTCCGGACTACTGGAGTAAATCCCCAGAAGCTGATGTCCAAAGAGGGTGGAAAGTCCACCTAGCACCACTCCGGTTACGATTACACAGGCCTGGACCCGCAGCAAAATGGGCTTGAGCCGGTCATAGCGGCCCGCGCCGTAGTTCTGACTGCTAAAGGAGATATTAGCCTGATAAAAGGCGTTCATCGCGGCATAGACAAAGCCCTCGATATTAGAGGACGCAGCATTTCCCGCCGCCACCACCTCCTGAAAGCCGTTGATGGACGACTGGATCACCACATTGGACAGGGCAAACAGCACACCCTGGAAACCCGCCGGCAGGCCCACCTGTAAAATCTGCTTCAGACGGACCGGCCAGATCCGCAGCTCCCGCAGTTCCAGATGGATGCCGCCCTGCTCCCGCATCAGGCAGCGGACCACCAGCAGCGCCGAGATCACCTGGGAGATCACCGTGGCGATGGCCACGCCGGCCACGTCCATCTGGAGAACGATCACAAAGATCAGGTTCAGCACCACATTCACCACGCCGGCGGTGAAGAGATAATAAAGGGGCCGGCGGGTATCTCCGATGGCCCGCAGCAGCGCCGCACCGAAGTTATAGAGCATGGTAAAGGGCATCCCCAGGAAGTAGATCCGAAGATAGAGGGTGGCCAGCCCCCGGACCTTCTCGGGAGACTGCATCCAGCCCAGGATGGTGCCGGCCCCCAGGGCCCCCACCACCGCCAGAGCCACTCCGCTCAGAAGACTCAGCAGCATGGAGGTATGGACCGTCTGCCGCAACCCCTCCCGGTCCCCGGCGCCGTAGGTCCGGGCCGCCAGGATGTTGGCGCCCACAGAAAGGCCCATGAACAGATTTACCAGGAGGTTGATCAGGGAGGTATTGGAGCCCACCGCCGCCAGGGAGTTGTCCCCGGCAAAGCGGCCCACCACGATCACATCCGCCGCATTGAACAGCAGCTGCAGCACGCTGGAGCACATCAGCGGCAGCGCAAACTGCAAGAGCTTTGGCAGGATGCTTCCGCTGCACATATCGATCTCGTATCCGCTTCCCCGTTTGTCCGCCATAGGTCCTCCTTTTGCTGAATCAAACACACATCGTTCCGCCGCGTCACCTGGGTAACAGCCATCATTTTAACACGGTCTTTTCGGAAAAACCACCATAATAATTTACGGTTTTTTAACAAAAAAGCAACCGAAATCCGTCAAAGTAAAAGCAGACTCCAATGTTCCCGCGATATTAGAAAGCGGCGGGAAGACTCCCGCCGCTTTTACGATCCAATTTCAAGTTCCGTACGCAGTGCGCTCTCAGGCGATCTCGGTCAGCCACCGCAGATCGTAGGGCTCAAAGACCACCTTTTCATAGGCGTCCACGTCCATCATCACGCCGGTCCAGTCCGAATGGATGTCGCCGTTCTGCTTGATGAGGATATCATACAGAATGTCGTAAGTCACGCCGTCTTTGGGGTCCTTCTCCACAATGGTGGAGTAGGGCAGGGTCTTGTGGTAGGTCAGCTCCATACCCTTGTAATCGAAGTGGAAGCCGCAGCGCATCCGGCAGCCGTCCAGCCCGGTGTACCGGGCCACCTTCTTCAGATCCTGCAGGATCTGGTCACCCTCCTCATCATAGAGGTTCTCCGGCGTGGTGGCGGTGTAGTCAAAGCGGAACTGGATAGAAGCGCCTGGGATCTTCAAAAATCGCTCCATATAGGGCACCAGCTGATCGGCGGGATAGTTCTTGTAGAGCACACAGTTCACCCGGAAGCGCACCGGCAGACGGGCCAGCAGGCTGTCGTTGGACTCCACCACATAGTGCTGCATGTGCCGGGAGACATTGACGCAGGTAATCTTATGCTTGTTGCGCTCCATAAAAGCCAGCACGTCCTCCTCAGACTGGTGCTCGGACACAGGGAGCGTGGTGTTGATATATACCTTGTGGGTGGTGGGGATGGCGTCCAGCATCACCTGGAGGGACTCCAGGTCCGCCAGGGGCTCTCCGCCGGTGAAGACAAAGTCACAGTAGGGCGTGATGGCGTCCATCCGGCGGATGCTCTCGCAGATCTTCTCCGCGGAGAATCCGGTCATGTCCGCGTACTCCTCCTTGTTGATGCAGAAGGGGCAGTGGTTCTTGCAGTCATACGGAACGAAGACGGTCACAGTTGCGCCGCCCTCACGAGTCTTGTAAGGATGTTCCATGATTCTGATCGGCCTTTCCTGATATCGTGATACATAGCGCGAGCGGCGCTATGCACCGCTCGCTCATAAGAATTGCTTTGAGACCACATTATTCTAATGGATTTTTTCCAGAAGGTCAAGAGCTAAAGCAAAAATTTACGGCATATTCGCCGGAAATTTGAGATCTGTTCCAAGAAACCTGTACACTTTGTGAAAATTGTGGTATACTGCCTGTTTAATCAGAACTCTATTCAAAAGGAGGAGACACCTTGGAATCGCTGACAGCCCCCTTGCAGACACTGCTGGATCATGTGACCGCCCTGCTGGCAGCCTGCCCATTGGCGGGCGCCTGGTTTACTGCCATCGCCCGCATCCTCTTTCCGGTACTGGCGATCCTGATCCTCTACCGGGCAGTCCGATCTCTGCTGACCATTCCCCATACGCCGGAGATCTGGGCCCAGCTCAGTCTGCCAAACGGCTCCCCCATCCCCCTGACCCACTGGGAGAACATCCTGGGCCGGGGCAAAACCGCCGACATCCAGCTCAACTACCCCAGCGTCTCCCGCCAGCACGCGGCCCTGTGCCGGGGCGAGGACGAGCAGTGGGTGGTCTATGACCTGGGCTCCAAGGGCGGCACTCTGGTCAACGGCCAGAAGGTGGAGGGCTCCCAGACGGTGGAGCTGGGCGACACCATCTCCCTGGGCGGCGTGCCGCTAATCTTCCTGCCTCAGACCGTGGCCGACCGGGAGGAGGTGGAGGCCCGCCGCCGGGCGGAGCGGCCCGCGGCCATGTGGCCCTCCTTCCTGTGGCTGACGGTGTTTCAGGTCCTCACCTGCCTGCAGCTGATCGCAGCCGAGGGCCCGGAGGCCTCTGTGGCCATCCCCCTGACCTTTCTCGGCCTGACGGCGGTGATGTGGCTCTATGCCGCCGTTCTCCGGGCCAGCCGCTGTGTGGGCTTTGAGATGGAGACCATCGCCTTCTTCCTCTCCACACTGTGCTTGGCGGTGACCGCCTCCAGCGCGCCTGGAAGCCTGTTCAAGCAGTTCCTCGCCATCGTCCTGGGCCTGATCCTGTTTCTGGTTCTGGGACTCTTCCTCCGGGACCTCACTCGGGTTCGCCGAAACCGCTGGCTGATGGCGGCGGGCGCCATTGGACTTCTGGTCTTCACCCTGGTCTTCGGACACTCGAAATACGGCGCGGTCAACTGGATCTCCATCGGCGGTCTCAGCTTCCAGCCCTCGGAGATCGCCAAGATCTGCTATATCTTCGCCGGAGCGGCCACACTGGAGCGGCTGTTCCACAAGCGGAACCTGACGCTGTTCATCATCCTCACCGGTGTGTGCATCGGCCTTTTGGGCATCATGAGCGACTTTGGAACGGCGGCCATCTTCTTTGTCACCTTTCTGGTCATCGCCTACCTCCGCTCCGGAGACTTCGCCACACTGTCTTTGATCTGCGGCGGGGCGGTGTTCGGCGCGGGGCTGATCGTGACCTTCAAGCCCTATATCCTCAGCCGCTTCGCCTCCTGGGGCCACGCCTGGGAGGCTGCCTCCACCACCGGCTACCAGCAGACCCGGACCATGTCCGCCGCCGCCTCCGGCGGCCTCTTTGGCATGGGCGCGGGCAACGGGTGGCTGCAAAATGTGGCGGCGGCAGACACCGATCTGGTCTTTGGCATCCTGTGTGAGGAGTGGGGGCTGATCATCGCTTTGCTGGCGGTGGGGGCCATCATCACCCTGGCGGTGTTCGCCGTCCGGGCCTGCCGGGTGGGCCGGTCCAGCTTTTACATCATCGCCGCCTGCGCGGCCGGATCCCTGCTGGTCTTCCAGACCAGCCTGAACGTCTTCGGCTCCGTGGATCTGCTGCCTCTGACCGGCGTCACCTTCCCCTTTGTCTCCAACGGCGGCTCAGCCATGATGTCCGCCTGGGGGCTGCTGGCCTTTTTGAAGGCCACCGACACCCGGGAAAACGCCAGCTTTGCCATCCGCCGCAGCGCCCAGCGCCGTCTGACCCAGGCGGCCCGGCGGCGGACTGAGCCCATTGGGGACCCCTTTGCCCAAAGAGAGGAGGCCGACCATGAAGAAGATTGAACGGCGGGCGGTGGTCTGCGTGATCCTGGCCTTGCTTCTGGCCGCCGGCCTGGGCGTGTTCGTGATAAAATTCTGCCTGGACGGCGGAGGCTGGGCCTCCTCGGCCTTTAACCGCCATCTCTATGATTCCAACGGCGTTCTGGCCGCCGGCACCATCCTGGACCGGGACGGAGATGTGCTCTCCGCCGCCGTGGACGGCAAGCGGACCTACTATGATAACGCCGCCGTCCGCAAGGCCACCCTCCACGCTGTGGGCGATCTCCAGGGCCGCATCGGCACCGGGGCCCTCAACGCCTTTGCCCATAAGCTCACAGGCTACAATCTTCTCAGCGGCGCCTTTGGGGCCAAGGAGGGCAGCGACCTCTATCTCACCATTGACGCTCGCTACAACTATGAGGCCTATCAGGCTCTGAACGGCCATGCCGGCACCGTGGCCGTGTACAACTATGAAACCGGCGAGGTGCTGTGCATGGTCTCCGCCCCCAGCTATGACCCGCTGAATATCCCCGCGGATATCGAGACCAGCGACCGCTATCAGGGCGCCTATCTCAACCGCTTCCTCTCCTCCACCTTTACGCCGGGGTCCGTGTTCAAGACCGTCACTCTGGCGGCGGCCCTTCAGGAACTGCCGGACCTGTTTGAGCGAACCTGGGAGTGCAGCGGCAGCGTGAACATCAGCGGCGAGACCATTGTCTGCTCCGGCACCCACGGCAGCCAGCACATCGGCGACGCCTTCGCCAACAGCTGCAACGTGGCCTTTGCCCTGCTGGCCCAGGAGCTGGGGGGCGAGACCCTGCAATCCTACACGGAAGAGGCTGGCTTAACAGACAGTTACAGTCTCAACGGCCTGCCCACCGCCAAGGGCACTTTCCGCTGGACGGACATCTCTGACGGGGAACTGGGCTGGGCCGGCGTTGGCCAGGGCCAGGACCTGGTGAACCCCTGCGCCCTGATGGTCTACATGGGCGCCATCGCGGGGGGCGGCAAGGCCGCTGAGCCCTACCTCATTGAAAAGACCGTCTCTCCTCTGGGCATCCCCTCCCTGCCCCACCTGCCCGCCAAGACCGGACGCCTGATCTCCGCTGAGGCCGCCGGGACCCTGGCGGACCTGATGGCGGACAACGTGGAAAAGACCTACGGCACCAGCCGCTTCCCCAACATGGATCTGTGCGCCAAATCCGGCACCGCCGAGGTGGGCGACGGGCAGAAGCCCCACGCCTGGTTCACCGGCTTCCTCCGGAATGAGGACCACCCCTATGCCTTTGTGGTCCTGGTGGAAAACGGCGGCGGCGGCAGCTCTGTGGCCGGTACAGTGGCCGGCAAGGTGCTGAACGTCATGGTCAACGGATATTGACTCTCCGCTCCCCCCTCAGCCGCAGGGGGGAGCGTTTTTTGTCCGCCTTTCGTCAGTTTCATCAAAAAAGCACCGCCACGTTTTCCGCCATCCGTCCCCAGATTTCTTGACCAGGATGATGGGATATGATATAAAGAGCGTGAGGAGATCCCCTGTTATCATTGTGTACGGGAAAGAAGCCCGGCCAATGTGGATGTACCTGTCATTCCATCCACATCTATCGACTGTAAAGGAGGTTTTTATGAAAAAGCTGACCGCAGTTTTCTTCTATCTCCTCCTTGTATGCACCCTCCCGTCCGTTTGTGCCGCCTCTCCTCCCCCCGACAGTGATGTCGATCCCAATGAGGGAAGAGCCCCCTGGGTCCTCCGATCTGAAAACGGGAAAGAATACCTCTATAACCCGGCCACCGATGAGACCATCTCCGAGGCCTATCGCTATGTAGATGATCATGCGGTTCCCCTTCCTCTCCAAGAGCTTCTTCAGGCGTTAAACGCCTCTCTCGCAGAGCGCGCCGCCGCCTCCGTTGAAACGCCGACTTCAAATTCCGCGGAAACGGACAGGAAAGCCCCCGTCTACTTCTATCGATTTGAATAAGCCCACCGGAAAACTTTACCAGGCCACCTCCGACCCCACCACCGGCTTTACGTCCGACTATGTGTATCAGGGGGTGGTGTGGGGAACTTCCCCCATCCGGCTCTCCAGCGGCTTTGCGGACGACTGCTATTATCTTGTTACAACACCTCTCTGAGTTCGACCTGCGGCGCACAGCTTTTGGCTGTGCGCCGCTCTTTTATTTTTTCCACACAGGCACGATATTTTATGCTACAATGGTCCTGCTCATAAGAAAGGATCGAGACCATGACCAAAGAGGAAGCCTTACAGACTTATTTCGGCTACGACGCCTTCCGGGGCGGTCAGGAGCCGGTGATCGACGCCCTGCTCTCCGGCCGGGACGCCCTGGCCATCATGCCCACCGGGGCGGGAAAATCCCTGTGCTATCAGATCCCCGCCCTGCTGCTGCCGGGGATCACCCTGGTGATCTCCCCCCTGGTGTCCCTGATGCGGGACCAGGTGACCGCCCTGGTGCAGATGGGAGTGCCTGCGGCCTATCTCAACAGCACGCTGACCTTCAAGCAGTATCTCCTGGCCCTGAGCCGGTCCAGGGCCGGGCGCTATAAGATCATCTACGTGGCCCCGGAGCGGCTGGAGACCGAGGCCTTTCAAGCCTTCGCCCAGGAGGCGGACATCTCTCTGGTGGCCGTGGATGAAGCCCACTGCATCTCCCAGTGGGGCCAGGACTTCCGCCCGTCCTATCTGAAAATCCCCGCCTTTGTGGCCGGCCTGCGGCGGCGGCCGCCGGTGGGAGCCTTTACCGCCACCGCCACGCCGGAGGTCCGGGAGGATATCCAGCGCCTGCTGGAGCTGGACGCCCCCCTGCCGGTGACCACCGGCTTTGACCGGGAGAACCTGTATTTTGAGGTCCGGCAGCCCGCCAGCAAGCAGGGGGCGCTGCTGGAGGTGATCCGGAGCCGTCCCGGCAAGTGCGGCATCGTCTACTGCGCCACCCGGAAGACGGTGGAGGAGGTCTGCACCTTCCTCCGGGACCAGGGGATCGCCGCCACCCGCTACCACGCCGGACTCAGCCCGGAGGAGCGGCAGCGGAACCAGGAGGACTTCCTCTATGACCGCGCCTCGGTGATGGTGGCCACCAACGCCTTCGGCATGGGCATCGACAAGTCCGACGTGCGCTATGTCGTCCACTTCAACATGCCCAAGGATATGGAGAGCTATTATCAGGAGGCGGGCCGGGCCGGCCGGGACGGTCTGCCTGCCAGCTGCATCCTGCTCTACGGCGGCCAGGACGTGCGGACGGCGGAATTTCTCATCACCCACAGCGAGCCCCGGGAGGAGCTGGATGCCCGGACCGCGGAGCGGCTGCGGAAGCGGGATCTCCAGCGGCTGCGGCAGATGACGGCCTACTGCCGGACCCGCCGCTGTCTGCGCCAGGCCATCCTGCAATATTTCGGCGAGTACGCCCCGGACTACTGCGGAAACTGCTACAACTGCCTCCACAACTTTGAGGAGCTGGACGTGACCCGGGAGGCCCGGATCATCCTGCGGTGCGTGGAGGAGCTGGGAGGGCACTTCGGCGTGGGGGTCCTGGCGGAGACCCTCTGCGGCGCGGACACGGAAAAGGTCCGGAAATTCCACATGGACCGGGAGCCCAGCTACGGTCTGCTCCGGGAGCTGACTCAGAAAGAGGTCCGGGATCGGGTCCGCTTTCTGCTGGACCAGGAGATCCTTCAGCTCTCCCCCGGCCAGTATCCGGTGGTCCGGCTGGGCCCCAACGCCGCCGACGCCGCCCCGGGCGGTCCTCCGCTGCTCATGCGGGCAGAAAAAGAGGAGAAGGCCGCCGCTGCCCGCCGCTCGCTCCCCACAGAGCTGGACGGACGGCAGGAGGAGCTCTTCGGCCGGCTCCGGGCCCTGCGGGCCACCCTGGCCCGGCGGCAGGGCGTTCCGGCCTATGTGGTCTTCTCCGACAAGACCCTGCGGGAGCTGGCGGTGACCCGGCCCCAGACCATGGAGGAATTCCGGGCTGTGGGCGGCGTGGGCGAGGCCAAGGCCGCCCGATACGGCAGGCTCTTCCTGGCAGAGATCGACCGGGCAGACCGGTGAAATCCCCACCGGGCACTATAACAAACGCGCCTTCCCATCCGCAGATGGGAAGGCACGTTCTCTTTTCAAGAAGCCTATTTTTGAATCCGGCGGTCCATCCGGGCCATCAGGTAGGCCAAGAGAAATCCCCCGCCGCAACACAGGGCAGAGAGCCAGATCTCGCCGGGGGCGTACTCCAGGGGGACGATCACCGCCGTAGAGGCCAGCACCACGCCTAAGATCCCATGGAAGGCGATGGAGTAATGGGTTCGCAGGAACCAACTCATCAGCCGGGCCAGCAGCACGATGGCCAGCAGCATCCCCGGCAGGCTGGCGGAGAGCACCAGCAGGTCCAGGTGGGCCAGACCGTCCAGCATGGGCTGATACAGCCCCAGGGCCATCATAATGGAAGAGGATGTCATGCCCGGTAGCACGATGCTGGTGCCCCACAGCATGCCGCAGAAATTATACCACCAGAAGTTGGGCGTCACCGTCACCTGGGCCACACGGCTGATGTAAAAGAGGCCGGCAAACAGCCCCGCGGCACACACCGCCATGCTCACCCAGGACCCGGCAGAGCGGCCCTCCTTGCCCGCCTCCCGGAAGAGGGCGGGCACCGTGCCCACGATCAGCCCGATAAAGAGCCAGGTGGTCACCGTGCTGGAGAGGTTCAATGCCGCGGAGATCCCCTTGGCAAAGCCCAGAAAGCCGGCACACCAGCCCAGAATGATGGGTGGAAACCACTTCCAGTACTTCGGGATGGCCCGCCTGGGGTGGGTCAGCACCTCCATAAAGGGCTGGTAAATGTCAAACACCACTGCCAGCACGCCGCCGGACACTCCCGGCAGAATGGCTCCCGCCCCGATCAAGGCTCCGCACAGCAGATCCCGGAACCAGCGGATGATGAAGTTTTGATCCCGCGGCGCTCTCATGGCCCGCCTCCTTTTCCTGTTCCCACCTATGATAGCAGTTTTACCGCCGGCTTTCAATCCGATACCACCCCGCAAATGTAAACTTTCTATGTTTTTCGACGTTCTTCCCCTCTGCCGCCATCCGGTCTGTAATCTCTCCCCTCAGCCCCATTGTGCATTTCAGCCAAAGCAGGCCGCTTCTTTCCTCTCCCCTCTGGTTCTTTTTTCCGTTGACAGAAAAAGTGATAGCGTGTAAACTGAAACACAGATAACAGAAAACCGCATCACACAAAGACGATGAAGAGAAGAGTAGGCAGGAAGATCCGTCACAGAGAGCCTCGGCAGGTGCAAAGAGGTACGGGGAAACTTGCTGAACATGGTCTTGGAGTTGCGTGGCCGACTGCAAAAATGCATAGGTCACGACGTGCGCGCACGTCACAGCGCAGGAGTGTGTTGGCACTCCCAAAGGCCGTCTCCGTGAGGAGCGCGGTGAAGCAAGGTGGTACCACGGCGGATTCGTCGTCCTTGGAGCAGTCGCTTCAAGGATTTTTTATTTTCATTTCAATGGTAAAGGAGCTGCGACACTGTGAGCGAGCCCATCATTCAGATCCGGCATCTGACCAAGACCTTCGGCTCCGGCGAAGGTGCGGTCCACGCGCTGGACGACATCAATCTGGAGATCCGGCAGGGAGAGATCTTCGGCATCATCGGTCTCTCCGGCGCGGGAAAATCCACTTTGGTGCGGTGCATGAACCTTTTGGAGCGCCCCACCAGCGGCACCGTCATCGTGGACGGCCAATCCCTGGCCTGGACCGATGAGGCGGACGGCCGCCAGCACTTCATCGGTGAGCGGGAGCTGCGGCTGGCCCGGCGGAAGATCACCATGATCTTCCAGAGCTTCAACCTGCTCATGCAGCGCACGTGCCTGAAAAACGTGTGCTTCCCCATGGAGCTTGACGGCGTCCCCGCCGCCAAGGCCAAGCAGCGGGCCCTGGAGCTTTTGGAGCTGGTGGGCCTGGGAGATAAGGCAGGGGCCTATCCCGCCCAGCTCTCCGGCGGCCAGAAGCAGCGGGTGGCCATCGCCCGGGCCCTGGCCACGGACCCCAAGGTGCTGCTGTGCGACGAGGCCACCTCCGCCCTGGACCCCACCACCACCGCCTCGATCCTGGATCTTTTGAAGGACCTGAATCAGAAGCTGGGGGTCACCGTGGTGGTCATCACCCACCAGATGAGCGTCATCGAGGAGATCTGTTCCCAAGTGGCCATTCTGGACGGCGGCGTGGTGGCTGAGCAGGGCGCTGTGGAGGAGATCTTCTCCCACCCCACCACCGACGCGGCCCGCCGCCTGGTCTATCCCGGCGGCGCCAGCGTGGAGCAGTACCCGGCAGGCACCCGGGCCGTCCGGGTGGCCTTCAACGGCGGCACTGCCTATCAGCCCCTGATCGCGTCTCTTGCTATCGACTGCGGCGTGAAGGTCAACATCCTGGGCGCCGACACCCGCAACATCGACGGCAAGGCCTTCGGCACCATGCTGCTGGGGCTGCCCGACGATCCCAACGAGGCCGCCAAGGCCCTGAGTTACATCCGTTCCCAGCCCAACGTGACCGCAGAGGAGGTGGAGTACCATGGCTGAGACCATCACGGCCTTCTGGGCCGAATACGGCGACATTCTGTTAGAGGGCACAGGGGAAACCCTGGTCATGGTTGGCCTCTCCACCCTGCTGGCTTATCTGATCGGCGTCCCCCTGGGTGTGGCCCTGATCGTCACCCAGCCCCAGGGCATCCGGCCCCACCGGGTGTTCTACGGGGTGCTGGGCTGGATCGTCAACATCGGCCGGTCCCTTCCCTTCGCCATTTTACTGGTGGCCCTGATGCCCTATACCCGGCTGATCGTCGGAACCGCCATCGGCGTCAAGGGTGCGATCCCGCCCCTGGTCATCTCTGCCGCCCCCTTTGTAGCCCGGATGGTGGAGACCTCCCTCAGCGAGGTGGACGCCGGCGTGGTGGAGGCCGCCCAGTCTATGGGCGCCTCTCCCCTCCAGATCGTCCGAAAGGTCTATCTGCCGGAGGCCAAGCCCTCCCTGGTCCTGGGCGGGGCCATCTCCGTGGTGACGATCCTGGCTTACACCGCCATCGCCGGCATGGTGGGCGCAGGCGGCCTTGGAAACATCGCCATCCAGTACGGCCATAGCCGTGGCATCAAGTCCCTGATGTGGGTGACAGTGGTCGTCCTCATCATCTTTGTCCAGATCATCCAGTGGGTGTTCAACTGGTGGTCTAAGTCCATTGACAAGCGCCTGCGCTAAGTACGCTCTCCCCTGGTTTCGCCGCCTGCCCTTTGGAATTCCGGCAGACGTCTGAAATAGAAATCCTACCCAAAACGAAATTATTTTATTGGAGGAACCTGTGATGAACAAGAAATTTCTGGCTCTTTTTCTGAGCCTGGCCCTGTGCCTGTCCCTGGCCGCCTGCGGCGGCAGCGATGCTCCCGCCGACACCGCCGATGACCCGGCGGAGGGCGATGCCGCTGAGACCACCACCCTGACGGTGGCCGCCTCCCCCACCCCCCACGCCGAGATCCTGGAACAGTGCGTGCCCATTCTGGCAGAGCAGGGCATTGAGCTGGTCATCAACCAGTATGACGACTATGTGATCCCCAACACCGCTGTGGAGGACGGCGACGAGGACGCCAACTACTTCCAGCACATCCCCTATCTCCAGGAGTTCAACGAGACCCGCGGCACCCACCTGGTGGACGTGGCCGGCGTGCACATCGAGCCTATGGGCATCTATGCCGGCAAGACGGAGTCTCTGGACGCCCTGGCCGACGGCGCTGTGATCGGCATCCCCAATGACCCCACCAACGAGGGCCGCGCCCTGCTGCTGCTGGAGGCCCAAGGCCTGATCAAGCTGGATGACAACACCAACCTCTCCGCCACCCCCAACAACATCGTGGAGAATCCCAAGAACCTGGAGTTCCAGGAGATCGAGGCCCAGACCCTGCCCAGCTCCCGGCCCGACCTGGATCTGGCCGTCATCAACTCCAACTACGCCCTGGGCGCCGGCCTGAACCCCACCACCGACGCGCTGGCTATCGAGTCCTCTGACTCCCCCTATGTGAACGTGCTGGTGGTAAAGGAGGGCAATGAGGAGAATCCCGCCGTCCAGGCCCTGGTGGAGGCGCTCCATTCCGATGCCATCCGCAGCTACATCACCGAGCAGTTCGCCGGCGCCGTGGTCCCCGCATTCTGATCTCCCACACAATCAATGCTCGCAAAAGGCCCCCTCTCCGGCAGGATGATCCCGCCGGAGAGGGGGTTATCTGTTACAAGCGGACAGCCTCCTTTATTAGGCTGGCTGGTGCGACAAACGAAAATTTCCACGGCGGCGATCCCCCCGCCAGGCCTTATGCTCTCAGGGCTCTGCTGAGGTGGAGGATCGCCTCCAGAACGCCGCCCCCCACCGCCAGGGCCTTATCGCTGGCGGTGAAGCAGTGCTCGATCCGGCAGCGGGGATCGATGTCCCCGGCCTTCATGCCGGGATGGACCGGCGTTCCCGCCGGCAGGATGCCCCGAAGGATGCCGTCCAGCGTACAGACCATGGGGACCCCCGCCACAGTGGCGGCCACATCTCCCTGGCGGACCTGAGCGCCGATCTCCAGCAGAGGACAGAAGCTCCCCGCCGCCGGAGCCCGCAGGACCCGCTCCCCGGCAAAGCCGCCGATCAGTCCCGGCACGCCGGTATTGGCCAGGGCGCTGCCCTGATAGAGCGCCCGGCCCAGGGTGTGGCCCCGCATAGTCTCCACCACCGCGTGGCAGTCCACCCCGGCGGTAAAGCCGGGGCCGACGCCCACCACCACCGGGGCGTCTGTGATCCTCGTTCCCAGATTCCGTTTGGCCAGGATGGCGTCCACCACCGCTTCGGGCCGGAGGGCCGCGATGCACGCCCCTGCCGGGTCCGCCAGCACCGGGATGACTCCGGTCTTCAGCAGGGCCCCAGCCTCTGCCGGACTGGCCGACGGAGCGGCGGTCACCTCCTCCACCTGCACCGGCCCGCCGGTGCGAAGAGCCTCGGAAAAGGCCACGGTCCGGCGGATGGCCGTGGGCTGGGGCAGGTCTGTCATCACTACCTGCATCCCAGTGCGCCACAGCCGCAAAGCCACGCCGGTGGCCAGATCTCCCGCGCCGCGAATCACTGTCTGCATACCTGATACGCTCCTCTCCACAGGCTCCCTGCCACAGCGGGGCAGCCCGCCAGGGCCGCCAGACGCTCCGCCGCCGCCAGGGCTTCTGCCGTCTCTGCCTGATTGATGTACAGCCGGTGGTGAAGTCCCTCTGCTCTCAGCACCGCCGCCTCCGTCTCCGGCGTGGCCGGATCGGACAGATCGGCCCCTGCCAGGGCCCCATACCGCTCCGGCCGGTGAGCCGCCTCCCGGATGGGACGGCCAAAGCCGGTAACGCCCACCACGCAGATGGTCTGGTCCGATCCCGGCGGGATCACCGGTTCCCAGGGGGCATGGGCCTTCAAGGGGCGGCCTGCCGCTCCGTCCGCCTCCACCAGCACATAGTCAAAAACCTCCGCCAGCGCCGCCAGCGGCTCCTCCGGCGCAGTCAGCTTGCCGGTGTCCCCCAAGGGCGTTCCCACACACAGGAGGGGGCTCTCTGGCCGCTCCTTCACGCTTTGGACCCAGGGCACGTCCGGAAAGGGCAGGATCTTCGTGGTGGTGCACAAGGCCACCCGGCCATGCTGAGAAAGCTCCCGGCCCAGGGCCGCCAGCAAGCTGGTCTTTCCACCGCCGCCGATGACGGCGGTAATCCCCCGCCGCAGCTCCAGCAGTTCCCACAGCGCCATGCCCTCACCCCCCGTTCTTCTTTCAGAATAACATTCCCGCCCAAGGCAGTCAAGGCGTGCCGCCGGCAAAAAAAGAGCGGACCTGCCCGCAGGCAGGTCCGCTTGCTGATACTAGCCGCCGATGATGCTCCACCACTCATCGTCCTCCGTACCGCCGGAGGCGTCTCCGGCGCCGGAGTCCCCGCCGCCTTGGTCCGGCGGCGGCAGGTTGTTGGGATCACTGGGGTCCTGGGGAACGCTGGGGTCCACCGGCAGATTCGGGTCCACCGGCGCGTCGGGGTCCGTGATCTCCGGCGGCGCTGTGGTGTGGACCGGACAGCCGCCGGTGGGAAGGGCGCTCTCACCCTCGTTCCCCTCCGCAGGGGGAACGGCGCCCACCGCCGCCTCTGCCACAGAGAGCAGATACGCGTTGTCCTCCGCCACCACGCCGGAGCCGTAGTCCACCCGCTCGTGGTTCAGGAAAGCCTTCTGGGTCACAGACCCGGCGGGGCAGTTGGCTGTGGCCAGGCACTTGCCCTCGGTGCAGTAATCCCGCGTCACATGGAGATTGCATTTCTCTGTGGGTGCGGTGCCGCTGGCGATCTCCACCGACACCACCCGGGAGCCCCGCACGTCAGCGGCGCAGGCGTCGGTGGCCAGAAGGCCGCTGTCAGCGCACAAGCTCACCGTGGTCAAGCCGCTGCTGGGCTTGGAGAAGCTCTTGTTGGCCAGCTCCTGATGGATGGGTTCCATCACCTTTTTCCACATGGTGATGGCCGGGTTGCCGGAGTAGCTGATCCGGGCGTTGGACTTATAGCCCGTCCAGACCGCCGCCACGTAATAGGGCGTGTAGCCCACAAAATAGCGGTCATAGTTATCGTTGGTGGTACCGGTCTTACCGGCGATGCTCATGCCGCTGAATTTGGCCCGGCTGCCGGTGCCCGCGTCCACGGCGCTTTTGAGCATCTTGGTCATCAGATAGGCCGTGGTCTCCTTCATGGCCACATGGCTCTCGCCGCTGTTCTCCAGAAGGACGTTTCCATCCTTGTCCAGCACCTGGGTATAGGTCCGGGGCTGATTATAGATGCCGCCGTTGGCAAAGCAGGAGAAGGCCGCCGCCATCTCAATGGTGCTCAGTCCCCGGTGGAGTCCGCCCAGGCCCAGAGGGCTGCGGTCCATATCCTCCGGCTCCAGATCCAGGCACAGCTTCTCCGTGGCAAAGGCGTAGGCCTCCGCCACGCCGCCGGCCATCAGCGTCTGGACGGCGATGGTGTTGATGGAGTGCTGGATACCGGCGGCCACAGAGGTAAAGCCCCGGTAGCGGTTGGGGGAGTTTTTGGGCCAGTAGGTGCCGTTCATGGCCTCCACGGGATAGTCGTCAAAGGTGGTGCCCGGCGTCACCGCGCCGGAGTCGATGGCCGGGGCATAGGCCGTCAGAGGCTTCATGGAAGAGCCCACCTGATGCTTGTCTGCGGCATAGCTCCACAGGAGGTTTCCTTCCTTCGCTCCCATCTGGCCCACGATCGCCACGATATTGCCGGTATAGGGGTCCATGACCGTGATACCGGACTGAATGGGCTGGCCGTCCCGGCTGGTGAGGTTATTCAGATTGCCCCGGTCGGCGTAGACCGACTCCGCCAGCTCCTGGATCTCCAGGTCCATGGTGGTGTAGATCTTGTAGCCGCCGTTGTAGACTCTCTTCTCCGCCTCATCCAAAGAGATGTGGAGCTCCTCTGCCAGGTCCGCCGTCACATCCCGGAAGACCTGATCCACAAACCAGTTGTTGAGCTTGGTGGGACCGTTCTTCTCCTTGAGGATATCCTCTGCGGTGGTGCCGCCATCCAGGAAGTTCAGCGGCTCCTCCTTGGCGGCGGCGGCCTCTTCCTTGGTCAGGTAGGTGCTCCAGCTGTCAGGATCGTCAATATCCTCCAGGGTGGCGGGGCCCTTGACCTCCGCCATCTTATCCAGGATCAAGCCCTGGCGGACCTTATTCTTCTCCCGGGGCGTCACCGTGGTGCCGTCCTCCCGGGTGTAGGTGATGTCGTACATGGGGCCGTACAGCGAGGGGTTGTTGGTGATGGCGATCAGGCTGGCGCACTCCGCCGCTGTCAGCTCACTGGCATCCTTGCCGAAGTAGAACTGGGCGGCAGTCTGGACGCCGTAGCAGCCCTTGCCCAGGTAGATGTTGTTGAGGTAAAGCTCCAGGATCTCCGCCTTGGTGTAGTTCTTCTCAAACTCCAGGGCCCGGAAGATCTCCCGGACCTTGCGGTTGACGTAGGGCTGGTTGTCCAGCGTCAGGTTCTTCAGCATCTGCTGGGTGATGGTGGAGCCGCCGAAGGTATCCTTCATCCCCAGGAACATGTTCATCACGGCCTTACCGGTTCTCAGCCAGTCTACACCGTCATGCTGGAAGAACCGCTCGTCCTCAACGGCCACAGCCGCCTGCCACAAGGCGTCCGGCATGTCCTCGATGTCCACCGGGATCCGGTTGACCTCGCCGTGGATGGTCTGGTACTCCACCCACTCGCTGGTCTTGCGGTCCTGATAATAGATGAAGGAACTGAGGCTCATGTCATAGTCCTCAGCCTTGACCTGGACCACCGGGGTCACGTTGGTGTGTACATACTTCATAAAAATTGCCGCGAAGATGCCGGCGGTGCAGATCCCCACCAGCAAAATCGTCAGCAGCACAAAGCCCACCTGCCGGCCGGCCCCGCCCCGCTTGGGACGGCGCTTCTGCCGGGGAGCGTGGGTCTCCGTCTGCCGTTTTCCGTGTTCCATAGGAGACACCTCCTCTTTTCATCGTCCAAATGCTGTTCTCACTGGCCTTTCCGGCAGCGCCGCCGCCAGAAACCAATAAGATGCCAGTGTACAGCTACTATTGTAACACCTGCTGTCAATATTGAAAATGTCGGATTTTTTCAAAAAAAAGTTCCCAGTCAGAATGATTTTCCCCGTTTTGGACAGGATAATCCCTGTCTAAGGGACGGAGTTTCCGTCTTTTTGACATCTTCCTCTCTTGCATTCCCCGGAGCTTTCGTGTAAAATAGCTACGACAACCCGGTGGAGCACCGGAAAGGAGGACCCTATGAGCGAAGATTTCGGCCCCACCTTTATTACCGTCACCGATGAAGACGGCCGGGAGATCGTCCTGGAATTTGTGGACGCCCTGGAGCATGACGGCCAGATCTATCAGGCCTTCTTCCCCGCCGAGACCGAGGGCGAGGATGAGGACGATCCCGACAACGGCCTGGTGATCTTGAAGGTGATCCATGAGGACGGCGAGGACCTGCTCTCCACCCTGGATTCCGACGAGGAGCTGGAGACGGTGTACGATCTCTTTATGGAAAACCTCTTCGACGAAGAGGAGTAATCGACTGCCCTGCGGGGTGCGTGATAGGTTTTCTTTTTAACCCACATTTCGTTATTCGGGACGCCGGATCAATACGTGGTTCGCAGACCTCCCGGCTGCTGTTTGCGGCTGGAAGCTGGGAGCGGTAAAGCGCATTGTAGACGACCCACCTGGCCGTGAAGGTGCAGGTTATAACGGGACCTACACGGCCATCGCGGGGCACCGACTTTTTCGCAGGGCAGCTTCTGCCCTGCTTTTTTCAGGTTCTTTTCAGCTCCGTCCGGTATCCTTGCCGGAGAGCGTATTCCCCCATCCCATCTCCCGCCGACGTCGGATAGGCGGAAAACGTTCAATTTACCACTTGCACAATCCCGTCTTTTTCGGTATAATGGCAAAGTGCGTAAATTGCAGAGACATGCACCTAAGTATATTGAGAGGACTGAATAACGAATGAGCGCATCCAGAGAAAAGCAGAACCGGCAGGAGCAGGCCAGCTCCGGCTGGGTCGATCCCAAGACCGCCCGGGAGGCACAGCAGCGCAAGCAGGAAAAGCGCAGCAACCGTCTCTACGGCCTCATCGCTGTGGTATTTGTCCTGGTGGCCGTGGCGGCCATCATCTATCGCAGCAACATCATCCCGAAAATGTCCACCGCCGCCACCATCGACGGGGAGAAGTACACCGCCGCCGAGGTCTCCTTCTATTATCAGAATGTGTATCGGAACCTTCAGGGCTACGCCTCCTATCTGGGGCTGAACCCCTCCGCCTCCCTGAAGGACCAGACCATCACCGGCGACGCCGCCACCATGGCTGTGGCCCTGGGTCTGGGCGAAGCCAAGGAGGGCGAGACCTGGTATGATTTCATTCTGGACCAGGCCCTGAAGCAGATGGCCCAGATCCAGACTGCCCTGGGCCGCGCCGCTGAGGAGGGCTTCACCTATCCCGCCGGCGTCCAGGCCCAGTATGACGACTCCATGGAGACGCTGAAATCCGCCGCTCAGGCCAGCAACGTGTCTGTGGACCAGTATCTGGCCAACATCTTCGGCACCAGCCTGATCACCGAGAAGATCTACGGCCAGGAGCTGATGCGGATGTTGCAGTTCGACTCCTATGCCAATGGCTATGTGGATGGCCTGAGCTATGACGAGGCCGCTCTGGAAGAGGCCTATGCCGCCGATCCCAAGAGCTATGACAAGGTCTCCTATGAGTCTGTCTCCATCTCCGGCACTGCTCCCAGCACCACCGACGAGGAGGGCAAGACTGTGGAGCCCACCGAGGAGGAGTCTGCCGCCGCCAAGGCTGAGGCCAAGGCCGCCGCGGACAAGATGCTGGCCGACCTGAGAGCCGGCGGCGATCTCAGCGCCCTGGCCGAGGCCAACGAGGCCGCCTCCTATTCCGAGAATGAGCGGGGCTCCTACAATGGCAGCGTCCTCACCGAGTGGCTCTTTGACGACGCCCGCAAGGCCGGCGACACCGCCGTGCTGGAGAGCGGCAGCACCTACTACGTGGCCGTGTTCCACGAGCGCACCCGGGAGTCCTATGACTCCATCGACGTCCGCCACATCCTGGTCCAGCCCTCTGCCGGCACCATCGTCTCCGGCGAGGAGGGCTACGAGGCCGAGCAGGCCCAGCTCAAGGATGACGCCAAGGCCAAGGCCGAGGCCCTGCTGGAGCAGTGGAAGAGCGGCGACGCCACCGAGGACAGCTTCGCTGCCCTGGCCATGGAGGAGTCCACCGACGGCTCCAAGTACGTCGGCGGCCTGTACACCCGGGTCTCTCAGGGCGACATGGTCCAGGCCTTCAACGACTGGTGCTTCGATCCCGCCCGTCAGAGCGGCGACACCGGCGTTGTGGAGACCCAGTATGGCTATCACGTGATGTACTTCGTGGGCACCAACGCCCCTGCTTGGCAGGTGGCCGTGGCCAAGACCCTGGAGAACGAGGCCTACGGTGAGTGGGTGGACGGCCTGAGCGCCGAGAGCACCATCACCCGGGGCGAGTCCGGTCTGAAGTACGTGGGCTGACGTCTGTATATCCGAGAGCCGGCTTTTTAAGCCGGCTCTCTTTTTGAAATGAGGGAACGAAGGATGGACGAACGGTTTTTGCGAAATGAAATGCTCTGGGGCCGGGAGGGGCAGGAGCGGCTGGCCCGGTCCCATGTGATCCTCTTTGGCCTGGGCGGCGTTGGCAGCTATACCGCAGAGTGCCTGGCCCGGTCCGGCATCGGCGAGCTGACCATCGTGGACAGCGACACGGTGGCCGTCTCCAACATCAACCGTCAGCTGGAGGCTCTGACCTCTACGGTGGGCCTGCCCAAGGCCCAGGCGGTGGCCCAGCGGCTCCGGGACATCAACCCCGAGATCTGCCTCCACCCGGTCCACGGTCTCTATGACGCCGCCCATCGGGACGATTTTTTCCCGGAGGGATGCCGGTATGACTACATTGTGGACGCCATCGACCTGGTCAGCTGCAAGCTGGATCTGGCGGAGACCGCCCGCCGGCTGGAGATCCCCCTGATCATGGCCCTGGGCACCGGCAACAAGCTGGACCCGGAGCAGCTGCGGCTGGCGGATATCTCCGAGACCTATGGCTGTCCCCTGGCCCGGGTGATGCGCAAGGAGCTGCGCCGCCGGAACATCACCCGCCAGCGGGTGGTGTTCAGCCCGGAGGAGCCCCGCCCCACCACCCAGGCGGAAGCCCCCCCGCCGGGACGGCGCAGCGTTCCCGCCAGCAACCCCTGGGTCCCTGCCACCGCCGGGCTGCTGCTGGGCAGCGCCGTGGTCCGGGACATCCTCTGGAAAGGAGTCTCCCCGTCATGCTGACCGGCACCATCATCAATACCCTTGCCATTCTGGCCGGATCTGCCGTGGGACTGCTGCTGGCCTGGCTGGCCAGGCATGGGTCCCACCTGCTCCCCTCCGGCAGCGCCGCCCTGGGGCAGCGGCTCCAGGCCATCATCATGCAGGGCATCGCTCTTTGTGTGCTGTTCATCGGCATCACCGGCAGCCTGCAAGGGGGCAATACCCTGGTCGCCATCCTCTCCATGGTCCTCGGCGCTGTCATTGGCGAGCTGCTGGACCTGGACCGCCGGATGCAGGCCCTGGGGGACTGGGTACAGCGAAAGACCGCCCACCTGGTCCACAGCCCTGATGACGGCCCCTCTGTTTCCGATGGATTTGTCACGGCCAGCCTGCTCTTTTGCGTGGGCGCCATGTCCATCGTAGGCGCCCTGGAAAACGGCCTGACCGGCGGTTATGACACGCTGAAAGCCAAATCCGTCCTGGACGGCATCACCTCCATCGTCTTCGCCTCCTCCCTGGGGATCGGCGTGGCCTTTTCCGCCGCGGCGGTGTTCCTATACCAGGGGGTGATCTCCCTGGCGGCGGCCTTTCTCTCTCCCCTTCTGGGAGATGTTGTCATCGCCGAGATGACCTGTGTGGGGTCGCTGCTGATCGTAGGGCTGGCCCTGAATCTTCTGGGGCTTCCCAAGATCAAGGTGATGAATCTGGTTCCGGCGATCTTCCTGCCGATCCTCCTTTGCAGATTCCTGTAAAGATGGCAAAAGCGAGATGGGATCTCCCATCTCGCTTTTTCTGTCCTCAGAACCATGCCAGCAGCTCTCTCAGCGTCTCCTCCAGCGTCTCCTGGGTAGCGGTCCCCTCCTCACCCGGAGAGACTCTCAGATGATACAAAACGCCGTCCCGGGCAAACCAGGCCCCAGCATCCGGCCACGTGGTCACCGCCACCGAGGCCGCTCCTCCATCTCCCATGGGCCAGGTCTCTGTCTCCAGCTCCACCGGAGCGCCGTAGCCATATCCCCGGCTGATCTCGCCGATCCTGGCCTCTGCCGTCAGGCTGATCGTAACGTCCTCCCGCCGGTAGAGTGCGTGGAGCCGGCCGCCGGTCAGCGCCCCCTCCTGTTCAAACAAGGTCAGCAGGCAGTGGGCCTCCAGCTCCTCCGGGTAGACCTGCTGAAGAGCTGCCGGCTCCAGCGCCGTCTCCAGGGGATTTTCCAGGGCCAGCCCCAGGAACGCAGCTCCTTCTCCCCAGGTATCGAAGGGCGTGATGGTCTCTCCCGCTGCCGCAGCCTCTCTGGCCTCCTGGGAGAAGTCCTCTGGGCAGACCGTCTCCCGGGCCAGGATCTCATAGCGGCCCTCCTGGCCGGCCCGGAGATGGACCATCGCGCCTCCTGCCGCAGCCACTGTGCCTGCCGCCAGGACCAGCGCCGCCGCCAGCAGCGCCGCTCTGGGAAGGCGCCTGGGGCGGCGGGCGGCCTGCGCCTGCTGCTGTGGGATCTGAGAAATCCGGGCCCGCAGGCACTCCGTGGCCCGGACCTCCTCAAAGGTCTCCTGATAGGAATACTTCATCATTCACTCCTCCGTCAACTGCCGTTTCAGTTTTTCTCTTGCTCTGGCCAGCCGGGTCTGGACTGTGGATTCCTTCACACCCAGCAGCTGCCCCACCTCCCCTGCCGTATAGCCCTCAAAATAGTAGAGGTACAGCGGCAGGCGGTATTTTGCCGGCAGGTCCATCACCGCCTGGTACAGCTCCCGGTCCTCCGGCACAGCGAACTCCGGCGGGGAGACGCTCTCCAAGGGCACTGTCCGCCGTCTCCAGGGGCTGCGGGAGATGTCCTTGCACACGTTCAGCGTCACCCGCACAAGCCAGTGGCGCAGATGGTCGTCGGAGGTGAAGGTCTCCCCGGCCCGCCACAGGCGGAGCATGGCCTCCTGGGCCGCGTCCTCCGCGTCGGCAGGCTGGCGGAACCAGTTCAGAGCCAGCCGGTACACCATGTCCAGGTAGCGGTCCATGGCGTCGTTGAATTCCCGTTCTGTCATAAGGTGTCTCCTTTGAAACGCGTTTCACCTGTAATACGAGCCAGAGGCGGAAACCATCCCACCGGCGGAGAAAATTTTTCCACAGGCAGAAAAAACCGGACGGAATCCCGTGGGATTCCGTCCGGTTATGGATCATAGATGCGCTGATTACTTCAGCTCCACCTTGGCGCCAGCCTCTTCCAGCTGCTTCTTCAGAGCCTCGGCGTCGTCCTTGGAAACGCCCTCCTTCAGAGTGGAAGGAGCGCCCTCGACAGTAGCCTTGGCCTCGGCCAGGCCCTGGCCGGTGATCTCGCGGACAGCCTTGATGACCTTGATCTTGGCAGCGGCGTCGAAGCCAGCCAGGACCACGTCGAACTCGGTCTTCTCCTCAGCGGCGGGAGCAGCAGCGCCAGCGGCGGGAGCGGCCATAGCGGCGGCGGAAACGCCGAACTCCTCCTCCAGAGCGTGAACCAGCTCGCTCAGCTCCAGAACGGTCAGAGCCTTGATCTCTTCGATCATAGCAGTAACTTTCTCAGACATGGTATGTGCCTCCTAATAGTAAATTTTGAAAAATGTTGGGTGCCGCTTACTCGGCGGCGGGAGCCTCCTCGGCGGGAGCGGCCTCCTCGGCAGGGGCGCCGTTCTTCTCGGCGATCTGCTTGAGGACCACAGCCAGGCCGGTGATGGGGGCCAGCATGGTGCCCAGGACCTGCGCCTGCAGGACGGGCAGCGCGGGGATGGAAGCCAGGGAGTTGATGGTGGCCAGGTCCACGGGCTTGCCGTCCATGAAACCGCCCTTGATCTCAAACTTGTCGTTGAGCTTCTTGGCATAGTTGGCCATGACCCGGGCGGGAGCCACAGGGTCGTTGCACAGCGCCAGAGACGTGGTGCCGTTCAGCAGACCGTCCAGCTCGCTCAGACCGGTGTTGTTGAAGGCAAAGCGCAGCAGGGTGTTCTTGACAACGGCGTAATCCACGTCATTCTCGCGGCACTCACGGCGCAGCGCGGTGTCTTCCTCAACGGTGATGCCCTTGTAGTCGACGAGGACGCCGGCAGTGGCATTCTGGATCTTCTCGGTCAGCTGGGCCACGATGGCCTGCTTTTCAGATAAGACCTTTGCGTTAGGCATTCTAGGTTTCACCTCCAGGATATTTGTAGGTGCGTTCAAAAAGGAAACCGTCCTTGTGCGCAAAGACACAAGGACGGTTAGCAAATCAACTTTGCCGCCCTCGGCAGGACTTACGAGAGTTGCCCCTCACCTGCTGTCTTTGGAACGCATCTGATATTATATTCAAGGGCGCTGCAAAAGTCAACCCTCAAATATCATTTTCCCCAAAAAATTCCCGCAAACCCGGGAACCGGGGCCAGAGCGAAAGAAAAAATTCAAATCATTTTCGGCAGGACATGTGCCTGCCGAAAATACCCCGACCCGCGCGCCCGGGGGGCGCGCACACCAGTGACTGACGTCACTGGTGGCGGGGTGGCTCGGAGGGGAGCCTGCTCCCCTCCGAAAGTTCTCAGACCAGCTTGGAAGTGTTCAGCTTCACGCCGGGGCCCATGGTGGAGGCGGCGACGCAGCTGCGGATATACTGACCCTTGGCAACGGCGGGCTTGGCCTTGACGATGGCGCCGATGAGGGCGTTGTAGTTCTCGGTCAGCTTCTCGCCGCCGAAGGACACCTTGCCGATGGGGCAGTGGATGATGTTGGTCTTGTCCAGGCGGTACTCGATCTTACCGGCCTTGACCTCCTGCACGGCCTTGGCCACGTCAGGGGTGACGGTGCCGGCCTTGGGGGAGGGCATCAGGCCCTTGGGGCCCAGGACCTTACCCAGACGGCCCACAACGCCCATCATGTCGGGGCTGGCCACGACCACGTCGAAGTCGAACCAGTTTTCCTTCTGGATCTTCTCCACCATGTCCATATCGCCCACATAGTCAGCGCCGGCCTCGCGGGCGGCGTCAGCCTTGTCGCCCTTGGCGAACACCAGCACGCGGACAGTCTTGCCGGTGCCGTGGGGCAGAACGATGGCGCCGCGGACCTGCTGGTCAGCGTGCCGGGAGTCAACGCCCAGCTTCACATGGAGCTCGACGGTCTCGTCGAACTTGGCGCTGGCGGTCTTGCAAATGAGAGCCAAGCCGTCGGCAGGATCATACTGCACGTTCTTATCGATCTGCTTGGCGCTTTCCTGATATTTCTTGCCTCTAAACAATGTTACTTCCTCCTCATAGTGGTTCTTCGGAA
>CAUWNE010000010.1:0-54699 GCA_963560095.1 uncultured Dysosmobacter sp. | reverse complement strand
TTCCAGCTCGGACACTCTCTGCTTTGCGGTGGCAAGGCGTATCCGCTGTTTCTTACGGATGTCTGACGGGTTCTTGTTCATTGCGTCCAGAACGTACTCAATGTGGCTGCTATTCAGCTTGAGAAAGCGGGACTTAACCACTTGCTGCGGCATATCCTCGCCATTGATACGGATGGTCGGAGCGGTAGAGCAGACGGCATCCAGCATGATGTCCATGATCTCCCGGAAGCGGTCTTTATCGAACTTCGGATCCTGACAGAGAATGTCGTAATCAAGATTCTCTTTGATAATCTCTTCATACTCGCTTCGCTCATCCATCCTGTCCATCCCATCAAGATTGATGGATTGATAGTTCTTTGAGAGAGTATTTCTTTCTTGGGTAATTACTTGATCAGTATTTATTTGTGCGTACTTATCCCCGCGTGGATTATCCACATCTGGCTTCTCCACACATGGATTTTCCGTGTGTGGCTTTTCCCGTTCTGGTGTAGACTCCTGCGGCTCTTCGTATCCTCCTTCTGCCGGAAGTGTGCAGCGGCACCCTCCGGCTTGCTTGATTATTGTGAAAGTCCTTTGTTTTCGGTCAAAAAAAGAAGGGACTAAGCCAGAATGCCTTGGTTTTCAAGGTCTTTCTGATTTAGTCCTATTATCGCACAATAATCCTTAACGATAATCGTTGCGACATTTCCTGCTTCTACTTCTTTAATCAACTCTTGAAAACTCGGACGATTGAAATTCACACCCGAAAAACCATCGTCAGTAAAATGGCGAATATTCGTAAAGCCATTTCTTCGGGCGTAATCTTCCAAGTATTGCTTTTGGTTGGTGATTGAATTTGACTCACCATTGAGGTCATCATCTCTTGATAAACGCTCATAGAGTGCTGTAATCTTTGAAGTCCTTGGCATTCTCTTAACCTCCTTTCCTTATGTAATCTGTTTTAGTATTAAAAGTATTACTTCCTCTACTAATAGGAGAAAACAAGGGTATAAAGCGGAACTGTTTTTCAATGAATTAAAAAATATTTTTTGAAATTCTGAAACCGTTATTTATAACCTGTTTTCAATTTAGAAACGCATTATTTATCGTCCTACTAAAGTATAGCCCTCCGCCAGCAGTTGGCGGAAACAGAGCGGGGCATAGAAAATATGCTGAACGCTATCCAGATGGGGATTATCAACCAGTCCACGAAACAGCGCCTTGATGAGTTGGAGGAACGGAAAAAGGAAATCGAGTTGCATATCATTCAGGAGGAAATTAAAAACCCCCTTCTCTCCCGTGAAGATGTGACATTCTGGATTTGCCGTTTCCGAAAATTCGATGTGAGCAAACTGGAAGAACGGCGGCGGCTGATTGACAGTTTTGTAAACTCCGTGACCATCTTTGACGATTACATTTTGATAACGTTCAACTACAAAGACGGTGAAACAAGGCTTGATTTTAAGGATATTGAAAGTTCGGATTTACAATCGGTCGGGGGACCACGTCGGAGCAAAGTTCGCTTTGCTCCGACGTTTTTTTATTCCTGCGGAACAAAAGAACGTCATCCGCCCGCTCCCTTGCTCCTCCTTCCCAACTGCGACCCGCTTTGCTGGGCTCGCAGTTGGCGGGCCGCCCTGCGGGCGGCATTTTTCGTTTCTAACAAAAAAATCAGTTTTAACCACCCTTTGCAAACAATGATAATCCGAACTACATGATCCAAATGGGTAATGTGTTCGGATTTATCATTTCTATCGAAAATGTATTATGAAGAGCAAGGGCGGGAGTTGCTTTCCCGCCCTTGTTTATATATCTGTTATATCCGATGGTTATTTTTTCGGGCTAGGGTTTCGATATTCTTCTTGTGCGTCTCCTAAATATACTACCGCACGCCCTCTCCCATACGAACCGTAAGTCCCATCTTCCTGCTTTTGATTAAATATATAGTACCCAAGTGGTGCTTCGGCGGCATAGTGGTTTATCATAGTTGACCCACTTTCTATATATCGAAAGGTAAAGCTGTCATCTCCGGTCTCTGCAATTACTATTTTTTCTGCCTCTTCAACCGTCATCGGCTGCCAAAAGATAAGACATCCCAAAATTGAAAAAACCACGACAAAACAGCAAACCGACCATGTTACCCATCGTACACAATCTGCATCCCATTTATTGCAGAGGCGCACTACAAGACCGATGATAGATATTGCACATATTGCAACAATTAACCAACCTTGCCAAAATGAATACTGGTTCCAATATCGCCACAGGAAGTATGCCACAAACAGAAGAAATGCGGTCGTCCATCCAATTTCCTGCGCTTTCTTCTGGTTTTCCGCATTCTCCATTATGCGAGTAATCCATCGTATGGCATCAATCAAGAGAAAAACGAGAAACGATATGATAATTTCTTTTGTGTTGGTAAAAAACGCATTACCATAAGGGGACTTTGTCAATAAAGCTACAACGACAGCTAACAAAAGCAGTATAGACATTACCACAAAATGTCGAACGCTCTTTCTCATTATAATGCCCCCTTTTCTCATACCAAACAGCGTATATTTTTACATTTAGTATTTTACTACATTTTTGTGAACAAATCCACCACGATTTATAATGCTGTCTATATTTCTCAAACAAAATATAAACGGCGGTAAGCAAAACAGGATGAACATACCAACACGATATAACGCAACAGGCGGGAGCATCGTTGCAGATGTTCCCGCCTTTGTCATGCCTTGTTCTCTTGTTTGGCCCGTTGCTGCGATTTCCACTCGGCGTATTCCCTCTGCCCCTCCTCGCTCTCGAAAAACGCTTGTATCTCCGGGAGCAGGACACGATGTCTTTCCGAACCATCCCACGCTCTTACTCTGCCGAAAAACTGTCCGCTTTGCCGAAAAGCTGGAATTTACTGGACGAGTCTATCTCCTTATGCTTTTACTTGAGGAGGTGGCCCCAATGGAAATAGAGAAAAATATTACAGCCACATTGGAAAGAGAAATGAACAAGCGAGGTTTAAATTGTGTGAAGCTTTCTGAGGCAATCGATTTTCCAAGGACAACCCTGCAAGGCTATTTGAAAGGGACTTCACATCCACGGGCAGATTCCATGGAAGAGCTGGCCAGCAAGCTGGGCCTTTCTGTGGCTGAATTGATTTCTGGTGAAGAATATCCTACCCCTATAGGCAGTTCCGGTTTTGACCAGATCTTTTCTGAGATTCTGGAACTCCATCCTCTGATTCTGCCAGTTGCCCAGCAAGCAGCCTTGCTGTTGAAAACCATATTCCAGGTATCTGAAACGCTCTACTCCACAGAGCGTCCGACTGATGCTGCGTTGTGCCAGGACGCAGTCTACAGGTACTGCCTGCATGAGCTGTGGGACCCGTTCCGCCGCACCGTGTCCTATGGCATTCTGGTAAAAGCGTGTACGCAGGGAAACTGGTCTACAAGTGCCCTGATCGCACCCTTCTCCAGCGACAGGTCTGCCGTACTCGACCTGATTGACCGTTGTACCAGTTTGCAGCTCTCCCCAGAGCATCTTCTGGATGTGGTGCAGGACTTCCTGACTCAGCAGGATCTCGATCCTTGATCTCTTTCTTCCCATGGGGGTGGCCGCACTTTACGGCTGCCCCCATTCCTATTTGATGCTTATTTTCCAGCAGACACGACATATAACAAAGATGCGGCTATCGGAATGATCCGATAGCCGCATCTTTCATGTTTACATGTCGTCCCTTACTTCACGAACCGGTACAGGATCACCGCGAACTGGGCGCGGGAAGCGGTGCCGGCGGGGTTCAGGGTGCCCTGGGCCGTGCCGCCCACGATCTCGTTCTTCACAGACCAGGCCATGGCCTCCTTGGCGTAGTCCGCCACAGAGGCGTGATCCGAGAAGACCGTCAGATCCGCGGCGCCGGTGGTGTCGTAGCCCATCAGCTTGGCGTAGCGATACAATGTCGCCACCATCTGCTGGCGGCTGATGGCGCCGCCGGGGTTGCTGCCGTCGGAGATGCCGTTGCCGATGGCCCACTCTCTGGCCTCCGCCATGCTAGCGGGAGATGCGCCGCTGAGCCGGGCCAGGATCATCCACAGCTGCTGGCGGGAGACGTTGCCACCGGGGTTGAACGCGGTGGCAGAGGTGCCGTTCATGTAGCCGTTCTCATAGGCCCAGGCGATCTCGTCATAGGCCCAGTAATCGGCAGAGACGTCGGCGAAGGGAAGCTGAGACGCGATCTCCTTGACGAACTTGGCCTCCACGGTGACCTTGGAGCTGGGCATGGTGAAGGAGAACTTGCCGTTGCCCTTGTCCTTGAGCTTCACGGTGTCGCCGTTCTTGTCGGTAACCACCAGCTCGTCCAGCTCATAGCCCTTGTCAGGCTTCACGGTGATGGTCACGGTGTCGCCCTTGTCGGCCCGCTTGGGGCTGACGGTCACGGTGCCGTGCTTGCCGGTATCCACGCTGACGATATAATCCCCATCAGAGCTGCTGGAGCTGTCGGAGCCGCCGCTGGGCCGGTCATCCGGCTGGGGCGGGGTCACAGGGGGAACGTAGGTAAAGGTAACCGTTTCGTCCTTGGAAACCGTCTTGGTCTCGCCGTTGATCGTCACGGTAATACCCTCGCCGCCGGCGGCGTTCTTCACCTTGACGGTCTTACCTGCGGAAGCGGTGTAGCTGCCAGCCTGCAGCACTTCAATGGTATCGTTGCTGCCCGCGGCATTTACCGCATCCTGGAAGCTGGTATAGGAATTACCATTGACCTTGGCCACTGCGGCAGAGGTGGTGGACAGAGTGAATTTGCTGAACCCGTGAGGATTGGTGAACGTGGCTACAAATGTCTGGCTGCCACCCTGATCGACCTGGCTGACCATCGCGGCATACTCATAGCCCTTGTGCTGGACATAGACCTCTGTGTTGGTATCTGTCACAAATCCAGCAGGCAGAGGGATAGAGACCCGAACTGGGCCGGTGATATTCTTCAACACGCCGCTGGTTCCTGCCGTCGTGATCTCCACGGCATTTTTCTGATCACCAGAGGTTTCGATCTGATCCAGATCAGCAGCCGTGGTTGCCACGGTCTTGTACATGGGGGTGATATCCAAAGTCAGCGTCTGTTTTGTAACCACATCGCCGTCCTTTTCCACAGAGGCATCCGTGATTTTGATATCCATGTAGGTCTGAACCACAACCTTGACCGCTGTTCCCTCTGGAACAGAAATATTTGCGCCATTCAGTGCGGACTCAGCTGCTTCCTTGGTCACCTGATTCTGATTGGCCTGCTGGACCGCGGCGGCGTCCATAGCCGAGCCGGTGATCGCGGCGCTGTCCGCAGCCTGGGTCAGGGCAGTCTTAGTTTTTTCAGCCAGTTCTTTTTCTTCCTCACTCGCATCGCCCGGCAGCTGGTTGTTGACCTCCGGCTCCGCAACGGCCACCTCGGCCTTATTGTCGGCCTTTTCTCCAACGGTAAACGGATAGTCCGCTCTGCCGGAGGCAATACCAGTCAAGCCATCCGCGCAGTACGCACTGGGATCGGAGGTAAAATAGCCGCCGGAGATGGAAAGCTTTTTATTTGTAGAATATACTCCGCCGGAGAAAGTGCCGCCGGTGACGGAGATAGAAACATCCTTGGCTACATCTTCAGAGCTCTCGTTCGGAACGGTATCGATCTCATAAAGTGCGTAGCCGTTTGTTCCTGTCTCAGAAATATTGCAGCCCTTAATTTCTACTTTAATCGGCAGATTGGTGGTGTGCTGAGAAACAGCAATCGCTGCTCCGGTCACGGTGAATCCATTCCCGTTGGGGACAGGATTCGAAAATGCACCGCTTGCCGTAATGGTTGCGGTATCTTCAACGGTCAGCTCACCAGCACGGATCTCAATACCAAAACTTTTACCTTCAAGAGAACCGGCAACATGATATTTAGCGTAGCCAGCAGCATAAATGGCACCGCCATCACTACTATATATGGAACCTGTCTGTTTTACAACGATTTCAGGCAGATTGCTCCCTGTCGTAGCCTTCGCGTTTCCAGTCACGCTAAAGCCATATTTCGCTTTGACCCGACCTGCAATAACAACTTTTGCACCATAAGCCTTGTAATTTGTATGCCCGATCCCAATGCCATAGCCGGTGAGATTCTGGACAGTCACATCCTTACCAATGGTGATTACGGAATGATCTGCCTCATCCGTTTCACCACCATAAGCATACAGAACCGGAACATTAACCTTGGGATTATTTCCGTGGCTAGACTCCACCATGCCTTGACCAGTAAAATTCAAAACGCCGTGGGTCACTTTGAAAAGATTATCTGTTGCAAATTTCAAATCAAACCCATTCAGATTCAGGTCAATGGTGTTGCCACTATCCAAAGTGAGCGTTTGCACATTAGTGACTGTTTTCAGCAGCTTCACCGTGTCACCGTTCTGGGCGGCAGTGATGGCTTTCTGCAAGGTTTCATACTTGTTGGTTGTACCATCTGCGGTGGTGATTTCAGCAACGGCTACATCATTCAGCTTGCCGACCTCGCCGTTGGCGTTCTGTACATAGTCCTTAGCCAGATAGGCGCTCACATCACTGGAGAACGTACCGCCAGTGATGGCAAAATCGATCTTATTCGCACTGTCTGCCTTAATAATCAGTGCGTTCTTCTCAGCCGTCAGCTTGCCTCCGCTGATATTCACGCTGCAATCGCCATACTGGGCAGCAATATTGACCGCAGCCGCTTCCTGACCGCCGGTGCCGTCACCCCAGTCACCGGTATTGCCGGTGCCCTTGCTGGTCACCACCGCGTCATCACTGATACTCAGCGTGCCGCGCTGGATGCTGATGCCGCCAGCCGCGCCATACACCGTGCCGCCCTTGATGGTGGTCTCGCCGTTGTGAGGCAGATACAGCGCATAATCGGCAGTGGAGATCAACTCGCCGCCGCTGACAACAACGGTAGATTTCTGCGTTTTGTCATTGCCGTTACCGGAAATCGCATACCAGCCAGCTTCGACCTTGCCGCCGTTGATGGTCATGCTGCCGCCATTGCCAATGCCAAGCGCAAACTGTCCCTTACTGGCAGGATTTTCGCGGACAGCATACACATAACCGCTCTCCATGGTAAAGCTGCCGCCGGTCACATCGATCACAGCATAGCCCGTGTCACTATTAACGTAATCAGTTTCCGTATAGACTTTGCCCCTACCCGCGCTGTCCTTTAAGGTCAGGCTTGCTCCGGCAGGAACATCGATGTTTCCGCTCCCTGTGCTGGCGGCTTTTAATTCATGTCCCGCCAAGTCCAATGTAACATCTCCGCTAACTACCCAACCGTCCGTAGAGATGTCCACGTCTTCCGTCAGGGTGATCACACCGTTAACCGCATCAGGCAGTTTCGCGGCTGTCTCCACCGGGGTCTCCGGTCCTTGGTTCTGCGGCGCTTCTACGGAATTCTGCGTCTCATCGACCGGTTCTTCCGCCGCCAGCGCCGCAGGCATCAGCGACAGAGCCATGGTCAGTGCCAAGAACATTGCGAATAGTCGTTTTTTCATGGTCTCCTTCTCCTTTATTATGTGATTCCCTGTTTGCAATTCTTATCATTTTCACAGAGTGAAAATGATAGCGGTACGTACCGCTATCGCAAATACACCGGGATGTACCTACACTATATCCCAAGATCATCCAAAACGCAATAGATATTCTGTAATGGGCAGAAAAGCCAGTGCGGACCGGATCTAACGCACGAACTGCAATAGAACTGCAATAGTGCAATGGGGATTATTTTCCCCAACCAAAGCGCACAAACGAGAAAAATGAAGAAACCCTAGAGCCGTTGAAGCTCTAGGGTTTCTCCATTTTGTTGGTCCCCCGACCGATTGTAAATCCGAACTTTCAATGTCCTTAAAATCAAGCCTTGTTTCACCGTCTTTGTAGTTGAAAGTTATCAAAATGCAATCGTCAAAGATGGTCACGGAGTTTACAAAACTGTCAATCAGCCGCCGCCGTTCTTCCAGTTTGCTCACATCGAATTTTCGGAAACGGCAAATCCAGAATGTCACATCTTCACGGGAGAGAAGGGGGTTTTTAATTTCCTCCTGAATGATATGCAACTCGATTTCCTTTTTCCGTTCCTCCAACTCATCAAGGCGCTGTTTCGTGGACTGGTTGATAATCCCCATCTGGATAGCGTTCAGCATATTTTCTATGCCCCGCTCTGTTTCCGCCAACTGCTGGCGCAGGGCGGGGAGTTCGCTGCTTTCCTTACCCTGCAAGTCCATCACAGCGTCCGCTATGTACTCCACAAAATCATCATTCATCACTTTCGCCATCGTTGCGCTTACCACGGCGTTTTCCAACGGCAGTTTACGGACACTCTTATGTTTGGCGCTGCAAGTCTTGTTTTTCTTGGTGTTCACGCAGCGGTAATAATGGTATTTCCGGCCTTTGCTGGCGCTGGTGCCGCTCTCGCCCACCATCATAGCCCCGCAGGAGCCGCAAAAGAGTTTTGTGGTCAAGAGATAATCGTCCTCGGCCTTATGACGGGCTGGCGCTTTCCTATTCACCTCAAGCCTCTGCTGCACCCTGTCGAACAGGTCTTGCGGAACGATAGCAGGAATACCGCCGGGGGTAACGATGTGGCGGTAACTGTATTCCCCGATATACTTTCGATTTTTCAGCAGGCGGGAAATAAAATTCAGGTCGATTTTCCGGCCCCGTACTGTGGTAAAGCCGCTTTCCACAAGGTACTGCATAACCTCTTTCATGGTGGCTCCATTGGCGTACCGGGTGAAGCTCTCCAACACCACAGGGGCGGTGTGCGGGTCGATCTGATAGCATTTATCCTTGTCGATGACAAAGCCGAAAGTGGGGGTGCCGCCGTTATACTTGCATTTCAAGGCATTCTCCGTGTGGCCCCGGATGACTTTCTCGGACAACTCGGCGGAGTAGTATTCCGCCATGCCCTCCAGCATACTTTCCAGAATAATTCCCTCCGGGCCCTCGGAAATGTTCTCCGTGGCGGATAACACTTTAACGCCATACTTCCGAAGCTGGGCTTTATAGTGGGCGCTGTCGTAGCGGTTACGGGCGAAGCGGTCAAGTTTCCAAACGATGATAACATCAAAGAGGCCCTTGGCGCTGTCCTTAATCATGCGCTGGAAGTCCGGGCGGTGGTCGGTCTTGGCGGACATGGCCCGGTCAATGTATGTCCGCAGGATGGTTATATCGTTCTTCTTGCAATAGGCCGTACATTCCCGCAACTGGCCCTCAATACTTTCCTCCCGCTGGTTGTCGCTGGAATACCGGGCATAGATCACGGCTTTCATTTCGGCTCCCCCTCCTCCATGATACGGAACAGCGCCTCTTTCAGACGCTTGTTGACTGGGGCTTTCGGGTCAAAGCACATTTCAATAAATTCTCGCATTTCCCGGCTCTGCTCCGTTTTCTCTTTAAGCGCCTGGGGCCGGTAGTCGTAGAGTTTGCCTCTGGGGTCGTCTGTGCGGCAATAGAGATAATCCATTGACACATCGAAATAATCGGCGTACTTGATGAAGATTTCCGGGGCCGGGGTGGTCTGGCCCGTTTCGTAGCGGTTGATCCGGGATTGCTGGACGCCTAAAATCTTCGCCATGTTCACCTGCGTTAATCGGACACCCTCACGCAAGGCTCGGAGACGCTTTCCAATCTGCTCCATAAAATATCCCTCCTGTTAAATCTAAAATATCATAAATCAAGATAATTGTAAATGCTCAATCTAAAAATATTTTGCGGGTGTCAGCCAGCCTGCGGCTGACACCCCTTGATTACCGAAAAGCCCAGGGCACACCCCCTGTCAATGGCGGCACATGGGCCGTTTATCTTGACCATTGACAGGGGGGCGCCCTGGGCTACTGGCGAGAGAAGCAGAAACTACAAGATATAGATTTATTCACACTTTATTCATCGATATATAGGAGAAATGTGATAATGTATAATTGCAGTCAAAAAGAATGTTTCTTAAAATTGAAACCAGCAGTCGAATTAGAGAGCCGCTTTTGCGGCGCACAACGAGGACGCCGTCCTATGGACGGCATGAGAAACCATGCGGAGGGTGGAAACGCCCCAACTACTCCCAAGATGCAGATGGGAAAAGTTTGCTGCACTTGCCAACCCAATATCTGCGGGACAGATGAACGGCGCAGTCTCGACTGTGCCAGACAACTTTGATTAGTGAATGGGCTTTGCGTCGGAGGTGGATAGGAACTATTCACCAAAAGCGTATTCACGAAAGGAGGTGGTGGCTATGGACTACACTTGTATGATTGCCCATAGCATTTGGAAGTATCAACACTTACAGACCACCTTCGGCAATAAGTCCGCATAAGTAGATTATAACCAGAGGGACAGGCTTTGGCATGGAAACAGCCAGAGCAAAGCCCCGGTTATAGACAAGACATATCCGCCCTGGCAAGGCGGATCAAGGCATACCTCCAAAATCTCGGCATGAAGCAAAAGGAACTGGCAACCGCAAGCGGTATGCCGGAGGCCAGAGTGAGCCGGATTTTGCGGGGTGGACAAGTACGGCTGACAGAGCAGGACATTAACCAACTCGCCCTTGGCCTTAAAATGACCCCGGCGGAACGGGATGAATTGCGGTATCTCGCATGGCCCGAACTGTACGAGATCGATAAGGCGTTAAAGCGGCGTGACGGGTGTGTGTTTCTGGTAAACTGTGAACTGGCCGAACAGGGACTTCCCTTATTGGGAAGCAATTTTGAAGAATGATAGGAAACCGCCGTTCCCGGCAGCAAGGGGAACGGCGGTAAATTTTTTTCAAAAATTTTGCTGGAATTTCATCCGTGAAATTTTCAGGTAATTCCGGGTGCTATGATAGGCACAACACGAGGCCGAGTGTTCTGTACCTGTCAATCTATGGATAGCGCATCTACGCTGCAAAGAAAGGATTATTGCCATGAAAATTTCCGATTTGATTATCTCGCCCAAGAGCCTTGGGGACAAGCTGTGGCTGGTGGATGTGTCCCCGGCGTATGAGTACAAGGATGGTAAGCGTACCGATACCGTCCTCGGCTACCGCTACTCTGTTGCCTTGCCTGAAAAGGGCTTGGATAAAGTCGATGTACGCATTGACGGACAGCAGCAGGCAGAGGCCCCGGACGGTTATGTGGAAGTGCGCTTCGACAACCTTGAAGTGTTCATCTACTGGTCTAAGGGTGACTATCGTGTGGGAGCCAAGGCCACGGGTATCCATCTGGTAACTCCCAAGACCTAATGCTATGGGCGGCGCTGGGGCGCAGACGGGGATTAGATATTTTTCCTCAAGAAAAATGTCCCCCGGCGGCAGCGTCAGCGCCGCCCCCTTGCCATAAGGGTTTATAGTATTACAAACCCTTATGGCAACCATGTAGCATGAAGCAACCACAAAGGAGGCCAACATGGGAAACAATACACAATCCCGCAAGTGGGCGCTGGTCATTAACAATCCATTGGAGGCCGGACTTGACCACGCCGCTATCCGGGAAATACTGCACCGATTTTCTCCGGCCTATTTCTGTATGGCTGACGAGATAGCAACAACCGGGACATATCACACGCATATCTTCCTGTATTCTCCCTCGCCCATGCGCTTCTCCACCGTCAAAAACCGTTTCCCTACGGCGCATATCGAGAAAGCGTATCAGAGCGCAAGGATCAACCGGGACTATATCGCAAAGAAGGGCAAGTGGGCCGACACCGACAAGGCGGAGACCTCCGTACCCGGCACTTTTGAGGAATGGGGCGACCTCCCCGCTGAAAAGGAAGAAGAGGCCCCGGAAATGTTCAAGCTCATTCAAGACCTCCGGACCGGAAAGTCTATTATGGAGATCGTCGAGGACAATCCGAAATACGCCTTTCGCATCCGCGAAGTCGAAACCCTCCGTCAAGCTATTTTGGAGGAAAAGTACAGCGCCGAAAACAGGCAGTTGGAAGTGACCTATCTCTATGGCGCAAGCGGGGTGGGAAAGACTTGGGGAATCTTTGAGCGCCACAGCCCCAAGAGCATTTGCCGCATCACCGACTATGGCGGAAGAAACGGCGTCCGCTTTGACGCCTATCGCTGTCAAGATGTGCTGGTGTTTGAGGAATTCCATTCTCAAATCCCCATCAGTGCCATGCTCAACTATTTGGACATTTATCCCATCATGCTCCCGGCTCGCTATAATGACCGGGTGGCCTGTTATACCACAGTCTATCTCACCAGCAATATCCCTTTGGAGGCACAGTATCAGGAGATCCAGCGTTACCAGTTGGAAACATGGTATGCGTTCCTCCGACGTATCCACAATGTGATTGAATACCTGCCGGATGGCTCCACCGTCCAGCGGAAGAAAGGGGGCTTTCCCTGTGACCCAAAATGATAAGTTCAACATTCAACGCCGGACTGCCTGGCGTAATTTCTGGCAGCGGCTAAGCGGCGTTCCTGATTTGGCTGTCAAGCTGCTGTTCGTAGCTCTGTATCTCGCTGGAATGGTGTGGGTATGGAGCAAGCAAGAGGCGGTCAGCGCCTATGCGCAGAGCGTGGAATTTATGTCCCCCATCATGCTGGCCGCAATGACCCATGTTGTTCCCGCTTACCTCATCGTGGGCGGCGCTGTGCTGGCTGTCCTCATGGTATACCCCTTTGGCAGAAAGGCAGCCCAAGACCAACTGCGGAGCATTGGACTGGTCAATCGTGCCGAGATGGTACCTGAACTGCTGCGAAAGCGGCAGGACAAGGAGCATCCCCGTGTGACAGTGTGGGAGTTCCGAAATCAGAGCATCCCCCTCGCAGTCTGGGAGGAGAAGCAGGCAGCATTGGAAGCGGCCTTGGACATTTCTATCGTAAAAATCATCTATGGCAAGAGCAGGAGTCGGGTGCTGATCTATGCAGTTCCCACCCAAACCAGTTTACCGGATATTCTGCGGTGGAGTGATAGTTACCTCTCATCAGACAGTTTCGTTCTGACGCTGGGTGAAAGTCTGCTGGGGCCTGTGACCGTCAACCTCGCTCACATTCCCCATATCCTGCTGGGTGGTTCCACAGGGAGCGGCAAGAGTGTCCTGCTGAAACTCCTGCTCATGCAGTCGCTTCGCAAGGGGGCGGAGGTTTATATCGCTGACTTCAAGGGCGGCGTGGACTTCTCGAAAGTCTGGCGCGAAAAATGCCGGATGTGCTTCACCGAGGCCGAACTACTGGACACCCTAGACAATCTTGTAAGGGAATTAGAGCAACGCAAGGGACTTCTGGCAAAAACGGGGTGTCCCAACCTTGGCGCCTACAACGAAGCCACGGGAGAGAAGCTTCCCCGGCTGGTGTTCGGCTGTGACGAGGTGGCAGAGGTACTTGACAGAACGGGACGGAGCAAAGGGGACAAGGAGTTGCTGGCGCAGATCGAGAGCAGGCTTGCAACGATTGCGCGGCTGGGGCGGGCGTTTGGTATCCACCTCATTCTTGCCACCCAACGCCCGGACGCAAATATAATTCCTGGTCAAGTCAAGAACAACATAGATTTCCGAGTATGCGGCAGGGCTGACAATATTCTGTCCGGTATCATTCTGGACAACACCAGCGCCGCAGAACAGATTCCCAAGGATGCAAGGGGACGCTTCATCCTCGGCGATGGAACTGTGTTTCAGGGCTATCTGCTCGACGAGGAGCAGCTTTAGATTGGGGGCGGCTCTGTGGCAAGAAAAAAGAAACCCAATGACTACGGCACCGGGATACCCTACCACGAGGTAGAGGCTCTGGCCCGTGTCCTGTTCCCGGAGATACAGGCCTTTTTCGAGAGCGAGGAGGGACAGCAGGAGTTTGCCAAATGGAAAGCGCAGCAGGAACAGGGCAAAACGAAACAGAACTAAGGCACGAAGCGGGAACATCTGCAACGATGTTCCCGCTTATTATCATAATATCATTTTACAAGCCGATATACACACTCGTAACCAGTTTCATCATATTCCTGTTCGGACTCAATATATTCACCTTGCTCTTTCACAACAATACCAAGATAGTATGTACCATCTGGCAGTTCATCTATTATAGACAGGTTTTCATTTTTGTAGATATATTCAAATGTATCGCTATTATAGATAGATATTGATACAAAAGACACGCCATCGTTGTAATCAACTGATAAGCCTTCACTATAAATTATTTCGGTTAAGCTATCACAAATTTCAGGGAGAATATCGTATAGTGATAACATATCTGCCATTAACCAACCGTTTTCAGACCATTTTTTGTCCCACATCATATGCACATATGGTTCTATTTTTACCCCATTTGATTGCACTAAAACGGGAGTATCAATAACAGATTCTATATCGTTATCTTCATTATATATTTTATGAACAGTTCCTGAATTAGTTACTATACTTTGTTCTCTGTCACACTTGACCACATCACCTACATCGACCGCTTCATATTGCTCCTGAGTACATTTTAATTCAAATTGTCCCCAGCCGGCATCGTCTGGTTTACCCTGCTCCACAGTGATATAATATCCGTAGTTGTCAGCTTGCTTTGCAAGAATGGTTACTTCTCCGCCCATTGGATAATAAGAACGCTGGATGTAAATAGAACGAAATATTACAATGGAGCAAATTAAAATTACGATAGCAATAATCCCTGCTGTCACCTTTCGTTTCATTAAAGTACCTCCTCGCCGATTGGATTGAACCAACTTTTGCCCTTCAATATTTTATGACGCAAAAATCTCTGAATAGTTCCGTGTATATTGATAGTATATAGTCCATGTCACAAAAAAGCAATGGTGGAGAAATCAATCTCCACCATACTTTGTTAAAGAACATTCTCAATAGAAATGATAAATCCGAACACATTACCCACTTGGATAATGTAGTTCGGATTATCATTGTTTGGTCCGAGTGGCGAGACTTGAACTCACGACCCCTTGACCCCCAGTCAAGTGCGCTACCAACTGCGCTACACCCGGTTTTTCATGTTCGCTGCTTGTCGAAGTCAGCTTGTACATAATAGCATGCCTCGCAGGAAAATGCAAGCCCTTTTTCTGATTTTTTCAAAAAAATTTTTTGAGCCTATCCGGCAGGCCTTCGTTCCCGGGCAGAGCGGCTTCCCACAGGGCACGATCCCCCGCAGGAAAGCCGCCCCGCCCGGGGGCGCAGACTCTTACGGCAACGTCTTCAATACCTCCAGCAGCTCCGGGAATCCGCCGCGGCGGTACTGGCTCAGATCCTCGCTCCTCTGATTGATCAGGCAGTCCGTCAGCAGGAAGACCTCCATGCCAAGCCGCCGCGCCACCATGTCCTCTCCCACATCGTTGCCCACCATCAGGCACTCCTCCGGGCGGCGGCCGATCTTCTCCAGGATCTCCTGATAATAGCGGAGATTGGGCTTGCAGAAATGGGCGTTTTCATAGGTGGTGTACAGCAGAAAATCCGACGGCTCCAATCCCGCCCAGCGGATGCGGCTCTCCGTAGCCGCCCGTGGGAAAATGGGATTTGTGGCCAGGACCACCGTCTTTCCTGCCGCCTTCAGCACCTCCACCGCCTTGGCAGCAGAGGGATGGAAGCCGCAGGCGGCCTTGGCCTGGTTGAACTCCTGGGTGTAAAAGGAATCGATCACATCCCGGTCCTTCAAAGCCTCCTGGCCATAAATGCCGGCAAAGACCTGCCAGAAGGCCTCCTCGTTCAGACAACTGCCGTCGTTTTTCACCATGGCCGCCGTGCCGGCCCAGATGCTGTCCACCAGCTTTCCCGGCTCGTACCCCAGCGGAGCCAGCTTGGCCGCCAGGAGCTTGAAATAGGTCCTGGTAAATACCTCCTGATCCATGGGCAGCAGCGTCCCATCCAGGTCAAACAATACCGTCGTAAGTTCCATATGTGTCTCCTGTTCTGTTGATTCCCGTCCCCGCCGCCTGCGCGGCAGTCCCCGGCAGACAGACCGGGAGCGATGTTTCCCGGCTCTTTGTTGTTCTTCAGTATATACCCAACCCCGGGAAAAACGCAAGCCCCGCCCACTCCCCAGACGCAAAAACCGCCCCGTCTTGACGCAGAAGACGGGGCGGTTTCCGGCAGGAACACAACAGGGCAGGTTTGACGGTCACATCGTCAGCTGATCCAGGGAGGCAAAGGTATAGCCCATCTCCTCCCACCGGGTCAGCAGCTCATCCAGGATCGCCGCGTTGGTAGTCGAGGTGGAGTGGAGCAGCACCACCGCCCCGTTGTGGACCCGGGGCAGGAGCTTGGAAAAGGCGGCCTCCGCCGTGGGCTGGTCATCGGTGTACCAGTCCACATAGGCAAGGCTCCACAGCACCGTCTGGTAGCCCAGGGCCTGGGCCTGCTTCAAATTTTCCACGCTGTATTTTCCCTGGGGAGGCCGGTAATAGCGGGGCAGCTCCTCCCCCACCGTCTCCCGGTACAGCGTCTCCAGGGACTCCAGCTCCTTCCGGAAGGCCGCCTGATCGGAGATGGCCGACATATCCGGGTGGTGGTAGGTGTGGTTGCCCACGATGTGTCCCTCCGCCGCCATCCGCCGGACGATATCCGGGGCCGACTCGAGCATGTGGCCCACCACAAAAAAGGCCGCCGGGGCGTTGTGCTTTTTCAAAGCGTCCAGGATCGGCTCCGTACAGCCGTTTTCATAGCCGCAGTCAAAGGTCAGGTACAGCACCTTTTCCCCCGGGTCTCCCAGATACCAGGCGTCATACTGGGCCAGCTCCTCTACCGTGGCGTTGCCCACCGGCGGCTCTCCCTCCACCTGAAAAGAAAGCCCCCAGTTGTCGCCGGACGCCGGCACCGCCGCCGGGGCCGAGGCCGCCGCTGTCACCTCCCGCTGGACCCACAGCGCCCCCGCCAGAAATAAACAGGGCGCCACCAGCATTCCCAGAGTCAAGATCCGTTTTCGCGCAGACATTCCACCGCCTCCTTTTTTCTCAGGATGCCCAAAGCATCCGCTCGCTATACCGACAGGGCATTGAAACTTCCATCGAAATCTGGTATATTGAAACGGTTCTCCGGTCTGCCCCCAGGCCGGGGCCTATTCCAGAAAGGAGATGCCCCCATGCGCGCTGCCCTCTGCCTGGACGACCGGAACGGCCTGTCCTTCAACCACCGCCGCCTCAGCCGGGACCGGGCCCAGCAGGAGGATCTGCTGACGCTGGCCGGCGCCGCCCCCCTGTGGGTGCGCCCCTGCTCCGCCGCCCTGTTCTCCTGGGCCGGGGACCATGTCCAGATCGCCGAGGCGCTTCCCGCCGCCCCCGGCGTCCTCACCTTCTGGGAGGACCGCCTTCCCCCGGCCGAGCAGGTGGAGGAGCTGATCCTCTACCGCTGGAACCGGGCCTATCCGGCGGACGTTCACTTTGACTGGGACCTGTCCCCCTTCACCCTGACAGACCGGCGGGAGTTCCCCGGCACCTCCCACGCGACCATCACCCGGGAAATTTACAGACGAAAAGGAATTTGATCATGGCACAAAAGAAAACCAAAAAGCTCTCCTCCCGGCAGGCGTTGTTCCTGCTGCTTCTCTGCCTGGTTGGCAGCGCCCTGTACCGGGCCTTCGCCCCCGCCCCGCCGGTGGTGGCTCTGGAGGATCTGCCCCCCTATGACGGCCAGCCCTATGCCGTGGTGGAGGGCAACCAGCCCACCTTCACCCAGGAGGAGCTGACCGCCGACTCCTATGAGACCTACGGTTCCTTGGACGCTCTGGGCCGCTGTACCACAGCCATGGCCTCCATCGGCCCGGACCTGATGCCCACCGAGGACCGGGGAGACATCGGCAGCGTCCACCCCACCGGCTGGGAACAGAACTCCTACGACTGGGTGGACGGCAAGTCCCTATATAACCGTTGCCACCTGATCGGCTTCCAGCTCACCGGCGAAAACGCCAACGACCGCAATCTCATCACCGGCACCCGGTATCTCAACGTGGACGGTATGCTGCCCTTTGAAAACCTGGTGGCAGACTACATCCACGAGACCGGAAACCACGTCCTCTACCGGGTGACCCCGGTCTTCCAGGGGACCGAGCTGGTGGCCCGGGGCGTTCAGATGGAGGCCCTGTCCGTGGAGGACGGCGGCGAGGGCATCTGCTTCAACATCTTCTGCTACAACGTCCAGCCCGGGGTGGAGATCGACTATGCCACCGGGGAGAACTGGGCGGAGGAGGCCGCCTGATGGAACGACTCTGGAGCCAGTTCGACCGGATCGTGGTGTTTGACACCGAGACCACCGGCATTGATTTCAGCCATGACCGGATCATTGAGATCGGCGCTGTGGCCCTGACCCCCGCCGGGGAGCAGGAGAGCTTCAACTGTCTGATCCGCCTGCCCGATGGCCAGACGCTGCCCCCCTTCATCGTCGATCTCACCGGCATCACCGATGCACAGCTCCTGGCCGAGGGGGTGGACCAGGCCCAGGCGGCAGAGGACTTCTGCCGTCTGCTGGAGGGAGCGGAGCGCCCCCTCCTGGTGGCCTACAACGCCCAGTTCGACCTGAATTTCCTCTACCGGCTCCTGCTGCCCCATGGCCGCTCCGGCGTTTTGCAAAAGCCCCGCTTTCTGGACGCCCTGACGGTCTACCGGGACCGGCGGGACTACCCCCACAAGCTCTGTAACGCCATCGAGGCCTACCATCTGGAGGAGTCCGCCGTCAACAGCCACCGGGCGGTGGACGACGCCCGGGCCACCGTTTTGCTGCTGGAGGCCATGGCCGCGGAGCGGGACGATCTGGACTGCTACATCGACCTCTTCGGCACCCACCCCCGCTACGGGGTCTCCGGGAACAAGATCCGCTCCATCACCTACCGCCCCCAGCCCTATCAGCGGACGATCCCCCTCTATCAAAGAACCTCATAAACGCCCACGGAGGCCGGAACGATTCGTTCCGGCCTCCGTCTTGTTTTCTGATTTCCCGTTTGTTTCAGGGGTCCGTCTTCTCCTCCTGGACCCGGAGAATCCCATCCAGCGTTCCCTCCACCACCGGCAGGAACGCCTCCTGGCACAGGGCCAGCTTGTGGTTGACCCGCTGGCGCAGCTCACTGTCTCCACAGGGGGCCAAATCAAAAAAATACCGCTCCAAAGGCAGCTTGCACACCTTCACCAGGGCATGAAAAATCGGCAGACTGGGCAGGCTCCCGCTGTTTTCAATATTGGCCAGATACCTGGGGTCGATCCCCACCAGCTCCGCCAGGTCCTTGCGGGACAGTCCCATAGCCCGTCGGGCCGCTTTCAGGTCCTCTCCCAAATGCGTCAGGCTGGGGCAGGTCCTCTCTTTTCCCATGTCGCATCACCTGATTCCATTCTATCGTCCGCCCACGTCCGGAGGAATGTTCTATTATGCACTTTACTTACATGAAATAATTCATATTTTCTGTTGCCATCCAGGTGCCCCTGTGCTATCATGTGGCCTGTGCGCCCCCATTGCCGCCGCCGCAAAGTCCGTTTGGCACAGGTTTCGCCGCCAGGTGGAACGAGCGTGAAGCGGCCTTTTCGACGATGATGGAAGGGAAATGCGATCCAATTCTTTCAACTCTGTCATCTTCCGGAAAGCTTCTGGAAAGATTTCTGTGGTAGCATCTAAGCAGCCGAAAAAAATTTGTCCGGCGGCCTTGACAAGTTTCATTTTTTTGTGCTATTGTATTAGTTGTCTAGTATAATAATCCAAACAAAAACATCCGGACTTTGAAGAAAACCGCTCCGCTGTCCCGTAAGGAATAGAGAGCGCCAAAGCCATCCATCATGTAAGGAGAGAGGACCATGAACGACATTTATCTTTCCGAAGAGCAGCAGACTCCCCCGGCCAAGCGCCGCCTCCCCAAGCTGGGAAAGAAGGGCAGGGTCCTGGCCGTCACCGCGGCTGCGGCGGTCCTGGCCGCGGCGGTGCTGCCCCGGGTCCTGAACCGGGGCGGCGGGGCGGCCGCCATCCCCTATCAGCTGGCCCAGGCAGAGCGGCGGGATCTGTCGGTCTCTGTCTCCGGCTCCGCCACATTGGAGCCCGCCGACTCCTATCAGGTCACCACGCTGATCTCCGGGGCGATCCTGGACGCCCCCTTTGAGGAGGGAGACCTGGTGGACCAGGGCGCGCTGCTGTACGCCATGGACCACAGCGAGGCCCAGGACTCCGTCAACCGGGCCAACCTCTCTCAAAAGCAGGCTCAGGTCAGCTACCAGCAGGCCCAGGAGGCCCTCCATCCCACAGCCCCCATCTCCGGCACCATCAACGAGGTCTTCGTCCACGACGGCGACAGCGTCTCCGCCGGCACGGCCCTGGCCTATATCACCACCAACACAGACCTGACCATCGACTTCCTCTTCCCCTACGCCGAGCCCTCCGCCTTCTATGTGGGCCAGGCCGCCACGGTGTACATCGGGGAGTTTGAGGCTCCGGTACAGGGCACAGTGGCCTCCGTGTCCGACGCCACCACCATCACCAGCAACGGCAAGATCAGCAGCAGCGTCCGGGTCAAGCTGAACAACCCCGGCGTGGTGTCTGAGACCTACACCGCCTCCGCCGTCATCGGCACCTATACCAGCTACGGCGCCTCTCACATCACCATGCCCAACTCCACCACGGTCTACGCCTCCGGCAGCGGCACCGTCACCGGCTTTCAAAAGCTGGCCGGCAGCGCCGTCACCAAGGGCGAGGTGCTGTGCACCGTGGAGTCCGAGGCCATCCGGTCCCAGATCGAAAACGCCCGGCTGAGCCTGGAGAGCGCCCGGCTCTCCGCCGGCACCGCCGCCGACCATCTGGAGGACTACACCATCACCTCCCCCATCTCCGGCACTGTGATCGAGAAGACCTTCAAGGCCGGAGACAAGGTAGACGGCGTGGCCAGCGGCACCCTGGCGGTGATCTATGATCTGAGCTGTCTGAAAATGGAGATGAACGTCAGCGAGCTGGACATCGGCAAGGTCCAGGTGGGCCAGACGGTGGAGCTCACCGCCAGCGCCCTGCCCGGAGAGGTCTTCACCGGCACCGTGGAAAAGGTCAGCATCAACGGCACCACCACCAAGGGCTTTACCAACTATCCCGTCACCGTCACGGTGAAGGAGTACGGCCAGCTCAAGCCCGGCATGAACGTCTCCGCCACCATCCTCTGTGACACGGCGGAGAACGCCCTCTGCGTGCCGGTAGACGCCGTGGCCCGGGGCAACACTGTGCTGGTGGCCGGGCCGGACGCCCTGGCCGAGGACGGGACCGTGGCCGATCCCGCCCTGCTGGAAGAGCGCCAGGTGGTCCTGGGCCGCAGCGACGCGGACTATATTGAGATCACCTCCGGTCTCGCCGACGGGGAGACTGTGGCCTTCCTGGCCCAGTCGCCGGAGGAAGGAGGCTGAGGGCCATGGACCATCTGATCGAGCTGCGGGACATCTATAAGATCTACCCCATGGGCAGCGAGGCGGTCCATGCTCTGGACGGCGTCAGCCTCACTGTGGATCAGGGGGAGTTCGTGGCCATTGTGGGCCAGTCCGGCTCCGGCAAATCCACCGCCATGAACATCATCGGCTGTCTGGACGTGCCCACCTCCGGCACCTACCGTCTGGGCGGCGTGGACGTGTCCACCATGAACGACGACCAGCAGGCGGAGATCCGCAACAAGATGCTGGGCTTCATCTTCCAGCAGTATAATCTGATCCCCAAGCTGACCGTCCGGGAAAATGTGGAGCTGCCGCTGCTCTATGCCGGGATCGGCGCCGAGGAGCGCCGCCGCCGGGCCGAGGAATCCCTGGAGCGGGTGGGGCTTGCCGGCAAGGAGCGCAATCTCCCCAGCCAGCTCTCCGGCGGCCAGCAGCAGCGGGTGTCCATCGCCCGGGCTCTGGCCGGAAACCCCTCGGTGATCCTGGCGGATGAGCCCACCGGCGCGCTGGACTCCCGGACTGGCCGGGAGGTGCTGGGCTTTTTGCAAAAGCTCAACGCCGAGGGCGATACCGTGGTCCTCATCACCCACGATAACTCCATCGCCGTAAAAGCCAAGCGGATCGTCCGTCTCCAGGACGGCCGGGTGATCTACGACGGCGACGCCAGGGACCCCCGGGCCGTGGTCCGGCCCGAGGAGCTGGGTGAGGAGGTCCGGGCATGAATTTCTCTCAATCCTTCAAGCTGGCCGTCAAGTCTCTGCGGACCAGTAAAATGCGGGCCTTTTTGACCATGCTGGGCATCATCATCGGCGTGGGCGCGGTGATCGTCATCATCTCCCTGGGCAACGGTCTGACCGGCATGGTGGAGCAGCAGGTGGAAAAGGTAGGCGTCACCCAGATCTATGCCTATACCTGGGGCATGGGCGACGGCACCACCAACAACATCACCCCCGAGGAGATGTACGCCTTTGTGGAGCAGCACCCCGAGGCCTTCGGCGGCATCACGCCCTGGGTCTCCGGCAGCACCGGCGTGCGCCAGGGAAACACGGAGTTCAAAAAGACGAATATCTACGGCGTCAGCGAGGCCATGTACCGCCCGGAGACCGGCACCACCCTGGACGGGTCCACCCTTGCCCGGGGCCGGTATCTCCAGTATGTGGACGTGGCCATGCGCCAGCCCGTCTGCGTCATCGGCGCCTATCTGGAACAGGAGGCCTTTCACGGAGACGCCCTGGGCAAGACGCTGCTGCTCAGCGGCATCCCCTACACGGTGGTGGGCGTTCTGGCCCAGAACAGCGACACCCTCCGGGAGGGCGGCGGAGATGACGCGGTCTATATTCCCTACCAAAACGCCATGGAGCTCGCCGGCGTAAGCTATGTCTCCCTCTACCAGATCACCGCCGTCTCCCGGGATGCCGTTCCCACCGCCCAGACGCTGCTGCGGGATTTCCTCCAGGCCTTTTACAAGGACGAGGACGCGTGGTACAATGCCTATCTGGTCGAGAGCATGCTGGACCAGGTCAATATGATCAACTCCATGATGACCCTAGCCATGGCCGTGCTGGTGGCCATCGCCGCCATCTCTTTGCTGGTGGGCGGCATCGGCATCATGAACATCATGCTGGTCTCCGTCACCGAGCGGACCCGGGAGATCGGCATCCGCAAGTCCCTGGGGGCCAAGCGGCGGGACATCCGCCGGCAGTTCATCATCGAGGCCGGCACCACCTCCGCCATCGGCGGCTTGTTGGGCATCGTCTTCGGCTGTCTGATGGCCCTGGGCATCGGGTCGCTGCTGGGTGGGATGCTGCTGAGCCAGATGGGCGTCAGCGGCCTGACCTTCAACGCAACGCCCACCCTGGGGGCCATCACCGTGAGCTTTGGCGTGAGCGTCGGCATCGGCGTGCTCTTTGGCTATCTCCCCGCCAACAAGGCCGCCAAGCTCAACCCCATCGACGCGCTGCGGTATGAATAACAGACTATTTTTTCGTTCCTTCCAAAACTTTTTCCGCCGCTTCTCCGTCTAAACGGATAGAACGCAGCAGAAAGGACCGTTGCACGTGTCAAAATTCCAGGAAAAGCTTTTGACAGACTACCTTATAGACGAACAGGCGCGGTTTTACCGACTGGCATACAGCTATCTGAAAAATCGGGAAGAGGCCTTGGACGCGGTACAGACTGCCGTCTGCAAGGCATGGGAGCGCCAGGACCACCTGCGGGACCCGGAGGCCATACGGACCTGGTTTTACCGCATTCTGGTCAACGTGTGCACCGATATGCTCCGCCAGCGCAAGCGGGTCACCTTTGTGCCGCCGGACGCCCTGGACGCCGGCAGCTACGAGGACCCCCTGCCCGCCGACGGCTCCCTGGGCGCCCGGATCGACGCCCTCCCCCCTGAGATCGCCACGATCATTCGTCTGCGGTTCTATGAGGAGCTGTCCCTCAAGGAGATCAGCGCCGTCACCGGCGCCAATCTCAGCACGGTCAAGACCCGCCTGTACACGGGTTTGAAAAAGCTGCGGGTATCATTGGAAGGAGTGTACGACCTATGAATGAATTTCAGGAACCGAAATCAGAGTATGAACACATTCCCATCCCGGAGGAGCTGAGCGAACGGGTGCAGGAGGGGCTCCGCCAAGGGCGGCGGGCCCGGGCCCGCCGGCGCTGGACCCGGTCCATCGGCACCGTGGCCGCCTGCTTTGCCGTCCTGGTGGGAACGCTGAATCTCTCCCCTACCGTGGCCGCAGCCGCCGCCGACGTTCCCGTGCTGGGAGGGCTGTTTCAGGTCCTCACGGTCCGCAATTATACCACCGAACAGGACCAGGCCCACTACCAGGTCAAGGTCCCCGAGGTAGACGCTGACGGCCAGGCCGCCCAGCGGGTCAACGCGGAGATCCAGAAGCGGGTGGACGCCTATATCGCGGAGTACCAGGCCATGTGGAAGGAATATCGAGAGGCCTTCCTCTCTACCGGCGGCACCGAGGAGGAGTGGGCCAAGCGGAGCATGGACGTGGTGGTGGACTACCAGATCATGAGCCAGACCGATACCACCCTCTCCTTTATGCTGGATCTGTCCCAGTGCTCTTTCAGCGCCGCGGAGGAACGGCATTATTACAACCTGAACCTGGCCGAGGACCGGGACATCACCCTGGAAGAGCTCTTGGGTGAGGATTGGGTCAGCCGCTGCAACACCTCCGTTCAGAACTATATCACCAGCCACACGGAACCTGACGGGTTCTCCTACTTCTTCTCGCCGGAAGAAGGCGGCTTCACCACAGTGGATACCTCCACCAGCTTCTATATCCGGGAGGACGGCACGGTGGTCCTCTCCTTCCCCCGCTATTCCATCGCCGCCGGCGCCGCCGGCATCGTGGAGATCCCTGTGGAGTAAGCTCCCGGCGATCCCCGCTCACACCCTGCAAACGAAAGAGCGGAAGCCCATCGGGCTTCCGCTCCTTTTTATCGTTCTATGACTTCAGCCGCAGGCGCCGGCGGGAATACAGGTCCCGCTCTCCTCCGTGTTCCACTCATAGAGCATCAGCAGCCCCTTTGCTAGCAGATGGGGCTCATAGGTGTGGGGATGGAGGACATGGGGTTCCGCGTACCGGGCCATTCCCCCGGTGAGGACCAGCGTCACTGGCCGGCCCAGCTCCCGCTCCACCCGGGCCACGAGCCCGTCGATCATGGCCGCGCCGCCGATCACCGCGCCGGACTCCATACAGGCCTCCGTGTTTTTTCCGATCACCGTGTCCACAGCGTCCAGCCGCAGGGGCGGCAGCTGGGCCGTCTTGGCCACCAGCGCCTTGAGCCCCGTGGCCATGCCCACAGAGATGGCGCCGCCCAAAAACACGCCGCCCTCGCCGATCACATTGAAAGTCGTCGCCGTGCCCATATCCACCGTGACGGCAGGCAGCGGACAGTTGGCCGCCACCCAGGCGGCGTCCACGATCCGGTCCACGCCCACCTTTTCCGGATAGTCCACCGCCATAGTAAGGCCCGTTCTGCTCTGCACCGTGATCCACACCGGCTCCTTTCCCAGGACCGCCCGGATACACGTCCGGATGGGATCGTTCAAACAGGGCACCACGCTGGAGACCACCGCTCCCTGAATCCGTTCCACGCCGACGCCGGCCTGATCCAGCGCCTCCCGCAGCTCCGCCTCATAGGCCGCCGCGTCCTTGCCAGGGACCGTCTCCAGCCGGGTACAGAATATCGCGGCATGGCCCCCCAGCCCCAGGTTCTCCACGCCGCACACGCACACCGTGGTATTTCCGATATCAACCGTCAGGATCATTGGGCCTTCCTCCTCTGCTCGATGGCATCCAGCAGTCTGCCGGCCACCTGGTCCTTGCCCATCAAGGGCAGTTCTTCCATACCGTCCCGGGTGATCAGCGTCACCACATTGGTCTCCACCCCGAAGCCGGCGCCCGCCACTTTCAGGTTGTTGGCCACGATCATATCCAGCTTCTTCCGCTCCAGCTTGGCCCTGGAGTTCTCCAGAAGATCCCGGGTCTCCATAGAGAACCCGCAGACAAACTGCCCGGGCCGGCGGTTCTGTGCCACCCAGCCCAGAATATCCTCCGTCCGCTCCAGGGGAATGCTCATCTCCCCATCCTGCTTTTTCACCTTGTCCTCCGCCACGGCGGCAGGCCGGTAATCCGCCACAGCGGCGGCCTTGATGAGGATCTCCGTCTCCGGCAGAGCCGCCTGGACCTCCCGGAGCATCTCAGCGGCCGTGGTGACAGGCCGCATCTCCACAAAGGGCACCGGCTCCAATGCCGTCTGCCCGGAGATCAGCGTCACCTGCGCTCCCCGGAGCATGGCCTCCCGGGCGATGGCATAGCCCATGCGGCCGGAGCTGTGGTTGGTCAGATAGCGCACCGGGTCCAGGGACTCCTGGGTGGGGCCTGCCGTCACGGTCACACGCACCCCGGCCAAGGTCTTTTCCCGGGCCAGGGACCGGGCGATCCAGTCCAGCAGCGCCTGGGGTTCCGGCAGCTTGCCGCTGCCGGTATCCTGGCAGGCCAGCAGGCCGGTGGCCGGCTCAATGACCTGGAATCCATAGCGGCGCAGGGTCTTCAAATTCTCCTGGGTGATGGGATTTTCCAGCATGGCGGTGTTCATGGACGGCGCCACCAGCTTTTCACGCCGGGCAGCCAGCACCGTGGTGGTCAGCATATCGTCAGCGATGCCGTGGGCCAGCTTGGCAAGGACATTGGCAGTCGCCGGGGCGATGAGGATCAAATCCGCCGCCTTGGCCAGGGAAATGTGGGTCACATCATAGGAAAAATCCCGGGCGAAGGTATCCACCACACAGCGGTTATTGGTCAGCGTCTCAAAGGTGAGGGGAGTGATGAACTCCCGGGCGTTCTCCGTCATGATCACATGGACGTCCGCCCCGGCCTTGCGCAGTTCGCTGGCCACGCTGGCCATCTTATAGGCGGCGATCCCGCCGGTGACCCCCAGGACCACGCACTTCCCCTTTAGGTTCTCCATATTGTTTCACGCTCCTGCTCCCGATTCCGGGCAGAATATCGGCTCTGCGCCGCCGGGAGGTCTCCGGGCAAAAAAAGCTCCGCTCTCCCCGGACGGGCAGGACCCGCCAGAGAAAACGGAGGCTTCCAATGGTCCCTGTCCCGGGCAGCCGGCAGCGCCGGCTCCCTCCGAACAGAGAGAACGATGACAAACAGATTCCCTTCCAACATGGTCTCTCCGGGCAGAGTGACCCCGCCAGTTCCCAGTTCCGCCCTCCTCGCGATCTCTCAGTGCCTGCGTCTGCATGGTCACCGGAGCGCCCCAAGGGCCTGCTCTGCGGCTCCGCCTGTAAAGCGGCTGGCTGCTGGAAAGTTTTTTGTCGGTACAGTTTCCAAAGGCTCGGAATACCATCCGTTTCAGCGGCGCATCACGCCGTTGTCAGCGCCATTGTACCATCCGGAATTCCGATTGTAAAGCATTATTTTTCACAGTCTGCGCAGGGCCTGTCCCCTGCCGGAGACGGCCGTTTTCCTGTCTGCCCCAGCGGGTATTTTCCACCGAAATCCGTCCACTGACTGAGCACAGCAAAGCCTTGCCGGCAGTCCCTCTTTTCAAGTCTCCATCCCAGTCACATCGCAAACTCTCTCAGCGCCTCCCGCAGCGTGTCCTTGACCGCCAGCAGCTCCTGCGGCGTCAGATTCAGAAGCGCCATGATGTCTGCCTCACTCCCCTTCTGACTGAGGAGATAGGCCGTGCGCCGCACCGGGAAGGAAAGGTCCCGCAGCAGGTCCCAAAAGGCGATCCGCTCCTCCAGATCATACTTCCCGGAAAGGCCCCGCCTGCCGGCCGCCTCTCTCCGCCACACCACCATCTGTTCATAAGACATGCGGCTGTGCACACGGCTCCAGGCATAGTACTCTTTACGAACGCTCTTCCCGGACTCGGGAAACCGGAATTGGACATACTCCGGCCAAGCGCAGCAGCCGCGGTAGCGGGGATACGTGGCCAGCGCCTCGGTATAGGCAAGCCAGGACTCTGTCAAACGGTCCTTCCGGCCCAAATAGGGAAAATACTGTTCTCCCAGCTCATAGAGATCGTCCAGCGCAGCCTCATTCATGATGCGTGTCCGCCTTACGCCGAGATGGCTTGCTCAGCGCCTTGCGCAGCGCCGCTTCCCGGGAGCCGCAGGGAACCCCCGCCAGACACCCCACCCACGCCTGAACGCCCTCGTTATAAGCCACATGATAGCGGGCCGGCAGGGAGATCCCATCCTGGATCAGCCGCTTGCTGGTCTCCTCGTCCTTGATCCGCCCGCCCTTTGGAAACTGATACGTTCCATTCTGCTGTGGGATCAGCGCCAGGGTTTGGCTGCCGGGTTCCAGCCGGAACTCAAAGCAAAGCGCCCCATCCCGCTTGAGCATTTCCGTCCGCAGACGCTCTCCCAACGCCACAAAGCCATCCTTGCTGACACTGAGGATAAAGGGATACGCAGCCGGCATCGGCTGCTGGATCACCGTCCAACCACTAAAATCGATCTCCACCAACGCAGGATTCACCGCCATCACAGCCACCTCTTTCTCTTGAAATGATAGGTCCATGATAGCGGCACCGCCCCCCAAAATCCAGTTGGAATCCTGCACATGATTTTCGCGGATTTTTTGGCCGGCCTCTCCCGGATTTTCGTCATAAAATCATAATAAAATGATATTTTTGTTTCATTTCCCCTTTTGCATAGGCACAGCGGTTCTGCCGGGGCACCGTCCGCTTTCCAAACCCAAAACGGCTGCCCGCACCCGGAAGAGCGCCTCATCTTCCCTCAGTCCCGGCATTCCCGGCTCAGACTATGCGTCCTCTGCCTTCCACAAACATCGTTGAGCTTGTATCTGTTTCAAAAATCAAAAAAGCACTGCGAAATGTTCATTCCGCAGTGCTCCTTTTTTCTGATATCTGCCGCCTGCTCCGGCAGCAGCAAGCTGAACGGTACTTTTTCCTGGGCCTCAGCTCTGCTCTCCTTCGATCTCCGCAAGTTTTTGCTCCCGGCGGTGCTTGACCTCCTCGGGCATCGGCTTGATATCGCCGGCCTTGGTGAGGGCCTGCTTGGTGAGGAGGGGGCCCACCAGCTCATAGATCAGCACGGAGAACAAAATGATATTCCGGATCAGATCGCCCTCCGGTCCCAGCTGGCGGGCAGTGATGCACATTCCCAGCGCCACGCCGGCCTGAGGCAGCAGCGTGATGCCCAGATACTTGCACACAGCAGACGGGCAGTTAGTCGCCCGGGTGCTGACAAACGCGCCGAGGTATTTGCCCAGAGAGCGGAAGAGAATATACACCACACCGATACCCACGATGGCCGCATCAGTGAACACCCGTAGCTCCAGCTCCGCGCCGCTGATGACGAAAAACAGGGCGAACAGGGGGGAGGTCCAGCGGTCCGCTTTCTCCATCAGGTCCGGAGAGAGGGGGCAGAGGTTGCAGAAGGTGGTCCCCAGCATCATGCACACCAGCAGAGAGGAGAAGCCCACCTGAACGGGCCCCACATGAAAGTCCACCATGGACAAAGAGACAGTGAGAAACACAAACGCGATGGTGAGATTCAGCCGGTTGGTGTTGGACCGGAAGAGCTTTTCCAGTTGAGTCAGAATCCAGCCGCACACCGCGCCCAGCAGCAAGGAGGCGGCGATCTCCACCAGCGGGTCCACCAGAATGGAGATCAGATCCACCGCGCCGCTGGAGAGCGTCTGGGCGATGCCGAAGGAAATGGCGAATACCACCAGGCCCACGGCGTCATCCAGCGCCACCACCGGCAGCAGCAGGTCCGTCAGCGGGCCGCTGGCCTTGTACTGCCGGACCACCATCAAGGTGGCCGCAGGGGCGGTGGCCGTGGCGATGGCGCCCAGGGTAATGGCCTGGGCGGCGGTGAGCTTGTCCGGCATCAGGAAATGCATCCCCAGCAGAGCAATATCCACAAGGAGCGTGGCGACCAGCGCCTGGGTGACGCCCACCACCATGGCCTGCCGGCCGGTGTGCTTGAGATCCTCCAGACGGAACTCGTTGCCGATGGAAAAGGCGATGAAGCCCAGGGCCACCTCCGAGATCGGAGACATCGTCTCCACGGCCTCCATGCAGGTAAAGCCCAAGCCGTCGATCCCCAGAGCGCCCAGGCAGTAGGGGCCGATCAAAACGCCTGCGACCAGATACGCGGTCACATCGGGCAGCTTGAGCCGTTTCACAACGCGGGTCATCAGCAAGCCCGCCAGAATGGCAATGGAAACAGATAACAAAACAGACATAGCGAGCATCCTTTCAGCCTGGTCAAAATCACAAAAGCATCCACAGTATACGCCGTAACATGCAAAATATCAAATGGAATATTCCGCAGATTTTTCTCAGAAAGCCCCTTCTTTTTATCTATTATTACTAAAAATGAAAAAATAATTTAATAGGATATTGACAAATGTCGTTCTTTGTGGATAGGATTCCCGGATGCTGGAAATTTGTCTATTTATGCACGCGCCACACCGAAGCCATCCCACGAAATCCTTTGCGCACCCCAAAACGAGCAAAAAGAAGGACACATGAACCATGTGTCCTTCTCAGGCTCGGATAGGATCGGCCGCCGTTTCGCGGCGGACTTGGGTCTGCACGCACGGTCTGCTCTGACCCGGCGCGGCCTCTGCCGGCGGGGACCATCTGCCCCCATGAGACGTCTTTTCTCAGTCTGTCTCCCAGCTGCGGATAGCGCCGCTGTAACCATCGATCTCAAACTCATAGGTCACGCCGTTATAATGGATCTCGCCCTCATACTCCAGCCGGCCGTCGTCCCGGTCGGTGCTGAACTCCCGGATATCCCCTTCCGTGGCCCCGGGGACCTGCCCCAGGGCGATGGCCTTGGCCTGGGCTGCCGTCAGCTCCTTGCCGGAGGAAGTCCCGGTCTGGAAATCCGTCTCCGCGTCATAGTCATAAGAGAGGACTTCGCCGGTGGCGGCGTCGATCTCGTAGTCGTACTCCTTGTAGTCCTGGGTGTAGAATTCTACCTCATAGACCTGCCGGCCGTCGTCCCAGTCCAGCTCCGCCCGCAGGAAGGTCACCTGGCTCTCCTTCAGCCCCGCGTGGGCCAGAGCCTTGGCCTTGGCCTCCGCCTCGCCGATCAGGCCGCCTGTCTGTCCGGCTGTGCTCTGGGCGTCATCCCGGGCGTCATTCTGAGCGTCATCCTGGTCATCATCCCGGGCGATCACCACGCCGGTGATGGCGTCGATATCGTACTCGTAGCTCTGACCGCCGGCAGTGAAGTCCACATCGTAATACTCCAGCTCGCCCTTGCGCTCCAGCTCCGCCGTGGTGAAGCTGGCGTCTGCGGCGTTCACCCCCGCATCCTCCAGAGCGGCGGCCTTGGCCGCATCAATGCCAATGGGCTCGGCGGCGGAGACGGTCTGAGCACCGCAGCCCGCCAGAAGCGCCGCGCTCAGGGCCAGCACACTGATCTGCATCCATACTTTCATAGGTATATCCTCCTTGTTCTTGGTTGATGAGGATATCCTACCCCATAAATATGAATCGAACATGAAATTTCGATCCGGCTCAGAAAAATTTTTTCACCGCCGGCAAATGCAGGGCAAAGGCACAGCCCTGGCCGGGGGCGCTTTCCAGCGTCATGCGCCCTCCGTGGAGCCGGGCGATCTGCTGAACGATGGCAAGACCCAGCCCCGCGCCCCGGTCCCTGCCCCGGGCCGGGTCCACCTGGTAAAATCGCTGCCAGATCTTCTCCTGCTGCTCCGGCGGGATGCCGGGGCCGTGATCCCGGACCGTGAGACAGACCTCCTCCCCGCTCTGGCGCAGGGTCACCTCTACCGGTCCCTCTGCTCCGCCGTATTTGAAGGCGTTGTCAATGAGGTTCTGGGCCAGACGGGTCAGCAGCGTGCCGTCTCCCCGGACCCGCACCCCATCCTGAAGGTCCGGCCGCAGCGCGGCCTTCCCCGCCGCGGCCTGGTCCGCACAAAGGGTCCGCAGCAGCCCTGTCAGGTCCACTTCTTCTAGCCGGAGCCCCTCGGTCCCCTGGTCCAGCCGGGTCATCTGCAATAGCTGGCCGATCAGATCCGCCATCCGCCGGCCCTGCCGGTGGATGGTCTGGATGGTCTCCAGTCGCTCCTCCGGGGTCTCGTCGTACTTTTCAGCATACTCACAAGCCCCCAGGATCACAGACACCGGCGTCCGCAGCTCGTGGGAAGCGTCGGCAGTAAACTGCTTTTCCGCCTCAAAGGCCGCCTCCAGCCGCTCCAGCATCCGGTCAAAATTCCCCGCCAGGCGGGAGAACTCCCCATGTCCTGCCGGCAGGCCGATCCGGGCCGACAGGTCCCGGCCCTCATTGATGGCGGCAGCGGTGGCGTTGATGGTATCCAGCGGGCGAAAAGCCCGGCGGATGATCCACCAGCCCCCCAGGGCCGCCAGCAGGATGAACCCCGGCATGGCGATCAGTGCTGCCGTCAGCAGGTTCCCCAGGGTCTGGTCCCCCTCCGGCGCCGCCCGGAGCCCCCGGACCCAGACCCCGTCCTCCCAGCCGGAGGGCACCCACAGATCCAGGACATAATAGGTCTCCGCTCCGGCGTCTACCGGCCGGGTCAGGCCCCGTTCAAAGGGCACCGTCAAGGAGGTGAAGGGCTGGGGCAGCTGCCCTGCCAGCAGCGTTCCGCTCTGGCTGTATACCACGGTGTAGACGCCGTTTCTCAAAAAGTGGAACGACTCCCCCAGATCCAGCTTTCCGTCCCGCAGAGCCACCTGGTCCAGATTGTCCCGGACCTCCTGGGAGAGCCCCTCCATCGCCGTCCGGGTGGCCACCGTGCTGCTGATGACCATCAGAAATCCCAGCGCCACCGCGGCCATCGCCGTCATCAAAACGGTATACCAGGCAGTGATGCGCAGCTTGATGGAGGTCTTTTTCATGGCTTTTCCTCCCGCAGGACCCATCCAGCCCCCCGGACCGTGTGGATCAGCTTCCGGTCAAAGCCCTCGTCGATCTTCTTGCGCAGCCGGCTCATATAGACGTCCACATTGTTAGAGCTGCCGCTGTATTCATAATTCCAGATCCGGTCCTCCAGCTGCTCCCGGGAGACCACCACGCCCTGGTTGCGGATCAAATGCTCCAGGATGGCAAACTCCTTGGGCAGCAGGGACAGCTCCCGGCCTCCCCGCTCCGCCGTCTGTTTTCCGGTATCCACCGTCAGGTCCGCCAGGGTAAAGCGGTTGCTCCGGCTGCCCACGTGCTTGCGGGTCATGGCCCGAATTCTGGCCAATAGCTCATCGAAGTCAAAGGGCTTTACCAGGTAATCATCTGCTCCCAGGTCCAGTCCCGCCACCCGGTCCGCCACACTGTCCCGGGCAGTGAGGAACAGGATCGGCGTATCCACGCCCCGGTCTCGCATCTGCCGCACCAGGGTGAAGCCGTCCGTTCCCGGCAGCATCACATCCATCAAAATCGCGTCATACTCCGCGCCCAGCAGATAGTCCTGGACCTCATCTCCGTCCAGGCATCCATCGGCACTGTAACCGGCCTTGGTCAGTGTTTTCACCAAGATCCGGTTCAGATCCGCCTCGTCCTCCACCACTAAGATCCGCATATGCCCGCCTCCTCCGTGTTGATTGGATCACTGCCCATTATAGAAGTTTTTCCAGGGCAAGGCAAGCGCCGTGTCTGTGCCGCAGGGTTCCTGGCAAAAAAAGAAGAACCACCCTGATGGGTGATTCTTCTGGCGCGGAAGGAGGGATTTGAACCCTCGCGCCGGTTTTATCCAGCCTACTCCCTTAGCAGGGGAGCCCCTTCGGCCTCTTGGGTACTTCCGCAGACAGTATGAAAATTTGGCGGAGAGAGTGGGATTCGAACCCACGGAGACTTGCGCCTCGCCGGTTTTCAAGACCGGTTCCTTCAACCGCTCGGACATCTCTCCATGACGCGGCGGGAGTGTCCGTTGCGGGCACTTGCATATGATATCACAAACGTGCACCGCTTGTCAACCTGGATTTCTCGAAAATTTTCGATTTCCGTGCAGGCCACCGCATTTTGAATCGCTGAACGAACAGGCAGCACGTCCAGGTTCATCAGCCAACGCCCGCTTTCCAGACCAGCATCCGGCCGTGCTTTCTGATGAGAAGGCCGGTCGAGCGGACTTGCCCGCGCTCAGGCAAGCCCCCCTGTGCCTCTATTCCCGATCGCTGCTGAGGAGGTTTTCTCTTGTCCCTCAGCGGCCCAGCTCCAGGAAAGCGCCCAGCAGTCTCGAGCCCGTCTCTCCCCGCAGCCGCTCCGGATGCCACTGGACCGCCCACACCGGAAGACGCTGGTGACACATTCCCTCGATCACGCCGTCCCCGGCCCACTGGACCGCCTCCAAGCCTGCCCCCAGCCGGTCCACAGCCTGGTGGTGGGCGCTGTTGACCTGACAGCGGCCGCCGCACATCTCCCGAAGAGGCGAGGGCGCTGTCCGAACGCTGTGGAGCCGGTCCGCCCCTGCCACAGTGCCGTGGCCGGGGATATCCTGACACAGCGTCCCGCCGAAAAACACATTGATGACCTGCATTCCCCGGCAGATCCCCAGCACCGGCAGCCCCCGGCCGGTAAACGCCTCCAGAAGGCTCAGCTCTCTTTCGTCCCGCTCCGGCTCCAGCCCCCGGGAGGCCGTGTTCTCCTGGCCGTACCGCCAGGGCTCCAGATCCCCGCCGCCGGGCAGCAGCAGCGCCCCGCACCCCGCCGGATCACCGCCGAAGCGGACCTGTCCGCCGGATCGCTCCACTGCCCGCCGGTAGGTTTCATACCGATCAGCCTCTCCCCAGATATAGACGGTCATCGTCCTCCCCCTCTCCCGCCAGTCTATGAAGCTGGGAGCAAACCCGTTCCAAAATCGCGCCAAAAAGCCCCGGAGACCAGCTGTCTCCGGGGCAGTTCCTTAAAAATCGGGATTCAGTGTCCCCGCAGAGGGCGGCGGTGCATGGCCGGAGAGCGGAGCTTGATGTTGGACACCAGGCCCATGGCCATGTACAGCGTCAGGATGGACGATCCGCCGTAGCTGAAAAAGGGCAGGGTGACGCCGATGGTAGGCATAACGAACAGGCACATCCCGATATTCACCACCGTCTGGTAGATCAGCATAGCCGCCACACCCACGCAGACATAGCACTGAAACGGCGTCTCGCTGTTCTTGGCCACCAAGAGCACCCGGATGATGATCGCCACCAACAGGGCAATAATGACAAGACACCCCACCATGCCCAGTTCTTCCCCGCACACGGAGAAGATCAGGTCCGTCCGCCGGGCGGGCAGGTTGAAGGAGTAGCTGCTCTGGGTCTGGGTACCATTCATATACCCTTGGCCGAACACCCCTCCGGAGCCAATGGCCAGCAGGCTGCGGTTTTGCTGCCAGCCCACGCCTTGTACATCGTAGCTGTGGTCAAAGAGGACCCGGAACCGATTGAGCATATAGTTCATAGAGGGCGGCACCAGATCCAGCAGCAGCACCGCCGCCACGCCGCCGCCGATGCCCGCAAAGAGCAGCACGAACCACCGCAGGGCAAAGCCCGCTGCAAAGGTCATGCACAGGAAGATGAAGAAAAAGGTCAGCGCGTTGCCCATATCCCCGGAGATCACCACGTACCACCCCATCAGGGCAAAGGTGTGGCCCGCCGTCAAAAAGGCCGCCCGGAAGGACCGGAGGTCCCGCTTCTCCTCCCGCAGCCACTCCAGCTGCTTGGCCAGCAGCAGCGTGAAGGTGATCTTCACCACCTCCGCCGGGCCAATCTGGAAGGGGATGCCGGGGATCTTCAACCAGGCCTGGTTGCCGGTGGTCTCCTTGCCGATGCCAAGGGGCGTGACCAGCAATCCGATGAAGACGATATTAAACAGCAGCACCCATTTCCACTTGCGCATGATCACTTCCACGTCCAGCAGAGACATCAGGATATAGCCGCCGATCCCCAGCAGCATGGCCACGCCCTGCACGCCCACATAGCGGAGCATACCGGCGGTCTCCAAATGGTGGGTGGCGCTGGCGATCAGGGCCATGCCATATAGGGTAGCGGCACAGCAAAGTCCCAGCAGCACCAGGTCGGCCTGCTGAAAAAAGCCCGCCAGGCTTCCTTTCAGTCTGTTCAATCCCTCGTCCTCCGTGTCTGTTTTCGCTCCTTTCCCGTCTGTTTTCCGGGAGAAGGGGCACCGTCAGTATAGCACAGGAAAAAAGATGTGTAAACGCCGCAAAATCAGTTTTACACTTCGTTCAAAATGTGGTAACATAGCAGGAGGCAATGAAACGGGAGGACGCTATGGACTATCTCACCCACAATGAGCAGGAGACCGAGGAGCTGGGCGCACGCCTGGCCCGCACCCTCTCCCCCGGGGCCGTGGTGGCCTATCAGGGGGGCCTGGGCATGGGCAAGACCGCCTTTACCCGGGGACTGGCCCGGGGGCTGGGCTATCCCGGCCGGGTCACCAGCCCCACCTTCACCATTGTCAACGAGTATGAGGGCGGCCGGCTCCCCCTGTTCCATTTTGACATGTACCGCCTGGCCGACGCGGAGGAGCTCTTCGACATCGGCTGGGAGGACTATCTGGACCGGGGCGGCGTGTGCGCCGTGGAGTGGAGCGAGCAGGTGGATGACGCCCTGCCGCCGGAGACGGTCCTGGTCCGTCTCGCCCGCCATCCCCAGGCCCCCTCCTGGCGGATCATCACCATAGAAGGAGCGCGTCTCCCATGAACATCATCGCACTGGAAACCTCTGCCAAGGCTGTCTCGGCGGCCATCACCCAGAACGGCCGCGTCCTGGCCTCCGGCTATCAGGACACCGGCCTGACCCACAGCCGGACGCTGATGCCCATCGTGGAGCATCTCTTCCGCAACACCGGCCTGACGCTCCAGGACATGGACGCGGTGGCCGTGTCCGCCGGTCCCGGGTCCTTCACCGGCATCCGCATCGGCGTCTCTGCCGCCAAGGGGCTGGCGTTCGCGGCGGACAAGCCCGCCGTGGGCGTGTCCACCCTGGCTGCCATGGCCCGGAACGTGGCCTTTTGCGACGGACTGGTGGTCTGCGCCATGGACGCCCGCCGCAATCAGATCTATAACGCCCTCTTTCTGGCCCAGGACGGCCACCTGACCCGGCTGACAGAGGACCGGGCTGTGGCCCTCGCCGATCTGGCCGAGGAGCTGCGGAACGACCCCCGCCCCAAGACCGTGGTGGGCGACGGCGCCCGGCTCTGTGCCGAAGCTCTGGACAGCGCCGGCATCGTCTGCCGTCTGGCGCCCCCCCACCTCATCATGCAAAACGCCATGTCGGTTGCCCTGGAGGCCGAGCATCTGGCGGCAGAGGGCGGTCTGGTCAGTGCCCAGGCCCTCTCCCCGGTCTATCTGCGTCCTCCCCAGGCCCAGCGCCTGCGGACTCCCTGATTGGTCATATTTCATCATTTGATATAAAGGAGAAACGATTATGAGCGGAAAAGTACATGTTATGGACCACCCCCTGGTCGCCCACAAGATGACCATCCTGCGGGACAAGAACACCAGCGTCAAGGACTTCCGGGAGATCGTCTCTGAGATCGGCATGCTGATCACCTATGAGGCCACCCGGGACCTGCCCCTGACGGAGAAGGAAGTGGAGACCCCCATCTGTTCCACCACCGCCCCCACCCTCAAGGGCAAGAAGTTTGCCGTGGTGCCCATTCTCCGGGCAGGCCTGGGCCTGGTGGACGGCGTTTTGCGGATGGTCCCCTCCGCCCGTGTGGGCCACATTGGCATGTTCCGGGACGAGGAGACGCTGGAGCCCCATGTCTATTTCTGCAAGCTGCCCAAGGACGTGGCTGAGCGGGACATCATGGTGGTGGACCCCATGCTGGCCACCGGCGGCAGCGCCGAGGCCGCGATCTCCGCGCTGAAGGAGCGGGGATGCAGCAACATCAAGCTCATGGTCCTGGTGGCCGCTCCCGAGGGCATCGCCCGGATCCAGTCCGTCCATCCTGACGTGAACATCTACTGCGGCACCGTGGACCAGGGCCTCAACGAGCGGGGCTACATCGTCCCCGGCCTGGGCGACGCCGGCGACCGGATCTTCGGCACCAAGTGAGCATCCCCCTCCGGGATCGGTTTTCCATCGTGGTGGGAGACCTCACCTGTTCCGACGCCGAGGCCATCGTCAACGCCGCCAACACCACCCTCTTGGGCGGCAGCGGCGTGGACGGGGCCATCCATGACGCCGCAGGGCCGGAGCTTCTGGCGGAGTGCCGGACCCTGGGCGGCTGCGAGACCGGCCAGGCCAAGCTGACCGGCGGCTACCGGCTGAAGGCCAAATGGGTCCTCCACACCCCCGGCCCCATCTGGCGGGGCGGCAGCTGCGGTGAGGCGGCCCTTCTGGCCTCCTGTTACCGCTCCTGTCTCTCTCTGGCCCAGGCCCACGGCATCCAGACAGTGGACTTCCCCTCCATCTCCACCGGCGTCTACGGCTATCCGCTGTTCCAGGCCGCGCCGGTGGCGCTCCGTGCGATTTTGGAGTTTCTGACAGATCACGACCTGCCCCGGCAGGTCCGGATGGTCTGCCGCCGGGAGGAGACCGCCGCCGCTTACCGTCAGGCCTGGAACCTCTGGTACGCAGAGAGCAAGGCGGACCGGATGTAATCCCCCCACGGGACCTGCTGATAAACACCAGCCGGCCGGCCCAGCGTATCGAAAACGCCTCGCAGAGTTCGCCGCCCGCAGGCGGCGAATCAAGTGAAATCATTTTCTGCCGGGGCGTGTACCTGGCAGAAAATACTTCTCGCGGAGTGAGCGTCGCACCGGCCGCAAAAGCGGCATATGGGGCCCCCGCGCAAACCCAACAAAGCGGTTTGCGTGGGGAGAGGAGACGCAAGGGAGTGGGCGGAGGTTTCGCTGTCAGGCGGAACCGGAGCAGAGCGGACTTTGCGGCGACGAGCGCAGAGCGCAGCGCAATTCCTTCTCAATAAAGTGCCCCTGCACTTTTTTGACAGTCTCAGCCGGCCGGCATCGAAAGATGCCGGCCGGCCTGTTTTCTTCTTATTTCTGGGGGACGACGTCGCCCTCCCGCTTATAGATGCTCTCCGCCGGTACCACGCCCCGGACAGAGGAGAGGGGATATACCCGGGTGTTCCGGCCCACCACGGTGCCGGGATTCAGCACGCTGTTGCACCCCACCTCCACATGGTCTCCCAGGATGGCCCCGAACTTTTTCCGGCCGGTCTCCATCCGCTCCCCGCCGGAGCGCACCACCACCAGGGTCTTATCGGACTTCACATTGGAGGTGATGGAGCCGGCTCCCATGTGGCTCTTGTAGCCCAGAATGGAGTCTCCCACGTAGTTATAGTGGGGGGTCTGGACGTGATCGAAGAGGATCACGTTTTTCAGCTCCACAGAGTTGCCCACCACGCATTTGGCCCCCACCAGGGCAGAGCCCCGGATAAAGGCACCGTGGCGGACCTCGGTCTCAGGACCGATGATGCAGGGCGCGCCCAGATAGGCCGTGGGGGCCACCACGGCTGTCTTGTGGACCCAGACCTGGGGGGCGGGCTGGTCATATTCCGCCTCCGGCAGGGTGGGCCCCAGGGTCAAAATCAGGTCCTTGATGCCGTCCAGCGCCTGCCAGGGATATTCAAACTGCTTGAGATACGCTCCCGCCAGGGTATGGCTGAGATCCAGCAGCTGTTCCGTTTTACATTCCATCTTGCGTCCTCCTTATATGGCTCATGGGGATGATGTCCTATTATATACCTGGGTTTTCTCCGGGGCAACCTGCTTTTTGCCGGAATTTCCGCTCCGTCCCCAAAAGATTTCCGTTGCGTCCGGCCGGGATTTGGGGTACAATGTCCCCAATCTATGCAAAGGAGCATCCCCATGAAACTTTTGATCGCATCGGATCTTCACGGCTCTGCCCGCTACTGCCGGGCGCTGCTGGAGACCTTCCGCCGGGAGCAGGCGGACCGGCTGGTGCTGCTGGGCGACCTTTTGTACCACGGTCCCCGGAACCCCCTGCCGGAGGAATACGACACCCAGGCCATCACCGCCATGCTCAACCCCCTGGCAGAGCATATCCTCTGCGTCCGGGGAAACTGTGACTCGGAGGTGGACCAGATGGTGCTCTCCTTCCCCATTCTGGCGGACTATGCCTATCTCTCGGCGGCAGGCGCCGACCTCTTTGCCACCCACGGCCACCTCTATGGCCCCGAGCAGCTTCCGCCCCTGCGGGCCGGGGAGCATCTGCTCTGCGGTCACATCCACCTGCCGGTGCGGCGGCAGATCGGCCAGGTCACCTATCTCAATCCCGGCTCCCTGGCCCTGCCCAAGGAGGGCACGCCTCACAGCTGCATGACGCTGGAAAACGGCGTCTTCACCTGGCTGGACGTGGTGACCGGCCAGCCCTTTCAGCCCCTGGGCTGAGCGGCGCCCGCCGATATGGAGGTGATCGCCTGTGAAACTTCTGGTTCTGTCTGATTCCCACGGGAATCTCGCCAATATGGTCCGGGCCGTGGAGCTGGAGTCCCCCCGGATGCTCCTCCACCTGGGAGACGGCTGGCAGGAGGCCCAGCGGCTCCACCAGCTCTTTCCGGAGCTTCCCTTCCACCAGGTCCCCGGCAACTGCGACTACCGGCCCGGAGAGCCGGCGGAGCAGCTTTTGTTCGTGGAGGACCGCCGCATCCTGCTGTGCCACGGCCACACTTACGGCGTCAAGCAGTCCCTGCTGACCGCCGGGTACGCCGCCGAGGAGCAGAATCTGGACCTGTTTCTCTTCGGCCATACCCATCGTCCTCTGGTGGACCGCCGGGGCAAGACGCTGTTTTTGAACCCCGGCAGCATCGGGGATTTCTTTCATCCCTTCTACGGTATCGTGACCATGGAAAACGGCCGGCTGGACGGCCGCACAGTTCCCCTTCCTCCGGGATGATCCATAAAAAAGCGCCTTCGCGGGCTACCGCGGAGGCGTTTCTCTTGTTGATAGATTTACAGATTTTTCAGCTCTTTCAGGCACTTGGGGCACACGTTTTTCCCCTTGAACTCTGTGACATCCTTCACTGCGTCGCAGAAAATACAGCTGGGCTTATATTTCTTCAGAATGACGGACGAGCCCTCCACATAGATTTCCAGTGCATCCTTCTCCGCAATGTCCAGGGTCCGGCGCATCTCGATGGGGAGCACGATCCGTCCCAATTCGTCAACCTTCCTCACGATTCCTGTCGATTTCACAGCATTTCTCCTTCTCTCGTCAGAATGTTACAGGAAAACCATATCACATTTGTCCACCGGTTGTCAATTTTTGTATCAAAAATTAAAACTTAATTCATAAACGGATATTATTTTGCCAAAAGGAGGACGATTTCATGGCCATGACCTGGGTGTGGACCGGGATGGTGGTGCTGTCTTTACTCTTCGGTCTTGCCACCGGCAGGCTGGACGCGGTGGCTGCCGCCGCGCTGGAGGGCGCCGGCAGCGCGGTGGAGCTGAGCATCGCCATGGCCGGCACGCTGTGCCTTTGGAGCGGCGTGATGGAGATTTTGAACGTCTGCGGATTGTCGGCGGGGCTGGCCCGGGCTTTCCGCCCTCTGCTGCGGCGTCTGCTGCCCAGGGCATCCCGGGACCCGGAGACGCTGGCCGCCGTCTCCGCCAATGTCTCGGCCAATCTGCTGGGCCTGGGAAACGCCGCCACGCCCCTGGGGATCCAGGCCGCCCGGCGGATGGCCCAGGGCTGCGCTGGCATCGCCAGTGACGAGCTTTGCCTGCTGGTGGTGCTCAATACCGCCTCCATCCAGCTCCTGCCCGCCACCATCGCCTCCCTGCGCGCCGCCGCCGGCTCTCAAACGCCCTTTGACATCCTGCCGGCGGTGTGGCTGAGCTCGGCGGCATCCGTGGCGGCAGGGCTCGCCGCCGCCCGCCTCCTCTCCCGCCGGGGAAGGAGGCGGCTGTGAATCTCAGCTCTCTGGTGCTGCCGGTCCTGCTGGCCGCCGTGGCCGTGTACGGCCTGGGCAAGGGGACCGACGTCTACGCCGCCCTGACCCATGGGGCAGAGGAGGGGCTTCGGGTCCTGCTCCGGGTCCTGCCGGCCCTGGTGGGCCTGCTGACAGCCGTGAATATGTTCCGGGCCTCCGGGGCCATGGAGTGCTTTTCCGCCCTCTGCGCCCCGCTGCTGGAGTGTCTGGGCATCCCGCCGGAGACGGCGCCGCTGATGCTGATCCGGCCTGTCTCCGGCAGCGGCGCGCTGGCCGTGGCCAGCGACCTGATGACCGCCCACGGTCCTGACAGCTATGTGGGCCGGGTGGCTTCCGTCATGCTGGGCAGCACGGAGACCACCTTTTATACCATCGCCGTCTATTTTGGTTCCGCCGGGATCTACAAGACCCGGCACACCGTCCCCGCCGCCCTGGCGGCGGACCTGACCGGCTTTCTGGTCTCCGCCCTGGCGGTGCGGCTGTTTTTTAGATAGCAAAAGGCGAGGCCGTAGGCCTCGCCTCAGTGTGTTATGGGATCTCGTCCAGCTGGACGGGGCCGTAGTCTGCGGCGTAGACGCCGTCCACTAAGAATCGGGTCTCCTCCACCGTCTCCAGCGACTCCAGCGAGCGGCGCAGCGCCTCCAACGCCCGGGGCAGCGCCTCCGGCTCCGGCAATTCCGCCAGCAGGGCCGAGGACAGGTTCACATAGCAAATGCCAGCCTCCTGCCACACCGCTCTGGGCCGGAAACCTGCCGGGAATACCGGGTGTAAGTCCTCCTCCAGCGGCCCCTCCTCCAGGGCCCGGGCCAGGGCCCCCACCTGGGTGTCTCCCTCATAGAGCATCAGCGTCCGATCCTCCTCCGTCAATGTCCCATCCCCATCCGGGAACCACAGCCGGGCCTCCAGCGTGCCCACCACATCGCCCTCCGGGGCCACCAGCACCTCCCGGGCAGTCAGGATCTGCTTGCTGCGATAGGCCAGTTCCCGGCCCCGGACGGTGATCTGCACCGACAGGATATCCGGCAGCTGGGTCAGTGTCAGCGCCACCGCCTGGTCCGCCAGCGTCAGCGCCACGCCGGAGAGGGTCCCATAGGGCGCGGAGAAGTCCACCACCGCCCGGCTTCCCTGCAATTCAAGAGACAGCAGCGCCGTCCCCTTGGGGATGGGGCTTTTCAGCGTCTCATCCAGCGGTCCCCGGAGCAGCGCCTCCACCAGGGTCTCTGCCACGGCCTGGGTCTCCGTCTCCTCCACCTGGATCGTCTCTGTCCGAAGGGCCCCGCCGCCGGCAGCGGCGCGGAGATCCCGCTCCTGGAAATAGAGGAGCTTCCCCGTCTCCTCCCCGCCGCTGGCACAGCCAAAAAGCAGCAGCAGGCAGACAAGGCCGATCATCCACCGTCTCATAAGCCTCCCTCCTCCGCCTGCCAGCGGACGGTGAACACCGCACCGCCGCCGCTTCGGTTGGCTGCCTCTACCGTTCCGCCCCGCCGGAGCACGGTATCCCGGACGATGGACAATCCCAGGCCCGTGCCGCCGGCGGCCCGGGAGCGAGCCTTGTCCACCCGATAAAACCGCTCAAAGATCCGGGGCAGATCCTCCTCCGGGATGCCTGGCCCCCGGTCCGCCACAGTCAAGACCACCTGGGCGCCCCGCCGCTCCAGGGACACCTGCACCGCGCTGCCGGCGGAGTATTTCACCGCGTTGTCGGTCAAATTATAGATCACCTGGTACAGCTCGTCCCGGGTCCCCTGGATGGCACAGCCCTCCTGGGCCTCATAGGTCAGCTCCACGCCCTTTTCCTGGGCCACCAGATTCATCATCCGCATCACCTGCTCCAGGACCGGCAGCACATCCACCGTTGCCGCCTTGTCCAAAACACCGCTGTCCAGCCGGGTCAGCCGCAGCAGATCCTCTGTGATCCGGGTCAGCCGCTCCGCCTCAGAGCGGATGTCCGCCACGAACTCCCGGGTGGTCTCCAGGTCGATGTTCTCCGTCTGCAAAACAGAGTCCGTCAGCAGCTGAATGGCCGCCAGAGGCGTTTTCAGCTCGTGGGAGGCGTCAGAGACGAAGCGCCGGCGGGCATTCTCCGTCACCTGGAGCCGGTCTGTCAAGCGGTTGAACTCCCGGCCGATCTGGGCGATCTCATCCCGCCCCCGGATCTCCGCCCGGTGGCTGTAAGCGCCCTCCCGCACCTTCTGGATGGCCGTCAGAAGACCGCCGATCCGCCGGGTCAGCAGCAAACTCAGCAGTCCGCTCAGCGCCAGCACCACAACGCCCACGGCGGCGGAGAGCCGCATCAGGTTCCCCTGGAGCCCCTCCAGAAGCGCCGCCTGGGAGCGGTCGTATTCATAGGCATACACCGCGCCGATGATCTGATTTTGATACAGCACCGGCGAGGAGGCCCGGCTGCGAAAGGCCCCGTTTTCATAGGCACAGGAAAAGGCGTCGTTCCCCAGCAGGGCCTGGACCACCTCGGTGTAGAGCACATAATCCCCCACCGCGCCGCCGGTCTCCCGGGTGTCGTAGAGGACCCGCCCCGCGCTGTCGGTGACCAGGATCCGGCTCAGTCCCGTCTCCTCCACCACCGCCATGGCCGCCGTCACATTCTCCTCGCTGAGCCGCTCCAGCCCGGAGAGGGAGTATACCATCACCGAGACGCTGCTCTGAAGACTGGTCTCCTTTTCCCGGAATACCAGATCCTGAGACACCACCAGCGGGTAGGTGTTCACCAGCAGCAGCAGCGCCGCGATGATGGCAATATAGCTCAGGCCGAATTGAACCCCCAGGCTGTTCCACACCCGCCGTCTATCCCTTGAAATAGTAGCCCACTCCCCACTTGGTCATGATATACTCCGGCTCCGCCGGGTTGCGCTCCAGCTTCTCCCGCAGCCGCCGGATGTGGACGTCCACTGTCCGGTAATCTCCGGCGTAGGTATAGCCCCACACCACGTTCATCAGATTTTCCCGGCTGTAAATCCGCCGGGGATTGCGCATCAAAAGCTCGATCAGATCGTATTCCTTGGCCGTCAGGTCCACAGTCTTCCCGTCCCGGACCGCCACCCGCTCCTCAGTGTTCAGGGAGATCCCTCCCACCGTCAGCACACTGCCCCGATCCCGCTGGACCCCGGCGGCCCGCCGCAGCAGGGCCCGGACCCGGGCCTTGAGCTCTAAGATGTTGAAGGGCTTGGTCAGATAGTCGTCCGCCCCGCACTCAAAGCCCATCAGCTTATCGGCGTCCTCGCTTTTGGCAGTGAGCATGATGATGGGCACGTTGGAAAACTCCCGGATGCGCATACAGGCCTCCAGTCCGTCCACCTCCGGCATCATCACGTCCAGGATCAAAAGGTCGAACCGCTCGTTCCGGGCCAGCTCCACCGCGGCGGCGCCGTCATAGGCGCACTCCACCTGATAGCCCTCGTTTTCCAGATTGAATTTGATCCCCTTGACTAAGGTCTTCTCGTCGTCTACTACCAGAATTTTCATCATGCTTCTCCATTTACTATCACACGTCCCTCCAGGGCCGCCAGCTTTGCCTCTCCGATGCCGGGGACCTCCAGCAGCTCCTCCACCGCTGTGAAGGGCCCCGCAGTCTCCCGATGCTCCACGATCCGGCGGGCCAGCTCCGGCCCGATCCCCGGCAGGGCCGTCAGCTCCTCCGCCGAGGCGGTGTTCAGATCCAGGGGGCTCACATCCGGCATAAAGCTCTCCTGGGCCGCCGCCCGCTCTGTCTCCAGCGCACCGGAGGCCGCCCGCCTCTGGTCCCAGGTGTGAAGCCCCAGCAAACCGCACAGGAACACCCCCGTCAGCCCCACCAGGACCCATTCTGTTTTTGTCAGCTTTCCGCCCATCATCCCTGTTGAACTCCCGTGATTTTTTTGATATACTAAATACCTAGATGTCGAAATCCCATGCTTTTTGTCATTCAGGAACCCCCGGAGAACAGGCGGGAGCTTCCCGCCGCCGGTCCGGGAACATGCTGCTATTGATTATAACACACTTCTCAGGAGTTGCATATGAAAACGAAACGCTTCCTCGCTCTTTTTTTGGTCCTGATCCTCAGCTTCTGCCTGGTGCCGCCGGCCCTGGCAGACGAGCCTGCCCTGCCCAAGGAGCCGGACATCAACTGCCAAGCCGCCCTGCTGGTGGACTACAACACCGGCCTGCCCCTCTACGCCAAAAACGAGCATCAGGAGATGTACCCGGCCAGCCTGACGAAGATCATGACTGCCCTGCTGGTGCTGGAGGCCGTGGACAGCGGCAAGCTCTCCCTCACCGATTCCCTCACCGCCTCCCGCTCCGCCATGACCACCGGCCTGGATGAGGACGGCAGCAGCGCCGGCATCCAGGAGGGGGAGATCATGACGGTGGAGCAGTACCTCACCTGTATGCTGGTGGTCTCCGCCAACGAGGCCTGCAACGTGCTGGCAGAGGCTGTGTCCGGCTCTGTCAGCGCCTTCGTGGACGCCATGAACGCCAAGGCCCAGGCCCTGGGCTGCGAGAACACCCACTTCGTCAACGCCAGCGGTCTCCATGACCCTCAGCACTATACCTCCGCCTGGGATCTCTACCTCATCACCCGGGCCGCCATGGAGCATGAGGACTTCATGCGGATCTGCGACACCGGCAAGGCCGTCATCCCCGCCACCAACCTCAGCGAGGAGCGGACCCTCCACACCACCAACTATCTCATCGACGTCTGGCGTTCCCGGGGCTATATCAACGCCGACGCCCACGGCATCAAGACCGGCTCCACCGACGCGGCAGGCCACTGCCTGGTCTCCTCTGCCATCCGGGGCAGCCTCCACTTTGTCAGCGTGGCCCTGGGGGGCGAGCGCAAGACCCTGGAGGACGGCGAGATCCGGACATACAGCTTCTACGACACCAATCAGCTCTTCAAATGGGCCTTTGAGAACTTTTCCTACCAAACCATAGCCATGGAGACTGAGGAGATCCAGGAGGTCCCCGTGGAGCTCTCCAAGACGGACCATGTCACCGTTCACCCTGCCGGCGACGCCGAAGTGCTGCTTCCCAAGACCCTCTCTCCGGATCTGCTGGAGCGGGATGTGGAGCTCCAGTCCTCTGTGGACGCGCCGGTGTCCGCCGGGCAGAAGCTGGGCACCATGACCCTCGGCTATGACGGGACCACCTATGCCACGTTGGATCTGGTGGCCAGCTTCGACGTGGAGGCCAGCCGGCTGAAAACGCTGCTGCGGAGCATCCAGGATTTCTTCTCCAAGACCTCTGTGCGGGTGGTTGGGATCATCGTATTGCTGCTCCTGATCCTCCTGCTGGTTTGGAAGGTATTCCTCAGCCGGCGGCGCTACCGGTACGGCCGCAGCGTGGGCCGCCGGAGACGGAGCTCCTACCGGGGCCGCTGGAGACGCTGAGTTCCCCCATTCATAAAAGCACAATGCGGAGACTGCCAATGGCAGTCTCCGCGTTTTTGGATCACCAGCGGTTTTGTCCCTCCCGGCGCAGCAACTCGTTGCATAGCTCCCGCCGGCGGGTGTCGTAAAACTCCATATATTTCAGCGAGTAAATATCACACACGATGTATCGGTCCCGGGGCTCTTGGTAGATGGTCACATAGTCGTTGCCCACATCAAATAAGACTCCCTCCCAGGAGACCGTCCCCTGGGTGCCGATGAGGAACGTGGCCACGATGTAGTTGCCCTTGTTCCGGGCCAGCATGGCCTTCAAAGACCCCACATAGGCCTCATCCAGGGTAGTGGGGCTGGTGATGACCTCGCTGGGCACATCATGCTGCATCTCCAGCCCGTTGGGGGCGGTCATCTGTCCGTTGGGGCTGACAAAGGCCGGCGGCCATGCTCCGCCGCCCCGCTCCAGGTCCGGCGCCGCCGGGCCGATCTCTCCCGCCCAGCGGTCCCGGACCGCCTGGACGCTCTCCTGGGAAACAGCCGGCGCCGAAAGGCCGGCGCTGCCGCGAATCGCTGCCATACAGAACACCTCTCAAGTTTTATAGTATGCGTTTGTGGGATTATAGAAGCAGTGGTCGCCGATCCGGGTCTGCCAGTAGCCCACGTCCGACGGGAAGCGGGAGCGGCATTTGGGGCCAAAGGGGTTGTAGAACCACAAGGACTCCGCCACGTCCGGAATCCGGTTTCCGGCGATGGCCCAGTCGGCGATCTCGTAGTGGATCTGTTCGGGCCGCATGTTGTAGATATTCTGGGGGTTATAGGCGCCGTTTTCTGTCTCGCTGGCGCACACGAACTGATAGGGCTGGAAGATGATCTTGCGGATGCTGCCCTGGCCCACCCGGGCGTACTCCCCGCCCACGGCGTGGACCCGGTTCATCACCACGCCCGCCACCGCTTTCATCCCGATCTCCCCCTCGCCGCCCGCCTCACACTGGATCAGGCGGGCCAACAGCTCCCGGTCGGAAAAAGCCATTTGGATCTCCCTCCTCGTTGCCGGCGGCCCGCCGGCAGGTGGATTCACCTCAGCATATGCAAACGCCCCGCCGCCGGTGTCTCCGGCGGCGGGGCGTTTTGTTCATAGGGATATCATGCGGATGCTCAGCCCTTTGGCGTCCGTCCCGCCTCGGCGATGGCCGTGCGGAACATCTCCTCCGTCTGACGGATAGACGCTTCCAGCGCGTACTGTTTGGCGTGCTCGGCGTAGCGAAGGCCCATCTCCCGCCGCTCCGCCGGGTGCTCGATCCACCAGTCGATCCGGGCCGCCAGGGCGTCGGCGTCCCCGGCAGGGAACAGGCTGCGGCCGTCCAGGGCGAACTGGGGCGTGGCAGACCGGGGGGATTCGGCGATCACCGGCACCAGGCCGCAGGCAAAGGCCTCCATGCAGCTCATGGCCTCGATCTCCGCATCCGAGGTATGGACGTACAGATCCGCCATGTGGAGGATCTCCAGCAGCCGCGCCGGCTCGTAAAAGCCCATGACGATGGGATTGGGCAGGGACTCCGCCTGCTTCCGGTACTTCTTCTCCAGCGGTCCCTTTCCCGCCAGGATCAGCTGGATCTCCCCGGCGTGGCGGCATCGGATACAGGCCTCGATCAGCGTGTCCTGCCGCTTTTCCCCGGCGTAACGGCCCACCATCAGCACATTGAAGCGCCCCTGCATCCACGGCTCCTTGGGCGCTCTGCCGTAGACATACTCCGGGCTGATGCCGTTTGAGATCACATGGAGCTGCGCCGTATAGCCGTGGCAGCGAAGCTGGTCCGCGATCATGTTGCTGGGACAGTGGATGTGGGTGAAGCGGTTGAAAAAGGTGTCCCGGAACCGGTTGTAGACAAAATCGTTCACCCGGCGGCTGTTGCCCATGTGCAGGGTATAGGTGATGTTCTCCGGCTGGCAGTGAAAGGCCGCCGTGTGGGGAATCCCCAGCTTTTCCACATGCTTGAGCCCCATGACCGCCAGCGGCGAGGGCATCAAAAAGTGGACCACATCCGCCCAGGCCGCCGCCTTTTCAAAGACGTGCCGGTTGGGAATGGCCAGGCGCATGCCCTGACTGGTGATCAGATGCTCCATCACCGGGAAAAACCGCATCTGCCGGACAGCATACTTATAATCTGCCGGCTTGCCCGTGGCGATAACCCGGACCTCGTTTCCGTGGTCCTTCAAGGCCTGGGCAAACCGGCGGGCGCTGATGGTGGTCCCGTTGTTGGCGTCGTCAAACTGGTCGATGACCAATACGATCTTCATGGACGCCTCTCACGCCTCTCTCATCGCCTGCTCCAGATTTCTTGCCAGCTGATCCGGGCAGGAGGTCTCCTTGAACCCGCAGCGGATACCCCGCAGACGCTCGATGGCCTCCTGAGCAGGCATGCCCTTGAGCAGCGCGCCGATCCCCTGGAGGTTGCCGCTGCACCCACCCTCTACCTGCAAATCCTGAATGAACCCCTGGTCATCCACCTCTACCTGCATAGACCGGGCGCAGACGCCCTTGGGACGAAATGTATAGGTCATGGCTTGTTTTCCACCTCTCCTGTAAAATCCGTTTCAGCATATCACACCCGCCCCAAAAGCGCAAGGTCTCCGTCCCTTTCCGGCGTCAACTTTTTCTTGACAAATCCCCGGCGCTCTCGTATATTATGATTATCGATATCGATAATCGTTAATTAGAGAGGAGGCGCCCCATGGCCCGGGAAAAGTTTCAGACCCTGACGGAGCAGATGTTCTATATCTTACTGTGTCTGCGCCGGGAGCAGTGCGGTGCGGACATCATGGCCCAGGTCTCGGCGCTGACGGCAGGCCGGGTCTCTGTGGGGCCCGGCACCCTGTATCATCTTTTAGAGAGCTTTCTCCAGGCCGGGTATATCCGGGAGACCAGAGCAGAGGGCCGCAAGCGGAGCTATCTGATCACCGAGGCGGGCCAAAAGGCCCTGGACGAGGAATACCGCCGGCTGCAAACCCTGACGGCAGACTATGACCGCCTCATCACGGAAGGAGGAACCTGATATGCGCGAGAGGAAACGAGAGTGGATGCCCCTGTACAGCTTCCTGGACCGGAGCGCCATCACCGCCCATCTGGCCAGCATGGCCGAAAAGGGATGGATGCTGGAATCCATCGGGGCCTGGAAGTGGACCTATCGGAGAACCGAGCCCCGGCGGCTGAAATTCGCCGTCACCTACTTTGCCGGGGCCGGATACTTCTCCCCCTCCCCGGCAGAGGGGCTGGATACCTTTCAGGACTACTGCGCCCAGGCGGGCTGGCAGACTGCCGCCAGCTGGGATCAGGTGCAGATCTTCTGGAGCGAGGATCTGGACGCCGTCCCGCTGGAGACCGACCCGGAAACCGAGCTTCAAAACATTGAGCGGAGTTTCGGCAAGCCGCTGCTGAGAACGCAGCTGCTCCTGATGGCCCTGTCCCTGCTGGAGACCATTCTCCAGATCCATCGGGTGCTGGAGGACCCCATCCAGATGCTCTCCAGCAGCGTCCACCTGATGGCCCTGGTGTCCTTCCTGCCCATGGGGATCATCGCCGCAGGGAATCTGCTGGCCTACCGCCGGTGGCGCCGGCGGGCCCGGGCCGCCGCCGAGGCGGGGCAGGCCATTCCCGATATGCCCTCTGCCAGGAAGATGAGTCTCCTCATCATGGTGTGGGCGGCGCTGATGGTGGCCGTGACGCTGGCCGGCCTCAGCCATCGCTCGGGAATGCTCTTCATCATGGTGGGGCTGCTCGTCTTCTATGCTGTGATCGGGGTCTCAGCCAACTGCCTGCGAAAGCTCCTCCAGCAGCGGCGGTGGCCCGCCTGGGCCAATTTCACCGCCATGGTTGTTTTGTGCATCTTGATCTTCGTGGTGGGCATGGCCGGGCTGTTCACCGCCATCCCCTTGATGGCCTCCTCCGGTCTGATGGAGGACCGGGAGCCGATGGAGACCTACACAGACCAGACCGGCTGGACCTGGGCGGTCTACGCAGATCCCATTCCCCTGCGGATCGAGGATCTGGCAGACACGGACTATGACCGCTGGAGCACAGAGGCCCAGATCTCCAGCTCTCCCCTGCTGACCTGGGGGGAGTTCTCCCAGAGTCCCCGGCTGGACGACGGCCGGGACCAGCCGGACCTGGGCTATGAGGTGGTGCTCGTCAAGGCCCCCTTCCTCTATGACCTGTGCAAGGAGAGCTACATCGCCTGGCTGGAGCGGGACAATGACCAGATCCCCCCAGAGCACCAGGCGGAGCACTGGGAGGAGTACCGGCCCATTGACCCGGCTCCCTGGGGCGCGGAGGAGGCCTATCAGGCCTACTACGGCAGCGAGACGCGAAACCGCTTTCTGGTGTGCTGGCCGGACCGGATCGCCCAGTTCCAGCTGCCCTGGGACTGGACGCTGACCGGGGACATGGCAGCCGCCGCCGCAGAAAAGCTGTGCGCCCCCCTCACTCCAGAGACATAAAACAAAGCCAAAAAAGCCTCGCAGAGTTCGCCGCCCGCAGGCGGCGAATCAAGTGAAATCATTTTTTGCCGCGACATGTGCGTGGCAGAAAATACTTCTCGCGGAGCGAACGTCGAATGGTCCGCCAAAGGCGGACCACCGAGGCGCAGAGCACAGCGCTATCTTCTAATCAAAAAAGTGCAAGCACTTTTTTGATTAAGAAAAGGCCGCCTGGAGCCGCTCCAGGTTCCCCTCCATCAGCGAGAGGTAGGTGGCTCCGCCGTCCATCTCCGCCTTGGTCACGTTGTGGCAGGTATGGAACATGGCGGTCTGAGCTCCCGCCGCCTCGGCGATGCTGTCCGCCACCAGATGGTTGGAAAACTCGATATACCAGATGGTGCCGATCTGCTCCCGCTCCACCTTCTCTGTCAAAAAGGCCACCGTGGCCGCCGAGGGCTCCGTCTGGGTGGAGCAGCCGGGGAAGGCCGCGTAATACTCCACGCCGTAGCGCTCCACAAAATACCGCAGGGGGAACCGGTCTCCAAAGACCATCACCGGGTGGTCCGCTTGGGCAAACAAGGTCTCAAACCGTCCGTCCAGGTCCTCCAGCTCCCCGGCGTAAATGGCGGCGTTGGCCCGGTAGGCATCGGCATTGGCGCCGTCGATCTCCGCCAGCGCCTCCCCCACAGCCCGGGTGACGGCGGCGGCGTTTCGGGGCGAAGTCCACACATGCTCGTCCATCTCCATCACCGCGCCCAGGCCCTCTGCCCCGTGGTCGTGGTCCCCTTCCTCCTCATGGCTGTGGTCGTGGCCGGGCAGGGTCTGCATCCCCTCCACCACCGTCTCCTCCAGCAGCTCCACGCAGTCCATCATCCGCAGAATGCGGCCCTTGGGTTCCACAGCGGAGAGAATGGTATCCACCCAGGCGTCGCTCTCGCCGCCCAGGCAGAGAAACAGATCGCACTCCTGGACCGCCAGGATATCCGCCGGCGTGGGCTCATAGGAGTGGCTCTCCATCCCCGGCGGCAGCAGCAGCGTCACCTCCGCCAGCTCTCCGGCGGCGGAGCGGGCAAAGTCATAGGCCGGAAACACCGTGGCCACGATCTGGAGCTTCTCCGGCTCCTCGGGCGTGTGCGCCTGCCTGGAGGGACCGCAGCCCGCCAGCAGACACAGCGCCAGCAGCAGCGGCAGGATCTTTTTCACAAAACGCTCCTCCTTTTAGAATGAGAATCCAGCTTAGTCTATCACAGCTCCGCCCGGTCCGCAAGCCCCCGGCGCCGGGGCAGGATGTCCACATCCACGATGCTCACCCCCCGCCGCATGGCATATTCCACCGTATACCGGGTGCCGCCGGCGGAGCCGTCAAAGGCGGCGATCACCAGCGCGGCGTGATCCACCATATACCGGTCCCGCCGCTGCATGCAGGAGGGGGTATACCGGGCAGAGACCAGCGTCTCCATGTCGCAGGCGTCCACCAATCGGCGGTATCTGGCCCGCTCCGCCGGGGGCCAGCTGTCAGCCTGGGTGGGGCAGGGAATGGCCGCCTCCACCGTCACCCCCGGCCGCCGGGCGCGTAGAGCCAGCACGCACTCACAGAAGTAGAGGTCGCACCCCTGGGCCATCCCGCATAAAAAGTGGCGGAAGCCCTGGTCATAGGCCGCCTCCACCGCGTCCGCCAGCCGCCGCTTCAGATCCAGGCAGCGGGGATCGCCCTCGCGATAGCCCCAGGGCAGCTTTCCGGGCCGATGCCCGGTGAAGCAGCAGGATTCCTGTCTGGCCGGCATCCGGCACCCCTCCTCTCTTCTCCGTGATCTCCTCTCAGTATAGAACATCCGTTCCCTCTTGTAAAGGCGATTTTGATAAAAATAGGGGGTTGCTTTTTTCAAACGGCTGTCGTATACTACAAGACAGAGAACAACTGAATCTTTGTCTTCAGGGCGGGGTGCAATTCCCCACTGGCGGTATAGTCCGCGACCGGCGCTCGTAAGAGGGCCGCTGACTCGGTGAAACTCCGGGACCAACAGTGAGGCTTTTGTTCGCAAAAGCCGCAGTCTGGATGGAAGAAGATGTGAGCGGCAGAGCCGCGCGTTTTTCACGCGCTCCTTTGTTGTTTGGTTCACCTTGGAGAAGTCAAAGCATCCAGGGTGTTTTCAAACAAGAAAAGGAGTGTATTTTTATGTCCAATCCCAACAGCAACGCCATCCCTGCCGCCCGGCCCCTCACCAATGTCAAGACCATCACCTCCATGGCCATGCTCACGGCCATCGCCTATGTGGTGATGCTCCTGAGCAAGGCCCTGCCTCAGATCTCCGGCTTTTTGCAGCTGGACCTGAAAGACACCGTCATCTGCATCGGCGGCTTCGTCTTCGGCCCCCTGGCCGCCGCCATCATCTCCATCGTGGTGGCCGTGGTGGAGATGTTCTCCGTCAGCGACACGGGCATCATCGGCTGCATCATGAACGTGCTGGCCACCGTCTCTTTCTGCTGCACCGCCTCTTTCGTCTATAAGAAGATCCACACGAAAAAGGGCGCCGTCATTGGCCTGAGTCTGGCCGTGGTTGTCCTCACTGCTGTGATGGTGCTGTGGAACTATCTGATCACCCCACTGTATATGACCGGCTTCTCCCGCTCGGACATCGCCGGCATGCTGGTGCCCATCTTCCTGCCCTTCAACCTGGTCAAGGGCGGACTGAACATGGCGCTGATCCTGGTGCTCTACAAGCCCATCGTCACCGCCCTGCGCAAGGCCCGTCTGGTGCCGGAGTCCCAGACCATCGCCGCCTCCGGCAGCAAGCTGAACGCCGGCTTCATTCTCTTCTCCCTGGCCCTGCTGGCCACCTTTGTCACCCTGGCCCTGGTGCTGATGGGCATTCTGTAACCTCGATCTCAGATCTAAAAAGCGGAGACTGCCAATGGCAGTCTCCGCTTTTAACTATCGAAAAAGTGGCTGAAGCCACTTTTTCGAAAAGGCTACACCCTGCTGCGCGCATAATTTGTCCGCTTATAGCGGACAAATTCCACACTTGCAGGGCGTGAAGTGTTTTCAGCCACGTACACGCCGCGGCAGAAAACAGATTTGCGAATTGTCAAGTCAAGTGCAACAAAGAGCCAA
>CAUWNE010000009.1:0-59559 GCA_963560095.1 uncultured Dysosmobacter sp. | reverse complement strand
ATGGCTTGAGAAAAATATTTTTAGACTTTTTTAGCATTTACTATTGACAAACGGCGGAGATGTTATCATGAGAACAAAACTGAAAATCACCGAAGGCATTTTCCCTATGCCGGTTCTGATGGTTGCGACTTATAACGAGGACGGCAGCGTAAATGTAATGAACGCCGCTTGGGGTACGATGCAAGAGCGGGGTACCGTTGCACTGAATCTTACTGAAACCCACAAGACCGTGCAGAATATCAAGGCACGGGAAGCGTTTACCGTCAGCATCGCAGATGCCGCTCATCTGGTGGAAGCGGATTATTTCGGCGTAGAGTCTGGCAATAAAGTCGCTGACAAATTTGCTCGCAGCGGCCTGACGGCCAGCAAAGCTGAAACCGTAGACGCTCCCATTATCAATGAGTTCCCGATTTGTTTGGAGTGCAAATTTATTGAGTACCAGAATAATGAATACGGCTGTGGCGTCATCGGCAAAGTGGTAAATGTCACAGCCGATGAGAGCGTCATGGTAGATGGAAAAATTGAGATGTCCAGGGTAAATGCTATCGCATTTGACCCTTACACCCACGGATATTACAAGGTTACTGAGCGTGTGGGTGAAGCATTCCACGATGGCTTAAAACTGAAAAAGTAATGTGTACAGAGAAGGAGCTTTCGCATAAGTGAAGGCTCCTTCTTAAAATAGGGGGGATGTTATAAATTCCAATTTATTGTTCTCTTACTTCCGCCCCCCGTTGTGGCTTTGGATTTTTCAGCAAGTCCGACTTCTGTGCAATCTTTTTCAGCCACATCTTTTCTTCTTCAGATAGCTTCTTCAAATTCAATTTATTATAATTTCATGCTTTATTCAACACATGGCTTATTTGATGGGGTTGGAACTCATTGGTCCAAGAGTTATTCGGGACAGGGGAGGGCCTGACCTTGACAGAAAGACCGATTCGTGATATAGTGCCAGCGTATAATGGAATGCGATGACGAAGAACGACCCGCAAACCGGCGCGCAGAGAGGGATACCTTGGCTGGAAGTATCCTGCGAAACGATGCGGCAAGACCACTTCCGAGCTGTCTGTGACGAAGCAGACCGGGCCCTCCCGTTACCGAGGACACGAGCGGCGCCCCTTTTGGGCGCAAGCAGGGTGGAACCGTGGAATACGTGATCGTATCTCACCCCTGATACCGTCAGGGGTGGGATTTTTTTCACCCCTCAGATTACCAAGGAGGAATCAGACCATGTCCGAAGAAGTCAAGAACGAATTCAGCTTTGAAAATCCCGAATACCGCCACACCTACTGGCATACCTGCTCCCACGTGCTGGCCCAGGCCGTCAAGCGCCTCTATCCCGAGGTGAAGCTGGCCATCGGCCCCTCCATCGACGAGGGATTCTACTATGATATGGACTCTCCCTTCCCCTTCACGCCGGAGATCATGGAGCAGATCGAGGGCGAGATGCGCAAGATCTGCAAGGAGAAGCTGAAGCTGGAGCGGTTTGAACTGCCCCGGGCGGAGGCTGTGAAGTTTATGGAGGAGAAGGAGGAGCCCTATAAGGTGGAGCTCATCAACGACCTTCCCGCCGACGCCACCATCTCCTTCTACACCCAGGGCGAGTTCACCGACCTGTGCGCCGGCCCCCACCTGGATTCCACCGGGCGGATCAAGGGCAACGCCATCAAGCTCACCGCCTGCAACGCCGCCTACTGGCGGGGCGACTCCAACCGTCAGACCCTCCAGCGGATCTACGGCATCGCCTTCCCCAAGAAGGATGAGCTGGACGCCTATCTCCAGCGGATCGAGGAGGCCAAGAAGCGGGACCACCGGAAGCTGGGCAAGGAACTGGGCCTTTATATGCTGCGGGACGAGGGCCCCGGCTTCCCCTTCTTCCTGCCCAAGGGCATGGTGCTGCGCAACACGCTGATCGATTACTGGCGTCAGGTCCACAAGAAGTACGGCTATGTGGAGATCTCCACCCCCATGATGATGAACCGTCAGCTGTGGGAGCGCTCCGGCCACTGGGACCACTATAAGAACAACATGTACACCACCGTCATTGATGACGTGGACTTTGCCATCAAGCCCATGAACTGCCCCGGCGGCATGCTGGTCTACTCCAGCGAGCCCCACTCCTACCGGGATCTGCCCCTGCGGGTGGGCGAGCTGGGCCTGGTCCACCGCCATGAGCTCTCCGGCGCCCTCCACGGCCTGTTCCGGGTCCGGTGCTTCACCCAGGACGACGCCCACGTGTTCATGACCCGGGAGCAGATGAAGGACGTGATCCAGGAGACCGTCCGCCTCTTTGACGAGGTCTACTCCGTCTTCGGCCTGAGCTATACCATTGAGCTTAGTACCATGCCCGAGGATCACATCGGCACCGTGGAGGAGTGGGAGCAGAATCAGGACATTCTGAAAAACGCCATCACCGACATGGGCAAGGACTTTGTCATCAACGAGGGCGACGGCGCCTTCTACGGCCCCAAGCTGGACTTCCACCTGGCCGACTCCCTGGGCCGGACCTGGCAGTGCGGCACCATCCAGCTGGACAGCCAGCTGCCTGAGCGGTTTGAGCTGGAGTACACCGGCGAGGACGGCCAGAAGCACCGCCCCGTCATGATCCACCGGGTGGTCCTGGGCTCCATCGAGCGGTTCATCGGCGTCATCACCGAGCACTTCGCCGGCGCGTTCCCCGCCTGGCTCAACCCTGTTCAGGTCAAGGTCCTGCCCGTCACAGACCGGGCCGCGGAATATGCCCGGGAGATCTCTGGCCAGCTGGATGCTCAGGGCTTCCGGGTGGAGGTCGACGAGCGCAACGAGAAGATCGGCAAGAAGATCCGGGAGGCCACCATGGAGAAGATCCCCTATATGCTGGTGGTGGGCGACCGGGATATGGAGAACGGCACCGTCTCCGTCCGGCACCGCACCGGCGCGGACCTGGGCGCCATGAGCCTGGCGGAGTTTGCCAAGCTGCTGGGCGACGAGGTCGCCTCCAAGGCCATCAAGTGAGATCTGCTGGATCTGCCCATTTTTGAGAAGAGCATGAGCCGCCGGAAGTCCTTTCCGGCGGCTCATGTTGTATGCAGGATCGGAGAGGGGCGGGGAAAGGGAGAGCTGAATTGCAAGTCTTGACAGAAAAACTTGCACAGAATCTCCAAAAAATCAAAAAAGGTCTTGAAAAATGACAGGGGTTCAGGTATCATGTGCAAGTAAGAGAAGACCCGATAAACTAGGAAAAGAGGATTTGAGATGAAGAAGATTGTTTCTCTGATGCTGGCCGTCCTGATGATGGCCTCTGTCCTGGTCGGCTGCGGCGGCGGTTCTGACGCCAGCTCCGGCGGCGGCAAGCTGACCTTCACCACCGGCAGCGAGACCGGCACCTACTATGGCTTCGGCACCGTTCTGGCCGGCCAGATCAGCGACAAGACTGATACCACCGTCACTGCCATCGTGGGCAAGGGCTCCAAGGCCAACATCGAGCTGATGGACCTGGGCGACGCCCAGATGGGCCTGGTCCAGTCCGACGTGATGGCCTATGCCTATAACGGCACGAATCTCTTTGAGGAGAGCGGCAAGATCGACAGCTTCTCCACCGTGGCTGCGTTGTACATGGAGCAGGTGCAGATCGTGACCCTGGACCCCAACATCAAGAGCGTTGCGGATCTGAAGGGCAAGCGGGTCTCCGTGGGTGAGTCCGGCTCCGGCGTGTACTTCAACGCCATCGACGTTCTGGCCGCTTACGGCATGACCTTGGACGATATCAAGCCCACCTACCAGTCCTTCGGCGACAGCACCGAGGCCTTGCAGGACGGCAACATCGATGCCGGCTTCATCGTTGCCGGCGCTCCCACCACCGCCATCACCTCCCTGGCTGCGACCCGGGACGTGTACCTGGTGGAGCTGGACGACGAGCACATTGAGAAGCTGACTGCCGCTTCCCCCTATTACAGCAAGAGCGTCATCACCGGCGACGCTGCCAAGGCCTATGGCCTGGAGAAGGACGCCACCACCGTGGCCATCGCCGCTGTGATCATCGCCCGGGACGATGCGTCTGAGGGCGACGTGTACAACGTGGTCTCCGGCATTTTTGAGAGCGTGGATACTCTGAGCCACGATAAGAAGGCGGAGCTGAGCCTGGAGTTTGCTGCGTCTGTCACCGACGTGCCCTATCATCCCGGCGCCGCCAAGTACTTCGCCGAGAAGGATATCACCGTTCCCACCAAGTAAGAAATTACGCATTTGCGCAGATCAGGAACTGCGGCGGCATGACCCGCCGCAGTTCCTGTGTTCTGGAAACCCGTTAAAAAACCGCTAAGAGGAGTGAAGTCTATGGCCCTTTGGAAGAAGAAAAAGCCACTGGAGGAGGCAATTCCCCAGACGGATTCCGCGGAGGTGGGTACTGCCGCCGACGTGGAGGAGGTCATGAAAAAATATGACCGGGAGTCCAATACCCGGATCTGGGAAGGAACGCCCAAGCTGCTGGTGCGCTATTTTATGGCGCTGTTCTCCGTGGGATGCCTGGTGGTGACCCTGACCAGCTGGGGCCTGCCGGAGCAGCGGCTGACCCTGTTCCTGGGATTTATCATCATCATTGGCTACCTGAATTTCCCCGCCCGGAAGCACAATGTCCGGGCCAATCACGTGCCCTGGTATGATATCGCCATCATGGTCGTGGGCTGCGCGCCCTTCTTCTACTTCGCCGCCAACGCGGAGAAGATCCTGCTGATGGATTACGCGGTGGTCTCCCGGGACCCCTTCATGCTGACTCTGGCGGTCATCGGTGTGCTGGTGCTGATGGAGCTGTGCCGGCGCAGCGTGGGCGTGCCGATTTTGTGCGTGGTGGGCGCCCTGCTGATCTATGCCCTGCTGAACGTCCGCTTCGGCAAGGTGATGTATGACCTGTTCTATACCGTCAGCGGCGTGCTGGGCACCCCGGTGGCGACCTGCCAGAAGTATATCGTGGTATTCATCATCTTCGGCGCCTTCCTGGAGCGGACCGGCATCTCCGCGTTCTTCATCAATCTGGCCAACTCCGTGGCCGGCGCTTCCGCCGGTGGTCCTGCCAAGGTGGCAGTCATCTCCTCCGCCCTGTGCGGCATGGTGTCCGGCTCCTCTGTGGGCAACACCGTCACCACCGGCTCTGTCACCATCCCCATGATGAAGAAGACCGGCTACCGGGGCGAGTTCGCCGGCGCGGTGGAGGCCGCCGCCTCTACCGGCGGTCAGATCATGCCCCCCATCATGGGCGCCGCCGCCTTTTTGATGTCTGAGTATACCGGCGTGCCCTATCCCCGGATCGCCCTGCTGGCGATCCTGCCGGCGGTGCTGTATTTCACCGGCATCTATATCGCTGTCCATCTGGAGGCCAAGCGGCTGGGCCTGAAGGGCCTGAGCCGGGACGAGCTGCCCAAGTTCAGCCAGCTGGTGAAGAAGATCTATCTGCTCACGCCGCTGGTGGTTTTGGTGGTCCTGGTCTCCAGCGGCAGCCGTACCATGCAGTCCTCCGCTGCTCTGGCCATCGCGGTGACCGTCGTGGTGGGCTTGATCAGCAACATTGCCAACGCCGTTACCGACGCCCGGACCGGCTCCGGCAGCTTCGGCGGGAACTTTGCCCGGTCCCTGGTGGCCAAGGAGAGCCCGGCGGAGAACATCTCTTTGTCCAAGGTCATTGACGCCCTGGAGGCCGGCGGCAAGGGCACCATCACCGTGGCTGCCGCCTGCGCCATGGCGGGCGTGGTGGCCGGCTGCATCCTGACCACCGGCCTTGCCAGCACGCTGCTGCGGGCCATCGTCTCCGCCTCTGCGGGCATTCCGGCCCTGGCGTTGGTGCTGACCATGCTGTGCTGTATCGTGCTGGGCATGGGCGTGCCCACCACCGCCAACTACTGCATCATGGCCTCCACCTGCGCGCCCATCCTGATGAGCGAGTCCATCGGCGTGGAGATGCTGGCGGCCCACTTCTTCGTGTTCTACTTCGGCATCGTGGCGGATATCACGCCGCCGGTGGCCCTGGCAGCCTATGCCGGCAGCGCCATTGCCAAGGCGCCGCCCATGAAGACAGCCTTCAACGCCACCAAGCTGGCCATCGCGGCCTTCATTGTGCCCTATATCTTTGCGCTGAATCCGGCCATGCTGCTGATCAACACCACCCCCTTCGAGGTGGTCCAGATCGTGCTGAGCTCTCTGCTGGGCCTGTTCGGCGTGGCGACCGCCCTCAACGGCTTCCTGTACCGTCCGGTGAACCCGCTGCTGCGGCTGCTGCTGGCCGCCGGCGGCCTGGGCATGATGGTCCCTGGCCTTGCCAGCGATATCATCGGCCTGGCCATCGTGGTCGGCACCATCCTCTTCCAGCGTTCCGGCGCCAAGCGGCAGGCCAATGCTGGTTAAAACTGCTAAAAAACACTCCCATTCTTGGGAGTGTTTTTTCCCATTGATGAGAACAAATGGGCTCCATGATACGTCTTTTATTAGAAAAAGGGAAACTGTAACCGTTTTGTTGTTGTTTTACAGGGCGGGCTGTACTAGCATAGGTAGTACACTCGGGGAAAAGGGCTCTGCCCGCGGTTTCCCGGCGCTTTCAAACAGAGTGATTGAAGGAGAAGCAATATGTCTGAAGTCATGGAAAAAGAGGAGCAGCTGACCACCGCCCCGGAGACGGAGGTCCAGCCGGTCCAGGAGGCGAAGCCCTCCCTGGGACAGAAGTGGAAGAATCTGCCCAAGAAGAAGCGCCGCCGGATCGTCCGGTGGCTGGTGGTGCTGGTGATCCTGGCGGTGCTGGCCGGCGTTTTGTGGAAGGTCTTCGGCAGCAAGAGCGGCGGCGGAAAGACCGAGGTGATGACGGCGGAGGTCCAGTACGGCTCCATCACCTCCACTGTGGAGGGCAGCGGCATGACCCGGGCCAAAAACAGCGAGGCCATCACGGTCACCACCGCCGGCACGCTGTCGGAGGTCTTTGTCACGGAGGGCCAGCAGGTGAAGGCGGGAGACCCGCTGTTCACCGTGGATTCTCCGGCGGCCCGGGCGGCGGTGGATAAGGCGCGGGCGGATGTGACGGGCTATGAAAAGCAGCTCTCCGCCCTGCAAAAGGACATCGCCGGACTGAACCTGACCGCCCCCCACGCCGGCAAGATCATGCTGGGCGAGGATTCTCCCCGGCTGGCTCCCGGCGAGGAGATCACCAAGGGCACGGTGGTGGCTCAGCTCAATGATGACACCAAGATGCGCCTGGAGCAGTATTACAGCTACGCCTATGCCGGCGGACTTCATGCGGGGCAGAAGGTGGAGGTGTCCATTCCGGCCCTGATGACCTCCATACCCGGCACGGTGGAGGAGGTCAATATGGTCAGCCGGATCACGCCCGAGGGCTCCAAGCTGTTCTCCGCCAAGATCCTGGTGGAGAACGAGGGAGCCCTGACAGCGGAGATGGTGGCCTCTGCCACCGTCACGGTGAACGGGGAGACCGTCTACCCTTATGAGCCCGGCAAGCTGGAGTATTACCGCACCACCGACCTGAAATCCACGGTCAACGGTACGGTGCTGTCCAACAAGTTGGTGAATTACCTCCAGGTCTCCGCCGGCCAGGTGCTGGTCCAGATCGATGGCGAGAGCAGCGAGAACGAGATGTTTACCATCCAGCAGAGTCTGGAGACCGCTCAGGAGGAGCTGGCCAAGGCGGAGAAGAACCTGGCCAACTGTAACGCTGTGGCCCCCATTGACGGCACGGTGATTGGCCTGACTCTCCAGCCTGGGGATGAGATCAATACGCAGAACCCCATCGCCACCATCTCCGACACCACGACGTTGACCATCAGCGCCATGCTGGACGAGCGGCATGTGAGCTTTGTCAAGGCGGGGATGCCGGTGGATCTGAACCAGTGGGACAACATGAGCTTTGGCACGGTAGAGAGCGTCAGCCTTTCCAGCACCGTCAACAACGGCGTGGCCCAGTATCCCATGACCATCGTGGCCGATAACTTGGAGGGGAAGCTTCAGGTGAACAGCTCTATCAACTACTCTCTGATTGCCAGCCAGAACGACAACTGTCTGGTGCTGCCCCTTCAGGCGGTCCGCACCGTCAGCATGGAGGACGGCTCCACCCTTACGGTGGTTTACATCCAGGGCGAGCGGCCGGACAACGCTGTGGAGGTCCCCTTCCAGGAGGAGGAGATCCCTGAGGGCTATTGGCCGGTGCCGGTGGAGATCGGCATTCAGGACAACTACAATGTGGAGATCAAATCCGGCGTGGAAGAGGGCGATGTGGTCTTCACCCAGATGCAGTCTGCCAATGCGTGGGGCTCCGGCGGAGCGATGGCTATGGGTTGATGTTATGGCGAAGCTGATTAAATTACAGGACGTCTATAAGATTTACAGCGAGGGCCTGGAGAGCGAGGTCCGGGCCCTGGACGGCGTCTCGCTGGAAATCGACCGGGGGGAGTTCGTGGCCATTGTGGGACAGTCAGGCTCCGGAAAGTCCACCATGATGAACGTGCTGGGCTGCCTGGATATCCCCACCCGGGGGGATTACTTCCTCAATGGAACCGATGTCCGGGAGCTGACGGACAAGGAGCTCTCCCGCATCCGGAACAAAGAGATCGGGTTTATCTTCCAGCAGTACAATCTGATCCAGGACCTGACGGTGCTGGAAAACGTGGAGCTGCCCCTGATCTACCAGGGGGTCAGCATCGACGACCGGCGGGAAATGGCCCTGGCCGCTCTGGAAAAGGTGGGGCTCAGCGGCCGGATCAAGCACCGGCCTGCTCAGATGTCCGGCGGTCAGCAGCAGCGGGCGGCCATCGCCCGGGCCATCGCGGCCCGGCCCTCCATCGTTATGGCGGATGAGCCCACCGGCGCCCTGGATTCCCGGACGGGCCTGGAGGTGCTGGAATTCCTCCAGAAGCTGAACCGGGAGGGGACTACGGTGATTCTCATTACCCACGATAACGGCATCGCCGCCACCGCCCGCCGGTGCGTGCGGCTGACGGACGGCAAGATCGTGGAGGACCGGCTCCAGGAGGTGGATTGGCTGTGAATTTGATACAGGCGTTCAAAATGGCCTGGAAGTCCATCTGGGGCAAAAAAGGCCGGTCTGCTTTGACCATCCTGGGTATCTTCATTGGCATCGCGGCGGTGATGACCATCGTGTCGGTGCTGGAGGGCATGAAGGAGTTCACCCGCCAGCAGTATGCCGCCATGGGCAGCAACCGGATCAGTGTGAACATTTGGTCCAACAGTTACGATGAGGAGGGCAACAGCCTGGCTCCGGACTACTTCCCGGACCTGTATGACTACTGCAATGGTCTGAGGGAGTATGTGGACGGCGTGACCCCCAATGGACGGGCCAACGCCACGGTGGTCTACGGCACCAAGTCCAGTGCCAACATGGAGTACAGCTGGGATGACGAGGGCAATATCGTCGGCGATATGCCGCCGGAGCTGAACTACGTCAGCGACCAGTACAGCGCGTGCAGCAATCTGACGGTGGCAAGGGGCCGGGACCTGGCCTATCTGGATATGAAGAACTATAACCAGGTCTGCGTCATGGGCGCCCAGGCGGCTAAGACCTTCTTCGGTTCCGCCAACCCGGTGGGCAAGGAATTGCAGGTCAACGGCAACCCCTTCCTGGTGGTGGGTGTCTACGCCAGTCGTCTGAGTGAGGAGTCCGCTGCCAGCAGCAACATCGATAATTTTATTGCCTTCCCTTACACCACCCGGCGGGTCCTGGGGGGAGAGGCGCCCAGCCAGTTTACCGTCAAGGTCAAGGAGGGCGTGGAGCTCGATGCGGTCATCCCCCAGATCGGCGGCTTTTTGAAGGGACTGGTGGGAGGAAGCGGCAGCTATGATGTCTCCTCGGAGAATCAGTGGCAGGATTACCAGAATGAATCCCTGACCCAGATGGGCATCATCCTGGGCGGCATCGCCGCCATCAGTCTGCTGGTAGGCGGCATCGGCATCATGAACATCATGCTGGTCACGGTCACCGAGCGGACCCGGGAGATCGGCATCCGGCGGGCCATCGGCGCCCAGCGGGCCAACATCGTGGCCCAGTTCCTTATCGAGGCGGCCATGCTCTGCGGCCTGGGCGGCTTGGTGGGCATCGCGGTGGGGACGCTGGGAAGTGTGATCCTGAGTACTGTCTTGGTTCAGATCACGGTCTTCCCGCCCCTGTGGGTGACGGCGGCGGCCTTTGCCCTGTCGCTGGCCCTGGGTATCCTGTTCGGGGGCTATCCGGCCATGAAGGCCTCCCGGCTCCAGCCGGTGGAAGCCCTGCGGGCAGAGTGAGAAATGATCCATGTATCAGGAGGAGAGTATATGAAAAAGAGACTTTGGGCGGCGCTGCTGACAGTGGCCATGTCGCTGAGCCTGCTGGCCCTTCCGGCTGGGGCGTCATCCACGGCGGCCAGCAGTTTTTCCGACGTATCGGATCAGCGGACGGCTCTGGCCGCGGAGACCCTGCGGCTCATGGGTGTGCTGGACGGCTACAACGACGGCACCTTCCGGCCGGACCGGAAGCTGACCCGCGCCCAGTTCTGCAAGATGGCGGTCTATGCCCTGGGGGCGGAGGCGGAGCTGGGACTGTACAACACCATCACCGTGTTCCCGGATGTAAAGCCCTCCCACTGGGCCGCCGGCTATATCAACATGGCGGCCAAGGGAAAGAAGATCATCGCCGGCTATCCAGACGGGAAGTTCTATCCGGACCGCACGGTGTCCGTGGGCCAGGCGGTGACCATCCTGCTGCGGCTCCTGGGCTACAAGGATGACAAGATCGGCGGCGTGTGGCCGGACAGCTACATGGCCATGGGCTCCATCGCCGGCTTGACCGACGGTTTGAACGCCAGCGGCAGCGAGCCGCTGACCCGGGGCCAGGCGGCCAGACTGTTTGTGAACCTGCTCCAGGCTGACAGCGGCGGAGAAGGCGGCGTGGAGTATACCCTCAGTGATGAGACGGAGCTGTTGTCTGTGGACGGCAGCACCGGCCAGATGCGCACCAGCAAGGAGACCTATACCATGGCCCATCCTGTGGCCTCCACCACGCTGATCGGCGCCAAGGGCCATGTGGTCAGCCTGAACGGCAAGGCGCTGACCTTCCTGCCCCTTACCAGCGGCAACGCCGGCACGGCCTCCTCGGCCATCGTGGTCTATCAGGACGGCTCTGCCGACGGGTTTGGCGCCCTGGCGGGGAACAATACCTACACCATTTACAAAAACGGCACCCTGGCCACCGTCAAGGACCTGCGCAAGAACGACGTGGCCACCTATAACGCCGCCACCAACACCATCCGGATCTGCGATACCCGGGTGACGGTGTACTACGAGGGCTGCGACCCCAATCCCAGCGCCCCCACCAAGATCAAGGTCCTGGGCGGCACGGAGCTGAGCGTCTTGCCCTCTGCCCTGGATACCCTCTCCAAGTTCAAGCCCGGCGATCAGATGACGCTGCTGCTAACGGCGGACGGCCAGGTGGCTGGCGCGGTGACCTCCAACGGCACCAACGGCGCCCGGGGCAACGCCATGGGCGTGGTCTCCGACAGCGGCAGTGTTCAGATGTTCTGCGGCGGCACCACCATCTCTCTGGCGGGCAGCGCAGACGAGAGCTTCCGGGGCCAGGTGGTGCGGATCGCCTCCAGCGGCTCTGCCGGCGTGTCGTTGTCGGTGCTGACCGGCGGCCTGAGCGGCGATCTGGATATCAGCGGGCGGAAGCTGGGCAACAAGGATCTGGCGGAGAACGTCATGGTCTTTATGGACGGCGCGCTGACCAACCTCAGCCAGCTGACCAGCGGCAGCATCCCCAGCGGTGAGATCACCTATGCCCGGGCCAACTGGGCCGGCGAGGTGGATCTGATCGTCCTCAGAGGCAGCCGCAACAGCACGGTGATCTACGGCTGGGTCTACTGGTCCGTGGATGAGCAGGATCGGGACTGCCTGGGCGTGGAGTTCGGCAACGGCGAGGGCGGCCGGACCAAGGCCTTCCCCATGCGGTATAACGTTCAGGGCGGCGACTATGTGGCGGCCACGCTGAACAGGGGCGGCACCGGGTTCTCTAGCATGGTGAAGCTGGAGGAGCTCAAGGCCGTGCCTGAGAGCGCCTGGATCGGCAAGAGCACGGTCCTGGTGGGCGGCCGGAGCTATACGGTGCCTGCCAATGTCCAGTGCTACAACCGGGACAGCCGGACCTGGGTCTCCCTGGACGAGGCGCTGAAATACGCTGAGACGGCCAACCTCTATGCCAGCAGCGACGGCATCATCCGGATCGTGGAGGTCCAGCACAACGCCGGCTGACCGGCCAGCGATCCCCTCAATCAAACGATCAGGCCGCCGGGAATCCTCCCGGCGGCCTGATGCAAAATGAGTCAAATGCAAAAAAGCGAAGGCCATCGGCCTTCGCTTTTTTCAGGATTGAATGGGGATGATGATCTTGGTGATGTGGTCCTCCTCGTTGTTGATGTCAACGGGGGAGACGATGTACTCCTCGGAGATGGGGCCGTCCACGGTGTAGCCCTGCTGGTTGAGCCACTTGATGGCTTTGACATGGGTCTGGATGATTTCATCGTTCCGCCCGATGTGGAGGGCGGTGACGGCCTTGAAGCCGCCGAACTGCTTGCACTCGGGCTGATCCCGGGCCTCGTTGACCTGGATGCTGATCTCCAGGTCGCAGTCGGTCTTGAAAAACTGCTCCAGGGGATTGTTGTGATAGGTGAGGATCACCGGGCCCACCACCCGCAGCTTCTGCTTGGATACCATCTGGAACAGCTCCAGCCAGCGTTCCACGGAGACGTCGGTGTTCTTGTAGTTCTTTTTCAGCCGGCGGGTGAAGAAGACCGTGGAGACCGGGATATCCTCCACCCGGATCTCCTCGGTTGACCAGTCGGAGTGACCGGTCTCCAGAATATTGTGGCCCATGTTCAGCCGGTCCAGCAGCATCTGGCCCTCGCTGTACTGGTTGTTCAGCTCCTCAATGGCCAGCTGGATGCTCTGGAGCCGCTCCTGGATGTACTTGCCCATGGCGGCGGAGTCCCGGGTGGAGATGATCTGATGGATCTCCTTGAGGGGGATCCCCAGCAGGCGGAGCTTGCGGATGATGAACAGCGTCAGGATCTGATCCTGGGTGTAGTAGCGGTAGTTGCTCTCGTCCTTGCGGTATTCCGGCACCAGGAGGCCGATCTTATCGTAGTAGCGCAGGGTTTTGATGGGCACACAGCACAATGTGGAGACTTTTCCGATGGAATAATAGCTTTTGCCGTCAGACATCAATCATGGCTCCCTTCTGCCTCGCGGCGAGATCTGCTTTGGTACACAGTATAGCATATCCGCGGCGGAGACTTCAACAGAAAAAATGACAATTTGACGGCGTATCAAGGCAGAAAAGAGGGGATCATGTCTGAAATATGTTGTAAAAAATCGGCAATTTGCCGAAAGAGACAGACGGGGTGCCTGGCCGTGATAAAAGAGCGGCCCTGCCGCAGGCAGAGCCGCTCTTGTTTGCCTTTATGGAAGGAACCTCAGGCCAGGAAGCCCTCCAGGATCTTCTCCTCGGCCTCCTCCGGGGTCAGGCCCAGAGTCTCCAGCTTCAAAAGCTGGTCGCCGGCGATCTGGCCGATGGCCGCCTCGTGGATGAGCTGAGCCTCGGTGCAGTTGGCGGTGATGGCGGGGATGGACTTGATCTTGGCGTCGCCCATGATGATGGAGTCGCACTGGACATGGCCGAAGCAGGCGGCGTTGCCCACCATCCGGGGATAGAAGACCTGGCTGGACTGATCCTGAGCCACAGACCGGGAGATCACCCGGCCCCGGGCGCCCTCGCCGTCCAAAACGATCTCCATATCGCTCTCGGCCACCTGGTCCCCGTGGGTCAGAAGCCGCTCCGTGACCACGGCCTCGGCGCCGGGGCCGCAGATGATCTTGGTGTCCCGCTTGGTGGAGTCGATGCCCCGGATCTGGGTGGTCTCCATCTGGATGGAGGCGCCCTCGTCCAGGTAGACCACGGTCTGGGGATTCATGATCCGGCCGCCCTTGCCGTCGCCGTCGCCATAGTGCTTCTCGGTATACTTCACCCGGGAGTTCCGGCCCACGTGGAAGGTATGGATGCCGTCGTGGCGGGAGGCGGCGTCGCCGCAGTTGTGGATGCCGCAGCCGGCCACAATGGTGACGTCGCAGTTCTCGCCGATGAAGAAATCGTTGTAGACCAGCTCTTCGATGCCGGGCTTGGTGATCAGGACGGGGATGTGGCAGGTCTCGTCCACGGTGCCGTCCTGGATGCGGATATCAATGCCGGCCTTGCCGTCGGTCTTGTTGGAGATCTGGATATGCTCCGTGCTCTGCTGGCTGTCGCAGCAGCTGTCCTTGCGGATGTTGAACGCGCCCACGGGCTTGCCCAGCATGTCCGCGATTTTTTCCAGCAGTTCCCGGTCAACCTCGTTGTCGATCATTGGGATTGCACCTCCTTGCTCAGTACCGGACAGCCGGCCAGGGTGTCCGAGAGGATCTGGGGCAGGATCTCTGCCGCGTCGCCCCGGTGGCGGATCCTGCCGTCGCCCACCACGATGACCTCGTCCGCCAGGGAGATGATCCGCTCCTGGTGGGAGATGATGATCATGGTGGCGCTGCCGGTGGCGTGGATCTGCTCGAAGGTCTCCGTCAGCCGGGCGAAGGACCACAGATCAATGCCGGCCTCCGGCTCATCGAAGATCATCAGCTGGCTGTTTCGGGCCAGGATGGAGGCGATCTCAATACGCTTGACCTCGCCGCCGGAGAGGCTGACGTCCACCTCCCGGTCCAGGTAGTCGTTGGCGCAGAGACCGACCTTGGTCAGGTACTGGCAGCAGCGGTCCTTGGACAGGGTCTTGTCCCCGGAGGCCAGGGTCAGCAGGTTCCGCACCGTCAGCCCTTTGAATCGGGGGGGCTGCTGGAAGCCGTAGCTGATGCCCAGCCGGGCCCGGGCGGTGATATCCAGATCGGTGATGTCCTGGCCGTTCCAGAGGATCTGGCCGGAGGTGGGGGTGACCAGGCCCATGATGATCTTGGCCAGAGTGGTCTTGCCGCCGCCGTTGGGGCCGGTGAACACCACCAGCCGGTGGTCGTCAATGGTGAGGGAGATGTCCTTGAGGATGCCAAGCTCTTCGTTTCCCTCCTGGACGGAGTAGCAGATGGATTTCAGTTCCAACATGACGCATGGAACCTCCTTTGATGGAAATGCTCATAGTGGGTCTATTCTAGCAGATATGACGGGAAAAATCAATGCCGGGATTTCCGGGTCCGGGGATGGGAGACACAGATCCGCAGCCATTTGCATAAGCTGGAGAGAAAAAAGGAGGGACCACCATGGAACAGAACCTACATACGCCGGAGGTCTATGACTTCCGCCAATATGACCGCCTGTGGAAGCGGGTGGCGCCGGGGCTGGAGCCCTATCCCCCCGCCGGCGGGGCAGCAACTGGTGAGACGGCCGCTGCTCGGGGGCGGGGACCGACGGCGGTACCCGGAGCACCCGGCCTGCCGGCGGCTGCGCCCCCGGCCTCCGCGCCGCCTGCTGCCAGGGAGGGAGCGTCTGCCGGAGTGCTGCGGCAGGAGAGTCAGCTGCCCGGAGCGGACCAGGACCCCTGCTGCATGGGCACCGCCGCCGAGGAGATGCTGGAGGTCCTGATGGGCTTTGCCGAGGAGGAGCTGGAGGACCAGCGGCAGCTCCAGGCCCTGGCCCGGCAGGGCCCCGCCTGGGCCAGGGCGCGGCTGCGGGAGCTGGCAGCGGCGGAGGGCGAGCACGCCCGGCGGCTGATGGCGGTATATTACCTGGTCACCGGCCGGTGCTACCGGCCCCGGCTTCCCGCGGGCCAGATCGGCCCCCTTCCCTGGTGCGAGACGCTGCGGGCGCGGTATCATGACGCCGCCTGCAACGGCCTGAATTACATCCGGGCGGCGGAGGGGACCACAGACCCCTGTCTGCGCCGGCTGCTGGAGGAGTTCAGCGATGACGAGTACCGCCAGGCGGACGCCCTGCTGACCATGCTGGAGCGGAGTCTCCGGCCCTAAGAGACAGCCTGCCCCGGTCCCGGACCGGGGCAGATTTTCGTTGCGCGGGGCAGGGAAGTGTGGTACAATGACCCAAAGCCAAACAGCGGAGGGGTGAAAGCAGCCGCTCCGAAGACAGGAGGACAAAGGATGAACAAGGTCATCACCATCAGCCGGGAATATGGCGCCGGCGGACACACCATCGGAAAGCGGGTGGCTCAGGAGCTGGGCCTGGAGATCTATGACAAGGATATCGTGCGGGAGACAGTGCGGGCCAGCGGCTTTGACGCCCAGACCGTGCAGGAGGAAGAGGAGGAGGTCTCCAAGACCGGCACCTTCCTTCAAAGTATTCTCTCCAGCAGCGTCTACTATCCCAACACCCACGACGCCATTCACGACGTACAGAAGGCGGTGATCCTCCGCTTTGCCCAGACGGGGCCCTGTGTGATCCTGGGCCGCTGCGCGGACGAGATCCTTCGGACCAGCGGCATCCCCTGCCTGAACGTCTTCATCCATGCCAGCGATATCCACCGGGCCGTGCGCCTGCGGGAGATCACCGGCATCACCGACGCCACGGAGCTCCAGCGGATGATGGCCAAGAAGGACAGCCTCCGCCGGAACTACTACACCCACTACACCGGCCGGCCCTGGGGAGACAGCCACAACTACCATCTGACCCTGGACAGCGGCATGCTGGGCTATGACCTGTGCGTGGAGATGATCGTGGCCGCCGCCAAGGGCGCCCAGTAAGCGGCAAGGTTTCAGAGCGCCATGTTTACCGGCTTTACCGACGAGACGGTGGACTTCATGTGGGGCATCCGCTTCAACAATGACAGAAGCTGGTTCGAGGCCCATAAGGAGATCTACCAGACCCAGTTCTACCGGCCTATGCGGGAGCTGGGGGAGGAGCTCTATGACTATATCGCCCAGTGCCGTCCGTCCTACGGCCTGATCTGCAAGGTGTCCCGGATCTACCGGGACGCCCGCCGCCTCCACGGGCGGGGACCCTATAAGGAGAGCTTGTGGTTTACGGTGGAGCAGCCCTCGGAGCAGTGGACGGCCCATCCGACGCTGTGGTTCGAGCTGATGCCGGAGGGGTGGACCTGCGGCATGGGCTACTATCTGGCAAAGCCGCTGACCATGGCCAAGCTCCGGGCCCGGATCGACCGGGACCCCGCCGCCATGGAGGATTTGACCCGGCGGCTGAACCGGCAGAGAGAATTTGCCCTGGAGGCAGAGACCTACAAGCGGCCCAAGGGGCCGGCGCCATCGGCGCTGCTGGCTCCCTGGTATCAGACCAAGTCCTTTACCATCGTCCACCATGACAAGCTGACCGACGAGCTGTTTGACCGGCGGATCGTGGACCGTTTGAAGGAGTGCTATGACTTCCTGCTGCCCTATTACGACTACTTTGTGACATTGGATGCAGACCCGGACCCCCGGGAGCATCCGTAAAAAGGAGAGAAGACCATGCGCGCTTATCCGGAGCGGGACCAGGCCCTGGCCCTGCTGAAGAAATACAATCACGAGCCCTTTCACATCCAGCACGCCCTGACGGTGGAGGGGACTATGGGCTGGTTCGCCCGGGAGCTGGGCTACGGCGAGGACGCGGATTTTTGGGCCATGGTGGGCCTGCTCCACGACGTGGATTTTGAGCAGTGGCCTGAGGAACACTGTCAAAAGGCCCCGGAGCTGCTTGCGGAGATCGGCTGCGGGCCGGAGCTGGTCCACGGGGTGTGCAGCCACGGCTACGGCCTTTGCTGCGATGTGGAGCCGGTCCATGAGATGGAGAAGGTCCTCTTTGCGGCGGACGAGCTGACGGGGCTGATCGGGGCGGCTGCCCGGATGCGGCCCAGCAGGAGCTGCCAGGACATGGAGGTCAGCTCGCTGAAAAAGAAGTTCAAGGACAAGAAGTTCGCCGCCGGCTGCTCCCGGGACGTGATCCAGACCGGCGCGGAGCGGCTGGGCTGGACGCTGGAAGAGCTGCTGGAGAAGACCATCCTGGCCATGCGCTCCTGCGAGGACGCGGTAAATGCGGCCATGGAAGCCCAGTAATACGGCAAAACCAGAGCCGGAGCCCATAAGGCTCCGGCTCTGATGCTTGGGCCATATTGAAACGCCGCTGTCCGAGGACAGCGGCGTTTTCGTTATTCAATGCTGATGATATAGTAGTAGACGGGCTGGCCGCCGGAGAGGACCGCCACCTCAGCGTCGGGGCAGGTGGTCTGGAAGACCTCAGCCGCCTTGTGGGCCTCCTCCTCGGAGACATCCTCACCGAAGTACAGGGAGACAAACTCGGCGCTCCGCTCCCGGGCCTCGGCCGCCAGCTTCTGGAGCAGCGTGTCGATGGAGGGATCGGTGCCGAAGAGCTTCCCCTCCTGGAGGGCCAGATAATCCCCCTCTTTGATGTCAAAGCCGTCAAAGTCGGAGTTCCGGGCAGCATAGGTGATCTGGGCGGTGGTCACAGTGGAGAGACTCTCGGTCATGGCCTGGATGATGCTCTCGGCGTCCGGGGCCTCAAAGTCCACGTTCATCATGGCGGTGATGCCCTGGGGCACAGTCTTGGTGGGGATGACCACCACCCGCTTCTCCGTCAGGGCGTCGCACTGCTGAGCGGCCATGATGATGTTGCCGTTGTTGGGCAGGACGAAGACCGTCTCGGCGGGGATCTTGTTCACGCCGGCCAGAATGCTCTCGGTAGAGGGATTCATGGTCTGCCCGCCGGACACCACGCCGTCGGCGCCCAGGTCCTGGAAGACAGCGGCCAGGCCGTCGCCGGCGCAGACAGCCAGGAAGCCATAGGGCTTCTCGGGGGCGGCCACGGCGGGAGTCTCCTCGGCGCCATGCTCCAGGGCCTCCTCCACGGCGTCCAGATCGTCGGTGCTCTGGGCCTGCCGTCCGGCGGCCAGATCCTCGGCCTGGGTGCGCATGTTCTCGATCTTGGCCAGCTCCAGGGTGCCGTATTTCTGGGCCTCGGAGAGGGCGGCGCCGGGGATGTCGGTATGGACGTGGACCTTGAAGGCGTCGTCATCCTCGCCGATCACCAGGCTGTCGCCGATGCTGTTGAGATAGGCCCGGAAGGCGTCCAGGGGCTGATCGGAGGTCTTGCGGACGATGAACACGGTGTCAAAGGTAAAGGTGATGTCCTCCAGGGACATGCCGGCAAAGTCCGCCTTTTCCTGGGCGGCGCTCTCTTCTGTGATCTCAGGCATAGGCTCCCCCCGCATGGCGGCCAGCATTCCCTCCAGGATCAGGAGGTAGCCCTTGCCGCCGGCATCCACAACGCCGGCCTTTTTCAAAACCGGGTTCATATCCGTGGTCTGGGCCAGGGCCTCGTAGCCCGTCCGGATGGCGGCCTCCAGGACCGTCTCCAGGTCAGTCTCGCCGGAGGCGGCGGTGTCCACGGCCTCCTTGGCGGCCAGACGGGACACGGTGAGGACCGTGCCCTCGGCGGGCTTCATCACCGCCTTATAGGCGGCGGAGACGCCCTCCTGCATGGCGGCGGCGAAAGCCTCGGCCCCGGCGGTCTCCATGCCCTTGAGCCCCTTGGAAAGGCCCCGGAACAGCAGGGAGAGGATGACGCCGGAGTTGCCCCGGGCGCCCCGCAGCAGCGCGGAGGCGGTGAGGTCGGCGGCCTGGGTGAGGGTGGTGGGAGCGGCCTTGCGCAGCTCCGCCACGGCGGTGGCGATGGTCATGGACATATTGGTGCCCGTGTCTCCGTCGGGGACGGGGAAAACGTTCAGGTCATTGATGGCCTGCTTCTGCGCGGTGATGGTGGCGGCGCCGTGCAGGATCATCTGCTTAAACAGCGCGCCGGTAATCTGTTCGTTCATGGACATGGTTCCTCCCTTACAGGATCATGGAGTCGACGCACACGTCCACAGCCCGGACCTGTACCCCGGTGTTCTTCGTCACCACATAGCGGACCTCGTTCATAATGGAGCGGCACACCGCCGGGAGGTTCACGCCGTTCTCCACCACGATGTGGAGCTCAATGGAGATGGAGTTGTCGTCATGATACGTGATGCTGACGCCCTTGCTCATGGCCTCCCGCCGCAGCAGGTGGACCAGGCCATCGGTCATGGAGCGGTAGGCCATGCCCTTGACGCCGAAGCAGTTGGTGGCAGCCATGCCCGTGATGTTGGAGAACACGGCGCTGCTGACGGAGATCTCACCTAGTTCAGACTTGAATTGGATCATGAGAACGTCCTTTCTTTCCTTGTAGTGGCAGGAGACGCTGGCCGCGTCTCCGAAGCTGCTTGCTTTAGATATATTAGTATAAACGATTTTTACCGAAAGCACAAGCCCCAAAAAGATCAGGACGAAGGGGGAAAGGCTATTGAAAAGTTGTCGAGTTTGCCGTAAAATGGGAACGATCCCGCTGCGCCGGCTCCGAAAGGGCCGGGGAGGCGGGAAGGACCAAAAAGGAGGACCCAGTATGCGTGTGATCACCGGCACTGCCCGGGGCCGCCGGCTTCGGGAGCTGGAGGGCCAGGAGACCCGCCCCACCACCGATCGGGTGAAGGAGGGGCTGTTCAGTATTCTGCAATTTGATATCGAGGGCCGCCGGGTGCTGGATCTGTTCGCCGGCACGGGGCAGCTGGGCATCGAGTGCTTGAGCCGGGGCGCGGCGGAGGCGGTGTTCGTGGACCAGCGCAGCGACGCGGTGAAGCTGATCCGGGAGAATCTGCGGGTGACGGAGCTTGCCCAGCGGGCCCGGGTGGTCTGCGGGAACGCCCTGGAGCTGAGCCCTGGGGAGCTGGGCCGCTTCGATCTGGTGTTTTTAGATCCCCCCTATGGCACCGGCCTTTTGGAACAGGCGCTGGAGCGGATCACAGCGTTTGACATTCTCAATCCGCATGGTATAATTGCAGCAGAGCACCCGGCGGACCAGCCGCCCAGAGCTCCGGCAGAGCCCTACCGGCTCCACCGGACCTATCGCTACGGAAAGATCGGCCTGACCATCTTCCGCCGGGGAGAACAACAGAGAAACGAGGGAGCGTCCCGATGAAAACAGCCGTCTGCTCCGGCAGCTTTGACCCCATCACCCTGGGGCACTATGACATTATCCGGCGGGCGGCGGCCTGCTTTGACAAGGTCTGGGTGTGCGTCAGTCCCAACGCGGAAAAGCGCAACCAGATGTTCACCCCGGAGCAGAAGCTCCAGCTGGTCCGGGCCGCTGTGGCGGACCTTCCCAACGTGGAGGCGGAGCTGGGGCCGGAGCTGCTGGCAGATTTCGCGGTGGCCCACGGGGCCCAGGCCATTGTCCGGGGTGTCCGGGGAGCGGTGGACTTTGACGCGGAATACCAGCTGGCCCAGATCAACCGGGACATCCATCCGGAGCTGGACACGGTGCTGCTGCCCGCCAGCCCCTGCTATCAGCATTTCAGCTCTTCCATGGCCCGGGAGATGATCCGGTACGGCCAGCCCCTGGAGCGCTGCCTGCCGGCCGCCGTCGTCCCCCTGGTGCGGAAGATCATGGAAGAAAAAGGAGAGTGAGCGCCATGGCAAGCAGTGATATCAACCGTTTAATTGACATGCTCTATGAGCGGATCGAGGAGGCGAAGGCCCCCGCTTTGAAGCCCAGGATGAGCATTGTGGACCGGGACGAGATGCTGGACCTGCTGGACGAGCTGCGGGCCCAGCTTCCGGTGGAGGTGAAGCGTGCCCAGGAGCTGCTGGCCGCCCGGGACAAATTCGTGGAGGAGGCCAAGCGGGACGTGGAGCGGATGATGCGCCAGGCTGAGCTGGAGGCCCGCACCAAGATCTCCGACAGCGAGGTGCTCTACGCGGCCAAGGAAAAGGCCCGGCAGATCATCGCCCATGCCGAGGACCGGTCCCGCCAGCTCTATCAGGTGGCCAATGAGTATGCCGAGGACGCCCTGGCCCGGACTGAAGAGGCAGTCCAGGCTGCGCTGGACGAGGTCAAGCAGTCCCGGATGCGCTTCCGGACCGCCTCTGCCGAGCGGATGCAGGAGCAGCGGGCCAAGCTGGAGCAAAAGAGTATCCCGGAGGAGAGCGAGGAGTGAACGGACTCCACGAAGCGGCTCTGACGCGGTTGAAAAAAGTTTGTTGGAAATGACGGGGGAATCCCGGAAACTTTTTGAAAAACCACAAGGTTTAGAATAAAAATAGGCCAAAAAGGGTCTGTCAGCACAAGATATTGTGTTGACAGACCCTTTTGATTTTACGTAAACTTGCTGGAGGAAAGGGGCCCGCCTGGGAAAATGGACCAAAATCCCCGAAAATGGCCGGATTTCCCAGGTTTCTTGTCGGAAAAAAATGCTTGCAATTCCACTCGAAATTACGTATACTCAAATTACGACGGTGGGGGAAAGTGGGTAAATTGGGTGATGAAGTGTCACGCCAGCCCCATGATGTCCCAAAAAGCGGGGAAAAGGGGGCGGCGATCCATGGCGCGGCTGATGGGAAAATCCAACAACAGCATCGACGCCAAGGGCCGTCTGGTGATCCCCTCCAATATGCGGGAGGCTCTGGGCCAGGTGTTTTACATCACCATCGGCGCCGAGGGCTGCCTGACCATCTATCCCCAGGCCAAGTGGGAGCAGATGTCCGACGAGATGGACGAGCTGCCCTACACCGAGGCCCGGGCTTTGACGTTGCTCTACGCCAACGCCGTGGAGTGCGAGCCCGACGGCCAGGGCCGGGTGCTGATCCCGGCCAACCTGCGCAAGTACGCGGGGCTGAAAAAGACTGCCACCATCGTGGGACTCAATACCTTTGCCGAGATCTGGGACGCCGCCCTGTGGGCGGAGCGGGAGGCCCGCCTCCTCCAGGATGAGGACATGGCCGCGGCCATGGACGCCCTGGCCCGGGCCCGCCGGAATCGGAGCTGATTATGGAATATACCCACAAATCCGTCCTGCTGGACGAGTGTATCGAGGGCCTGGCCATCCGCCCGGAGGGGACCTATGTGGACGGCACCCTGGGCCGGGCCGGTCATTCCAGGGAGATCGCCAAGCGCCTGACTACGGGGCGGCTGGTGTGCATCGACCGGGACATGGCGGCCATTGAGGCGGCCAAAGAGCGTCTGGCCCCCTGGATGGACCGCGTGACACTGGTCCACGGCAACTTCGCGGATCTGGGAGAACTGCTGGACCGGGCCGGCGTGGACCGGGCGGACGGCATGCTCTTTGATTTGGGCGTCTCCTCCCCCCAGCTGGATGACGCCGCCCGGGGCTTTTCCTACATGCAGGACGCCCCGCTGGATATGCGCATGGATACCTCAGCCGTGCTGACTGCCGGCACGGTGGTAAATACCTGGAGCTATGAGGAGCTGCGGCGGATCTTGTTTGAATACGGCGAGGAACGATACGCCCCCGCCATTGCCAAGGCCATCTGCCGCGTCCGGGAGGATCGGCCCATCGCCACCACCTTAGAGCTGGTGGAGGTGATCAAGGAGGCCATGCCGGCAGCGGCGCTGCGGGAAAAGCAGCACCCGGCCAAGCGCAGCTTCCAGGCCATCCGCATCGCCGTCAACGGCGAATTGGACGCCCTGCCGCCCATGCTGGAAGCGGCGGTGGACAAGCTGTCCCCCGGGGGACGGCTGGCGGTGATCACCTTCCACTCCCTGGAGGATCGGATCGTGAAGCGGGCCATGCAGGACATGGCCCGGGGCTGCACCTGCCCGCCGGAGTTCCCGGTGTGCGTGTGCGGCAAGAAGCCAAAGCTCAAGCTGCTCAACCGCAAGCCCATCGTCTCGGGCGAGGCGGAGCTGGCGGACAACCCCAGGGCCCGGAGCGCCAAGCTGCGCCTGGCGGAGAAATGTGATCTCATGGATCTCTGAGGAGATCGTGTGTGTTTGAAGGATTTGAAGAAGGGGAGAGGATGAACCATGGCGTCTGCGGCCAGAGATTTGCGGTATCGCCCGTCTGTGGACGGTAATCTCGCAAGAGAATTGGATTGGGCGGTCCGGGAACGGGAGCTGCGCCATGCCGGCGAGGCGCCCCGCCATCCGGCGCGGGAGCAGGAGCAGGTCCGCACGGTGCCCCGTGTCCAGGTCCGAGAGCGCCAGCGGGTGCCGGTGATGGCGATGCTGGGCGTTACCGCTGTTCTGGGCCTGGCGGTGGTGGTGCTGATGGGCTATATCCAGCTGACGGTCCTCTCCGCCGACACGGTGGCGCTGAAGCAGGAGCTCAAGACTCTGGAGACCGAAAATGTGGTGCTGACGGCGGAGTATGAGCGGATGTTCGATCTGGCCACCGTCCGGGAGGCCGCTGAGGCCAGCGGCATGAGCAAGCCCAGCTCCAGCCAGATCTGCTATCTGGATATCTCCGGCGGAGACAGCGTGGAGATCTATCAGAAGGAGGAGCCGGGGCTGGTGGATCAGGCCCTGACTGCCATCCGGCAGGGAGCGTGCGCGGTGGTGGAATATTTCCGGTGACCGCCGCACTATAATGACCAAGGATACCGCGGGGAGTGAGAAGGCAGCTTCTCGCTCCCTGTTTTCACGGAGAGCGCAGCTCTTCGCCGGGGGACGGAGCCCCGGGAGCAAAGGAGGCAGACTGCATGGCAAGACCCAGACAGAGAAAAAGCGACGCGGCCCGACAGGCCAACCTGGTGATCCGCAGACGGACCACCGGCGTGATGGTGCTGCTGATCGGGGCGTTTCTGGTGCTGCTGTGGCGGCTGTATGACTTGCAGATCAACCGCCATGAGGAAATGCAGAACCGGGCGGTGAACCAGCAGACCCGCAGCGCGGTGATCAGCGCCTCCCGGGGGACCATCTATGACCGCAACGGCAATACCCTGGCGGTGTCCGCTACGGCGGAGACCATCAACATCTCCCCCAAGGAGATCGACGAGTATGTGAAGAGCCAGGAAAAGAGCATCGAGGAGGCGGCGGCCAAGGCCGCGGAAAAGAAAGAGACCTACACCGCCCCGGAGCTGCGGGACCAGACCTATATCGCCCGGGGCCTGAGCCGGATCTTGGAGGTGGACCAGGAAAAGCTGGAGGAGGCCATGGAGAACCTGGGCTCCCAGTACTTCAACGTCCGGAAAAAGGTGGAGCGGGAACTGGCGGATCAGGTCCGCCAGTTTATGAACGGCGAGATCGACGAGGAGGGCAATCCGGTGCCGGAGGAGCAGCAAAAAAAGCTCCGGGGCATCTGGATCCAGCCGGATACCAAGCGGTACTATACATACAGCTCCCTGGCGGCCAATGTGCTGGGCTTTGTCAATGCGGATAACCAGGGGGCCCTGGGCCTGGAGGCCAAGTACAACGACGTGCTGGAGGGCACCGCCGGCATGACGGTCACCGCCAAAAACGGCGTTGGCACGGAGCTTTTGTACCAGTATGAGCAGCTCTTTGACGCGGAGAACGGCCACAGCCTGGTGTTGACGCTGGATGTGGAGGTCCAGTCCTATCTGGAAAAGGGATTGCAGAGCATGGTGGAGCGGTTTGACGCCTCCAACGGCGCCACCGGCATCGTGATGGATGTAAACACCGGGGCGCTGGTGGCGATGGCCTCCTATCCCAACTACGATCTGAACGAGCCCGGTACGATCCAGGATAAGAAATTGCAGAAGAAACGGGAGAAGGCGCTGACCGACCTGGAGAAGAACCGGTCCAAATATGAAACGGAGGAGGCGTACGACGCCGCCGTGGGCAAGGCCAAGAGCGAAGCGCTGAACACCCAGTGGCGGAACAAGTGCATCGACTCCACCTACGAGCCCGGCTCTACCTACAAGCCCATCACCCTGGCCATGGCCATTGAGGAGGGGCTGGTGAGCAAAAATTCGACCTTCAACTGTACCGGTGCCGTGAAAGTGGGCAAATGGACGATCCGCTGCTCCAAGCGGGCAGGCCACGGCCAGCAGAATCTGGAGCAGGCGGTGGGCAACTCCTGCAACCCCGCCTTCATCAACATGGGCCAGCGGATCGGCAGTGAGAAATACTATGAATATATGAAGGCCTTCGGTCTGGCAGAGAAAACCGGCGTGGACATGGTGGGCGAGGTCTCCGGCATCCTCAATGAGAGCGGGTTGAAAAGTGACCCGGCGGCCCTGGCCTCCTACTCCTTCGGCCAGACCTTCAACGTCACGCCGCTGGAGCTGATCCGGGCCCAGGCGGCCTGCATCAACGGCGGCTACCTCTACACCCCTTATGTGGTGGAGCAGGAGCTGGACGACGAGGGCGGCGTGGTCTATCAGCATGAGGCGGTCCCCGTCCGGCAGGTCATCAGCGAGGAGACCTCCGCCGTGGTGCGGGAGTGCCTGGAATATGTAGTAGCCAAGGGCGGCGGCAAGAACGGCCAGGTGGCCGGCTACCGCATCGGCGGCAAGACCGGCACGGCCGATAAGACCGGCACCCGGAACACCACCCGGGAGGTGGTGGTGTCCTTCATGTGCTTTGCTCCGGCAGACGACCCCCAGTACATCATGCTGCTGACCATGGACACCCCCAGCCGCAGCACCGGCACGCCGGTGTTCGGCGGAACCATGGTGGCCCCGGTGGCCTCCAGCATCATGGCCGACATCCTGCCGGCCCTGGGCGTGGAGCCGGACTACACTGCCGATGAGCTCAGCGGCGCGGATACGGCGGTGCCCAACGTGGTGGGCAAGAGCGCGGCAGACGCCAAGAGCCGCCTGGAGGCGGCGGGCTTTGCCTGCCGCACCGTGGGCAGCGGCGACACCGTCACCGATCAGACTCCCGCCGGCGGCGCCATCGTGCCGGGCAACGCCTCCATCGTGCTCTACCTGGGAGCGGAGAAGCCGGATACGCCCGTGAAGGTGCCCAACGTGGTGGGCAGGACTGCGGCAGAGGCCAACCGGATGCTGACCAACGCGGGATTGATCATGAAGGTCAGCGGCACCACCTCCACCTCCTCCGGCAATGTGAAGGCCCTCTCTCAGAACCTGAAGGAGGGCGCGGAGGTGCCGGCGGGCACGGTGGTCACCGTCCAGTTCGGAGACAGCTCGGTGCTGGACTGAGGACAGGATTTGCAAGGTTTTCGGCACGATTCTCTGTATGATTCCGGTTTTTGGCTGTTTATAATACCATTGACAGCCTATGGCCGGAAAACCGGAGAAAGGATATTCTTATGAAATTGCGTGAACTTTTGGAGGGGATCTCCCCGGTGTCCGCCACGGCGGATCTGGAGATGGAGATCTCCGGCGTGAGCTATGATTCCCGGACCACCCGGCCCGGCGACCTCTTTGTGGCTATGACGGGCTTTGAGACCGACGGCCACGCCTATATCCCCAAGGCGGCGGAGGCCGGCGCGGCGGCGGTGCTGTGCCAGCGGCCGCCGGAAAACGGCCTGCCCTATGTCCAGGTGGAGAACTCCCGCCGGGCCCTGGCGGTGCTGGGAGCCAACTTTTATGGCCACCCGGCGGAGCAGATGACCATGGTGGGCATCACCGGCACCAACGGCAAGACCACCACCACGTATCTACTCAAGGCCATCCTGGAACAGGCCCTGGGGGCCAAGGTGGGATTGATCGGCACCAACCAGAACATGATCGGCCAGGAGGTCCTGCCCACAGAGCGGACCACGCCGGAGTCCTTTGAGCTCCAGGGCCTGTTTGCCCGGATGCGGGACGCTGGCTGCACCCATGTGGTGATGGAGGTCTCCTCCCACGCCCTGGCGCTGGACCGGGTCTACGGCGTGCCCTACACCGTGGGCGTCTTTACCAATCTGACCCAGGACCATCTGGATTTTCACAAGACCATGGAGGACTACTGCGATGCCAAGGCCCTCCTGTTCCGGCGGTGCGCCGTGGGCGTGGTGAACGGAGACGACCCCTGGACGCCCCGGCTGCTGGAGGGGGCGACCTGCCGGACCTTCACCTATGCCCAGCATGGGGCAGGAGACCTGCGGGCAGAGGACGTGTCCCTGGATGCGGACCACGTGGCCTTCACGGCAGTGACGGCAGAGGAAAAAATTCCGGTCCGGGTGAACATTCCCGGCGGATTTATGGTATATAATACCTTGGATGTGCTGGGCGCGGCCCTGGCCCTGGGCGTCCCCCTGAGCCAAAGCGCCCAGATCCTGGCGGGCGTCCCCCATGTCAAGGGCCGGGTGGAGGTGGTCCCCACACCGGGCAAATCGTATACCGTTCTCATTGACTACGCCCACAGCCCCGACGGCATGGTGAATGTGCTCACCTCGGTGAAGGGCTTTGCCAAGGGGCGGACCATCGCCCTGTTCGGCTGCGGCGGCGACCGGGATAAGACCAAGCGGCCCAAGATGGGCCGGGTGGCGGCGGAGATCGCGGACTTTGTGGTGGTCACCACCGACAATCCCCGGACGGAGAAGCCCGCCGACATCATCGCCGACATCCTGCCGGGGCTTGCAGACAGCGCCACGCCCCATGTGGTGGTGGAGGACCGGATCGAGGCCATCCACTACTGCATGGACCACGCCCAGCCTGGGGATGTGATCGTTTTGTGCGGCAAGGGCCACGAGACCTATCAGGAGATCAACCACGTCAAGCACCATATGGACGAACGGGAGATCGTGGCGGAATATCTAAGCGCCGGGAAGTGACCTGGCGGCCCCTGCGGGCGGGTGTGCGGCCCCCGGGGCGGGATCTACGAAAGGGAGAGAGTTATGGAAAAGCTATTGCTGGCATTTGCGGTCAGCTTTGTACTGACGCTGGTCATCGGGCGGTTCGTCCTGGCGGAGCTGCGCAAGCTCAAGGCCGGCCAGGAGATCCGGGCCGACGGCCCCACCTGGCACCAGTCCAAGGCAGGCACCCCCACCATGGGCGGCGTCATGTTCATCCTGGGCGTGGGCGTCACGGTGTTTGTGCTGGGCTGGGGGGATATGCTGCGGGGGGTCTTTACCCACCTGTACATCTTCCTCTTCGCCCTGGTCTTTGGCATGATCGGCTTTGTGGATGACTACCGCAAGGTGCGCCAGCACCAGAACGAGGGCCTGACCGCCAAGCAGAAGTTCGTGCTCCAGCTGGCGGCGGCGATCTTGTTTTTGAGCCTGATGCGCTATGAGGGGCTGATGACCAACGAGCTGTATGTGCCCTTTTTCCGGGTGTCCTTTACGCTGAACTGGATCGTGTATCTGATCTTCGCGGCCTTCGTCATTGTCGGTTGCGTCAACGCGGTGAACCTGACCGATGGCGTCGACGGCCTGGCCACCGGCGTGACCTTTGTGGTGATGGTGTTCTTTGCCGTCACCGGAGTCCTGTGGGAGAGCCAGGGGACCCAGGCCCTGTTCCCGGCGGCCATGGCCGGCGGCCTGGCGGCGTTCTTTGTCTATAACCACCACCCGGCCAAGGTCTTTATGGGAGACACGGGCAGCTTGTTCCTGGGCGGCGCGGTGGCGGCTTTGGGCTTTACCTTCGGCACACCGCTGATTTTGATCCCGGTGGGGATCATCTACATCGCAGAGACGATGTCTGATATCATTCAGGTGACCTACTTCAAGGCCACCCACGGAAAGCGATTTTTCAAAATGGCCCCGCTGCACCACCATCTGGAGCTGTCCGGCTGGAGCGAGTCCAAGCTGGTGGCGGTGTTCTCCGCCATCACGGCGGTGGGCTGCGTGCTGGCCTATTGGGGCATGTAAGGGCTGCGCGGCACAGGCGCGGCCGGCACTGTCCGGCAATTTCGGGAGAGGAGGAGAGACATGGATCAGCAGCGGCGCAGGGGCCATGACCGCCCCCAGAGAAGCTATGATACGTCCCGTCCTCAGTCCCGAAGAAGCTATGATACGTCCTATTCCCAGCCGCGGCAGGACGACCGCAGATCCCTCTCGTCTCAGACGGCCCGGAGCCGGCCGGATGGGCGGAGCCAGTGGGAGGAGCGGCGCCGCCAGGAGGAGGCCCGGCGGGAGATGCTCCAGCGGCGGCGGGAGAAGGAGCAGGAGAGCCAGGAGCTGGCCAAGGGTCCCATCGACCTGCCCTTTTGCCTGCTGGTGCTGCTGCTGACGGCCATTGGCCTTGTGATGCTGCTCTCCGCCAGCTTTCCCTCTGCCTACTATACGACCAAAGAAAACAACCCGGTGTACTTTTTTGTGCGGCAGGGGATCTTTGCCGTCGCAGGCGTGGCAGGCATGTTTTTCGTGGGAAAGTTCAACTATCAGCGCTTCCGGGGAACGGGCAAGTTTTTGATCTACCTGTCCGTATTTCTGCTGGTGCTGGTGATCATCCCGGGAAACCCGTTTGCCCATACCATCAAAAATGCGACCCGGTGGCTGGGTCCGACCGCATCCCTGCGCTTCCAGCCCTCGGAGATCGCCAAGCTGGCGGTGGTCATCTATTTCGCTGACAGCATCTCCAAGCGAAAGGGCCAGATGCGCACGTTCCGCTATGGAATTTTGCCCTATGCCATGTGGCTCATTCTGCTGGGGGGACTGGTGGGCGTGGAGCCCCATCTCTCCGGCGCACTGCTGATCATGGGTACCGGCGCGGCGATGATGCTGGTGGGCGGCATCAACTGGGCCTGGATCCTGGGCGCTGTGGGCGCCGTGGGCGTGATGGGCTATCTGGTGCTGTTCGTCGTTGGCTACAACACCTCCCGGATCACCTCCTGGCTGAACCCCTGGGCGGATGCCCAGGGATCGGGCTGGCAGCTGTCCCAGAGCTTGATCACCATCGGCTCCGGCGGACTGTGGGGCGCAGGCCTTGGAAAGAGCATGCAGAAGTTCATGTATCTGCCGGAGGAGCACAACGATTTTATTTTCGCCATCGTCTGCGAGGAGCTGGGCTTTATCGGCGCGGCGGTGATCATGGCGCTGTTCGCGGCGCTGATCCTCCGGGGCTATTGGATCGCCCTCCACGCCCGGGACCGGTTCGGCAGCCTGCTGGTGGTGGGCATCACCACCCAGATGGCGATGCAGACCATTTTGAACATCGGCGTGGTGACGGGCCTGCTGCCCACCACCGGCATCTCCCTGCCCTTTTTCAGCTACGGCGGCACGGCGCTGTCCATCCAGCTGGCGGAGATGGGGATCGTGCTGTCGGTGTCCAGACAGATGAAGCCCGCCAAGGCGGGGTGAGTGTCCAGGGGGAGGAAGCTCCCCCTGGCGTCCTTGCTTCCCGGCGCCCTGCCCAGGGAAAGCGGGATTTGAAATGTTGAGAGCACTTTTTGCAAAGGCCCGAGAGGAGGGATCTTATGGAACAGGGCAGACGGGTGATCTTCACCTGCGGCGGTACGGCGGGCCATGTGAACCCGGCCATCGCCCTGGCACAGCTGATGGCGGAGCATGACCCGAAGACAGAGTTTTTGTTCGTGGGTGCGGAGCGGGGACTGGAAAAGGACCTGGTGCCCAAGGCGGGCTATGCGTTCCGGACCGTCCACATCTCCAGCTTTCACCGCTCCTTCAAGCCCCGGGAGATCCGGCACAATTTGATTTCCCTGGGAAATCTGATCCGCTCCCCCGGCGAGGCCCGGAAGATCCTGCGCCAGTTCCGGCCCGATGTGGTGATCGGGACCGGCGGCTATGCCTCCTTCCCCCTGGTGAAGCAGGCGGCCAAGGCGGGCATCCCCACGGCAGTCCACGAGTCCAACATGGTGCCGGGGCTGACCACGGAGATGCTGGAGCCCTTCGCGGACCGGATCATGGTGGGCTTTGAGGCCTGCCGCCAGCACTACCGCCACCCGGAGAAGGTGGTGGTCACCGGCACGCCGGTGCGGGAGGATTTCTTCGCATTGACCCGGGAGCAGGCAAAGGCGCGGCTGGGCGTGGACGACGGCCGGCCCCTGATCGTCTCCTTCTGGGGGTCCTTGGGCGCTGCCGGCATGAACCGGCAGATGGTGGACTTTTTGGCCCTGGAGGCGGCGAAGGAGCCCTTCCACCACATCCATGCCGCCGGCGGCGGCAACCGGGAAGTGCTGGCCGGGAGCCTGCGGGAGCGGGGCGTGGACCTGGAGGCCCACCCGTCCCTGGACCTGCGGGAGTACATCTATGACATGGCGGTGGTCCTCCGGGCGGCAGACCTGGTGATCTGCCGGGCGGGGGCCTCCACCATCAGCGAGCTGACGGCCCTGGGCGTTCCGGCGCTGATGGTCCCCTCGCCCTATGTGACCAACAACCACCAGGAGAAAAACGCCCGGGCCCTGGAGGCCGCCGGCGGCGCGGTGGTGCTGGTGGAGGGAGAGTCCACCGGTCAAAAGCTCTTCCAAACGGCCTGCGGCATCCTCCATGACGAGTCCCGCCGGCGGAGTATGGAAAACGCCATGGCGGCCCTGGGCATCCGGGACGCAGGCGAGCGGATCTTGGAGACGGTGGGCCAGCTGCTCAAAGCGTAAGGGATCAGACGAGATCCGGGCGTCCGGCCTGATGAAAGGGCAGGGCGGTAACCAAATTTCCCCAGCTTCCATAGGATGGAGCGTTGAACCATTCTTGAAAGCGGAGGGAACGGATATGAGCCAGCTATTCATCAAAGGCGGCAGACAGTTGGACGGCGAGGTACAGATCCAGGGGGCAAAGAACAGCGTGCTGCCGATCCTGGCGGCCACGCTGCTCACCGGGGATCAGGTGGCGCTGCGCAGGTGCCCCCATCTCCGGGACGTGGAGGCCTCCATTCGCATCCTGCGGGCCTTGGGCTGCCGGGCCTGGTGGGAGGGGGAGACCCTGGTGGTGGACACGGCCCCTCTCAGCGGCTGGGCCGTCTCGGATCTTTTGATGCGGGAGATGCGGTCCTCCGCCATCTTCCTGGGGGCCATTCTGGCCCGGTGCGGCCGGGCGGAGCTGAGCTACCCCGGCGGGTGTGAGCTGGGCCCCCGGCCCATCGATCTGCACCTGGCAGGCCTGCGGGACCTGGGGGCGGAGATCGACGAGACCGGCGGGATGCTCCACTGCACGGCGCCCCGGCTCCGGGGGCGGGAGATCGTGCTGAGCCTGCCCTCTGTGGGCGCCACGGAGAATCTGATGCTGGCGGCCTGCGGGGCGGAGGGGACGACCTCCATCTGCAATGCCGCCAGAGAGCCGGAGATCGAGGATCTCCAGCAGTTTTTGATTTGCTGCGGGGCCCGGGTGTCCGGCGCGGGAAGCTCCACTGTGGTGGTGGAGGGAGGCAGAAAGCTCCACGGCTGCACCTATGAGGTGATGCCGGACCGGATCGCGGCGGCTACGTATCTGTGCGCAGCGGCCTCTGCCGGCGGCAGCGTGTTGCTGCGGGGCGGCCGGGAGCGGCATTTGTCCACAGTGACTGCCGTGCTGCGGGAGGCAGGGTGCGACATCGTCTCCGACCAGGCGGGGATCGCCTGTGTCTGCCGGCGGCCCCTGCGGGCGGTACGGCCGGTGCGGACCGCGCCCTACCCCGGCTTTCCCACGGATGCCCAGGCTGTTTTGATGGCGGCGCTGCTGCGCAGCCGGGGCGCCACCGTGTTTGAGGAAAACATTTTTGAAAACCGCTACCGCCATGTGGATGAGCTGATCCGCCTGGGGGCGGATATCCAGGTCTCCGGCCGCACGGCAGTGGTGACCGGAGTGGAGAGCCTTCGCGGCGCGCCGGTGCGGTGCACCGACCTGCGGGGCGGGGCGGCACTGTGCGTGGCGGCCCTGGCGGCGGAGGGAGAGACCTGTGTCTCGGAGATCAGCCATATCGACCGGGGCTATGAGAGCATGGAGCGGGATCTTCGATCCCTTGGCGCGGAGATCCGGCGGCAGGAGAGAACATAAGGGAAAAGGGCGGGGGTGAGAGCCATGGCTAGACGCAGACGTTCCAACCGAAGACGGCGGAGGGGAAGTTCCGGCTTCCTCTATAAGCTGTTGTCTGTTCTGGTGATCTGCGGCTGCCTGGTGGCGGCGCTGACGCTGTTTTTCCGGGTGGATACCGTGGTAGTCACCGGCCAGGCCCGGTACACGGCCCAGGAGATCCAGGAGGCCTCCGGAATTCAGGAGGGCGACAATCTGCTGCTTTTGAACAAGTACAACGCCTCTGCCAGCATTACCAAGGCGCTGCCATACATCGAGGAGCTCCGCATCCATAGAAAGCTGCCGGATACGCTGCTGGTGGAGGTCCGGGAGTGCGGTTCGCCGGTGGCGCTGGTCCAGGACGGCAGCGCCTGGCTCCTTAGCCCCGGCGGCAAGAGCGGCAAGGGAAAGATCGTGGACCAGATCGACGCGGAGGCCGCCGCGGATTACGCCGTCCTCACGGGCTGTACGCTGCTGGCGCCCTCTGTGGGCAGCGAGGTGGTGCTGGGCAGCGAGTACGCCTCTCAGCAAGCCAGCTTGCTGAGCCTGCTCTCCGCCCTGAACGAGGCGGAGATGCTGGGAGACATCGACGGCATCCACTTGGAGGACCCCGCCGTGCTGCGGATGGACTATCTGGGCCGGTTCACGGTGAAGCTCCCCTACGGCGCGGACTATGAATTGAAGCTGCGGATCCTGCGGATGGCGGTGGAGAGCGACTATGTCCAGGACAATATGACCGGCACCTTCGACATGACTCGGGAGGATGGCAGGACCTATCTGGACCAGAGCAGCCGCTGAGATGACACATTTCGACAGAGCAGATCTGTAAGACACTGGAAAATTTGAAAAAAATCCGGGAAAAGCCCCGGGGACACTTGACCAAAAGGCAAAAGTGTCATACAATGAACGAAAGCATGCGTACACAGGATATTGTGTGAATCTTCGGGTATTTTCACCCGTTTCTACAAATGATAGCAGGAGGCACCACTATGGCATTTGGGTTGGAGACCGGTCCCGATACCGTTGTGAATATCAAGGTCATCGGCGTGGGCGGCGGCGGCAACAATGTGGTCAACCGCATGGTCCGCTCCGGCACGAAGGGCGTGGACTTTGTGGCGGTGAACACCGATAAGCAGGCGCTGAACGTGTCCAGCGCCACCTATAAGATCCAGATCGGCGAGAAGCTGACCCATGGCCAGGGCGCCGGCTCGGACCCTGAGGTGGGCCGCAAGTCCGCGGAGGAGAGCCGTCAGCAGATCGCTAAGGCGCTGGAGGACACGGATATGGTGTTTATCACCGCCGGCATGGGCGGCGGCACCGGCACCGGCGGCGCGCCCATCGTGGCGGAGATCGCCAAGGAGATGGACATCCTCACCGTGGCGGTGGTGACCAAGCCCTTTGGGTTTGAGGGTCCCCGCCGGATGCGGGCCGCCGAGGCGGGCATTTCCGAGCTGAAGGACCGGGTGGATTCTCTGGTGATCATCCCCAATGACCGGCTCAAGCACGCCACGGATCAAAAGATCACCTTTGCAAACGCCTTTGAGATCGCCGATGATGTGCTTCGCCAGGCAGTGCAGTCCATCTCCGATCTGATCCGGGACACCGGCTTTATCAACCTGGACTTTGCCGACGTGACCGCCGTGATGAAGAACGCCGGCATGGCCCATATGGGTGTGGGCATGGCCGCCGGCAAGGGCAAGGCCGAGGAGGCTGCCAAGATGGCCATTTCCAGCCCGCTGCTGGAGACCTCTATCGAGGGCGCCAAGGGCGTGCTGATCAATATCACCGGTTCCATGGACATCGGCCTGGAGGAAGTGGAGCAGGCCGCGTCTCTGGTGCAGGCCGCCGTACATCCCGACGCGCTCACCATCTTTGGCGCGACCTTTGACGAGACCATGGACGACGAGATCCGGGTCACCGTCATCGCCACCGGCTTTGACAAGCATCCCGTGGAGGAGCAGCCTCTGCCCAAGATGTCCAGCGGTATCCAGGCGGAGACGGCCAGAGCTTCTGTGGTGCCGGAGCCCATGCCCCTGAAGGAAGAGGATGTGATTCAGCCTGAGGAGGAGTCCGATCCCTTCGACGACATTTTCAAAATTTTCAATAAGCGGGACTGATTTGAAAGATTCTGGAAGACCCCGCAGGCTTTGGCCTGCGGGGTCTTTGTATGCCCGGCGGCCCGGGGAAAGGGAGAATCTGCCATGGACGCGCTGGCGGTTTTTGCATCGGGTGATTTCCCTGACAGCGGAGATGATAACGGTGCCGGCTGGTGCCGGCGATCATTTTGAAACGGGGTGATCGTTCGTTGTATGAACCTATGCAAGGGATCAGGCGGGTCCTGCGGGCCGGGGCGGCGCTGGTGCTGGCTCTGGTCCTGTGCGGCGCCGTGGGAGCCGGCGCGGCAGATATGAGCCGCCGTCTGGTGCCTGTGGGCCACACCGTGGGGATCAAGCTCTTTGCCCGGGGCGTGGTGGTGGTCAAGCTGTCAGAGGGTGGTACGCCCGCCCGGGCCGGCGGGCTCCAAACGGGGGATGTCATTGTCAAATGCGCCGGCAGTGCCGTCACCTCCTCAGAGCAGTTCAAGGCCTTGCTGCAAGAGAGCGGCGGCGAAGCCACAGATTTACAGGTCCGGCGGGACGGAGACAGTGTGACGCTCTCAGTGGAGCCGTCCCAAAACGATCAGGGAGTCTATGGCATCGGGGCCTGGATTCGGGACAGCATGGCAGGCATCGGCACCGTGACCTACTATGACCCGGAGACCGGAGCCTTCGGTGCGCTGGGCCACGGCATCACAGACGTGGATACAGCCCAGCTGATGCCCTTTGCCAACGGCTCCATCCTGCCCGCAACGGTCAAGGCGGTGCGCAAGGGCGAGCACGGCGCGGCCGGAGAGCTGCGGGGAGCGTTTGATCTCACCGGCGATTTGGGCAGCCTGTCTGCCAACACCAACAGCGGCATCTTCGGAAAGCTGGAGGCGGATGGGGATGCTTTGCCCCTGGGAGAGGCGCTGCCTGTGGGTACGGCCCAGCCGGGACCGGCGGTGATCCGGACCAACGTCCGGGGCGATGCTGTGGAAGAATTTGAGATTCAGATCGAAAAAGTGCTTCCCCAGGCTTCCGATGGCCGGGATCTGGTGCTGACAGTCACAGACCAGGAGCTGATCGCCCTCACGGGCGGCATTGTCCAGGGGATGAGCGGAAGTCCCATTATCCAGAACGGAGCCCTTGTAGGCGCGGTGACGCACGTGTTGGTCAATGACCCAACCAAAGGATATGGAATTATGATAGAAACTATGCTGAAAGCGGCGCAGTAGGCGCCTTATGGCAGGCAATACGGTTGTATTGCCTGCTTTTTTTGTGCTGTGTTATACGTATTTTATGAATTGTTGATAAGCATATAAAAATAAGTGGGGGTGTTATTTGTCATGTCTTCTCTTTTTGCTTTTTCCGAAGGGAAGGTCTGCTGTGGCCGCTAGATGGAAGACCGGCATGCCAGCCGTTTTCTGAAAAGATGCGAGGGGGCCTTGCCTGAGACGGGATGAATGGCCCTATCTTCTCATTTTAGACAGGGTGTGCTATACTGGGTCTCAAGAAATGGAGGAATGGCCATGGGTACGAGAACGGCACCGGCGAAGATCAATCTGGCTCTGGATATTTTGGGCGCCCGGCCGGACGGCTATCACGACCTGCGGATGATCATGCAGACCGTCTCGCTGTGCGACACCGTCACCGTGGAGGAGACGGCGGCAGGCTTTGCGCTGGAAAGCGGCGGAGCGTTTTCTCCGACGGGGCAGAAGTCGCTGGAGCAGCGGGCGGCGGAGGCGTTTTTCGCGGCGATCGGCAGGCCTATGCCGGGACTGCGGGTGACGCTGCAAAAGGTGACGCCGGCCTATGCGGGACTGGGCGGCGGCAGCGCCGATGTGGCGGCACTGCTGCGGCTGCTGCGGGAAACTTACGCCCCGGAGCTGTCCACGGCGGAGCTGGAGCGGATCGGCTTTACGGTGGGCAGCGATATGCCCTTCTGCGTTCGGGGCGGAACGTGTCTGGCAGAGGGACGGGGCGAGGTGCTGACGGATCTGACGCCGCTGCCCCGGTGCTGGATCGTGCTGTGCAAGCCGCCCTTCGGCCTGCCCACGCCGGCGCTGTTTGCCCGGGTGGACGGCGCGGACCTGGGGAAACGGCCGGATATCTCCGGCATGGTGAAGGCTTTGGAGCAGGGCGACCTGAGGGAGGTGGCCTGCCGATTGGGCAATGTATTCCAGCAGGTGCTGACGGCGGAGGAGGGCCGGGAGATCGCGGCCATCCAGGCGTCCATGATGCAGATGGGGGCTTTGGGGGCGGCCATGAGCGGCTCCGGGCCCACGGTATTTGGCCTGTTTGACCGGCGGGCGGCGGCGGAGCATTGCCGCACTGCCCTGGCAGAGACCTATGGGCAGACCTACCTTGCTGAGCCGGTGGGGACTTTCGATTTCTAGGAGGCGGAGAGAGATGTGGTTCGTATTTGCTCTGCTGTCGGCGGTGTTTGCCGCCGCCACGTCGATTTTGGCTAAGATCGGCATCAGCGGCGTCAACTCCAATCTGGCGACGGCCTTGCGGACGGTGGTGGTGCTGGTGATGGCCTGGGGCATGGTCTTTCTCACCGACGCCCAGGGGGGCATCGGCGCCATCAGCCGGAGGAGCTGGCTGTTTCTGATCCTCTCCGGGCTGGCCACCGGCGCTTCCTGGCTGTGCTATTTCCGGGCGGTGCAGCTGGGCGAGGTATCCCGGGTGGCCCCAGTGGATAAGCTCAGCGTGGTGCTGACGGTGCTGCTGGCGGCGGCCTTCCTTCATGAGAAGCTGACGGTGAAATCCCTGTTGGGCGCACTGCTGATCACCGCCGGCACGGTGCTGATGGTTTTATAACTTGTAAAAGTCAGGTATAACCTTCCGGAAACCTGTCTATCCTGTCTGAAAGGGCCAGAGAGGCCCTGCGGAAAGGACGACAGATCATGAACGCGAATATCAGAGGACATCTGCGGCGCTGGGAAGTGGCGCTGCTGATTGGAACGGCCCTGTTTCTCATCGCCGGGGCGCTGGCACTGGGGACCCAGGACGCCCTGGCGGAGAAGGTGGTGCGGCTCCATGTGCTGGCCAACTCCGACTCCGAGGCGGACCAGGCCCTCAAGCTGAAAGTCCGGGACACGGTGCTGGACCGGGCCGAGGCGCTGCTGGCCCAGGCCGGGGACCGGGAGGAGGCGGAGGCTTTGCTCCGGGGGCGGCTGCTGGAATTTGAGGAGCTGGCAGAGACGGTGGTGGCCCAGGCGGGCTATGACTATCCGGTGCGGGTGGAGCTTGCGGACACGGCCTTTCCCACGAAAGAGTACGACGGCTTTCAGCTGCCTGCCGGGGAGTATCTGGCGTTGCGGGTGCTGATCGGCCAGGCGGCGGGACAGAACTGGTGGTGCGTGGTATACCCGCCGCTGTGCACCGCTGCGGCGGCAGAGGTGCCGGCGGCCGCGTTCCAGGCGGGGCTGAGCCGGGATCAGGTGGGCTTGATCACCGAGGAGAATCCAGGCTACGTATTAAAATTTAAGGCAGTGGAGTGGTGGGAGACCCTGCGGGCCCGTCTGGCAGACTGAGGATGGGGAAATTGTTGCCGGATTGTCACCAAATCGTCGGGATTGTTTCCTGCTTTCCTGCTACAATAGAGAACCATGAGGAGGCGAGCGGATATGAAACGATGGATTCCGATGCTTTTGGCGGTGTGCCTGCTGACGGGCTGCGCCGGAAAGCCGGCTGAGAAGCCGGAGGAGATGACGGAACATCCCCAGGAGACCGAGGAGGTCACGCTGCCGGGAGAGTATCCCAAGGAGCTGGTGTTTGCCAGCGGGGCCGGGGCCTGGGGCACGGCGCTGACGCTGGAGGCGGACGGCTCGTTCACTGGCAGCTATGGGGATTCTGAGATGGGAGATGACAGATATCCCAAGGGAGTTCACTACACCTGTGCGTTTGCGGGCCGGTTCACAGATCTCAAGCAGGTGGACGAGACCACCTATGCCATGACGCTCAACAGTGTGGAGATCCTGACCGAGGAGACCGAGCCCTGGGAGGAGGACGGCGTGGGCTACATCCCTGCGGACCCCTACGGTGTGGAGACGGGGACGGAGTTCTATTTCTACACACCGGAGCGGCCTCTGGAGGGGCTGGACGAGGAGTTTCTCTCCTGGTGGCCGGACAACTGACAGCGGGAGGAGCAGAACCTGACCACCCTGGGCTGCTGGGCCATCCACAACGTGGAGACCGGTTACGGCTTTTTCACCTGGGGAAGCTGAGAAGTGCGCGGACATAAAAGGGCCGCCGGACGGATGTCCGGCGGCCCTTTTTTACGATTCGTCCCTGGGCGTGTGGTATCCCTTCAGGCAGAAGGCCGGAGCGATGGGGGCAGGAGCATCTTGCCCGGCAGCAGGTCTTTCATGTCCGGGAGCCTTTCTCCAGATAGGCCTGGATGTCAAAGTCCAGCAGGGGCGTGTCCCGCCGGAGGTAGAGGGGGTGGTGGGGATGTCCGGATTTCAGCAGGGGGCCGGCGGTGTACCACCGGGCGCCTGCCGCCTGGCCGTCGGCGGCAAAGTCCCGCATACAGTCCATGAGATAGTCCCGCTTTTCAATGATGTTTCCCCAGGCGGCCCACACCGCCGGGCGGTCCGACAGGGACAGAAGATACCGGAAGGCCTTCCGGTTCTCGGCGTGGAGACGGGGGTTCAGGGCGGGCTCCATGTCGTCAGGCCGGGTGGCCCGCTGGGCGTAGACATTGAACATGAGGAAGCTGTCATATCCGTTGGCCAGCGCGATCCGCTGGGCGGACTGGAGGGTGGGGTCCAGGGCGTCCGGCGCGGCGGTGGAGGGGTTGATGCCCACGCAGATCAGGGGGCGGCTGCCCCGGGTGCCCAGGATGTAGCGGTACTCTGAGTAGGTGTTGGGCACGTAGAGCCAGCGGGCGGAATCATAGTCCAAAGAGGGCTCCAGCGCCGCCTGCAAAGCCGGCTCAAAAAGCTCCAGCTCCAGCGCGGAGGTGGGAGATTGGGGAATGTGGGCCATGGGAGATCTCCTTTTCGACGTTTTTTTCAGGATACCACACCCAAGGGGGAATGGCAACCGGGTCTGTTCACCGGAGGGGAACTATGCTATGATAGGAAAAAACGACGAAGGAGGCGCGGTATGCTGACGATTTTGATGGGCCGGGCCAGGTCAGGAACCTCTGAGGCGGTCCTCCGCCGCATCGCGGCCCTGGGGGACGAGAGCGAGCAGATCCTGCTGGTGCCGGAGCACGCTTCCCACCAGGCGGAGGTGGACCTGTGCCGGGCCTGCGGTCCCACCGCCAGCCGCCATGCCGAGGTGCTGAGCTTCCGGCGGCTGGGGGACCGGGTGCTGAGCATCACCGGCGGCGCGGCCCAGGTGACGCTGGACGGCGGCGGCAAGCTGCTGACGCTGCAAAAGGCCCTCTTTGAGGTGGCCCCCAGTTTGACGGTGTATCGGCGGCCCTCCCAAAAGGCCGCCTTTCTGCGCCAGCTGCTGGATCTCTTTGACGAGCTGCGCTGCTATGACGTGACGCCCCGGACCCTGGATGAGAAGGCCCGGGAGATCTCCGGAGCCACCCGGAATAAGCTGTTGGACCTGAGCCTGCTCTACGGGGCCTATGAGGCTCGGCTCTGCCGCCCGGGCCTGGACCAGCGGGACCGGATGACCAAGCTGTGCGACCATCTGGAGGAGTCCGGCTACGTCCGGGGGAAGGATGTGTTCGTGGATGGCTTTGCCTATTTCACCGCCCAGGAACGGCGGTGCCTGGGGATCTTCCTGCGTCAGGCCCGGTCCGTCACGGTGACGCTGCTGGGGGAGATGGACGGCGGCGAGGAGATGTTCGCGCCCTCTCTCCGGGCTGCCGGCCAGCTCCGGTGGCTGGCGGAGGAGGCGGGCTGTCCGGTGGAGATCCGGACGCTGAGCCGGCCGGTGGAAGGGCCCCTGGACCATCTGGAGCGGTACCTCTTTGGGGAGAATGTGCCCTATGAGGGGGAGCAGGGGGCCGTCCGCCTGCGGGAATCGGACAACGTCTTTTCCGAGGTGGAGGAGACGGCGGCGGACATTCTGCGCCTGGTGGCCTCCGGCGCGTGCCGCTTCCGGGACATCACCGTGGCCGCCCGGAACATGGGGGACTACGAGGCCGTCATCGAGACGGTGTTTGAACGCTACGGCGTGCCGGCCTATCTCAGCCGCCGCAGCGACATTCTGGAAAAACCGGTGCTGAGTCTGCTGACCGGCGTGCTGGAGGCCATCGGCAACGGGTATGAGTACGACGAGATGTTCCGCTGGCTCAAGACAGGGCTGGCGGGGGTGACGGCAGAGGAGTGCGACCGGCTGGAAAACTATGTGCTCAAGTGGGAGATCCACGGGGGGATGTGGCTGCGGGATGTGGACTGGACAGAGAACCCTGACGGCTACGGCGCCCCCTGGACCCAGCGCCGCCGGGAGGAGCTGGATGAGGTGAACGCCCTGCGCCGCCGGGTCCGCGGACCCCTGGCCGCCCTGGCGGAGGGACTGAAAACCGGGGACACTGCTGGGGAGAAAGTGAATTCCCTTTACAGCTTTATGGAGACGCTCCATCTCCAGGAGGCCCTGGAGGAGCAGATGGAGGCCCAGGCCCAGGGCGGACGGCTCCAGGAGGCGGAGGAGACTGCCCAGCTGTGGGAGATCCTCTGCGGCGTGCTGGATCAGTTTGTGGAGCTGCTGGGAGAGGAGCCCATGGAGCTGGAGGAGTTCACCCGGCTGTTCCGTCAGGTGCTGACGGAGTACAGCGTGGGCACCATCCCGGTGTCGCTGGATCAGGTGTCTGTCAGCGAGATCACCCGGAACGACCGCCACAGCGTCAAATACCTCTTTCTCCTGGGGGCCAACGATCACGTCCTGCCGGACAGCGGCCAGGGCGGCGGCATCCTCAACGAGGATGACCGGGAGGAGCTGGCTCTGCGGGGGGTCCGGCTGGCCCCCAGCGGCATGGAGCAGATGAGTCTGGAGCTCCAGACGATCTACACCGCCCTGGCCAAGCCCACGGCTGGGCTGACGGTCAGCTACCCGGTGACGGACGTCTCCGGAGCGGAGCTGCGGCCGGCCTTTGTGGTGGGGCGTCTGCGGGAGCTGTTCCCAGGGCTGCGGGTGCGCCATGCTGGACATGACAAGGAGTATCGATTAACAGCCTTGCTGCCGGCTCTGGAGACGGCGGGCCAGGACCCGGGCGGGCCGCTGTGGCGCTATTTCGCCGGGTCCCCCGCCTTTGCCGGGCGTCTGGCGGCCATGGAGCGGGCGGCGTCCTTGCGGCGGGGGCGGCTGTCCCGGGGGGCGGTCCGGGCGCTGTATGGAGATCGGATCTCCATGTCGGCCTCCCGGCTGGAGCGGATGCGCTCGTGCCACTTCGCCTATTTTATGGAGTACGGTCTGCGGGCAAAGCCCCGGGAGCCGGCGGCCTTTGACGCGCCCCAGATCGGGACCTTCCTCCACTTTCTCCTGGAACATGTCACCCGGGATGTGCTGGCCCGGGGCGGCTTTGCCCAGGTGGAGGAGACGGAGCTCCACGCCCTGGTCCGGCGGTATATCGACGCTTATGTGGAGCGGGAGCTTCCCAATTTCGAGTCCCGGAACGCCCGGTTCCGCTATCTCTTCGCCCGGCTGCGGCGGACGGCCTATGCTGTCATCGACCAGGTGGCGGAGGAGCTGCGCTACTCGGACTTTGTGCCGCTGGAATTCGAGCTGTCCTTCGGCGACGGCGGGACGCTGCCTGCGGTGGTGGTGTCGGAGCCGGACGGGGAGCTGCGGATCGGCGGCAAGGTGGACCGGGTGGACGGCTGGGTCAAGGACGGGAAGCTATATCTGCGGGTGGTGGACTATAAATCCGGCAGGAAGGAGTTTGACCTCTCGGCGGTGAAAATGGGACTGGATATCCAGATGCTGCTCTATCTGTTTGCCTTGCAGAAGGAGGGAGCGGCCCACTTTGGCCGGGAGATCGAACCGGCGGGAGTGCTGTATCTGCCGGCTAGGGATGAGATCCTCTCCGCAGAGCGGAACATCACGCCGGAGCGGCTGCAAAGCGAGCGGGAGAAGACGCTGCGGCGTTCGGGACTGCTGCTGGCAGAGCCGGCGGTGCTCCAGGCCATGGAGCATGACTCCTTGACGGAACCCCACTTCCTGCCCTTGCGGGTGGGCCGGGACGGGCAGCTCTCCGGCAGCATCGCCTCGGCGGCCCAGCTGGGCCGGCTGGGGAAGTATGTGGAGGAGCTGCTCCACCAGATCGCCGGGGAGATCCGCCAGGGCAACATCGACGCGGACCCCTGCTGCCACAGCGAGGAGGACAGCGTCTGTCAGTTCTGCGACTGGGCGGACGCCTGCCAATTCCGGGATGGCCGGGACACGGACCATCTGCGCTATATCCTGCCGGTGAAGCCGGAGGAATTCTGGGATTCTCTCAAGGAAGGAGACGGAGAGCCATGGGAGCACTGACCCTGACGCCTCAGCAGCAGGCCGTGGTGGAGAACCGGGGCGGCAGCCTGCTGGTATCCGCCGCAGCCGGCTCGGGCAAGACCAAGGTGCTGGTGGAGCGGCTGTTCCGCTATGTGACGGAGGAGCACTGCAACGTGGATGACTTCCTGATCATCACCTATACCAAGGCCGCCGCCGCGGAGCTTCGCAGCAAGATCGCAGCCGAGCTTGGCAAGCGTCTGGCCCAGACGCCGGGAGACGGACACCTGCGCCGTCAGCTCCTGCGGGTCTATCAGGCGGATATCAAGACGGTGGACGCCTTTTGTACGGCGCTGCTGCGGGAGAATACCCATCTGTTGGCCCGGGAGGAGGACCGTTGGGCATTGACGCCGGACTTCCGGGTGCTGGACGAGAGCGACGCCCATCTGGTGCGCCGGCGGGTGCTGGGTCAGGTGCTGGAGGACTTTTACGGCCGGCTGGACGACGGCAGAGCCCAGCTGGCGGATACGCTGGGGGCGGGCCGGGATGACAGCCGCCTGGCGGAGCTGGTGCTGGAGGTCCATGAAAAGCTCCAGAGCCACGCATCGCCTGCGGCGTGGCTGGCGGAGAACCGGCGGACCTGGGCGGATCTGCCGGGGACCTTTGACGACACGCCCTATGCCCGGGAGCTGCTGGCCATGGTCCGGAGAAAGAGCGGCCACTGGGCTGCCCAGCTGGAGCGGGGAGCCGATCAGACCACAGGGGACCCGGCTTTGGAAAAGGGCTATGGAGAGAAATTCCGGCAGGCCGCCGCAGGCCTTGCCGCTCTGGCCCAGGCGGGGACCTGGGAGGAGGCCCGGGGGGCCCGGGACGAGGTGGACTTTCCCCGGCTGACCACGCCCCGGGGCCGAAAGGACGACGTGGCAGGGCTCAAGCAGCTGTGGGACAGCTGCAAGGCGGAGGTCAAAAAGCTGGAGGCGCTGCTGGACGTCTCCGGCGAGGAGGCCATGGAGGACCTGGAGGCGGTGGCGCCGGCCATGCTGGCCCTGCTGGATCTGACGGCGGAGTTCGGCGAGGCCTACCGTGTGGAGAAGCTGCGCCTGGGCGCTGCCGACTTTTCCGACCAGGAGCACCTGGCGCTCACGCTGCTGGTGGGGCCGGACGGCGGGCCCACAGAGCTGGGGGAGCAGGTGGCTGCCCGGTACCGGGAGATCCTGGTGGACGAGTACCAGGACACCAACGAGGTCCAAAACGCCATCTTCCGGGCGGTGTCCCGGCGGGGGGAGAACCTCTTCACCGTGGGAGACGTGAAGCAGAGCATCTACCGCTTCCGGCTGGCGGACCCCACGATCTTCCTGGAAAAATACAACCGTTTCCGGTCCTGGGAGGAGGCGGCGGAGGGAGAGGAGCGGAAGATCCTGCTCTCCCGGAACTTCCGGTCCCGGCGGGAGGTCCTGGACGGGGCCAACTTCATCTTCTCCAACATCCTCTCTGAGGAGATGGGGGAGATGGCCTACGGCGACGACGAGGCCCTGCACTTCGGCGCGGCCTATTACCCGGAGCGGACGGGCTGCGAGACGGAATTCCACCTCATTACCGCCCGCCAGCGCACGGCGGGCCAGGACCACCCGGTGAAAAAGCTGACGGCGGAGGCCCGGTTCGTGGCCCATCGCATCCGCACGCTTTTGGACGAGGGCTTTCCCGTCACCGACGCAGACGGCACGCTGCGGCCCTGCCGGCCGGAGGATATCGTGATCCTCATGCGCTCTCCCGGCAGCCGGCGGCTGGCCTTTGCCCAGGCGCTGGCCGAGCGGGACATCCCCTGTTCCTTTGAGGAGAGCGGCGATTTCTTCCACACCATGGAGGTCTCCACGGCGGTGGCGCTGCTGGAGGTGGTGGACAACCCCCGGCAGGATGTGCCGCTGATCGCGGTGCTGCGCTCGCCGGTGTTCGGCTTTTCCGCCGACCGGCTGGCGAAGCTCCGGGGAAAGACCCCGGAGGGGGATTTTTACGACGCGGTGGCCGCGGACGACGGCCAGGACTGCCGGGACTTTTTGGAGACGCTGGGGAAGCTCCGGCTGGCGGCCCGGGACATGAGCGTGCACCGGCTGGTGTGGCACATTTATAATACGCTGAATCTGCTGGGGATCTTCGGGGCCATGGACAGCGGCGGGGAGCGGAAGGAAAATCTGATCGCCCTCAGCCGCCATGCCCAGGCCTTTGAGAGCGGCGGTTACCGGGGGCTCTTTGCCTTTGTGACCCAGCTGCGGCGGCTGCTGGAGTCGGACCAGGCGCCGGTGACCAAGGCCGCGGCGGCGGTGAACGGCGTGCAGCTGATGAGCATCCATAAGTCCAAGGGCCTGGAGTTTCCCATCGTGATTTTGGCGGACCTGGACCACGCCTTTTCCCGGCAGGACTTCGATACGGCGGTGCTGGTCCATCCCAGCCTTGGCCTGGGGCCCCGGCGGGTGGACCTGGAGCGGAAGATCCGCTATCCCACCCTGGCCCGCCTGGCCCTGGAGGAGAAGCTGCGGCGGGAGAATCTGGCGGAGGAACAGCGGGTTTTGTACGTGGCCATGACCCGGCCCAAGGAGAAGCTGATCCTGGTGGACTCCATGTACTTTGCGGAAAAACGGCTTCAGCGGCTGGCGGCGGTGGCGGCGTGTCCGGTGCCGCCGGAGTCGGTGGCGGCAGGGCGGACCTTTGGAGAATGGCTGCTGCTGGCGCTGCTGTGCCGGCCGGAGGCGTCGCCCCTCCGGGCCCTGGCGGAGGCGGACACGGCTGCCCAGTGGGAGGGAGAGGACTGCCCCTGGCAGGTCTTCATCCACGACGGCGACGACTACCGGGAGGCCCCGGCCCGCCGGAGCGGCGGAGAGACCGGCGGGGAAGAAGGCTCCGCCTTTGATCCGGCCCTGCTGGAATTTGTCTATCCCTATGCCCGGGAGACGGGCCTGCCGGCCAAGGTGACGGCCACCCAGCTCAAGGGACGGCTGCTGGACGAGGAGATCGCGGAGCACGCCGTCCGCACCCCCTATCTCCGGCCCCTGACCCAGCCCAAATTCCGCCAGGAGGACCGGGGACTGACGGCGGCGGAGCGGGGCACCGCCACCCACCTGGTGCTCCAGTACCTGGACTTTTCTGGCCGGGATGTGGCCGGCCAGATCGCTTCGCTGGTGGAGCGGGGGCTGCTGACCACCCCCCAGGGGGAGGCGGTGGACCGGAGGTCGCTGGAGCGGTTTTTGGAGACGCCCCTGGCGGAGGAGATCCGCCGCAGCGGACAGGTGCTGCGGGAGTACCGCTTCACGCTGCTGATGGACGCGGGAGACTATGATCCATCGGCGGTCTCCGGGGATCAGATCCTGCTCCAGGGCGTGGTGGACTGCTGCTTTGAAACGGCAGAGGGCCTGGCAGTGGTGGACTTTAAGACGGACCACGTCTTCACGGCGGCGGAGACGGCGGAGCGCGCCGAGCAGTACCGGCCCCAGCTGGAGGCGTACAGCCGTGCGCTGGAGCAGGTGCTGGAGCGGCCGGTGGTCCGGCGGATCTTGTACTTCCTGAGCAGCGGAGAGACGGTGGAGCTGTAAACCGGCTGGAGAGAAAGAGGGGAGATCCCATGGGAAGAGAGATCGTCAGCAGGATGGAGCTGCTGCTGCCCCGGCGGCGGGAGGAGATCTGGGAACGGATGACAGATCTGGACCGCTGGCAGTGGCGGCGGGATCTGGAGGGCCTGGAGCGGACGGGGCCGGAGACCTTTGTGGAATACGGAAAGGGCGGCTTTGCCACCTATTTTTCCATCACAGACCGGCAGGAGCCGGCCCTGTGGGCCTTTGATGTGGAAAACGACAACTTCACTGGCCGGTGGACCGGAGAGCTGCGCCAGGAGGGGGAGCAGACCCGGCTGATCTTTACCGAGCGGGTGACGATGAAACGATGGGTCCCCGCGCTTGCTGGTCCGGGGGTATCTTCGAAGGCAGCAGCGGCGGTATGGGGAAGACTTGAGGCGGGTTCTGGGAATCTAAGAAAAAAGTGAAAAAATTGCTGAGAAAAGGCTTGCAATTTGAAAGAAGCTATGATAGAATAACTATCGCTTTTGTGGGGTGAAAGCTCCACACAGGTAGTCTGGATGCGAAAGAGGTGAACGAGAGCAATGAAGGAAGGAATCCATCCCAATTATCAGCAGACTACGATTACTTGCGCCTGCGGTAATGTGATTGAGACAGGTTCTACCAAGAAGGATATCAAGGTGGAAGTCTGCTCTAAGTGTCACCCCTTCTTCACGGGCAAGCAGAAGCTGGTGGATACCGGCGGACGCGTGGCCAAGTTCAACAAGAAGTTCGGCCTGAAGTAAGAGCCCGGAGACATTCGTCCGGCCAACGAGCAAAAGAGAGCGACAGCAAGGTACTGTAAGGTGCCTGGCTGTCGCTTTTTTTCATATTCCGGTATGGCCTGCCGGGGAATCGTGAATGCTAGAGCTGCATGGGTTCAAGGGGGTGTGCGCCCTTGGGAGACAGGGGGTTGGTGGCAAAAACATCTTGCGTTTTCCTGAAAAATACACTATACTATTGACTAAATTCATACAGAATTACCAAGGATAGGCAAATGGCCGCGGATGTATGGATTTTGGACAGCTGCGACAAAGTGTCTATTGCGCAGGGAAGGCGGGCCGTGCCATGATAGCAGTATCAGGCAAAGGCCCCGCAGACTGTATGGAATTGGAGAGAAGGTGAATCACGCATGTCACTGGAAGCGATCGAAAAGGTAACTGAGACGGAGCGGCAGGCCAAGGAGCGCCGTGCCGAGGCCGATGCGCAGGCCCAGCAGATCCGCGCCGACGCGGAGCGGGAGGGGCAGGCCAAGCTGGCCAAGGCCAGAGCCGACGCGGCGGAGCAGGGCAGAGCCCTTCTCCGGCAGGCGGAGGAGCGGGCAGCGCGCAGGAGCGCCCAGATCCAGCAGGATGCGGAGGCGGAGGCCGCCGCGCTGCGGTCTGAGGCGGAGCAGCGTCTTGACGATGCCGCCGAGTTTATTGTCGGAAGGGTTGTGAAGCACTGAGATGGCCATTGTAAAAATGAAAAAGCTCCGGGTGATGGCGCTGGAGCGCCGCAGAGACGAGCTGCTGCGGGGGCTTTTGCACCTGGGCTGTGTGGAGATCAGCGAGCCGGAGCAGCTGTCTGACCCGGCGTGGTCGGCCCTGCTGGAGCGGGGGACCTCCGCCCTGGTCCAGACCCGGACGGAGATCGCCGACGTGAACAGCGCCCTGGCGGCCATCCGGCAGTATGCCAAGGTGAAGGACGGGCTGTTCATCCAGCGAAGAGCGGTCTCGGAGCGGGAGTTCCTGGACATTGACGGCAGGGCCCAGGCCCAGACAGTGAGCCGGCGGATCGGGGAGGCCCTGAGTGAGATCAGCCGCCTTCAAAGCGAGGAGAGCCGGCTGAATGCCCGGCGGGCGGCCCTGGAGCCCTGGCGGTCTCTGGATCTGCCCCTGGAACAGACGGGCACCGCCCACACCCTGTTCCGGCTGGGGGTCTGCCCCGGCAGCACCGATACCGGCGCGGTCCGGGCGGCGCTGGGGGATTCGGCGGCGGAGCTCTATGAGGTCTCCGGCGACAAGCAGCAAAGGTATTATCTTCTGATCTGCCACAGGGCGGAGGAGGAGCAGGTCCAGGAGCTGCTGCGGCCCTTTAATTTCAGCGCCGTGGTCTTCCAGGGCGTGGAGGGCACGGCGGCGGAGAACGCCGACGCGCTGGACCGCCAGCTGGCGGAGAACCGGAAGGCCCAGGAGGCGGTGGCCGCCGCCATCGTGGAGGACGCCGGCGCCCGGGACGCTCTGCGGCTCTATCTGGATCAGCTGAATGCTGAGGCGGCCAAGGACCAGAGCGCCGAGCGGCTGATGACCGACGGGACCATCCTCTTCTTCGAGGGCTGGGCCCCGGCGGAGGAGCTGGCGGCGGTGGAGAAGTTCCTGGAGAGCTTGGACTGCGCCTGGGAGGCCTCGGACCCCACGGAGGAGGAGATCCCCAAGGTGCCGGTGCGGCTGCGGAACAACTGGTTCACCCGGCCGCTGAATATGGTGACGGAGATGTACTCTCTGCCCTCCTACGGAAATGTGGACCCCAACCCCCTGATGGCGCCGTTCTTCATTTTGTTTTACGGCATCATGATGGCGGATATGGGCTATGGAATTTTGATGTTCGTGGCAGGGTTCTTCATCACCCGGAAGTACCGGCCCAAGGGCACCATGGGCCACCTGTTCGGCCTTTTGGCCTTGTGCGGCGTGAGCACTTTCATCATGGGGGCTTTGACCGGCGGCTTCTTCGGCGATTTCCTGACCCAGGCGGTGAAGCTGACCACCGGCGGCGACTTTGCCCTGCCGGCCCTGTTCACCCCCCTGAACGACACGCTGATGATCCTGATCGGCTCCATGGCGCTGGGCCTGGTCCATATCGTCACGGGCATGGCCATCAGCTTTGTCCGCAAGCTCCGGCGGGGCGCCGTGCTGGACGCGCTGTTTGAGGAGGTCACCTGGTGGGTGGTGTTCCTGGGGATCGGCCTGATGGCCCTGGGCGTGACAAACCTGGTGCTCTATCTGGGCATCGCCCTGGTGATCCTGGGGCCCCTGGTGACGGAAAAGGGCTTTGGCAAGCTCACCGGGATCTTCGGTTCCCTCTATAACCACGTCACCGGCTATTTTGGAGATATCCTCTCCTATTCCCGTTTGATGGCACTGATGCTGGCGGGCAGCGTGATCGCCCAGGTGTTCAACACCCTGGGGGCCATTCCCGGCAACATCGTGATCTTTGTCATCGTCTCCATGGCGGGCAACGCGCTGAACTTTGCCCTGAACCTGCTGGGCTGCTACGTCCACGACCTGCGATTGCAGTGCCTGGAGTACTTCGGAAAATTCTATGAGGACGGCGGCAAGCCCTTCCGTCCTCTGGCGATGGAACCCAAATATGTAGATATCGAGAGAACGATTTGAGGAGGAACACACTATGACTGACATGAATCAACTGATTGAGATGCAGCAGGCACTGACCTTCTTCGGCACCATCGGCGGTCTGGCCCTGGCTCTGCTGGGCGCGGGCCTTGCGGCGGTGCTGCCGGGCATCGGCTCCGCCAAGGGCACCGGCATCGCCGGCGAGGCGGGCACGGGCCTTTTGTGCCAGGACCCCAGCAAGTTCGGCAAGGTCATGATCCTGCAAGTGATCCCCGGCACCCAGGGCCTGTACGGCCTGGTGGTGTGGTTCTTCGCCATTTTCCGCATGGGCCTGCTGTCTGGCTCCCTGCCGGAGCTGACCATCGCTCAGGGCTTCCAGTATTTTGCCGCGTGCCTGCCCATGGCGCTGGGCGGACTGTTCTCCGCCATTGCCCAGGGCCGCGTGGCCGCCGGCTCCATCAACATCTTGGCCAAGAAGCCGGATGACTGGTCCAAGGGCATGGTGCTGTGCATCACCGTGGAGTTCTACGCCATCTTGTCCCTGCTGGCGTCCATGCTGATGATCATCAATATCAGCGGCTGACCCCACAGAAAGGGGAGTCAATATGAACGGAATCGAAAAGATCACGCAGATGATCCAGTCTGAGGCCCAGACGGAGATCGACAGCGTGCTGGAGGCGGCCCGGCGGGACGCGGCGGAGACCGCTGCCCGCTATGAGGCCCAGGCCCGGGCGGAGACCGCCGAGCTGGCGGCCAAGCAGGAAAAGGCCGCCGCCGAGCGGGAGGAACGCTTGGTGAGCGTGGCCCAGCTGGAGGCCCGGAAGACGGCCCTGGCGGCCAAGCAGGAGATGGTAGAGCGGGCCTATGCCCTGGCGCTGGAGAAGCTGTGCACACTGCCGGAGGAGACGTATATCACCGTCCTGGCAGAGCTGATGGCAGAGGCGGCCGCCACCGGCAGGGAAGAGGTACTCTTCTCTGACCGGGACCGGGAGCGGGTCGGAAAGGCCGCTGTGGCCAGGGCCAACGAGCTGCTGGCCCGCAAGGCGGCGCCGGAGCTGCCCCGGGAGCTGACGGAGACCCGGGTGGGGGCGATCCTGGACAAGGCGGTGGCCAGCGTCAGCGCCATCGCCCAGGGCACCGCGATGCTGACCCTCTCTCCAGAGACCCGGCCCATGAGCGGTGGCTTCATCCTGCGGGACCAGCGGGTGGAGGTCAACTGCACCTTTGACACGCTGGTGCGCCTGCAAAGAGCGGAGACCGCGGGGGCGGTGGCAAAAAAGCTGTTCGGGTAAGGAGGAAGTGTCTTGGCTAAAAAAATCAAGGACACCGATTACTTGGTGATCTCTGCCCGGGTCCGGGCCATGGAGAACCAGCTCCTCACCCGGGAGCGGATGGAGCAGGTGCTGGAGGCCCGCAGCGACGAGGAGGCGGCAAAGCTCCTCCAGGAGTGCGGGTATCCGGAGCTGGACCCCACCCACCCGGAGGCCATGGACGCCGCGCTGTCGGCGGCCCGGGAGGCCACGCTGGCGGATCTGGCCGACACGGCCCCGGACGCCAGGTATATCGACATCTTCAAGCTGAAATACGATTATCACAATGTCAAGGCCCTGCTGAAAGCCCGGGCCATGGACACGGACGCCGGCCGGATGCTGATGGATATGGGCCGGGTCCCCGCGGCGGAGCTGAAAGAGGCCCTGGAGAGCGGGCATCTGGAGGAGCTGCCGCCGTGCCTGGCCGCTGCGGCGGCAGAGGCAAAGGAAGTACTGGACACCACCCGGGACCCGCAGCTGAGTGATCTGGTGCTGGACCGGGGCTGCTACCGGGACCTGCTGGAGACGGCTCAGGCCACGGGCAGCGCGTTTTTGAAGGGCTATGTCCAGATCCAGATCGACGCGGCCAACCTGCGGGCTCTGGTGCGGACCCTCCGCATGGGGAAAAACGCGGACTTCCTGAGGGGCGTGCTGTTCCCCGGCGGCGCGGTGGAGGAGGGAGCGATCTTAAAAGTCAGCGCCGAGGGCGGCGCGGGGCTCCAGGACCTCTACGGCTCCACGCCTCTGGCCGCGGCGGCGGAGGCCGGCGGGGAGATCCTCAAGGGCGGCGCGATGACAGAGTTTGAAAAGCTCTGCGACGACGCCGTGGGAGAGTATCTCTCCGGCGCCCAGGCGGTGCCCTTTGGAGAGGCGCCGCTGCTTGGATATCTGGCGGCCCGGGAGAGCGAGTACACGAATCTGCGCATCCTGCTGCTGGGCCGCAGCGCCGGCCTGCCGCCGGAGCTGATCCGGGCCCGGCTTCGCCGGAGCTATGTGTAAGGCGGTGAGGGAATGGCTGTGACTTATCGGATCGCCGTTATCGGCGACTGGGAATCGGTAATGGGCTTCCGGGCCCTGGGACTGGACACCTATCCCGTCACCTCCCCGGAGGAGGCCCGGGAGAAGATCCGGGAGCTTGCAAAGACGGACTGCGCGGTGATCTATCTCACCGAGACCCTGGCCAAGGACTTGGAGGACGTGCTGGAGCGGTACAAGGATGAGCTGACTCCGGCCATCATCCTGATCCCCGGCCGGGAGGGGTCCCTGGGCATCGGACGGGACAACATCCAGCGGGCCATCGAGCGGGCTGTGGGCGCGGATATTCTCTAAGGGGGACAGGTCCCCCTTAGACGCTCCGGCGGACTGCGTCCGCCTCCGCTGAACCCCCGCACCAGTGACGTCGGTCACTGGTGTGTGCGCCCCAGGGACGCACGGGGCAGGGAATTTTCGGCAGGCACATGTCCTGCCGAAAATGATTGGAATTTCTTGATTTGCCGGAGGCAAATCAACCGGGGAAACCCTTGGTTTCCCCTGGCCCCCTTCCGCTGGGCGCGGAAAGGGGAGGCCGATTCTTTCTGGCGAATCTATCCTGAAAGAAGGTATTGATATTGAGCGGTAAAGTTGTGAAAGTATCCGGGCCGCTGGTGGTGGCCACGGGCCTGGCGGACGCCAATATGTCCGACGTGGTCCGGGTGGGTCCCCAGCGTCTGATCGGTGAGATTTTGACCATGAAGGGCGACACGGCCTCCATCCAGGTCTATGAGGAGACCTCTGGCCTGGGCCCCGGCGCGGAGGTGGTCACCACCGGCGCGCCCATGAGCGTGGAGCTGGGCCCCGGCATGATCGAGGGCATCTATGACGGCATCCAGCGCCCCCTGGAGAAGATCGTGGAAAAGGTGGGCGCGTGCATCACCCGCGGCGTGGAGGTCCCCTCTGTGGACCATGAGAAGAAGTGGGACTTTACGGCCACGGCCCAGGTGGGAGACCGGGTCATCGGCGGCGACATCATCGGCACCGTGCCGGAGACGCCGGTGGTGCTCCATAAGATCATGGTGCCCCCCAACATGAGCGGCACCATCACCAGCATTCAAAGCGGCTCGTTCAATGTGACGGAGACCGTGGCCACGCTGAAAACCGACGACGGGCGGGAGATCCCCCTGACCATGCTGCAAAAGTGGCCCGTCCGCGTGGGCCGTCCCTACACCAAGAAGTATCCGCCCAAGCGGCCGCTGTGCTCCGGCCAGCGGATCATCGACACTATGTTCCCCATCGCCAAGGGCGGCACCGCCGCGGTCCCCGGGCCCTTCGGCTCCGGCAAGACCGTGGTCCAGCACCAGCTGGCCAAGTGGTCCGACGTGGATATCGTGGTCTACATCGGCTGCGGCGAGCGGGGCAACGAGATGACCGACGTGCTTCGGGAGTTCCCGGAGCTGAAGGACCCTCGGACCGGCGAGAGCCTGATGAAGCGGACGGTGCTGATCGCCAACACCTCCGACATGCCTGTGGCGGCCCGGGAGGCCAGCGTCTATACCGGCATCACCATCGCCGAGTATTTCCGGGACATGGGCTATGATGTGGCCGTCATCGCCGACTCCACTTCCCGCTGGGCCGAGGCCCTGCGTGAGATGTCCGGCCGGCTGGAGGAGATGCCCGGCGAGGAGGGGTATCCTGCGTACCTTGCCTCCCGTCTGGCCCAGTTCTACGAGCGGGCCGGCAGTGTGGAGTGCATCGGCTCCGACGAGCGCCGGGGCAGCCTCACCGCCGTGGGCGCGGTGTCCCCTCCCGGCGGCGATTTGTCCGAGCCGGTGTCCCAGGCCACCATGCGGATCGTCAAGGTCTTCTGGGCCCTGGACTCCTCTCTGGCCTACAAGCGGCATTTCCCGGCTATCAACTGGCTGACCTCTTATTCGCTGTATCTGGACTCCCTGAAGCCCTGGTTTGACGAGAACCTGGGGGAGGAGTTCCTCCGCAACCGCACCCAGGCCATGGGCATCCTCCAGAGCGAATCCAGCCTGAACGAGATCGTCCAGCTGGTGGGCAAGGACGCCCTGTCTCCCGGCGATCAGCTGACGCTGGAGGTGGCCCGGATGGTCCGGGAGGACTTCTTGCAGCAAAACGCCTTTATGGATGTGGATGGCTTCTCCTCCTATGACCGGCAGGAAAAGCTGCTGGCGCTGGTGCTGGACTATGACCGGCTGTGCCGGGAGGCCATCGCCAAGGGCGCGCCGGTGATGAAGCTCTTTGAGATCCCCGCCCGGGAGCGGATCGGCCGGGCCAAGAGCGTGCCCGAGACCGAGTATGCCCGGGAATATGAGCAGATCCGGACGGATATGGCCCAGCAGATCGACGCTGTGGCCGCCCAGGGAGGTGAGCAGCTGTGATTCGTGAATACAGAACCGTGGAGGAGATCGTCAGCCCGCTGATGATGGTCCGCATGGTGGAAAACGTGACCTATGACGAGCTGGTGGAGGTGGAGCTGCGGGACGGCTCCATCCGCCGGGGCAAGGTGCTGGAGGTCAACGGCGACACCGCCGTGGTCCAGCTGTTCGAGTCCGCCGCCGGCATCAACCTGGCCGACGCCAAGGTCCGCTTCCTGGGCCATCCTTTGCAGCTGGGCGTGTCCGGCGATATGCTGGGCCGGGTCTTCAACGGCATGGGCCAGCCCATCGACGGCGGCCCCGACATCCTGCCGGAGGAGTACCGGGATATCAACGGCCTGCCCATGAACCCGGCGGCCCGGGACTATCCCAACGAGTTTATCCAGACCGGCGTGAGCACCATCGACGGTCTGAACACCCTGGTCCGGGGGCAGAAGCTGCCCATCTTCTCCGGGTCCGGTCTGCCCCATGCCAATCTGGCGGCACAGATCGCCCGGCAGGCCAAGGTGCTGGGGGACGAGGCCAGCAACTTCGCCGTGGTCTTTGCGGCCATCGGCATCACCTTTGAGGAGTCGGAGTTCTTCGTCAGCGAGTTCCGGCGCACCGGCGCCATCGACCGGACGGTCCTCTTTTCCAACCTGGCCAATGACCCGGCGGTGGAGCGGATCTCCACGCCCCGGATGGCCCTGACCGCTGCGGAGTATCTGGCCTTTGAAAAGGGAATGCATGTGCTGGTCATCATGACCGACATCACCAACTACGCCGAGGCCCTGCGGGAGGTCTCCGCCGCCAAGAAGGAGGTCCCCGGACGCCGGGGCTTCCCGGGATATCTGTACACGGACCTGGCTACCCTCTATGAGCGGGCGGGCCGCCGGCTGGGAAATCCCGGCTCCATCACCCTGATCCCTATTCTGACCATGCCTGAGGATGACAAGACCCACCCCATCCCCGACCTGACGGGCTATATCACCGAGGGGCAGATCATCCTCTCCCGGGCGCTGTACCGACAGGGCATCCACCCGCCGGTGGACGTGCTGCCCAGCCTCTCCCGTCTGAAGGACAAGGGCATCGGCGAGGGCAAGACCCGGGAGGACCACGCCGGCACCATGAACCAGCTCTTTGCCGCCTATTCCACCGGCAAGGACAACAAGGAGCTGATGAGCATTCTGGGCGAGGCGGCCCTGACGCCGACGGACCTGCTGTACGCCAAATTCGCCGACGAGTTTGAAAAGCGGTACGTGAACCAGGGCTATGAGGAGAACCGCTCCATTGAGGAGACGCTGGACCTGGGCTGGGAGCTTCTCAGCATCCTGCCCAAGAGCGAGCTTAAGCGGATCAAGCCGGAGTATATCGAGAAGTACTGGCCCAAGAAGGATGAGGCGTGAGCGCCGGAGAGCCAAGATTGAGAGAAGGAGGGGATAGCCCATGGCCAATCTCAATGTGATCCCCACCCGGATGGAGCTGACCCGGCTGAAGGGAAAGCTGAAGACCGCCCAGCGGGGCCATAAGCTGCTCAAGGACAAGCGGGACGAGCTGATGAAGCAGTTCCTGGACACGGTCCGGGAGGTCCGGACCCTGCGGGCCGAGGTGGAGGAGGAGCTGATGAAGGTCCATGGCTCCTTCACGGTGGCCTCTGCCCTGATGAGCTCCGAGGCCCTGGAGCAGGCGCTGGTCTACCCCAAGCAGAGCGTGGAGCTGACCATGAGCTTTCAAAACATCATGTCCGTCAACGTACCGGTCTATGATTTTAAGACCCAGACCCGGTCGGATGCGGACATCTATCCCTATGGCTTCGCGGCCACCTCCGGCGAGCTGGATACCGCCGTGGAGGCCCTGGGCCATGTGTTCCGGAAGATGCTGAAGCTGGCGCAGATCGAAAAGTCCGCCCAGCTGATGGCGGAGGAGATCGAGAAGACCCGCCGCCGGGTCAACGCCCTGGAGTATGTGGTGATCCCCAATACCCAGGAGGCCATCCGGTATATCAATATGAAGCTGGATGAAAACGACCGGGCCACCACGATCCGCCTGATGAAGGTGAAGGATATGATCTTGAAGGAGAGCCTGGAGGAGAAACGGGCCAGAGATGCGGCGGCCTTGGGCGCCTTTGAAGACGCCAACAGGTAACATGAGAAAAAGCAGGGCGGCCTGGGGCCGTCCTGCTCTTTTGCGGCGGGAAGATAGGTTAAAATTTTGAGAAGTGATTGACAAATGGGTGGGAGAACGTTAAAGTTATCACTGGAAAAATAAAAATAGAGGAGGAATGAGCAATCATGTATTGCGTACAGCCGATTACCACAGATCTCTGGTATCTGGGCGCCTCGGACCGGCGTTTGGATCTTTTTGAAAATGTATTTCCCATTCCCCGGGGAACGTCTTATAACGCCTATCTCGTTCTGGACGAGAAGACCGTTTTGCTGGACACGGTGGACAAGGCGGCAGGCGAGCAGTTCCAGGAGAATCTGGAGCACTGCCTCCAGGGCCGGCCTCTGGACTATGTGGTGGTGAACCACATGGAGCCTGACCACTGTGCCACCCTCTGCGAGGTGCTGCGCCGCTGGCCGGAGGCCGTGGTGGTGGGCAATGCCAAGACCCTGGCCATGATCGAGCAGTTCTTTTGTGTGAACGTGGCCGGCCGCAGTGTGACGGTGAAAGAGGGGGACACCCTGAACACCGGCCGCCACACCTTCCGCTTCCTGATGGCGGCCATGGTCCACTGGCCGGAGGTGATGGTGACCTATGACGAGACGGACAAGATCTTGTTCTCCGCCGACGCCTTTGGTACTTTTGGCGCCCTCAATGGCAATATTTTCGCGGATCAGATGCACTTTGAGCGGGATTGGCTGCCGGACGCACGCCGGTATTACACCAACATCGTGGGCAAGTACGGCGTTCAGGTCCAGGCGCTGCTGAAAAAGGCCGCCGGGGTCGAGATCGAGATGATCTGCCCCCTCCACGGTCCCATTTGGCGCAAGGATATCGCCTGGTTCCTGGATAAGTACCAGAAGTGGAGTACTTACACTCCGGAGGAGCGGGCAGTGGCCATCTTCTGCGGCTCGGTGTACGGCCACACGGAGAACGCCGCCTGCATCCTGGCCAACCGGCTGGCGGAGAAGGGCGTGGGGGACATCGCCCTTTACGACGTGTCCCATACCGATGTGTCTCAGCTGGTGGGAGAGGCCTTCCGGTGCAGCCACCTGGTGTTTGCCTCCTCGACTTACAACAACGGCATCTTCACCCCCATGGAGAACCTGCTGATGGACCTGAAGGCCCACAATCTGCAAAACCGGACGGTGGCCCTGGTGGAGAATGGCTCCTGGGGCCCCCAGGCGGGCAAGCTGATGGGCGAGCTCCTCTCCGGCATGAAGAACATGCGGGTGCTGGAGGGGACGGTCACCATGAAGTCCTCGGTGAAGGAGGCCCAGCGGGAAGCGCTGGAATCCCTGGCCGACGCCCTGGCGGCGGAGATCCTGGGCTAAGACTGTCGAAAAAGTGGCTGAAGCCACTTTTTCGAAAAGGCTGCGCCCTGCCGCGCGCTCGTCGCCGCAAAGTCCGCTCTGCTCCAGTTCCGCCTGACGGCGAAACCTCTGCCCGCTCCCTTGCGTCTCCTCTCCCCACGCAAACCGCTTCGCTGGGTTTGCGCGGGGGCCCCAGGTTTTGTCTGCCTGCGGCAGGCAAATTCCACACTTGCAGGGCGAGAGGTGTTTTCAGCCACGCCGCAGCGTTTGAAAAATATGCCTGCGGCATATTTTTAGCGTAGGCCGGAGCGGCTGTGCCGCGAGGATGGCACTGAAGGTCGCGGCAGAAAACAGATTTGCGAATTGTCAAGTCAAGTGCAACAAAGAGCCAAAG
>CAUWNE010000008.1:0-64595 GCA_963560095.1 uncultured Dysosmobacter sp. | reverse complement strand
TGGAGCAGAGCATCAGCAACAACATCAACAATTCTGCTGACCTGGACGGCGTTATAAAAGCTCCATTGCCTCCCGGACCTATGACAAAATCAAGCTCTCCTATGAGAACAAGGAAACCGGAAAGCGGGAAATCTTTGTTGCACAGGACAGCTCCAACATCAACCAATGGGGCGTCCTGCAATACTATGAGAAGCTGGACAGCACAGAAAACGCCAAGGCCATGGCGGACGCCCTCCTGGACCTCTACAACACCAAAACCCGCACGCTCAAGCTGCGGGATGTGCTGGGGGACATCCGGGTCCGGGCCGGGACCCTGCTGGTGGTCATGCTGGGGCTGGGTGACATCAATGTTTCCAGCTATCTCATGGTGGAGCAGGCAAAGCACACTTTCAACAACGAACAGCACTTGATGGACCTAAACATGCGAGGTGGTACATTTGTCACTTGACATCAACCAACTGGTCAAGCTGGTCAAGCAGGCCGCTGTGGAGGCCGTCCAGGCTGGCGCTCCCATGAGTGGGGGCTATGGCTATGTGACATCCACCTCCCCGCTTGAAATCACCGTTGACCAAAAGAAAATCTTGTCTGAGGCCCAGCTAATCCTCACGGACGCCGTGAGGGACTACACCGTGGAGATGACCACCATGCCGGAGTTTCACGAAACGGAGGAAATCAGCGGCGGAGCTGGGGACGCTGCTTTTGCGTCCCACAAGCACCGCTACCAGGGCCGGAAAAAGTGGAAAGTCCACAACGCCCTCCAGATGGGGGAAAAGGTCATCCTCCTCCGGTGTGACGGCGGGCAGCAGTACATAGTCCTGGGACGATGGGAGGCGAGGAGCTAATGGCCACACTACCGACCACGGGAGATGACCTGGACCTCATCACCTTTGCGGTGGAAACCCAGCCCAGCTACACCCACAAGCTGGACATTGACCGCAACCAGGTGAGGGGCATGACGGATGAGCGGGATGCCGTCCTCCAGGCTGTTTACCTCATTCTGAATGTGGAGAGATATGCTTTCCCCATTTACTCCCGCAATTATGGCTCTGAGCTGTCCGATCTAATAGGCAAGCCCAAGGATTATGCCATGAGCGAGATAAAGCGGCGCATCACGGAGGCGCTCCTCCAGGATGACCGCATCACCTCCCTGGACGGCTGGACCTTTGAAACGGGCAGAAATTGGGTCCTGGCCCGGTTTACCGTCCACACAATTTACGGCGATGTAAGCGCCCAAAAGGAGGTTGACATCTGAATGTTTGAAAGCAGGACCTATGAGGCGCTGCTCAGCAGCGCTCTTTCCAGGGTGACCTCTCCGGTGGATAAGCGGGAGGGCTCCATGGTGATGAATGGCGTGGCCCCGTCCATGGCAGAGCTGGCCCAGCTCTACATTGCGGCGGACTTTGTACTCCAGGCCACCTACATCCTCACAGCGCCCAGAGAGTATCTCATCAAGCGGGCCCATGACCGAAACATGGACCCCTACCCGGCAAGCGCTGCCGTCTATCGTGCGGAGTTTAACATTGAGGTCCCTGTGGGCACCCGTTTTTCCTGTGAGGACCTCAACTTTGTTGTGACGGCCCGCATGGACACGGAGGATGACACCGAAACCGGGCTCAGCCACCAGGTAACCTGTGAAACCCTGGGGGCCGTGGCCAACGGCTATGGCGGCACCCTCATCCCGGTGGAGTATGTGCAGGGCCTCACCAGAGCAGAACTGGTGGAGCTGCTCATCCCCGGCGATGATGAGGAGGAAACGGAGGCTTTCCGCCAAAGAGTGCTGGACAGTTTCCAGTCCCAGGCCTTTGGTGGAAACCAGGCCGACTACCGGGAGAAAGTGCTGGCCATGCCCGGCGTGGGTGACCTCAAAATACACCCCGTATGGAACGGGGACATTTCCCCAGCCAGCCTCATTCCCGGGGAGGAGGTGGAAAGCTGGTACTCCAGCATCATCTCCACACTGAGCGGCCCTGTGGCCGCATGGCTCACGGCGGTCTATACGGCGGCCAAAGAGAAAAAGCTCACGGTGGGTGGCACAGTCAAGCTGGTCATCATGGCCTCTGATTACAAGGCTCCCACGCCCACGCTGCTGGAGGAAATCCAGACGGCCATTGACCCAGAGCAGAACGCCGGGGAGGGCCTGGGCCTGGCTCCCATCGGTCATGTGGTGCATGTAACCGGTGTGACGGCTGAAAAGGTGGACATTGAGCTCCACCTCACCTATGCCTCTGATTGGAGCTGGGAGGCCGTCAAGAGCTATGTGGAGGCTGTCATTGACGCCTATTTTGTGGAGCTGTCCCAAGACTGGGCCAGCTCTGATTTTTTGACAGTCCGTATTTCTCAGATTGAAAGCCGCATCCTGGCGGAGTGCTCCAGCATGATAACCGACATTGGCGGCACAAAAATAAATGGGCAGGAGAGCAACCTGGCCCTGGGCCCGGATAGCATCCCCTCCAGAGGGGAGGTCACAGATGGATAGACGCCTTTTGAACTACCTGCCCCCGGTGCTCCGGGAGGTGCTTGAGTTTCAGACTATCAACAGGGCCAATGAGCCGGAAATCTCCCTTGCCTGGGACGCCCTGACACGGGTGTTGGCCAACCAATTCCTTGAGGACGCTGATGAGGACGGTGTGGCCATCTGGGAGAAAGAGCTGAGGCTCTATCCAAAAGATACGGACACCCTGGAGGCCCGCAAGGCCCGCATCAAGGCCAAGTGGAATTTGGAATTGCCCTACACCCTGCCCTGGCTGCGGAATTGGCTGGCGGGGCTATGTGGCCCGGATGGTCATGCTGTTTCTCTCAAGGACTACACCCTGGACATCCAGCTTGACTACACCATCCTGCCTGAGCCTGGCAGATTGGCTGCGGAAATTTTGGAGATGCTGCTGACCATCCGCCCGGAAAACCTTGTGATCTTGATGACCTCATTGGTGCAGTCCACGGGCGGTGTCCGGCTGGGAGCTCACACTGAGCGCTCTTTGCACATGGACCTTTGGCCCATGCTCACCAATGAGCTGGGGAGCTCCGGCGGCGTCATTGGAGCCGGGCCTCTGGAATATCGCACGACCATTGAAATTTATCCATACGAACAGGAGGAAAGCGGAAATGCCTGACCAGGAAAAAAAGTATGGCACCAGAATAACCACGGCTGGAGCTGCTCTCATCACTGACTGCATTTTGGCTGGGACAAAGCTGAAAATCACCCAGGCCGCTGCCGGTGACGGCGGCGGCAGCTACTATGTGCCCAGTACGGAGCAAACGGCACTTGTGCGGGAATTGTGGCGGGGCCCTATCGTGTCTGCCGAACAAAACCCCACTGTGCCCAACATGATGGATGTGAAAATCATCATTGATGACAGTGTTGGCAACTTCATCTGCCATGAAATGGGCCTTTTTGATGAAAGCGGCACTCTCATTGCCATCTGCAACACCCCGGACACGGAAAAGGTGGCCATCTCCACCGGCGTGGACGGGCGGCTCACCATGCTCATGCACATTGTTGTGGTGGACAGCTCCGTGCTGGAGTTTACCATCACCCCGTCCCTGGACACCGTGAGCCCGGAGGACCTGGAGGAGGCCATTGCCGAACACAACACGGACCCGGCCAGCCACCCGGACATCCGGCAGGACATCACGGACGCCGTGGATGACCACAACACTGACGAAACCTCCCACCCGGACATCCGTGTGGACCTCAGCGGCCTGGACAGCCGCCTCTCCGTGCTGGAGCTGAAATATGGCACCAATGTCACCGGCAACAGCTTTGAGGTGACCTTTGGGACCCTCACCGGCGTGGTGGTCACCGGCGTCTGGAATGAAACCTATGCGAGGATTGAGTTTTAATGCCAAGCTATGACATCATCCCACTTGCCTCTGATCTGCTGGATTACACCATCCAGCGGGTCAAGCAGAAAGACCCGGAATACAGGCAGGTCAAAGCGTATGTAATGGAAAATGGCCAGATGGTAGAAAAGCCCCTCTATGAGAGGCTGAAAGACAACGGAAAGCCTCATTTTCCAAAGAGCCAGGCTTTCCACCTCTGTGCAGAGCTCCAGTCCTGCGCCCTCCGTATTCTGAGGGGCTGCGTGGCCGCCAATGGGCGGTATTTTGAAACTGAGTATGAGGAGCGGTTGAAAGACCTTGACGGCGTGCTCATTGAGTGTGAAACCATGGGCCAGCTCATCAATCTCAGTTTCAAGCGCAAGTATATCACCGGCGATCAATGCCATTACTGGGCGGAACTTGTGCGCCCAGTCCGTCAAAAGGCTTTCAACTGGAGAAAATCAGACGGCAACCGTGCCGCCACTCTCCGGGAGGCCAAAACGGCCCAGGAGCTTGCCAAGATGGGGCAAATGGCTCTGCAAATGGCAGAGGCTCTGCGGCCTCAATAACGGATGCACCGGCCCTAAAGGCCGTGTATTTGGGTGTGACCTGTTTATTTTATGCTACCTCCCCGAACACGAACAACACCAACAACGCCATCTACCTGAACACCAATGGCAATGTCAACAACAACAACTGCACCAACACCAACGGGTCCCGCCCCGCTCTGATGGTAAGGCCCGACCGAGTAGGCCCAAAGCCAAAAGCAGCGCCATCCATCACATCAAAGGAGGTCACATCCAGCCTTGACACCAAGGCAAATACATTGCGCTGATGCCCCCAGCCGCACAAGAGGAGGCTGGGAGCTGCTGGTCCTGTTCCCTGCGGCACCTACACGGCGCACAAGGACAGGGAGGCCCGCCGGGATGAACAGGGGGCCGCCCGTATGTTAGGGGTATGAAACCCGTGCTTAAATTTTCCGAGATTTGCACCTTTGCGGTGCTTTACAAAGCCTACCTTGCGGCCAGACGGGGCAAACGCTCCAGAGCCGCTACCGCACATTATGAGGTCCACCTGCTGGCCAATATCGTCAACCTTGTCTATATCCTGCAAACCAAGATTTACCGCCCGGGGACTGTTCCGGGTGTTCTATGTCTATGAGCCCAAAAAGAGGCTTGTGCAGGCTCCGGCTTTCGTTGACAAAGTGGTCCAGCACGCTTTGGTGGATAACCTCATATATGAACGCATCACAAGAAGTTTCATTCTTGACAACTACGCATCCCAGAGAGGAAAAGGCCTGCACTTTGGGCTGGACAGGCTCAAGGGCTTTTTCACAGAATACTGGAACAAATACCGCACAGCGGAGGGCTGGGTCCTCAAGGCAGATGTGCGGCATTTCTTTGCGTCCATCGACCATGACAGGCTCAAGGAAAAGCTCAAAAAGCTGGACCTTGAGCCCGTTGTCTATGATCTGCTGTGTACCTACATAGACAGCACGGACGGGCTGCCGCTGGGCTATCAAACCAGCCAGCTTTTTGCCCTGCTGTTTCTGGATGAATTTGACCACTTTGTCAAAGAGCGGCTCCGCATCCGCTGGTATGGCCGTTATATGGATGACTTTTTCCTCATCCACCCTGACAAAGAATACCTGCAATTTTGCCTCAAAGAAATCCGGGCTTTCATGGCCAGTTTGGGGCTGGAGCTCAATGAGAAAACCCAGATTTTCCCGCTGAGAAACGGGATTGACTTTCTGGGCTTTCATACCTACTTGACGGAGCAGGGCAAGGTCATCCGCAAGTTACGGCACAGCAGCATCAAGCGTATGCGCTCTAAGCTCCGCCGGTGGGAAAAAGACTACCCGGCGGGCCTTGTGAGCCGGGAGGTCATCCTGCAAAGCTGGCAGGCCTGGGACGCCCACGCTGCTCACGGCAACACCTGGTCCTTGCGCCAACAGGTGCGGGACCGTGTTCAAAACATTCTAAAGGAGGAAATCTAATGGCCACAACCACCCTTGGCAGTAAGGCCACAGGCTCCATCATCAAGCTCAAAGAAAACGGCAAGCTGGTGGAGTTTTATGTTGGCGTGCATAACTACGAAAGCAGCCTCAACGGAACCGGGAGGACCCTGGTTTTCCGCAAGGACTGCTATGACCAGCGGCAATGGCACACTTCCAATGTGAACGCCTACGCATCCAGTGCTATTGACAGCTGGCTCAACAGCACCTACAAAAACATGCTGGACGCTGACATCCGGGCGCTGATTGGCTCCACAAAAATCCGTTACACTCCCGGCAATGGTAACACCACAATGGGCACCCTGGACCGGGCGGTGTTCCTGTTGTCCGCCTATGAGCTGGGCAAGAGCGAAAGCTGGTTTAACAAGGAGGGCACAACGCTGCCCAATGCAACCAATTATCAGATTGCCAAGCTGAATGGCTCCACCGTGGTCCAGTGGACCCGTTCCCCGAGCACGGACAACACCCACCGCGCCATCTACCTGAACACCGATGGCGGTGTCGGCGACGGCAGCTGCACCAGCACCTACGGGTCCCGCCCCGCTTTCACTCTCCCCTCCAACCTCTATGTGAGCGATGACGGCACAGTGTTTCAGAACACCGCCCCCTCTACGCCCGCCAGCATTTCTGTCCCCAGCAGCATCAACGGCGGCTCCTCCATCACGGTGAGCTGGGCGGCCTCCACGGACGCTGAGGGCAACCTTGAGGGCTATATTGTCGAGCGCTCCACCAATGGCGGCTCCTCCTGGTCCCAGATTTATCAGGGCAGCGCTACCAGCACCAGCAACACCGTGGCCTTTGGCACCGCAAGCGTGACCTATCGGGTCAAGGCCTATGACAGCGCCGGACTTGAGAGCGGCTGGAAAACCAGCAACACGGTGACCGTGACCAACAACCGGGCCCCCAGCGCCCCCGGCGGCCTGACTGTCCCCGCCATTGTGAGAGGCGGCAGCACTCTGGCCATTTCCTGGACGGCGGCCTCTGACAGTGACGGCAACCTCAGCGGCTATGAACTGGAGCGCCAGGTGGATGGTGGCGGCTGGTCCCAGATTTACAAGGGCAGCGCTCTGGCCTACACCGACACCATCACCTCCGGCTGGAATACGGTGGCCTATCGTGTGCGGGCCTATGACACCTACAACTCCACCAGCGGCTATGTGACCAGCGAAACCCGGACGGTGGACAACAACGCCCTGCCGGTCATCACCAGCTCCACGGCCTCCGGGAGCGATCTGGGCACCAAGGAAACCGGCTTTGATCTGACCTATACCGTCAATGACGCCGACAAAGACACGGTGACGGTCAAAGAGTATCTGGATGATGTACTCAAGCGGACCTACACCGCCACCCTGGGGCAGAGCAACACCGTCCAGTGTGTCACCGCTGTCAACTGGCAAAAGGTCCTCAACGGGGCCCACACCATCAAGGTGGTGGCCAATGACGGCAAGGCAGACAGCGCCCCCTACACCGTGACATTTACCAAGGCCGTCTATGAGGCCTCCATCACCCTGGCGGCCCCCATGGATGCGGATGACCTCATCACGGTCATGGTGCTCAATGTGCTGGGCTCTATTCCGGCGGACGCTGACCTGGAGGTCCTTGTGACCAACAACGCCAAGGACACGGAGCCTGTCTGGGAGGACGCCACCCAGGATGTCAAGAACGGCAACAACCATGTTTTCACCAACCAGACCGCAACCAACGGCTTTGCCTTTAACTTTAAGGTCAATGTGAGCCGGGGCTCCAGCAGCACCGGCGGCTACATTACCAGCATTGGAGGTGCTTTTCAATAATGGCAGTTACATGGAAAAAGGACAGTGTGAAAGCTATGCGGGAACAGCGGGAGGCAGCGGCCAAAGCTGAGGCCATGAACGCCCAGGCCCAGATTGCGGTTATGGCGTTTTGCGCTACCGCCACGACTATCACGGACGCCCAGGCTCTCCAGATGCCGGACCTTTTCCCCGTGTGGGAGGATGTCCTGGCCGCTGGTGAAAAGCTGGCGGAGGGCACCATCCTCAAGGATGGCACCGTCCTCTATCGGGTGGTGCAGCCTGGCGGCGTCACTCCCCAGGAGCACCAGCCGCCCCACGGTGAGGGGATGCTGGCGGTTTACCGCCCCATTGACCAGAGCCATGCCGGAACCCTTGAGGACCCCATCCCCTGGGTGTACGGGATGGATTGTCACGCTGGTGTTTATTTCAGCTACCAGGGCCACATCTACAAGGTGGCTGAGGGCGGTGACATGGTGCCCTGCACCTGGGCCCCCGGCACTCCTGGCCTGTGGCAGTGGGAACTCATTAAGTAAAGGAGGCGGACCCAATGGTTATTGAGCTTTCTGTGGGGAGCCTGCTCACCCTGCTGGGCATCCCCACAGCGATCACGGCCTTTTGTTCCTGGATGCTCCAGCGCCGGATTGCCAAACGAGAGGCCATCCAGGACGCAAGGGAGGCCGCAAGAGAACAAAACGAGGTCCTGCTAATCCAGAACACCCGGGCAGCACTGGCGCTGGCAGAGGCCACCGCCGTGGCTGTCCAGCGCATCCCTGACGCCCATTGTAATGGGGATATGCACGCCGCTCTGGAATATGCCCGCAAGGTCAAGCACAAACAGAAAGACTTTTTGACGGAGCAGGGCGTCAAAGCCATTTACTGAGGCCCGCCATGAGGCTGGTTTTCCTGGCCCTGCTGGGCATGGTAGAACTCCTCTGGCGGAACCGGAAAGGAGGGCGTGAAAAATAGATACCTCAAAAAAGCTGCTCTGGGCCCATGTGGTCATTTCTGTCCTGCTGTGTGTGGCCACTATCGTCACCAACTACCTGGGCTATGATGTGACCGCCCTGGCGGGCCTTGCGGGGGCCTCTCTTTTGACCAACGGGGCCTGGGGCGGTTTCTATTTCTGGAAAGCCAAAAATGAAAACCGGGCCAAATACGCCCAACGGTTTCTCAAGCAATTTGCGGACAAGTATGGAGCGGATGTCGCTGTCCGTGTGGCGGAAATCGTGCTGAAAGATTAAGTAAAGGAGAGATTGCATTGAGTAAGATGACCGCAAAGGAACTGGTTGACAAGGCGGTTGACATCGCCAAGAACTACAAGACCCTGTATGTGATGGGCTGCTTTGGGGCCCCGCTGACCGGGGGAAATGTGAGCCGCTACTGCACCAACCACTCCTACAATAAGGCCCCGGACCGCACGGCCATGATTAAGGCCGCCGCCAATCAGAGCCCTCCTGTTTATGGCTTTGATTGCGTTAATCTCATCAAGGGCATCCTCTGGGGCTGGAACGGGAACGCCTCCAAAACCTATGGCGGGGCGTCCTACGCCGTCAACGGTGTGCCCGACATCGGCGCTGATACCATGATTACCAAATGCACCGGCGTGAGCACCACCGGCTGGGCCAACATGGCTGTTGGTGAGGCCGTCTGGATGTCCGGCCATATCGGCATCTATATTGGGGGCGGCCTGGCTGTGGAATGTACCCCCAAGTGGGAGAATAAAGTGCAGATCACCGCTGTTGGGAACATCGGCAGCAAGACAGGCTACAACACCCGCACCTGGACCAAGCACGGAAAGCTCCCCTATGTGGACTACACGGGGGCCTCTACGGGCGGAGGCACCGGGGGAACATCCCCAAGCACCCCCGGCTCCGGTGGCTCTCTGGAGGCCTCTGTGGGCGATACGGTGACCTTTACCGGCACCAAGCACTATGTCAGCTCCAACGCCACCAATGGGGCCGCCTGTAAGCCCGGCAAGGCTAAAGTCACCGCCGTGGCAAAGAACGCCAAGCACCCCTACCACCTCATCAAAGTGGCGGGCGGCGGCTCCACCGTCTACGGCTGGGTGGACGCCTCTGACATCCAGGTGGATGGTGCCATCACCGTGGGTGCAAAGGTAAAGGTCAACAAAGGAACCAAGACCTACACCGGCGGGAGCCTGGCCTCTTTTGTCTATAACAACACCTACACCGTCATGCAGATGGACGGTGACCGGGCGGTCATTGGCCAGAATGGCGTGGTAACTGCCGCCATCAACAAAAAGGACCTCACCCTTGTGGGGTAACATAGAAAAGGGAGGATAAACTCATGGAAAACATTTTTGACTGGTCCGTTATTCTCAGCATCGTGGGCATCCTGGTGGTGGTCACCAACATCATCACCCAGGTGCTCAAAAAGCTCACCTGGGACAAGCTGCCCACCAACATCCTGGCGGTGCTCATCGCCATGGCCCTGACCCTGGCGGCATTTTTCGCCTACTGTGAAATCAAGGGCGTGGCTATCGTCTGGTACATGATTGTGGCCGCTGTGGTCCTGGGCTTTTTCGTGGCCTATGCGGCCATGTTTGGCTTTGACAAGCTGAAAGAGGCCATTGCCCAGCTTGACCAGAAAAAGATTGAATAAGTGCAAAAAAGCCGGAGAGGGTCAAACCTCTCCGGCTTTTTTTTATTCTCTTTACAGGGTATAGTCCCCGGCGGCTGCCCCGATCTGGGCGGACAACGCCCGGAAAGCATCTCCGGTTTTGGGCTCAAGATACCAAAAAGCCAGCATCCGCTCCCCATCCTGGGCGGTGTAATGGAACACGGCAAACCACTTGACGGCCTTGCCATGCGCTGTGGTGGCTGCTGTGCCGTGATACCGGGCCATGAAATTGCGCTCTGGCATCATTTCAAGGCCGGTCACCTTTTCCAGCGGGAGCGTGGCAGCTGGGCCATTTACCTGCTGGAACACCAGCCCGGCCTCAGTCTGCTCCATAAAACACGGGCCATCCTGGGAAAAGCCTCTCAGGCCCTCATAGTGCATCATGCGGACCCCTGCGGGGAGGTCCTTTTTCTTTTTGCCAAACAACATGTGGCATCGCCTCCTTTGTATCTCCATTGTAAGGTTAGGCCCTCATTGTGTCAAGTATTGGAGCCTAAAGTGACAATGACATATCAAAAGAGCACAATATAATTGACATTATGGAGGTGATGCTGGTGATAGCAGAACGGATAAAAGAACTCCGGCAGGCACGGGGCTGGACGCAAGCAGACCTTGCCCGGCGGTTGAACATAACCAGGAACGGCGTCAACTCCTGGGAGCAAGGGCTCTCTACGCCGTCCCCATCCTCTCTGGTTGACCTGGCCAAGCTGTTCTCTGTTTCAACGGACTATCTGCTGGGCATGGAGCCTTTACATACCGTGAATGTATCTGGCCTGGATGAGCGGGATGTAGCCATCCTTGCGGAACTGGCGGACCGGCTACGGAAAAGCAAGACGGAGGACTAAAAGACGCCTGGAGCAATCCGGGCATCTTTTTTTCTTGACGATATACAACTAAAGTAGTATAATGAGGGCAACGGAGGTGAGCATGATGGACACCAAGAAAAACAGCAGACTGCAAAACACCCGCCTGGCCGCTGGACTTTCTCAATCCCAGCTGGCCGCCGCCACTGGGCTCAATGTGCGGACGCTCCAATGCTATGAACAAGGGGCCAAAGACATCAACAATGCCAAGTTAGCCACCCTCCTCAAGCTCTGTTTGGCGCTTGACTGCAAGCTGGGTGACATCCTGACGGATGAGGCCACGGTCAAGCTATTGGAGCAGTACATGGCAGCATAAACGGCAGATCAGAGCGGGGCGGCAGCGCCCCGCTTTTCTCATTTTTGGAGGTGCAGCATGAACCACAAGGACGCAAAGCATTTTACATGGGACCAACGCCTGACACTGGAGCGGATGCTCAAAAAGGGATTTACCAAGGCCGCCATTGCCAGCGCTCTGGGCAAGTGTGAGCGGTCCATCTACTATGAGATCAACCGGGGCCTCTGTGTCCAGCAGACCTCTGGCTATGAGTTTATAGAGGTTTACTGCCCGGAGGTGGCTGAGCGGAGATACAGAGAGTTTCTAAAAGAAAAAGGCCGGGACCTCAAAATTGGAAAAGACCACGCCCTGGCCCGGAGGCTGGAGGAGCTGGTCATGGTCCATGGCTTTGCACCTGGAGCTGCCCTGGCGGAGATCAGAAACAACGGAGAGGTCTATGATACCGTGATATGTGAAAACACGCTTTATAATTATATCTACCGAGGAGATGTTTTCCTCCAGCTCACACCGGACCACCTGCACAATAAAGGCCGCCGTCATTATGCCGCAAACAGCAAACGGCAGGCCGCCAGGAGCTCCCACGGAAAAAGCATTGAAACCCGCCCCCAGGAGGTCAAAGGACGGGGCAGCTTTGGCCATTGGGAGATGGACAGCATTATGGGGTGCAAAGGCTCTAAAAAAGCCCTCCTGGTCCTCACGGAACGCCGGACACGAATGGGCATTGTGATGCTCCTGGAGGACCACACGGCGGCCAGCGTGGTCAAGGCCATCAACCGCCTGGAGCGCCGTTTTGGCAAGCTGTTCTATAAACTTTTCAAGTCAATCACTGTGGACAATGGCTGTGAGTTTCAGGACTTCGAGGGCATAGAGGCCGCCCACCGGCGCAAGGGCAAGCGGACCGTGGTGTTTTTCTGTCACCCATACAGCGCCTTTGAGCGGGGCTCCAATGAGAACATGAACAGGCTGATTAGACGATTTTTCCCCAAGGGCACCAGCTTTGACACCGTGACGCCGGAGGAAGTGAGGGCAGCAGAAAAATGGGTGAACAGCTACCCCCGCAAGCTGCTGGGGTGGCAATCTGCGGCCACGCTCTTTGAAAAAGAGCTCCTCTCCGCCTGACAGGGAATAAGAAAAGCAGCCGGATGAGATTTACCCATCCGGCTGGCTTGCCATGTTATTTTGTTGTGAAAACGCCCAATAAGGGCGCTTTTTATTTATGCTCTTTGCTGTTTTTTCTTGACTTATGCAAATTTCTATTGACTTTTAGCCCCTTTCTGACCCTGTCCGTAAATATTCATTAGGTTTCAAGAATAAGAAATCATTTATTTAAAATAAAAGCACTATTTTGATGGTTCCAAATACTGGATATGCGAGAACACGCCCCAGCGCCCAAGATTGGGCTTGCCAGAGATCGGTAGCCGCAGAGATCCGGACGGCGCCCGGATCTCCCCCGTCTGGTTAAACCAAACATCGGGGAGCGGCAGCAGCCGACTCAAAGCCCGGGAGCAGTGCCAGGGATGCCGCCCTACCTCTGGGACTTCTTTCGTAAAGTAGACCGCCAGGCCGCGATAGCCCCGCTCCGCCTCCACGCGCTTCCGGTCCCAGGGCTCGTCATCCACCTCCCCCCAGTCCCACAGATATCGCACCACCGCCGGGGGAAAGTCGCTGTCCCGGAGGAAGGCGTGGATATGGAACCGGTGATCCCCATGAAGCCCCTCGATCCGGTAGATGTAAAATTCCGTTGGCTCCCTGCCCAGCCGCTTCTCCCAGCGCCGCAGGCGCTTGAGGAAGGCATCCCAGACCCGCTGCACCCCAGCCAGATCCCGGGGCAGATGCTCCGGGGCGAAGGTCAGCGTATAAAAGACCCCATCATAGCCATACAGAGCTATCCGGAACTCCAGCTTATCCACGCTGGTCCGACACATGGCCGGTCCGGCCCGCCTGCGGATCAGGCCCTTACTGTCCGTGCTGCGCCGGACAAAGCAGGCCCGGTCCGTGGAGAAGGCCTTGACCAGGGGGCCGGCCCGCTGCCGGACACAGATAAAGTCCCCAGGCACACCGTCACCTCCGCTTATCATATCGGACCTCTTTGAGATCTGGATACCGCTCATGGTAGGGGATCAGATCTGCCTGACCATTGATCACCCGCTCCAGGCCCCGGTCCAGCTTCTCTCGGTATACGTCACTCTCTGCAAGGCGATAGTCCAGAGAGGGCGCATAGTAGGCACGATTGGCCCACCAGACATCCATGAGTGCCATTTGACGGGTAAATCCCCATCCGGCATGCTCATGGAGGCTAATATTGAGCGTATCAATGGCATACTGGACGCCGATCCGGATGCCGGCTTGCAGGGCAGCGTCCCGCTGCTCCTGCTGGCGGATCATCATTCCAGACTGCTTACCCATGATATCCACCCTCCATCTCGATGAGAAACGCGATATTGCAGGCCAGGTGCCACAGGTGCGGGTATCCGCTCTCTATGTCCCGCTCCTCGCCGCCCAGGTACGCCAGCCAATGGCGATAGGCGGCGTCTTTATATCTCTGCGGCTCCACCTGGCGCCAGTTCTCCGGGTCCCCATACTTATCTGTGCCGTACTGCCGGATGGCAGCCACGGCCAAGATCAGGGACGGCATCACCAGCGTAGGCCGGAGCTTTCCGGCGTCGGCCTTGACGGCCTGGTTATGTTCCATGTGCGGCTCCTTTCGTGATCGCCATCCATTCTTCCTTGTAGATGTCCAGAGGGGGAAGTGCTCCTCGGCAGACGGAGCGCAGGCCCTGACGCATCAAGGATCGGCGGACGGTCTCCCGGTTGACTCCCAAAAATTCAGCAATGTCTTCTTGGGAATACCCCTCGCTCCACCGCTGCCCTACCCAGCGGTCTTGATCAGCGGTAAAGGCTCGCTTACTCATGTCTGCTCCTTTTTCCACCGAAGAAACGCTTCTCTGTTCTTGCGGTACTCATAGATCAGGCTCTCTCCACGCAGGACAGCCCTCCAACGATTGCTGGCGGCTATCCAAATAGTTGCCACCAGCAAACATGCAAAGCCAACACCAGCTACAAGGAGTAGCAATCCACCAGCGATTAGGACGATTGCTCCAGTGTTTATCATAATATCATCCATTTTGTTCATCTTCTCTCAGCTTCGACAAGCCATATTCGAGCGCGCTCGCTTTGTCCTCTTTGGTGAGAACATATCCACATTTCTGGCATACAGCCTCTCCAAGTTGATAATCATAAACAAAATTGTGTTTACAGTCAGCCATCATAGTTCTCCTTTCTGGCACGGTTTCAGTTCAGCTATTGCCGTCACCATCCTTCCGCTTGCCAGCACAGCAAAATGCTTCGTCCATATCCATTCCGGAGCAGTTAAACACATCTCCTGTGGTGCAATTTCCGTGCATCATGCACTCCCCCGCATCAGATCACCGGCACAGCCCCATCCCGCAGGGCTTCCAGCGCCGCCAGCGCCAGCTTGTGATCTTCCTACGCATCTCCCTCTTTGAGCGAGCAGACGCCGCCGAACGCCGGCGGCTCCGGAAGGGGCATCCAAAACAACACCCGCTGATCGTCTCGGACCAGCCCATCCCACTGCCAGTGCGGTGCCGGATCAAAGCAAAAATACGATGACGTAGTGATAAAGCCTATTCCAGTATCACGATAGCCGATAAAGGTCAGCACTGGCCGCTCATCCGCCGGTAGCCGATCTTCTACGCTGATCCACGCCGTCTGCCGCAGCACCTTGGCCGCCACGGTGCAGGCCTCCTCAGTGACCGCTAGCCGTAGCTGGCAATCATGTGCGTAGGGGGCAAGGGCCTCCCAGCTGGTCTCCGGGTCCAGGATGCGGGAGGCATCCTCATTCGACATCTGTCCCATAGGTCTCCTTTCCGCGGCCGCGCCACTCCCACTTGCTGCCGCCCTGGCAGTCCCGGCAGTAACAGTCCGGGACAGAGCACGCTTCACAGGGGCACCAGTCCTCCGGGCAGTGCTCCAGCGCGGATACGTGGGCGCAGTCCTCGCAGCAGGCATCCTGCCGGACCCGGGCATAGAGAGCCTCCATCGTCTCCACTGCCTCCCGCAGGATGGCACAGCCGTGAATGCTGCATCCGTGCTCATAGCCGCAGCCAAGGCACGGCAGGCTCCCGGTCTCCACACGAAGGCCGCGCAGCCTGGTCAAAAGTGTCTCATACGTCAAAACGGCAGCTCCCCTTCCTCCTCCGGCGGGACCTCCTGGAAGTCCGGGGCGGGGGGCGTGTCCGAATCGGACACCCGCTTGGAGTCCCCAAAATAGACGCTGTCCGCCACCACCTCTGTGGTCCTGCGCTTGGCCCCGTCCTTGTCGGTCCAGAGCCGCACCTGGAGCCGCCCCTCCACCACGGCCATCCGGCCCTTGGAGAAATATTTGCTGACAAACTCTGCCGTGCTGCGCCAGGCAACAATATCCACAAAGTCCGTCTCCCGCTGGCCGTCCTGGTCCTTATAGTCCCGGTCCACTGCCAGAGCGAAGGACGCCACGGCGGTCCCGCTCTGGGTCCGCCGCAGCTCCGGATCACGGGTCAAGCGACCCATCAAAAAAATCTTGTTGAGCATACAAGCCTCCTCAAACGTCTAAACGGATCTCCAGCACCGGCTCTCCGCCGGCGCCGTAGCGAGAGATCAGAGAGATCCCCGCCAGCTCCTGGCCGGCAGGCAGCCGGATCATGGCCCCAGGGTGCCACTTGGCGATTTGAGCGAAGATCTCCGCCACGCGGCCAGCGGTCATTGTGCCGGCAGATCCCGCCGGCACAGCCGGAGGCGGCTCCGGCTGCGCGGCCATCTTGGCCGCCCTGGGCCGGGACTTGGGATAGTTGGCGTGGAGCCCCTCCCGCTTGCGCCAGTTGGCCAGGGTCTGCTTGGAGCATCCCAGCTGCTCCGCGATCTCCAGATCGCTCTGGCCCTCGTCATACAGCTGCCTGGCCCGGAGCCAGTCCACGCTGGAGGAAGATTCCTTGACCGCCCGCCCCGGGACCTTGATACCCAGGGACCGGAGCTTTTCCGCCATCTCCGGCTCGGAGACAGCGTTGAGATCCGCCAGGATCTTGACCTGGGCCTTCTGGTCCTTGGCGCGCCGGTAGTTACCCAGGATCTCATTATCACTCATCTGCATGGTCTCACTCCTCCCGCCGCTCCAACCGGCGATTTTTATTTTTCTCATACTCCACCAGGAGGGCGTGCTCAGCCCGGGCGGCCCGGACCCTGGTGTTATAGGCATCCAGGGCCGCTGTATAGTCCGCCCAGGGCTGGCACGTCTCCGGGTCATGGCAGCCCGGGAACCGCCGGGGACAGTCCCGCAGGCAGGGCGGCAGCGGGGCGCTCACGGCCCCACCGCCCTGGCTGAGATGCACAGCAACAGCGCCACCGCCGCCACCCATAGGATCACCACGCCCCGCAGCAGCCACCGCTGGCGCCGCTCCCGGCCCGTGTATCGCCGCCGCTCCATCAGGCAGCCTCCCGGCCCAGGGCGGCCAAGATGGCCTGAGCCGTCTCGTGGAGAGCTAGGCCCGTCACATCCACCCGCCAGAGATAGCCGGTATCATAGCGGATCACGGCCACCTCGCTGCCATCGTCATGCAGGTGATACTCCACCCGGACCACGCCGGGGAACATCTCGCAGACGCAGCGGCTCCAGGTCTGGCGGACAAAGTTCTTCTTGGTCTCAAAGGCTCGTTGTGTCATGGTTTTCCATCCTTTCTCTTCGGCGTGATGATCACGATGTCCTGGACGTTCCCGGCGGCGTTGTCTCCGGAAAACACCGGGCTATTCGGCTCCAGGATCGCCGCCTGGATCAACTGGCGGTAAGCGTCTGCCAGGCGGGGGTTGCTGCGCTTGAGCTTGCCATGGACCAGCTGGATCAGCCGGGTCGTCTCAGCGGCCAGGCGCAGCAGGTCACCGTTGAGTTCCAGACTCTCTTTGCGGCCATCAATCATGTATTTCAGCATCGTTGCCCTCCGTTTTTAACACTATTACTCATGCGCTTCGCGCCTCCTTTTGCCTTTTGGGAAGCACAGGCTGTCCATCTTGGTCCCGCTTAGCTCCGGAGCGAAGCCAGGCGACCCATAGATCCTCAAAGGCCTGGATCTCCGGCGTCTTCCCACAGTTGCGGCACCCCCGGTTCTGCTTCACCTTCAGCGCCTTTTCATCCAGCTGAAGCGTATAATATGGCGTCTTGGGCTCCACGGAGCGGCGGATGAAGAAAATGGCGTAATCACCATTGGCATGGCCCTCGCCATAGGTCCAGACACAGTGCTCCAGCATCTTGGCCTCCCGGTCCAGATCTGCCTGACTGCCCGCCGGAATGATCAAAAGTCCGTCCGCCTCTAAGATGTACTGACTAAGTTCCTTTCTCCTCTGACGGAACTTCGTCGCAAGACTCCGCTTCCTTCTTTGTTTTGAGACCTCCATGATCCTGTCATGGGCAGCAACCAGATCCCGTGGCCACCGGACCTGGGAGTCCGCCAGATTCCGTTCGCAGTCCTGACACATCTTCCAGTAGTCTAACAGCATGGGGACGCCGATCACGGCCTCCGGGATAGGATCTCCATATTCGTCCTCCGCTCCAGGCCCCGCCTGCTGGATCTGCTTGAGCAGATACCGAAGGCTCTTGCCAACCGGTCCCTGCCCAACTAGGTCCAGCACTTGGTCTTCTCCCAGATAATAGGCGTTCTGGATGTCCTCCCCTGTCAGATGCTCTCCGGCGGCTTTGGCCAAGGTGAATAGCCGCCAGAACAGCGCACCCCAGCACTGCGCCTGGCCAAGACGCAGTTCCTCTCTGGTAAGCCCCAGCATCTGCGCCGGCCGGGCCTCCTGCCAGTCAATCTCGTCGATAGGCGGTAAACCCATTACGTTTTTCTCCCAGCGGCTCTCCGGCATACACTCATCCAGCAGGTCGTCCAGCACCAGAGGAAGTCCGCTCACCAGCAGGTTCTCTACGCTGGGGTGACACTGAAACAGCCGCAGATAGGCCACCGGATACTTGTGCTTTACCGAGGAAAAGGATTCCATGTACTGATCCAGCTTGCAGTTTGGAAGGCAGCTCCTGGCGATCAGCTCCGGGGTCAGGCCATAAATACCGCCAATTACCTCTCCCCAGGTCTCCCGCCACCGTCTGGGCTGACTCCAGTCCGGCCTCCAAGCCTTGAAATAGCCGCTGTTTCCACTGTACGCTGTAACCCAGCCTACCAGTTTAGCGCACTCGTTGGGGCTAAACACATAGGCCTCGCAGGCCTTGGCCCGCAGTGTTTCTGTTCCGGTCCGATCCACAGCCCGCACCACCTTCCAGCACGTCAGCGACAGCAGGCGGCGCGTCCCTACTACATCGGCACTCATGCAGTAAATGCCATCGGTCTCAAAGATCCCCTGACCGATCTCAGCCGCCTTTTTAACCCGGACAGGCACACCGCAGAAGGGGCACAGTGTCTCATCGCCGGAGCCGCAGACCTCATGGTGTTCCGGATGCAGGAATCCATAGCCGCCGTGGAACTTGTTCGTCTGGCACCAATCCAGCACCTCCTCTCCACCGCAGAAAGAGCAGCGCACCTTCACCGCCTTTATCTTCCGTCCTCTGGCACCCTCGTCCAGCATAGCAGCCATGGACGTGTCCGGCACCCAGACCGTCTCGTAGATCAGGCCATGGACGTCCAACTTCGCCTGCACAGTATCCCATTCAAAAAGGCCCTCCGGCGGCTCGTGGGGCACCAGTTTTCCAACCCACTCCATGACCTCACCTCAAAAAATCCTCAAAATTGAGGACCACCGCGCCAGGGTTCTCCGGCATTCCCTGAGCTGGCGGGTCAGGCAAGCCGTAGAACTTCCGCAGGATCTTCTCAGCCTCCGCCGGTATCACACAGGAAAACCCGCCGCTCTTATGTTGGTCAGCAAAGGCCTTGATCTGCTTCTCTGCCTCCACGATGGACAGGGCCGGATTCTCCAGATCCAGGGCCACCAGCTCCGCACTGGCCGGCTCCCGCCTGCAAATGTCCTTCAGCTGCTCTGCCACCATCCAGGGAGCTGTCCGCTCCCGAACGGCTTTCTGCTGCTCTTCCAGCAGCAGGATCGCGCGATCCGTCATTCCGCGCACCTCCTTGTCATGTCGGCCAGTGCCAGCAGCGCCCGCTGCAGTTTTTCCGCTAATGCGGCATCCCCTCGGCTGCGCACCTTGAGCAGCAGTCCGTGCAGTTTATTGGACACCTCATTCCCCTGGGCGAATAACAACTCAAACAACGCCAGATCCTTATCTCCGTCGATCATAGCCCTCCGCTCCGCCTGTTCGGCCGCCTCTAGCTGCTGTTTGACGGCAGCAAGCTCCTCCTCTACAAGTTTTCGCTTCTCCTCCGCCTTCTTCCTGCCTTCTACGGCCTTTTCAACCTTTGCCGACATCTCCGCTTCCGCCTCCTGGCGAGCCTTGTCCAGTGCCTCCTGGTCAACAGCCATAACAGCAACGTCCACAGGCTTGTCCCGGAGGGTTTTCAACTCGGCCAGAGCCACCTTCAACTCCCCGCGAGCCTTCTCCTCTGAGGCCTGGGCAGATGCCTGAAGCTGCTTTAGTGCTGCCATGTCCGCCGCCATTTTAGCTCGGCTGGCCTCGGCGGCTTCTGCATCGGACCGAGCTGTCTCCGCCGCCTTCCGAGCCTCGTCCCGTTCGCGGATAGCCTGTTCCAGCTGTCTGGCAGACATATCAATGACGTTTTTTTCTTCCCCATCCACCGTGTGAGTCTCTGCAATAAACGCATCCCGTTCCTCCGGTGGCAGTGCCAGCAGTGTCAAGGCCTTTGTGGCGCCCAAATCCGACAGCGCTGTCGGATTTGTCCATTCCCGGGCCAGGCGCATAAACCGCTGAGCTGCTCGCTCAGATAATTCCACCTGCTCATTGAGCCACGGGAGCCACTCGCCATGGGAGAGCATCCCCTTGGCCTCGATCAGACACCGGCCGATCCCTAGGATCTCCTCCCCGGCATGTTCCTTGCGCCGTATGATTTCAGCAGTGATTGCCTCAATGGTCCTCCCGCTGGTGTCCGAATCGGACACCGGCGGCATCGTCGCGGCGAACTTGGAGATATCAAACCCCATGGTCACACCCCCTCTACCAGCTCTGCCACCCAGCGGCGATAGTCCTGAGACGCCGCACTGTGGGGGCTGTATGCCCAGATGGGCTGGCGGTCCAGTGTGCTCTCGGGCACCTTCTCCGTCCGCCGGATCGTCTGCCGATAGACCGGGAGCCCCATGGCGCGGAGCAGCTGCTCTCCCTGGCGAACCACCTCGGTGTTGCGCCACTGGGTGATCAGGACGCCGCCGATCCGGATGTTGTGCCGGGTCCGCCGCAGATTGGCCACCTGGGCGCTCAGATCCTGGACGCCGGCAAAGGAGAACCCGTCCACCAGCATGGGGATCACCACCTCGTCAGAGGCCATCAGGGCCCCCACGCTGGCCAGGGTGAAGCCCGGCGGGCAGTCAAAAATGAAGAAGTCCGCGCCGTCATCCTGCCGGGCCGCCAGGACAAATTCCCTCACCCGCTCCGGGGCCCCCACACCGTCCTGCAATGCTGCCCGATCCAGAGCGTAGAGCTCCGGAGATCCGGGGATCAGGTGGAGGCCCGGCGACAGGGGCAGGAGATTATCGCTCCACAGGGGCTCTCCGTCGCCCACCAGCAGGGCGGCCATGTTGTAGTTCAGCTCCGGGTCAAACTCCGGCAGATAAAAGCGGGTCAGGTTCATCTGGCCGTCACAGTCGGCCAGGATGACCCGCTTGTGATACTGGCGGACCAGGATATCAGCCAGGTTGATGGCGGTAACGGTCTTGCCGACGCCGCCCTTGTTGTTCATGATCGCAATCGCTCTCATCGTCGTATTCCTCCTCGCCGCTTCCACGGCGGTCCTCAAAGTAAAAAGATTCGGTCCAGCTCTTGCCGGTGATGGAGGCGGTGAACCGCCCCCGCCAGAACCGGCCCTGGGGGTGGCCCCAAATCACCTCGCAGGGGGCGGGAGCGCCCGCGCCCCGGCCGTAGCTGGTGTAAAAGGACGGACGCTCCGTCCGGATATCGCCAACTCGGATCATAGCTTGGCCTCCTGCGTAAACGGATTATCGGGAGCCGGAGCCTCCTCAAACCACCGGCCATCGCCCCAAAAGCTCACCTGCCTGGATTTCTCCGCTGGCTTCCTCGCCGGGGGCTCCGGCCGGGGCTCGATCCTGGAGAAGGTCTGGTGCTCGCCGTCAAAGCGGCAGCGGACCTTGTCCAGCGCCTCGCCGTTGCGGTTCTTGGCCACCTGGATGATCCGGGGAGAGTCCTTGATGTCGTAATCCTCCCGCCACATCAGGAGGATGATATCCGCGTCCTGCTCGATCTGACCGGAGGAGCGGAGATCTCCGATGGTTGGCGGGGGTGTGATGCTCCGCACGTGCCACTCTCCGTCATCGCCCTTGTACTTGATCTTCACCTTGTCCGGGCGGGAGAGCTGGGACAGGGAGATCACAGTGGTGTCTGTGCGGACAGCAAACTTCTGGAGCTCCCGGGAGACATAGGTGACCCGCTCAAAATCTTTCATGGGTCCTCCGGCGGGCTGCTCCACCTGCTGGATGTAATCGACAAAGATCACGTCAAAGTGCTTGGCCTGGCTATATGCCGCGATATCTGAGGCCGTCATGCCCACGGCATCGATGATGGTCACGCGAGTGCCTGCCAGCTTGTCCCGCAGGGCGATGATCGTTTTGAAGTCCTCTTCGGTCAGCTTGTTGGCGTTGATGGCCGCAGAGCTGATCAGGGCCTCTCTGGCCACGTGCCGGTCATAGAGCCGGCTGGCCTTGGACTCGAAGCTGAAATAGCCCACGTTATGCTTCTTCCCGAATCTGGCCGCGCACTGGAGAGCCAGGGCGGTCTTGCCATCGCCGGGATATGCGCCGATGATGACGATGTTTCCCAGTTCGGCCTTGAGCACCTCGTTGAGCTGCAAGATGGCCCAGTCCAGGTGCTCCACCGGCGTTTCCTCTCCATGGCGGTCAAAAAACTGCTCATAGCCCTGGGCGAAGGTCAGCGCGTGGAGATCCGGACGGCCCACACGTAGCTCCATCGCCCTGTCCAGGGCCCGGAACGCCGTGTCTAGGTCTCCGGCGTTCTGGAGGGCCGCCCCCTGGCTCTGCAACCGGAGCAGCAGTGATTTCTCCCGCAGCATCTGGAGATAGCCATCTACGTTGGCAGCTGTCGCTGTCACGTCCATGATGCCGGCCAGCAGCTCTGACAGTTTGTCTCCAGGCTCCCCGCCCAGCTTCTCCCGGACGGCGATGGGGGTTGTTGGCAGGCCCTCCCGGAACAGGGCCTTGACGGCCTGGAAAATCATCCGGTACTGAGCGGATACAAAATCCCGCTCGCTGACCTGGCTCAGGACCAGGCCCACGCAGCTCTCGTCGATCAGCATGGACCCCAGGACCCCCACCTGGGCATCCATCAGGCTCTGGCTCAGGATAGGGCCCGCCTGGGGCTGGCCGCTCATAAGTACCGCCCCCTTCGCTCGTCATCCGGCGGGATCTCCTGCGGATTGGGCGGGGCCGCCATGGGTCCGGGATCGTCCTCCCAGCAGCGTCCGTTGAGCCAGGTAGCCGGGTGGGGGATGTATTTCCCCCCGGCCTCCGTCCACTGGGCAGACCGCTTCTGGATCGCCAGGGCCTCAGACATCCGCCGGCAAAGGGCCAGATCCGGGCCCAGCTTCGCCCAGGCCTTTCGGGCCCGGTCCTTGTACTGGCGCCGGGGGTAGGCCGACCAGAACCGCTCAAAGAGCATCTCGCTCTCTGTCCCCTGGGGGACTATAGGGGGTTTCTTATCGTAGTTTGTATATATATTATTTATTAGCGTCGGGTTTTCCGTTGACGGTTTTTCCGTTGACGGTTTTCCCGACAACGGTGCCGCCGATTTTTGAACCGTTGTCGGGTTTTCCGACAACGGTGATTCCTCCTGAAGAATGTATATATTGCCGGAGAATTTCCCGCCCGGGTCATGGCTCTGCTCCTTGACCAGATACCCCACATCTGTCAGCTCTTTCAGCCCGCTGCGGATCTGGTCCTTTCCCGTCCCCGCCAGAGCGGCCAGCCCCGAAACTGTATATCGCCAGCCATCCGGAAGCGACTGCATCAGCAGGAACAGCCCCCGGGCTTTCAGGCTCAGACGCTTATCCTGAGCCGCTGACCGAAAAACTGTTGTAAACCCTTTTCGCCGGCCAGCTCTGATCACGATTTCGGCCATCTGTCCGCTCCTCCCTTCACTCCGCCAGCCGGAGCCAGGACAGGACATACCGCTCCCGCATCGCAGCGGCGGGCGCATAGACGCCCCCGCCGCTGCGGAAAAACCAGGTCTTGCCCTGTTCCGTCTCCAGCCGGCCAACCTCGTAGATCGTCCGGTCCCCCGGGGCCTGCCCGGAGCGGCGCAGCACGATCAGCTCCCCATCAAACGGCCCCACCAGACTCCTGCGCCGCAGGTCCAGGGGCCTCCATTCCTGGCTCATGCCTTCCTCCTTGCCGGGGCCTCGATGGCGTCCACGATGCGGAACAGCCACGCGGTAGCCCGGGTCACACCCAGCGCCACGAAAAACAGCGTCCATCCGCTCATCGGGAGCTCACCTCCCGTCCGGCAGAAAATCTGGACTTGCTTTTTCGCGGAAATCTGGTATAATAATTTCTGCAATCGTTCTCATGCCGAAAGGTCTGAGAAGAGGAACGCTTCGAGGTGCCCGCCTCGGGGCGTTCTTTTTTTGTGCTCGGAGCCCGCCTGGGATGCGCCGCCGGTCCGCTGTCCTCGCTGAGCCCCAGCTCCAGGATGGCGCCGGTCAGCTCCTGGAGCTCGGCCATGATCTCGTCATACAGGGGCCGCTCCTCCGGGGAGATCACGCCGTCCTCAGCAATGGCCAAGAGCTCCCGCTCCCGGTGGTTCTCGGCGAACAGCCGGAACCGGTTGATGATCCGGATCGCCGCCTGGGGCAGGTCCAGCACCGCCACCGGCGGCAGCAGCTCCGCAGCCACATGGGACACCAGCCGCAGATGCTGGACGGCCAGATACTGGCTCTCATAAAGCACCGCCATCTGATAGGCCACGTCGTCCGGTACCGCCTGCTCTCCGCTCTCGTACCGGGCCAGGGACCGGACGGAGCAGCACAGCTTGTCAGCCGCTGCCTCCTGGGTCAGGCCTGCCAGCTCCCGGCAGGTTTTGTAAATTTCCGCGCCATAGGTCGTCATGGGAAATGCCTCCTTTTTTGTGTTATGCTGGGGTCATGTGAAGGGCTTGTCCACCGGGGCCTGCTCACGCAAGCCCGGCCCGCTGCCTCCGCAGGGCCGATTGCACCGCGATCTCCACGATCTGCTGGTCCACTCTGGCCTTGTCCTCCGGGGTAAAGTGCTTGCAGCAGGTGTCCATGATGTAGCAGACCACCCCATTGGACTCCACGATCATTTTGCAGTCGTCCATGTTGGGCTGAAATGGGAACGACGTATTTTTGGGCCTGGCCATATCATCACCTCCGCTTGAACTTACGCCCGCCTGGGCCTGTCCTATGCCCTTACGCCAGGTCTCTCCCGGCCCAGCAGCTCGTCCACGCTGCAATCCAGGATCACCGACAGCTTCAGCAGGTTCTTCGCGGTGGGATAGGACTGGCCGGTCTCCCACGCGCTGACGCTGGCCTGCTTGACGCCCATCCGGGCGGCCAGCTCGTACTGATTGAGGCCGGCGGCCTCCCGCATCTTTCTGATCTCCATAGGTCCTCCTTTCCGCCGCTTGCATACGCGGCGTTGATATGATAAAATAGTTTCAAACTAATTTTTAATTGTTTCCCCCGTCTATGACTTAGAGGAAAATCGCATGAAAAAATATGAACGCCAGCTCAAAGAACTTATTACGCTTTCAGAAGGTGGCTGCGAACCTGTACACCAAACTCAAACAGATATCAGCGAGGCGGACCTTCGATTTTTGCGTGCGAAAGACTTGATCACACTCCATCCTGCCGGAGACGGTGAGTTTTACATTGTAGTTGCGCCTGATGGGCTGGCGTACTTCTCCAACAAGCGGGATGCCAGAGCGTTTTTTGTGAAAGACAAAGTCATTACGTTTGTCTCCGGCTTTGTCTCTGGTGTGCTCGTCACAGTAGTTGCAGCTTGGATAATACAAACAATGTGATCAGCGCCCCCAGCAAATAGCCGGGAATGTAGAACAGCAGATCCTTGAAATATTTCATGGATTCCCCACCCCCTTTCTTTTTTGTCCCGGCTGATAGCCGTGAGTTGTTAGCTTGTGGCTTTACTATAATCGCATTTTTTGAATTTGTCAATCAAATTTATTCAATTTTTGAAACTATCGCACCTTGCACAAATTCAATAGTTGCGATTTGTGCATAATTTGGAGGTGATTCCATTGGACCCCGTAGCAGAAAGATTGTTCGCCCTAGTTGATGAACAGTATAAAGAGCAAAAAGCATTTGCAGCAGCCATCGGAGAGACGCCCTCAAAGGTTAGCCAGTGGCGCATGGGAATCACGAAATCTTATCATAAACGCCTGCCCCAGATCGCCGAGGCCCTGGGAACCACCACAGAATACCTGCTGACCGGCGAAGGGCCCAAAAAGAAATCCGCCCCCGCTGTGTCCGATTCGGACACCATCAGCGAGGACGATATCAAAGCCGCTTTCTGGGGCGGCGACAAGGATCTGAGCCAGGAGGACCAGGACGCCATGTGGGGCGACGTCAAACGCTTCGCCGCCTTCCTGGCCCAGCAGAAAAAGCAGGAGAAGCGGCATGACTGACGTCCTGACGCTGTATCGTGAGGCCGACCAGGCTGGCGTCCCGGTCTACTGGTTTGAGATGGAGGCCGCTGAATCCCTCTCCATCATGGATCAGGATGGCAGCTGCGCCATCGCGCTGGACCCCTGGTACCTGCGCACGGTGGCCGAGGAGAAGACCAAACTGGCCCACGAGCTGGGCCACTGCAAGACCGGTAGCTTCTACAACCGGTGGGCCGCTCTGGACGTCCGGCAGAAGCACGAGAACCGGGCGGACAAATGGGCCATTCAACGGCTGATCCCCCGGGAGGAGCTGGACCAGGCCATGTCTGCCGGCTGCCGGGAACCCTGGGAACTGGCGGAGGCCTTTGGCGTCACCGAGGGGCTGATCCGCAAGGCCCTATGCTGGTATGCCCACGGCAATCTGGCCGTGGAGATGTATGTGTGAGCACTTCCCCATTACGGGAGCAAATACAGGTAAGGGAGAAATGTAATATGGATTTTATCGATCAGTTGAAGCAATTTTCAAAGCGGGTCGAGTCCATGAAAGACTCACTGCAAACAGAGGAAGCAACCAAGACCGCCCTGATCATGCCGTTTTTCTCAATGCTGGGATATGATGTCTTTAATCCCCAGGAATTCGTTCCTGAGTTTACCGCAGACGTCGGGATCAAAAAGGGCGAGAAGGTAGACTACGCCATCATGCAGGATGGTGAGCCGGTGATCCTGATCGAGTGCAAATCCATCTCTGAAAATCTGGATCGCCACGACTCTCAGCTGTTCCGGTATTTTGGAACAACGACAGCTAAGTTTGCGATCCTGACCAATGGTCAGCTCTACCGGTTTTATACCGACCTGGATAACCCGAACAAAATGGACGAAGACCCGTTCCTGACAGTTAACATTTTGGATATTCGGGATAACCAGGTTCCGGAGCTGAAAAAATTCTGCAAGTCTGTCTTTGACATCGACTCCATTTTCAGCACAGCGTCTGAGCTAAAATATGTTCATGAGTTCAAGGCCGTCTTTACTGAGCAGCTAAATGAGCCCTCTGACGAGTTCATCCGTTTCTTCCTGCAAGGCTGTTATTCCGCCCCCAAAACCCAGACAGTCCTTGAAAAGTTCCGTCCGGTGCTGCGCAAGGCATTGAACGATTACATCAGCGAAACGATGAACGATAAAATCAAGATCGCCTTGGGAGGCACTGGCGGCAGCGTGTCGGCCACCGACGTTAAGCCTGCTGGATCTTCTGAGCCTGCGTCCGAGCCGGAAGCCGAGCCAGAGGACAAGCGCACCCCGAACATTGTTACCACCGAGGAAGAGCTGGAGGCATACTTTATCGTCAAGAACCTGCTGGCTGACATGGTAGACGTCCACGACATTACATACAAGGACACCGAGTCCTATATCAACATCCTTTACAAGGCCAACACACGGAGGTGGATCTGCCGGCTCCGGCTGACTGAGAATGTCAAAACGCTGATCATCCCGGACGAAAATAAAAAGGAAACCAAATATCCCCTGGAAGACATCTATGACCTGCACCAGTATAAGGAGCAGATCGCTGCGGTTTTGCAGAGGTACCTGTGATCCTTCCACCGGAGGGCAGAGAAAAATAAAAGGCGTGTCCGAATCGGATACGCGGGAGGGAGTCACCATGAAGAATTACAAGAGCTTTTTTGCAGGGATGCTGACAATGCTGCTAATCGTCTGCCTGACCGGTACCGCACTGGCTACCACCGGTAAGGTCACTAAGGAGTTGGAGTATCGGAACATCAGCGTCTCCCTGGATGGCAAGAAGCTGGATCTGCGGGACGCCAAGGGCAACGCCGTGGAGCCGTTTATGTTTGAGGGAACCAACTACCTCCCGGTCCGCGCCCTGGCCGAGAGCCTGGGCCTGAACGTGGCTTGGGACGGTGCCACCAATACGGTAGTCTTAACAAGCGACACAACGGCAGAGCCACCTGCATCCGGTGAGCAAATTCACGATCTTCTCTTTTCCATTAACGGCATCCGAGGCTATTACGAAAATGTAGTAAAGACAGATTCTGGGTATGAAGTTAATTTTTCAATCGATAATGGATCGGATTTTTACATCGGTATGCGGCACCGTGATTTATCCACAGCCGGGAAGAGGGCAATGGTAAATATCGCAGGGAAATTTGAAATGAGCTCGCCAAAATTAGAGCCGGGTCAAACATGTAGTGCAAAGCTCATTATCACGGATGCTGATTTGGCGGCAAAGAATATTGAAACCCCCACGCGGATCAATCTCAGATTTGAGATATACGAAATTGGCAACTACCAAAACAACACAGAAACCAATAGCTTTGATATTAAGTTCTCGTAAACGATAAACGAGGCATATTAAGTAATATGAGTGTCCGAATCGGACACAAAAAGCCGCCCCAGAGCTTGTCTCTGGGGCACTTTGCTAGGAGCAGCCTATGGAAAAACATGACGAGTATTTGATGTACCTCCGCAAGTCCCGGAAGGACCGGGATCTGGAATTGCAGACAGGGAACTATGACACGCTCCAGCGGCACCGGGCCGAGCTGATGGCCCTGGCCCAAAAGCGGGGCTACCTGGTCACTCATATCTATGAGGAGGTGGTCTCCGGTGACACTATCGCGGAGCGGCCCGAGATGCAGAAACTGCTGGCCGCAGTGGAGACCGGGAAGTATGCCGGGGTCCTGGTGATCGAGGTTCCCCGCCTGGCCCGAGGCAACACCCGGGACCAGGGCACCGTGGCGGAGACCTTCCAATATTCCTCCACAAAGATCATCACGCCGGAGAAGACCTATGACCCCGAAGACGAGGCCGACGAGGAGTATTTTGAGTTCGGCCTGTTTATGTCCCGGCGGGAATACAAGACGATCAACCGGCGGCTCCAGCGGGGGCGTATGGCGTCCCTGCGGGAGGGAAAGTATATCGCCGGAACTGCCCCCTACGGCTACCAGCGGGTCCGCATCCCCCAGCAAAAAGGCTATACCCTGGAGCCCATCCCGGAGCAGGCGGAAATCGTACAGGAGATCTTCCGGCTTTACACCGTGGGAGAGCCCAGAGCCGACGGATCTGTGGTCCCGGTCGGCAGCTACGGCATTGCCAACACCCTGAACGCCCGGAGCATCCCCGCCCCTGGCGGAGCCAAGTGGACAGCCACCGCTGTCCGGGACGTCTTAAAAAATCCAACCTACGCCGGTTATCTCCGCTGGTCCTATCGGCCAAACCGCAAGCAGATGGTAGGTGGAGTCATCGTGACCTCCACCCCTATTAACAAGGACGCTGCCTTGCAAAAGGGGATACACCCCCCTCTGATCTCCGAGGAGACATGGCAGGCCGCCTGCTCCGCTATGGCCAGCCGCAGCCATGCGCCAGTCCCCAGCGGACGTAGGATCTCCAACCCGCTGGCCGGCGTCCTGTACTGCTCCGTATGCGGACGGTCTCTGGTCCAGCTGCCACAAGGGAGCCACGGAGCCCCCATGGTCATGTGTCCTACCGCAAAGTGCCCCACCGTTGGCAGCCGCCGAGACGTGGCGGAGGCGGCTCTGCTGGAGGCGCTGGAGGCCTGGCTCCAAAACTATCAGGTCTCCGCCAAGGCTCAGGCTGCTGGGCAGGATCTGGAGTCCACAGACACCATCAAAAAGGCCCTTGCGCAAGCGCGCAAGAGCCTTTCCGGGCTGGAGCAGCAAAAGAGCCGCCTATATGATCTTGTGGAGCAGGGCGTTTACACCCACGAGGTGTTCTTGGAGCGCTCCCGGGTCCTGGCCGGGAGGATCAGCGATACGGAAAAGCAGGTTGACGCTCTGAGGGAGCACCTGGCTGCGCTGAAACAAGCGGAGCTTGCCCGGACCAGCATCGTGCCCCGGATACAGCATGTGCTGGATGTCTACTATACACTTGAGACCCCAGAGGAGAAAAACAGGCTCCTGAAGACGGCCCTGGACCACGTGATCTATGTGAAAACCGTCGGCGGCAGGTACCAGGACAGTGACCTGCAGCTCTATGTTTTCCCCAAGATCCCCGCGCAGCCGGATTACATATAACAACATGGGGGCTATACCTACGGTCCGCCTATGGCAGTTGCTCCCCTTCCCAACGTCCGGACGGTGCTGGATTACGCCGTGACCGCCATCCCCCCGGAGAAGATCCTCCTGGGCGTTCCCAATTACGGCTACGACTGGTCTCTTCCCTTCGTCCAGGGGTCCAGCCGGGCCCAGTCCCTCTCCAATCAGCGGGCCATCGAGCTGGCCCTGCAATATCAGATCGCCATTGCCTACGACGAGACCGCCCAAGCCCCCTTTTTTCACTATACCGACCATGCCAGCACCGTCCACGCCGTCTGGTTCGAAGATGCCCGCAGCCTCTCCGCCAAGCTCCGTCTCATCGCCGAATACGGTCTGCTGGGGGCCGGCTTCTGGAATCTGATGCGGCCCTTTTCTCAAACCTGGCTGGTGCTGGACAGTCTGTATGATGTCCCCTGACCGCCCACACGCCAAAAAGCCCGGGACTTTCGAAAAAGTGGCTGAGGCCACTTTTTCGAAAAGGCTACACCCTGCCGCGCGCATAATTTATCCGCTTACAGCGGACAAATTCCACACTTGCAGGGCGAGAAGTGTTTTCAGCCACGCCGCAGCGTTTGAAAAATATGCCTACGGCATATTTTTAGCGTAGGCCACAGCGGCTGTGCCGCGAGGATAGCACTGGAGGCCGCGGCAGAAAACAAATTTCATGCCTTTCGTGCCTGCGGGCACGACTGCGCAGCCGTTGGCAGCTTTGCTGCTCTACGGATGCGGCGTACTCCTTGCGGGTAAACTCTGCGAGGCTTTTTCGACAGGCTGAAGCCCGGGACTTTCGTCCCGGGCTCCTGCGTTCTCTATGGTTTTTACGGAGTTCTCCGCCACTCCAGCAGGCCGGTGTGAGCCAGCCCCTGAAACAGGCAGGACGCCAGCACACCGGTCAGCGCCCCCGTCCCCAGGGACACCCCCAGCAGCACCGGCAGATAGTATAGCGGCGCCGGGTTTCCCAGAGTCAGCACCGCCGCGGCCACCTGGCCGCAGTTGTGGGCCGCCGCCCCGCCGATGGACACGCCATAGACTGACAGCCCCCCCAGCCGGGACAGCAGGATCATCACCAGCATCGCGGCCACGCCCCCCAGCAGCGAATAGAGCAAAGCGTTCATGTTTCCGGCGAAGACCGCCCCCAGCACGCACCGCCCCACCAGGATCAGCAGCGCCTGGCCCGGCCCCAGCACATACAGGGCAAACAGCGTCACCACGTTGGCAAGGCCCAGCTTCACCCCCGGCAGGGGGATGGCCAGGGACAGGGGAAAGAAATTCTCCAGATAGGACAAGGCCAGAGCCATGGCCGTCAGCAGCGCGCACAGCGTCAGCTCCCGTGTGGTCAGTTTCATAAGCCCCTCCTATCCGATGATCACATCCGGCCCCGCCGCTCCGCCGGTCTCACCGCCGCCCTCCAGCTGGATGATGATCCGCCCCGGCAGGCACACGATGCTCTGTCCCGCCCGGGTGATGGTCCCGGTGTGGACGCAGTCCTGGGTGGGGCAGTCCGAGGCCGCCACCCGAACGCCCCGCACCCCATCGGGCCAGAGCTCCACCGTCAGGGTATAACCGCCGCCGGAGTAGACCCGGTCCTCCCCAGGCTCGGACAGGTCGATCCGCTCCATCTCCCGGCCCTCCACGGTGACCACCGCCGTCAGCGCCTCGCTCTCTCCAAGGCCGCCGTCCCAGACGAGCACGGCGCACACCAGGGCCAGTGCCGCCACCGATGCCGCCGTCAGGGCGTCCCACACCGTGGGCCGCAGCTTAGGAGACCGTCTCATAGACATACCCGCTCTCCTCGTCCGGCGTAAAGGCGTCTCCGATCCCCGCAGTCACCAGGACCCGTCCGTCCTCCGTCACTAAGATCAGATCAAAGTTCTGGCCGCTGGTCCGCCAGAAGTCCAGCGCCCGCTCCTCTCCCATGACAAACAGCGCCGTAGAGAGCGCGTCGCATAACGTCCCGTTTTCCGGTCCGTTCTCCGCCGTCTCCGCCGGGGCCACCACCGTGACGGAGGTCAGCCCCCCCTCTGCGGGATATCCGGTGGCAGGGTCAATGATATGGTGGTACGTGGCGCCGTCCTTCTCAAAATACCGCTGGTATCCGCCGGAGGTCACGGCAAAGGCGTCTTCCAGACCCACCAGGCCCACCACCCGCTCTTCATTGGGATATCTGGGGTCCTGAACGCCGATCTGCCAAGGCTGGCCGTCCGGCCGGGTCCCCCAGGCCAGCACGTTTCCCCCCAGAGACACCCAGCCCCGCTCCACCTCTCGCTGGGCAAACAGCGCCGCCATGCAGTCAGAGGCATAGCCCTTGGCGATGCCTCCCAGGTCGATGGCCTGGCCCTCCGCCAGGGCGATCCGGGGCGGCGTCCCCGCCTCCAGCGTCACAAGGCCGCTGTCCACCCGGGGCAGCAGCCCCTCCAGTTCCGATTGCTCCGGCACCCGCTGATCTTCTGTGGCAAAGCCCCAGGCATCCATCACCGGCGCCACGGTGATATCAAAGCATCCCGCCGTCTCCCGGCTGTAAGTGAGGGCCGCATCCACCAGCTCATACACCGTCTCATCCACTGCCGTCAGCTCTCCGGCCTGCCGGTTCAGCAGCGATATCTGGCTGTCCGCCTCCGTCCGGTCCAGCAGCCGTTCCAGCTCCTGGACCTGCTCCACCGCCGCCTGGACCGTCTCCCCGGCCCCCTGGCCATAAACGGCAAACTGCACCACGGTATCCATGGCGATGATCTGCCGGGTCGTCGGCGTCTCCGCCGGGACCGTCTGGCCGCCGCAGCCCGTCAGCAGCAGCATCCCCGCTGCCGCCAGAGGGAAAAATCGTCTCATTTCACACCTCAAACAAGGGACGGCCCCTGCCGCCCCATCTTATTTTTGAGATAGTATAACATGGTTTCTGCCATATCACAACCGGGAATCCCCGGGGAAAACCGTAAAAAACAATGGATTCTTCCCCTTGCAATCGCCCCAAAAGTCTGCTATACTATTTGAGCATGTCGGGTGTGTGACCGACATTTTTGGGAGAAATACGACCCTTGGAGGTTTTGATAGATGTCGAAGAATCCAAATAAACGGACCAAATCCGTCAAGCGGGACGAGCCCATGAACGGCGCCATGAAATTTTTCCTGGCCGGCTGCGTGGCAGAGCTCTATCTCCTGCTGATCCGCCGTTTTTATATCAATGCTGATTCTGAGATTCAGAGGATCGCCTGGTATGACAGCTACCTCTGGATTCTCACCGGCGTGGGTGCGGCGATCCTGGCAGCCGGCCTTTTGTGCGCCTGGCTGTGGCGGAACGACAGCAAAAAGCGGCTTGCCGGCTGGGCCATCACTGCGGCGGGCCTCTATGCGGCGGCGGTGCCGGCTCTGGTCCGCTGGAACATGTCCTCTATGACGCTGCTGATGGTCCTGGTCCCCGCGCTGATCCTGCTGGGCATTCTCTGGACACTCTATGACCGGGAGTGCGCGTTGTCTTTGACCATCCTGGGCGTGTCTCTCATCGTGGTTTGGGTCTGCCGCCGGGCGTTTTCCAGCTCTGTGGTGGGTCTTTATGTGAAGATCGCCGCCGTGATCTATCTGGTGCTGCTGGCCGTGCTGGCGATCCAGGTAAAGCGGCAGAAGCTGGGCAAGCTCTTCCCTGTCGGCGCGGACCCCCTGCCGGTGTATGTGGCCTGCGGTCTCTCCCTCGCCGCCATTTTGATCTCCATGATCAGCGCCGTCGTGGCCTACTACGCCATGTGGACCCTGGCCATCATTGTCTTTGGCCTGGCCGTTTACTACACGGTCAAGCAGCTTTGATCTCCCCTTGCTTTTCCAGGCGGACCGCTTTCTGCGGTCCGCTTTTTTCGCTCTTTCCGTCGGACTCCCTGGGTTTTTTCTCCTTTTCCTTGCGTTCCCCCGCCCGGTCCCGTATAATAAAGGCAAATCCCCGAGAGGAGTGAGCCCTTTGAAAAAGCGAAGTCTCTCCCAGCAGGCGGCGGATACCCTGTATGAAATGATCGCCGACGACGGTGTGTGGCGTCCCGGCGACCAGCTCCCCAGCGAGATCGATCTGGCGGCCCAGCTGGGCATCAGCCGCGCCACCCTGCGGGAGGCCACCCATCTGCTCACGGCCCAGGGCGTCCTGACGGTCCAGCGGGGCAAGGGCACCTTTGTGTCCCGAAAGGCCAACCTCAGCGGGCGATACGATCTGGGCGATATCCGGCTGGTCCGCTCCCGGCTGCGGGACCTGTTCGAGGCCCGGCTCCTCTTTGAACCGGAGCTGGCCGCCATGGCCTGCCGCCGGGCCTCTGATGAGGAGCTGGAACGGATCCTCATCCTAGGGGAGCGCGTTGCCCAGGTCATCCGGGATGGGCAGGACCGGACCGAGGCCGAGCAGGCCTTTCATGTGGCCATCGTCACCGCCGCCCACAACGGCTTTCTCACCCGCCTGGTCCCCATCATCCACCATGCGGTGATGGAGGCTGTCCAGTACCGGGGCACCGAGGGAAACCTCAGCGAGATCACCCTCCAGGACCATGCCCTGCTGATGGAATTTCTCCGCTGCCGGGACTCCGGCGGCGCCCGGCAGGCCATGCTGATCCATCTGCGCCGGGGCATCAACGCCCTTCACCTCAACGAGGGCGGCGACCTGTGGTACTGATCCCTCCCGATCACGCAAAAAAAGAGCGGCTCTCGCCGCTCTTTTTTCTATTCAGGCCCTTACTGGATGGGATAGACGATGCCGCCCACGGAGATGCTCTCCATCTCCTCCATGGGGATGATCTCCTCAAAGACCTCCCCCTTGCTGCAAACCGTCGTACCGCTTTCCGGGTCCAGGCTGCCGCCGGCGTTGGAGAGATCGATCACCGTTCCGTCGGTCTTGGTCAGCAGGATCTCCACGTTTTCCAGATGCCGCTCCACCTGAATGCGGTCCTCGGTGGCCTCCCGCCCGCTTTCGCTCTCGCTCCAGACCACCTCGCTGTCCACGGTATAATCCACCTTATAGGCCACAGGAGAGACGGTGACGCCATCCACCGTAAAGGTCATGCCGTCCTGGGAGAAGGTCTCGCCGCCCCCCAGCTTCACTGCGCTGTCCTCATACTTGACGTCAAAGCGCAGCTGCCAGCGGCCCTCCGCATAGGCCACAGGCTGATCGGCTTCCTCGTCCCAGTACCAGAGGTTCTCAAAGTCCGCCGTGGCGACGCAGTCGTTCAACGGCACATCGCTGCTGCGGGTCTCCACCATCTGAATGGAGCTGGCGTCAGGGTCCTCTACCACAAAATAGCTGCTGCCATGGACGCCCCCCAGAACGTTCAGGTCCGAACCGCCGCCGTTGACCAGCAGCACGGTCTCCTCCATGCCCTCCGGCAGCAGCGCGGCGCCGTCATCCCGGCTGATGGTGTAGACGATGACCGCGTTGTACCGGTCCCCCATCACCGCGTCGGCGGTGATGGTCACGCCGCCGGAGGTGTCGCTGGCGCCCACGGGATAGCCGATCTTGTCAATGATCTCCGTCTGGGCGGCGCTGCCGCCGAAGATGCCGGAGAACGCTTCCACAGCGGTTTTCAATGCCCCGGTGGCTCCGGCGCTGACGGCCAGCACCACTGCCAGACACGCCGCCAGCACTGCCGTCCGTCCCAGGGGCCGCCGGTGACGGCGGGGCTGCGCTTCGGCCTTGGCGGCAGTCTCCGCTGCCCGGGCCGCCAGCGCCGCCTTCTGCTCTGCCGTAAAGTGCAGGCTGTCCATGGTCTCTTTGTATTCAAGCTCTCTGTTCACAGTAGTCTCCTCCCAGCTGTTCTCTCAGTTTTGCCCGGCCCCGGGCCAGCCGCGTGTGAACGGTGGCCGTGGGGACCCCCAGGATCTTGCCGATCTCTGACGCCTGATACCCCTCGTAGTAAAAGAGGTAGATCACTGCCCGGTAGTGGGCCGGCAGGCTGTTCACCGCCGCCAGCACCGATCCCTCCTCCGCCTCCGGCGCAGGGATCTGGGCGCAGGCCCCCAGACCGCAGGTCCGCTTGCGCCAGGGACTCTTGAGCAGATCCTTGCAGGCGTTGGCCGCCATCCGCAGAAGATAGGCCCGCTCGTGGCTCTCGCTCTCAAACTCTCTGGGCTCTGTCAGCAGCTTGACAAACACCGTCTGACAGATGTCCTGGGCGTCCTGGGTATTTTTGAGGTAGGCATAGCTCAGGCGCAGGATGGCGTCGGCATAGGTCTCAGCCAGATACGCCGCCCGCTGTCTTTCATCCATGGTATCATCTCCTTTTGAAGCGCGCTCACCAGGAATACGATCCAGCTGGGAGAAAACTTTCACGCTCTGAAAAAAAGAGCGGCTTCCGCCGCTCCTTTTCTCACTCCATCACGATCAGGGCGATGGCCTCCAGCGGCTCATCGGTCTGATTTTTCAGGCCGTGGCACTCTCCGCCGCCGGTGGCGCAGAGGTCGCCGGCCCGGACCACCGTCTCTGTACCGTTGTCGTTGAACAGCCCCTCGCCCCGGAGAATATAGTAAAATTCCGTCTCCTGATGGTGAGGGTGGTCCCCGATGGAACAGCCCGGGTCCACCACGATATGGCTGAACATCCGGCCGTGGCCGTACAGGCCTGCCCGGTCCGTCAGGTCCTTGATGTGGATCACGCCCTCGCCCCCCTGGACACAGGCATCCCGGCGGACGCAGTTTTCAGAACGTGTGATCATACGCGCCTCTCCTCTCTCCTCCGCCATGGCAAAGGACTTGATGATAGGGCCAGCATACCAGATCTGTCAGAAAAAATCCAGCGCCGAACTGCGATTTTCGGCTCTCCGGCCGTCATTTTCCCCTTCCTTATCCCAATCGGGCAGAGAACATTCCGGCCGCTCTGTTCAAAAATTCCCGGATCTGCTTTTTCTTCCAGGGCGGCGTTTGTGCAAACCGCAGATTTTCGTTTACTAGCGAATTAGCACTTTACTTTATTAAAATAATCCGGTACAATGAGTCCAACATTTTCGTGGGAGGGTGTCATTCATGGAGCTGGATCTTGATCTCTTAACGCCGCTGGAGCGGCTGGTTTTGCAGCTGCGCTGCCTCTATCAGCAATCGGGCTTTCACCAGTACCACATGAGCCGCTTCGAGGAGTACGGGCTCTATCAGGAAAACCGCCGCTTTCTCTCCAGCGAGCAGGTCATCACCTTTACCGATCTGGACGGCCGCCTGCTGGCCCTGAAGCCGGACGTGACCCTCTCCATCGCCAAAAACGCCCAGGTCCCGCCGGACGGCTGCGGCCGCTACTACTATTCAGAGAACGTCTACCGCCCCAGTCAGGAGAGCCATACCTTCCGGGAGATCCGGCAGATCGGCCTGGAGTGCATCGGCGCGGTGGATGACGCCGCCGCTGCCCAGATCGTCTCTCTGGCCCTGGAGAGTCTGTCCCTCACCGGCCGGGAGTCGGTATTGGAAGTGGGGCACATGGGCTTTGTCACAGGTCTCCTGGATGCAGTCGGCGCGCCGGAGCACATCCGCCCCCGGCTGCTCACCTGCATCCGCAGCCGGACCTGGCATGAAGTGCGCGCCTGCGGCACGGGAGCCGGACTCTCCGCCCAGGGGATCGACGCCCTGTGCCGCTTGGGTCAGCTCTCCGGCCCCTGGGATCAGGTCCTGGAGGCCGCGGCCCCCCTGGCCCTGAACGGCCCCATGGGCGCGGCCCTGGAGGAGCTCAAACGGCTGGGCACGGCTCTGGAGACCGCATCCCAGACGGCAGGGCTGACGGTAAACCTCTCCCTGGTCAACGACATGGAGTATTACAATGGTCTGGTCCTCCAGGGCTATCTGGCGGGCCTGCCCCGGGCCGTGCTCCAGGGCGGGCGCTATGACCCCCTGGCCACCCAGTTCCGCCCCGGCGCCCGGGCCATCGGCTTTGCGCTGTATTTAGATGAGCTGGACCGGCAGCGGGAGGACAGCGCCGCCCCGGCCATGCTCAGTGTGGCCCTGCCCAAGGGCCGGCTGGGAGACCGGGTCTACCAGCTTCTTGCCGGCGCTGGCTACGGCTGCCCGGAGGGATACAGCGACACCCGCAAGCTGGTGGTGGAAAATCCCGCCGCCGGCATCCGCTACTTCCTGGTCAAGCCCAGCGACGTGGCCATCTATGTAGAGCATGGCGCGGCGGACGTGGGCATCGTGGGCAAGGACATCCTGGCCGAGTCCGGGGCCGACGTCTGCGAGCTGCTGGACACCGGCCTTGGCAAATGCCGCATGTGCGTGGCCGGCCCCGAGAACTTTGTGGACGATCCCAGCCGAACCCTGCGGGTGGCCACCAAATTTGTGAACATCGCCAAGGCCTACTACGGCGCCCAGGGGCGGAGCATCGACATCATCAAGCTCAATGGCTCCATTGAGCTTGCCCCCCTGCTGGACCTCTCCGACGTCATCGTGGACATCGTGGAGACCGGCACCACCCTGCGGGAAAACCACCTGCGGGTGCTGACAGAGTTCATGCCCATCTCCGCCCGGCTCATTGCCAACCGGGTCAGCTATCAGTTCAAGGGCCGGGAGATCGACGCACTGATGAATCAACTTGCGGAGGTGACGAAGGGATGATCCCCATTCTGGATTTCCAGCGCCTGACCCCGGCGGAGATGATGAACCGGGACATCCAGGCAGAGGCCGATGTCAGCGCCGCCGTAGACGCCATTTTAGAGGATGTCCGGCAAAACGGCGACCAGGCCCTCCGGCGCTATACCCGCCAGCTGGACGGGGTGGAGCTGGAGTCGCTCCAGGTCACGGCGGAGGAGCTCTCCGCCGCCCGGGCCGCTCTGGACCCGGACTTTCTCCGGACGCTGGAGCTGGCATCAGAGAACATCCGCCGCTTCCACCAGGCCCAGGTCCACCGGGACTTCACCCTGACAGACCGCCCCGGTATCCTCATGGGCCAGCGCTACACCCCCATCCAGCGGGTGGGCGTCTGCGTTCCCCGCAGCCCCACGGCCTTTCCCTCCACCATTTTGATGAATGTGATCCCCGCCCGGATCGCCGGCGTCCGGGAGATCTTTCTGGTCACCCCGCCAGAGCCGGACGGCTCTGTGAGCCCTGCCGCCCTGACCGCCGCCGCCATCGCCGGCGCGGACCGGATCTTCAAAGTAGGCGGGGCCCAGGCGGTGGCGGCCCTGGCCTACGGCACTGAGACCATCCCCCCGGTGGATAAGATCGTTGGCCCCGGCGGCATCTTCGTGGCCACCGCCAAGCGCAAGGTCTTCGGCCGGGTGGCCATCGACATGATCGCCGGCCCCAGCGAGATCCTGGTGCTGGCAGACGGCGGCGCCAACCCTGCCTGGGTGGCGGCGGACCTTTTAAGTCAGGCCGAGCATGACGTCCGCTCCTCCGCCGTCCTGGTCACGGACAGCCCCGCTCTGGCGGCGGCGGTCCAGCAGGAGACCGAGCGCCAGCTCGCCGCCCTGCCCCGCCGGGACGTGGCCCGCAAGGCCCTGGAAGACAACAGCCGCATCATCGTCGCCCCCAGTCTGGACCAGGCCGTTGAGGCCGCCAACCTCATCGCCCCGGAGCATCTGGAGCTGTGCGTGGAGGACCCCTTTGCCCTGCTGCCCCGGATTCAAAACGCCGGCAGCATCTTTCTGGGCCGGTGCGCGCCGGAGGCCCTGGGCGACTACTTCGCCGGTCCCAACCACACCCTGCCCACCACCGGCACCGCCCGGTTCTCCAGTCCCCTCAGCGTGGATGACTTTGTCAAAAAATCCAGCTTTCTCTATTACGATCAGACGGCGCTGGCAGAGGCCGCCCCCCGTATCGCGGCCTTTGCCCGGCAGGAGGGGCTGGAGGCCCACGCCCGCTCCGTCCTGATCCGGTGCGATCCCACAGAAAAGGAGATGTGATCCATGGGTTTTCTCTCAGATGAGGCCGCCCGGCTGGCTCCCTACACCCCCGGCGAGCAGCCCCAGGACGCCCAGTATATCAAGCTCAACACCAACGAGAGCCCCTTCCCCCCCTCTCCCAAGGTGGTCAAGGCCCTCTCCCGGGCGGAGGTCTTGAAGCTGAACCTCTACTCCGATCCCACCTGCGGCGTTCTGACGGACGCCATCGCCGCCCGCTATGGGCTGCGGCGGGAAAATATTCTGGCGGCCAACGGCTCCGACGAGGTCCTGGCCTTTGCCTTCCGGGCCTTCTGCGGCGCGGGACAGGGCGTAGCCTATCCCGATATCACCTACGGCTTCTATCGCGCCCAGACCGCCCTCTTCGGTCTGGAGGCCGCCATCATCCCCCTGCGGGAGGACTTCACCCTGGCGGTGGAGGACTATCTGGACTTCCCCGGCACCGTGATCATCGCCAACCCCAACGCCCCCACCGGCATCGCCGTTCCCCGGACGGACATCCAGCGCCTGGTGGAGGCCGATCCAGACCGGGTGGTGATCGTGGACGAGGCCTATGTGGACTTCGGCGCGGAGAGCTGCGCCCCTATGGTCCTTCGCTATGACAACCTCCTGGTGGTCCAGACCATGTCCAAAAGCCGCTCCCTGGCCGGCGGCCGGGTGGGCTATGCCCTGGGCTCGGCGGAGCTGATCGCCGGGCTGAACCGGGTGAAATACAGCTTCAATCCCTACAATGTCAACCGCCTCTCTCTCCTGGCCGGCGCCGCCGCCATAGAGGACGAGGCCTACTTCCAAACCTGCACCGCCGCCATCCGGGAAACTCGGACCTGGACCGCGGGAGAGCTGGAGACCCTGGGCTTCACGGTCCTGCCCTCCCAGACCAATTTCCTGCTGGCCCGTCACAGCCGCATCTCCGGCCAGGACCTGTATGAACGGCTCAAGGAATCCGGCGTCCTGGTCCGCTGGTGGGGCGATCAGCCCCGGATTCAGGACTACGTCCGGATCACCATCGGCTCCCTGGAGCAGATGACCGTGCTGGTGGACCACCTCTCCCGTCTGGTAGAGGAGCTGGCGCTGTGAGAACAACTGAGGAAAGGAGGCGCGCCATGCGGACCGCGTTAATCAAACGAGATACCCGGGAGACCCAGATCTCCCTCTCTTTGGATCTGGATGGGACCGGACGATCCCAGATCGCCACCGGCGTGGGCTTTCTGGACCACATGCTGGAGCTCTTCGCCCGCCACGGCGATTTCGACCTGACCATCGCCTGCCGTGGAGACACCCAGGTGGACGGCCACCACAGCGTGGAGGACGTAGGCATCTGCCTGGGCCAGGCCTTTGCTAAGGCCCTGGGGGACAAGCGGGGCATCTGCCGCTACGGCCAGTGCCTGCTGCCCATGGACGAGACGCTGGTGCTGATCGCCGTGGATCTCTCCGGTCGGGACTACCTGGGGTGGAGCGTCACCCTGCCCAGCCCCAGGGTGGGGGACTTTGATACAGAGCTGGCGCAGGAGTTCTGGCTGGCCTTTGTGAGAAACTGCCCCGGCGCCCTCCACATCCGGCAAATGGCCGGCGAGAACACCCACCACATTTTAGAGGCCGTGTTCAAGGGCACGGGCCGGGCGCTGCGCATGGCCGCGGCCATGGACGAAAACCACCGGGATGAAATTCCCAGCACGAAAGGTGTGCTGTAAATGATCGCGATCATCGACTATGGTGTGGGAAACCTCTTTTCCCTGTGCTCCAGCCTCCGTTTTCTGGGACTTCCGGCGGAGGTCACCCGGGACCCGGCAGTCCTGGCCCGGGCGGAGAGGATCATCCTCCCCGGCGTGGGGGCCTTCGGCGACGCCAAGGCCAAGCTGGACGCTGCCGGCCTGATCCCCCTGCTCCGGACAGAATCAGCGCGAAAGCCCCTGCTGGGCATCTGCCTGGGGATGCAGCTGCTCTTTGACAGCAGCAGCGAGTACGGCGTGCACCCCGGCCTGGGGCTGGTGCCGGGGCAGGTGACAGACCTGCGCCGGGATCTGAAAGACCCATCCCTCAAGGTCCCCCACATGGGCTGGAACAACCTGGAGATCCTCCGGAGCGATCCTCTCTTCCGCTATCTTTCTCCGGGCGAATCGGTCTATTATGTCCACAGCTTCTACGCCGCAGGATGCGCCCCCCACACCCTGGCCGTCTCTCACTATGGGAATGTGGCGGTCCCCGGCGTGGTGCGCAGCGGAAACGTCTACGGCGCCCAGTTCCACCCGGAGAAGTCCGGCGACACGGGACTGCGGCTGCTGAAAGCCTATGCGGAATTATGAAAGGAGTCTCTCATGAGACCTATGCGCAGACAGGACCGGGCCATTACGGACCCGGCCAAGATCCTCGGTGTGATCGACGCCTGCCCCTACTGCCATCTGGGCTTTTCCGATCAGGGAAAGCCCTATGTGGTGCCGGTGAACTTCGGCCATGCCCTGGAGGAGGGCCGTCACGTCTTCTACTTCCACGGAGCTTTTGAGGGCCGGAAGATCGACCTCATCCGGGAGACCGGCTGGGCCTGCATCCAGATGGAGGAGGGCTATCGGCTGAACCGTTCAGACCGGGCCTGCGGCCATAGCGCCGCCTTCCGCAGCGTCTTTGCCGAAGGGCCCGTTTCCTTTGTGGAGGAACCGGAGGCCAAGCGCGCGGCCCTCTCCCTCATCATGGCCCATGCCGCCGGCAGCGGAGACTGGGCGTTCCCGGAGGCCGCGGTACAGGGCGTTTGTGTCTGCAAGCTGGAAGCACGATCCCTCACCTGCAAGGAGCATCTTTGATTCCCTGCCAGCACATGAAAAGGAGGCACTCTCTATGCAGATCTTTCCCGCCATTGACCTCTCCGGCGGGCAGGTGGTCCGCCTGTACCAGGGGGACTACGACCGGATGACCGTCTATGGGCAGGACCCCTGCGCCACTGCCCGGGACTTCCTCGCCGCCGGGGCCCGGCATCTCCACGTGGTGGACCTGGACGGCGCCAAGGACGGCACGTTAGCCAACCAAGCAAGCATCGCCGCCATCGCCCGCCAGGGCGGTCTCTTCATCGAGGTGGGCGGCGGCATCCGCACCGAGGACCGGATTCGCCAGTACCTGGACCTGGGGGTGAGCCGGTGCATCCTGGGCACCGTGGCCGTCAAGGACTTCGCCTTCACCGCCCGGATGGCGGAGAAATACGGCAGTCAAATCGCCGTCGGCGTGGACGCCCGGGACGGCTTCGTGGCCGTGAACGGCTGGAAAGAGCTCTCGGCGGAGCGGGGCGTGGACTTCTGCCGCCGCCTCCATGAGGCCGGGGTCCAGACCGTCATCTACACCGATATCAGCCGGGACGGCGCGGAGCAGGGCACGAATCTGGCGGTCTACCGCCAGCTCTCTCAGATCTCCGGCCTGGATATCACCGCCTCCGGCGGCGTCAGCAGCCTGGAAGAACTGCGTGAACTGGAGACCATCGGCGTCCGGGCCGCCATCCTGGGCAAGGCGCTGTACACCGGGCGGCTGGACTTGAAGACCGTCATGGAGGAGGTGGGGACATGCTAGCCAAGCGGATCATCCCCTGTCTGGACGTAAAGGACGGCCGGGTGGTCAAGGGCGTCAACTTCACCGGCCTGCGGGATCTGGCGGACCCGGTGGAGATGGCCCGCTTCTATAATGACGCCGGCGCAGACGAGCTGGTATTCTATGACATCACCGCCTCTGCCGAGGGCCGGGCCCTGTTCACGGACATCCTCCGCCAGGTGGCCTCCCAGGTGTTCATTCCCCTGACAGTAGGCGGCGGCATCCGGACGCTGGAGGACTTTGACCGGGTGCTTAAATGCGGCGCGGACAAGGTCAGCGTCAACTCCGGCGCCATCGCAGACCCCAGCCTTATCGGCGCGGCCGCGAAAAAGTACGGCGACCAGTGCGTCGTCCTCAGCATGGACGTCAAGCGGGTGGCGGGCCGCTTCCACCTCTTCGCCAAGGGCGGACGGGAGGATACCGGCATCGACGCCATGGAGTGGGCCGGCCGGGCCGTCTCAGACGGCGCGGGGGAGATCGTCCTCAACTCCATCGACACCGACGGCGTCAAAAGCGGCTTTGACCTGGAAATGCTGGACGCCCTGTCCGCCCGGGTCAACGTCCCCATCGTCGCCAGCGGCGGCGCGGGGACCATGGAGCACTTCGCGGAGCTGTTCACCCACCCCGGCATCGACGCAGGGCTGGCGGCCTCCATCTTCCACACGAAACAGGTGGACATCAAAGACTTGAAGCAATTTCTCCGGGATCAGGGGGTGTCCATGAGGATATAGGTATTCCACCCCCCATTTTCGTCGTCGCAAAGTCCGCTCAATTCCGTTTCCGCCTGACGGCGAAACCTCCACACGCTCCCTTGCTCCTCCTCTCCCCACAGGAACCGCTGCGCTTACGTTCCTGCGGGGGCCCCATTCGCTCTTGCCGAAAAGAAAACGGGCCGTGGACGGTCCAAAAGAAAAGAGCGCTTGGCGCGGAACTTGCGCATTCGCGCAAGTTCGCTTAAAGTACGGGAGTTGTTCTAAAGGGGTGCCACCAATTCTCCACTCCCCTACCGGCGCGCGCCGGTCTCGTCCCTCGAATCAGTCTTCCCCGCGTTTACACTGCGTCGGTTATCGTTGGAGGTCGAAGTAAAGTCCGCCCTTCTGGCCCCGCTGACGCTACTTTGGAAAAGAGAAGGGCAGGGTGTCCCAAACCTCCAAACCCCCGCCCGCACCACGCCGCGCGCCGTTCTCGTCCTTTGAATCGGCGTTCCCCGCGCTTCCGCTGCGGCGGTCGTCGCTGGTGGTCATCGGAAAGTCTTTCCTCCAAGCCCCGCTGACGCTACCACGGAAAAAGAAAGGCAGGGTGTCCAGACGATCCAAACCCCCGCTAGCACCACGCCGCGGGCAGAGACCTTCCTGGAACCCCAAACACTCTCCCACCGCGAAAGCGTTTTTTCTCTTGGACCGTGCACGGCCCGTTCTCTTTTTGGGGCGCCAAAAAGAGAATGGGGGGTGCATTCCCCGCGCCGAAGCGGCGCAAAATCCCCCCTGCCCTTTGGCAGAAAACACAGCAGAAGGAGTCTCACCTATGGAGCCAAATACTTTGAAATTCGATGAAAACGGCCTCATCCCCGCCATCGTCCAGGACCACTACACCAAGGAGGTCCTGACTCTGGCCTATATGAACGCCGAAAGCCTGGCCATCACTATCGACGAGGGCCGTACCTGTTTCTGGTCCCGCAGCCGCCGGGAGCTGTGGCGCAAGGGCGAGACCAGCGGGAACGTCCAGCACGTGGTGTCCATCACCGCCGACTGCGACGGCGACGCCCTGGTGGTAGAGGTGGTCAAGGACGGCCCCGCCTGCCACACCGGCGCGGAGAGCTGCTTCTTCCAGCCCCTCTACCTCTCCCCTGAACTCCAGCAGTTCAGCTACGAGGGGCTCTACCGCCTGATTCAGGGCCGCAAAACCAGCCCCAAGGAGGGCAGCTACACCACCTATCTCTTTGAAAAGGGCCTGGACAAGATCCTCAAAAAGGTGGGCGAGGAGTGTACCGAGGTCCTCATCGGCGGCTGTAAGCAGGACCAGGCGGAGACCGTCTATGAGATCGCGGACCTGGTCTATCACGTCATGGTGCTGATGGTCCAGCTGGGCATTCCCCTGGAGGCGGTCACCCGGGAGCTGGAAAAGCGCCATGTGATCGACCACAAGGTGAAGCAGGAGCGGATGCAATGACCCCCCGGCTCTGCTCTGTCCACACCCACGCCTCCTGCTGCGACGGAGCCGACTCTCTGGAGGCCATGGCTGCGGGGGCCCTTGCCGCCGGCATCCGCTATCTGGGCTTTTCCTGTCACAGCCACACCCCCATCCCCGAGGACGAGGGCGCCGTCCTCCCCGCCGATATGACGGCCTACCGCGCTGCGGTGCTGCGTCTCCGGGCGGCCTATGCGGGCCGGATGGAGATCCTCCTGGGATTGGAGTGGGACAGCCAGTCCGACATCTCGCCGGAGGGCTTTGACTACTGGATCGGCAGCGCCCACTATCAGCGGGGCCCCAACGGCCGGTTCTACGCCGCCGACTGGGGCGCGGAGCACTTTGCTGCCTGCCGGGACGAGGTCTTCGGCGGGGACCCCCTGGCCGTCACCGAGGGGTATTTCGCTGAGGTGGCCCGGGTGGCCGCCCGAAAGCCCACCATCCTGGGCCATATCGATCTGATCACCAAGCTCAATGCCCGCCACGGTCTCTTTGACGAGACCGCTCCCCGGTATCGGCAGGCGGCGCTGGAGGCCCTTCACGCCGCGGACCCCCAGGCCACGCTCCTGGAGATCAACACCGGCGGCATGGCCCGGGGATATCGGGACACGCCCTATCCCGCCCGGTTCCTGCTGGAGGAGTGGCGCCGCATGGGCGGGCAGGTCATTCTCACCGCCGATGCCCATGCCGTCTCGGGCCTGCTCTATGGCTACGACCAGGCCGCCGCCCTGGCCAGGGCCGCCGGATACACCGCTTCCATCCTGCTCACCCAGTCCGGTCCGGTGCCCTGTCCCCTGTGAGGTGCCAAAAAAGCGGCACTTTTTCCCTGCCTTTCCGTCTCTTCGCCACTTGAGAAACCCTTTGGTCCTTGCTAAAATAAAACATATTGAAAGCTAGGACAACGGATACGGAAAGCGTGAGGTGCGTATGTATCAGACTGTGATCTTTGATCTGGATGGGACCCTGCTGGATACCATCGCGGATCTGGCAGCCGCCGGCAACTGGGTCTGCCGGCACAACGAGTGGCCGGAGCACTCCCTGGAGGAGTACCGGACCATGGTGGGCCACGGCATGGCCAATCTGGTGAATCAGTTCTCTCCGGAGAACTGTCGCAGTCCCCTGCTGGCCATCAACACCCTCTCCCAGTTCATGGAGTACTACGGCCAGCACAGCACCGACCACACCGTTCCCTACCCCGGCATCCCGGCCATGCTGGACCGGCTCTCTGCCGCCGGCGTCCGGCTGGCGGTCTGTTCCAACAAGGCCGACGAGTTCAGCCGCCGGCTGATCGAGCACTACTTCCCCGGCCGCTTTGCCCTGGTCCGGGGTAAGCGGGAGGGCGTGCCCGTCAAGCCGGACCCGGCTGTGGTCCGCGGCCTTCTCCAGGAGCTGGACGCCCCTGCGGAGACAGCCCTCTTCGTGGGCGACAGCGCCACCGACATCCGCACCGGCCATAACGCCGGTCTCCCGGCCTGCGGCGTCACCTGGGGCTTCCGCTCCCGCCAATCCCTGGAGGCGGCGGAGCCGGAATTCCTGGCCGACACGGTCCAGGAGCTGGAGCAGGTGATCCTCGGGGGCTGAACCGGCAGCTTCCATCTCTCCCCTGGGGGATCAAGCGTTTTTCTATCACACATGAGCGTCGGGATGCTATGCATCCCGGCGCTGAAACTGTCGAAAAAGTGTCTAAAGCCACTTTTTCGACAAGAATTCACCCTGCTGCGCGCATAATTTCTCTGCCCGTGGCAGACAAATTCCACACTTGCAGGGCGAAAAGTGTTTTCAGCCACGTACACGCCGCGGCAGAAAACAGATTTTATACCTTTCGCGCCTATGGCGCGAAACTCTGCGAGGCTTTTTCGATGCGCTGAGCGCCGGGATGCATAGCATCCCGGCGCTCATGTTCTTACCCTTCCTTTACAAAAATTTAACGGATTCCGAAAAGCGGTCAGATTGACACCCCCTCTCCCGCCGTGTATAATCAATGACAGCTTGTCACTTTATGACAGGCTGTCATTTCAGAAAGGAGGTCTCTCCCCATGTGTACGGAGACCTTTCTCCACCTGCCGGAGGAGAAGCGCAGCCGTTTTCTGGCGGCGGCCTGGGAGGAGTTCACCACCGCCAGCTTCGCGGATGCGTCCATCAACCAGATCGTCCGGCGGGCCGGCGTCCCCCGGGGCAGCTTCTATCAATATTTCCCCGATAAGAAGGCTCTGTTTTTCTACCTCATGGAGCTGGCCGGTCAATACTTTACAACCGAATTTGAAAAGATCGTGGTCTGCTGCGGCGGTGACCTCTTCCGCACCCAGCTGATGTGCTTTGACCGCTTTGTGCAGCAGGGCCCCACGGCGGACCCCCTCTTCAACCGCTGTCTCCAGGTCCTGCGCCTGAACTCCGGATTGCACCTGCAAATGCTTTTGATCGACCACCCGGACCACTGTATGCTCCGGGCCCTCTGGGACCAGCTGGACCTGTCATCCTTCCGCGCTCAGGACTGGGACAGTGTGTCCCAGGTCTTCTATCTCTCTCTGCTGGCCCTGGCCGCCGCCGTCAAGGACACCCTGACGGCGCCCGAGGAAGCCCCCCGGCACCGCCGGGAGCTGTGCCTGCGGCTTGAGATCCTCAAATACGGCAGCCTGGTCCCGGAGACCGCTGCCGGCAAACAATCCGAAAAGGAGGAGACCCCCGCTTATGCGTAAGAAATGGATCGCCCTGGCCCTGGCGGCGGCGCTGATCTTGTCTCTGGGCGCCGTGTCGGCTCTGGCCGAGTCAGAGACCCAGACCCCGGAGACCCAGGACCCTGTCACAGAAGAGGAGACCACGCCTCAAGGCGAAGATGGCGAGCTCTCCCAGGAGGAGACGCCGGAGGAGGACGCCGGGGATGAGGGCGAGGAGACGCAGCCCGTCTCACCCGCCGGCCCGGACCAGGCGCTGCCTGACACTGACTATGTCCCCGACGCCATGGGCTCTGTCACCTTTGCCAATGTGGAGCGCCGGATGCGGGAGGGCAACCTCAATATCCTGGCGCTTCAGGAGAGCGTGGATATGCTGGAGAGCATCGACTACGCCGATCTCCAGGAGGACCTGCGCAAGCAGCTCAATGAGATCGCCAAAGGCCAGTGGTACATGGTCCTGATGGGCCAGAGCGGCACCGAAGCCTATAAGCAGATGGACAAGGCCTACGCCGCCGTGCGGGAGCAGTTCGACGCCATCAAGGACGGCGAGATGCAGTCCGACAACGCCGACAGCATCCGCCAGCTCCACCATCTCCAGGACCAGATCATCCTCAGCGGCGAGGCCACCTATGTGGCGGTGGCCGCCATGGAAATCCAGGCCGCCTCTCTCCAGCGCCAGTTGGAGGCCGCCAACCGCACGGTCGAGGAGATGTCCCTGCGCTACCAGCTGGGCCAGATCTCCGCCCTCCAGCTCTCCCAGGCCAAGGCCGGCCAATCAAGCCTTGCCAGCGGTCTGGAGACGCTGCGGATGAATCTGAAAACCTACAAGGCCCAGCTCCAGATGCTGCTGGGCGCGGAGATGAACGGCCGGCTCCAGCTGGGGGCCATCCCCGCTGTCACCGCCCAGCAGCTGGCGGACATGGACGTGGAGCGGGATCTGGAGACCTCCAAATCCCGGAGCTACGACCTCTACACCGCCGGGCAGACTCTGGAAGACGAGCGGGAGACCTATAAAGAGGCTGGCGACCGCTACGCCTATGACGAAAAGGAGATGAGCTTCCGTCAGGCCAAGCACACCTGGCAGGCGGCCCAGTTCAACTATAACAACACCGTCCAGGACTATGAGCGGCGCTTCCGCAGCCTCTACGACCAGGTCCAGGACTATCATCAGGTCTGGCAGGCCAGCCAGGTGTCTCTGGAGAGCCAGAAGCTCAGCTTCGCCGCCTCGGAGCTGAAATACCAGCAGGGAACCATTTCCCACAACGCCCTGCTCACCGCCCAGGACGACCTCTCCAACGCGGAGGAGGCGGTGAAGCAGGCTGCCAATGATCTTTTCTCCGCCTACAATACATACTGCTGGGCCGTGCAGAACGGCATCTTGAACTGATCTAGGAGGATGGCATGAGAACGCAATGCATCAAACTTCTGCTTCTGGCGGCAGCCGCCGCCATGACCCTCACCGCCTGCGGCGGCGGAGACGAGCCCCAGGCCGGTCCTGTGGGCGTGGCCGTCCAGGTAGAGACCGTCACCGCCGGCTCCATCGCCACGGAAAACAAGGTCTCCGGCCAGATCAGCGCGGACAACACCTCTACGATCCTGATCTCCAGCCCCGCCAAGTGCACCGCCGTGTACTTCCAGGCAGGCGACCTGGTCAAGGCGGGAGATATCCTCTGCACGCTGGAGCTGGGCAGCTCCCTGGCCAGCTATAACGCGGCCCGGATCAGCTATGACGCCTCTGTTCAGAGCTATCAGGACCAAAAGGCCATTCTGGACAAGCAGGTCCAGCTGGCGGCGGACAATGTCACCAACACCAAGGCCCTCTTCGACATCGGCGCCGCCTCTCAGCTGGAGGTGGACCAGGCCGATATCAACTACCAGACCGCCGTGGCCGGCCGCAACTCCACCCTTTCCCAGCTGGAGGCCGCCATTCAAAACGCCCGGAGCGGCCTGGACCAGCTGGACACTGCCCTGGAAAACGTGGACCCCTCCGGCAACGTCATCGCCCCCATCTCTGGCACTCTGGCCACCATGACTGCCGTGAAGGACAGCTTCATCTCCAACTCCATGCCTCTGGCAGTCATCACCGGCGGCGAGCAGATGAAGATCACCGCCTCCGTCTCCGAGGCCCTGGTGCCCAAGCTGGCCATCGGCAACGAGGCCACGGTCTCTGTCAGCGCGGCGGATCAGACCTTCACCGCCGCCATCCGCTCTGTGGAGCGGGCGGCCAATCCCCAGACCAAGCTCTACACGGTCACCCTCACCGTGCCTGCTGAAACAAAGGGGCTCCTCTCCGGCATGTTCGCCGACGTGACCTTCCACACCGACGTCTCGGAAAACACCCTGGTCATCCCCAGTCAGGCCATCTCCTCCAGCAACGGCGTCCAGTCCGTCTATGTGGTGGAGGACGGCACGGCCCGGTATGTGGAGATCACCACCGGTCTCACCGGAAACGGCGTCACCGAGGTCCTCTCCGGCCTGACCGAGGGCCAGCAGCTGGTCACGGTGGGCCAGGCCTATCTGGCCGACGGCGACCCCGTCACCATCGACAGCGGCGAGGATGTCCCCGCCGAGGACGCCCCCGCCGAGGATGCGCCGGAGACCCAGGCCCCCGCTCCGGGGGAGGCGGCCGGGGAGGCATAAGGACCGATGAGTACTGCGAAATTCTGTATCCGCCACAAGGTCACCACCCTCCTGGCTGTGATCATGATCGCCATCTTCGGCGCGGTCTTCACCACCCGGCTCCAGATGGCCCTCCTGCCGGACATGGAGGCCCCTATGGCCATGGTGGCCTGCTACTATAATGGCGCCACCCCCAGCGATATGGAGGAGCTGGTGACCCGCCCTCTGGAATCGGCCATCGTGTCGGTGCCCGGCGTGGAGGGCGTCAGCTCCACCTCCTCCGACGGCGTCACCCAGATCCAGGTCACCTATGTGGAGGGGACCAATCTGGATATCGCCGCCACCAAGCTGCGGGAGAAGTTCAATCTTCTCTCCCTGCCTGACGGCGCCATGGACCCCATCATCATGAACCTCAACGTCAGCGACCTGATGCCCACCGCCATGGTGGCGCTGATGGGCGAGGACCTGGCAGATCTGCAAACTCTGGCCGAAGAGGTGGTCTCCCCTGCCCTAGAGCGGATCGACGGCGTGGCCTCCGTCACTGTCAGCGGCGGCGTCACCGAGCAGATCGCCGTTCAGGTGGACCCGGCCCGGGCCGCGGGCTTTGGTCTTTCCAACAGCTATATCCAGCAGATCCTGTCGGCGGAAAACCTGCTCTATCCCGCCGGTGACGTCCACAACGGCTCCAAGACCCTCACCGTCTCCACCGACGCCAAGTTCCAGTCTGTGGAGGATGTGGCCAATTTGATCCTGCCTCTGCCCACCGGCGGCCAGATCCGCCTGGGGGAGGTGGCCGAGGTGGAGTTGGAGACCACGGACCGGGAGGCCGTGGCCGTGATGGACGGCACGCCCTGCGTGCTGCTCCAGGTCTCCAAGCAGTCCGGCGCCAACGAGTCCGCCACCGCCAAGGCCGTGGAGGCCCGGATGGCCGAGCTGGCGGCGGAGAATCGCTCCGTCCGCTATGCGCTGCCCTATCTGGCCTCGGACTTTATCCACCTGGCGGTATCCGCCGCCTTCCAGAATATCATTCTGGGCGTGGCCCTGGCCGCCATCGTCGTATATTTGTTCCTGCGGCGCTGGGGCGCCACGCTGACCATTGCCGTGTCCATGCCGGTGTGCATCCTGGCGGTGTTCGTGCTGATGAACCTCTTTGATCTGACGCTGAACATGATGAGCCTGGGCGGCATCGCCATGGGCGTGGGCATGATCGTGGACAACTCCATCGTGGTGCTGGAGAACATCTACCGATACGCCGCCGACGGCCATGACCGGATGACCGCCTGCGTAGAGGGCACCAAGGAGGTCACCACCTCCGTCATCGCCTCCACCCTCACCACGGTGGCAGTGTTCCTGCCCCTGGGACTCTCCGGCGGCATGGCCGGTATGCTCTTTGACGACTTCTGCCTGACCATCTCCTTCCTGATCCTGGGGTCCATGGCCATCGCCCTGACCTGGGTGCCCCTTTTGTGCTACCTGCTGCTGGACGAGGTCAAGCTCCGCCAGGATCAGCTGAAACGGGCCCAAAAGACGCCCCACCCCATCATTGCCCGGGTGGGCGGCTGGGTCCGGGCCCTCTACGAGCGCTATATCCGGCTGCTGGATTACTTTGTGCACCATCTCAAGACCGGAATGCTGACCTCTCTGGGTCTGGTGGTCTTCTTCTCCGTGTGCTGCCTGTCCGCCGGCATGGTGCTGCTGCCCCCCATGGATCAGGGCCAGATCAGCATCACCATCTCCACCCCCATCGGCTCCCAGGTCCAGGAGACCACCGCCATTGCCGAGCGGGTGGCCGCCGTGGCCGAGGCCAATGTGCCGGAGCTGGAGAGCCTGTACTACACTGCCCAGGATGAGAGCGCAAACGTCAGCCTGACCCTCTCTGACAAGAGCGACCGCCGCCGGGGCAGCGACGAGATCGCCGACAGCCTGCGCCCCCTGCTGCAAACCATTGCCGGATGCGAGATGACCGTGGTGTCCACCGATATGGGTGCCATGATGGGCGGCAGTGAGATCAGCGTGGACATCACCGGCGACGATTACGCCACCCTGGCCATGATCGCCGACGATCTGGGCCAGCAGATCAGCGCCCTGGAGGACGCGGTGGACGTCTCCAGCTCGGTGGCCGAGCAGGTCCCCCAGGTGGAGGTCACCATGAACCGGGAGGCAGCCGCCCAATACGGCCTCACCGCCGCCCAGGTGGGCGCCGCCGTCCGGGCAGAGCTCACCGGCGACACCGCCACCACTGTCACCCTCAACAGCAAGGAGCTGGATGTTATCGTCCGGGGCGACGGCTCCGCCGCCGCCAGTCTGGACGCCCTGCGGTCCATGCCTGTGGCCACCGCCATGGGCGGCTATGTGCCCCTGAGCTCCGTGGCAAAGGTAGAGGTGGTCCAGGCCCCCCAGACCATCACCCGGAACAACCAGTCCCGGCAGGTGAGCATCACCGGCTCCACCCTCAGCGGCGACGTCACCGGCATGACCTCCCAGATCAACGCCATCCTGGACGCCTATCAGCTGCCCGAGGGCTACACCGCCGCCATCAGCGGCACCTACGAGGAGATGATGGACAGCTTCTCCGACCTGCTGCTGGCTCTGCTGGTGGCCCTGGGCCTGGTGTACTTCGTGCTGGCGGCCCAGTTTGAATCCTTCCTGATGCCGATCATCATCATGATGATCCTGCCGGTGGCGTTCTCCGGCGCACTGTTCGCCCTGCCCATCACCGGCCGCAGCCTGTCCATGATCGCCCTGGTGGCGCTGATCATGCTGGCGGGCACCGTGGTCAATAACTCCATCATTCTGGTAGACTATATCAAGATCCGCCGGGAGATGGGAGAGAGCCGGGAGGAGGCCATCCTCCACGCCTGCCCCCTCCGCATCCGCCCGGTGATGATGACCACCCTCACCACCGTGCTGGCCATGATCCCCATGGCCGCCGCCATGGGCGACACGCTGGAGATGATGAGCGACATGGGCATCACCATGATGAGCGGCATGATCATCTCCACCATCGTCACGCTCCTGTTCACGCCGGTATACTACTCTGTCATCGACGATCTGCCCCGGCGGCTGCGGCGGAAAAAGAAGTCCCTGCCGCCCTCTGACGGAGACGGCTCCGACAGCGCTCCCCAAGCTCAGGAATCGATCCCCGCTCCCCAGTCTCCCGCCGAAGACGCCTGACTGATCCCCCGGAGGTATTTCCTCCGGGGGTTTTGTCACTTCTGCACGAAGTATTGCCCATGATTCTTGACTTTCCCGTGAAATCTGATATGATGATACCATCGTTCATCTCAATCGAGTATCACGAAAGGGGGATCTGCATGCAGGATGGCTGGGGCCGGGAGATCGACTATCTGCGGCTGTCGGTGACAGACCGGTGCAGCCTGCGCTGTCGGTACTGCATGCCGGCGGAGGGGATCGTCAAGCGGTCCCACCGGGAGATCCTCTCCGTGGAGGAGTGCGTGGAGATCGCCCAGGCCGCCGTGCAGCTGGGCGTGAAAAAGATCCGTCTGACCGGCGGCGAGCCCCTGGTGCGCCGGGGGCTTTTGGAGATCTGCCGCCGTCTGCGGGCCATTCCCGGTCTCCGGGAGCTGTGCCTCACCACCAACGGCCTGGACCTCCCCCAGCTGGCCGCCCCCCTGCGGGCGGCGGGGGTGGACCGGCTGAACATCAGCCTGGACACCCTGCGGCGGGACCGCTTCTCCTTTCTCACCCGGCGGGCGGCCCCCGCCGACCTGCTCTCCGGCGTCCGGGCGGCGGAGGACGCCGGCTTTCAGAACCTGAAGATCGACACGGTGCTCATCGGCGGCTTCAACGACGACGAGCTGGAGGACTTCCTCCAGCTGACCTGCCAGCACCCCTGGGAGATCCGCTTCATTGAGCTGATGCCCATGGGCCCCTGTGCCGCCTGGCCTGCCTCTGCCTTTTTGCCGGTGCAGACGGTCCTCAGCCGCTTTCCCCAGCTGGAGCCCCTGGCCCCGGAGGGCGTGGCCCGGCGGTTTCGTCTCCCCGGCGCTCCCGGCGCGGTGGGATTGATCTCCCCCCTGAGCCACAGCTTCTGCGCCAGCTGCCGCCGGGTCCGGGTGACGGCGGACGGCAGGCTGAAAAGCTGCCTTCATAGCCGGGAGGAGCTGTCCCTCCGGGGACTTCACGGCCCGGAGCTGGAGGCGGCCATCCGCCAGGGCATCCTGGAAAAGCCCCGCCGCCACCATCTGGAGACCGGGCCCAGCCACACCCCCAGAACGATGAATCAGATCGGAGGCTGACCTTATGGACCATCTGACCCACTTCAATGAACAGAGACGGGCCGTCATGGTGGACGTCACGGATAAGGCCGTCACCCACCGGCGGGCCGTGGCCGCCGGAGCGATCCGGGTCTCTCCGGAGACGCTGGACCAAATCCGCCGGGGCACGATGAAAAAAGGCGACGTGCTGGCCGTAGCCCAGGTGGCCGCCATCCAGGCCGCCAAGCACACCTGGGAGCTGATCCCCATGTGCCATCCCCTCCCCCTCACCGGCATTGACGTGACCTTTGCTCTGGAGGAGGACCCTGCCCGGGTGGAGATCCGTGCGGTTGTCACCTGCACCGGCGTCACCGGCGTGGAGATGGAGGCCCTCACGGCAGTCTCCGCGGCGGCCCTGACCATCTACGACATGTGCAAGGCCGTGCAGAAGGACATGACGATCACCCGCATCCGCCTGCTGGAGAAGTCCGGCGGCAAGAGCGGGGACTTTCACGCGGAGGAGGGATAAGAATGGCACACGTGGTCTCCGTCAACATCAGTCTCCGGAAGGGCGAGCGCAAGCATCCCGTTCCGGAGATCACCCTGAAACGCCGCCACGGCATCCTGGGGGACGCCCACGCCGGGGACTGGCACCGCCAGATCTCCCTGCTGGCTGAGGAGAGCGTGGACACCATGCGCAGCGCCTCACCCATCCCTCTGGACGCCGGGATCTTTGCGGAAAACATCAACACCGCCGGTCTGGAGCTGAAAACGCTGCCGGTGGGGACCCGCCTGCGCATCGGCCAGACCGAGGTTCAGGTCACCCAGATCGGCAAGACCTGCCACAACGACTGCGCGGTGAAGCAGGCTGTGGGCCGGTGTGTCATGCCCACTGAGGGGATCTTTGCCGTTGTGATCCGGGAGGGGACAATCCGCCCAGGCGATGAAATCGAGGTGCTGTCATGAAGCTGATCAAAACCCAGGAGGCTGTGGGCCATGTGCTCTGCCATGACATGACCCAGATCATTCGGGGGACCTATAAGGACGCCCGCTTCCGCAAGGGCCACGTGGTCACGGCGGAGGATATCCCGGTGCTGCTGTCCATGGGCAAGGAGCATCTCTATGTCTGGGAGATGACGCCGGGCATGCTCCATGAAAACGACGCCGCGCTGCGGCTTTTGGCCCTGTGCGCCAACGACCACATGGTCCCCAGTCCGGTGAAGGAGGGCAAGATCGAGCTCCGGGCCGCCTGCGACGGCCTGTTCCGGGTGGACAGCCGCCGGCTGAATGACGTCAACGCCGTGGAGGACGTGATGATCGCCACCCGCCACGGCAACACCCCGGTCCGGACCGGAGACCGGCTGGCGGGCATGCGGGTCATCCCCCTGGTCATTGGGGAATCCGTCCTCCAGGCGGCGGAGGCTGCCGCAGGCTCCGCTCCCCTGCTGGAGCTGGCGCCCTATCAGAAACAGACCGCCGCCATCGTGGCCACCGGCAGCGAGGTCAAGACCGGCCTCATCCAGGACACCTTCACCCCGGTGGTCCGGGACAAGCTGGCCGCCCTGGGCATCAAGACCCTGGCGGTCCTCTACTCCGGCGACGGTGTGGAGGCCGTGGCCGCCGCCATCGCCGAAGCCCGGGCCACCGGGGCGGAGCTGATCCTCTGCACCGGCGGCATGAGCGTGGACCCTGACGACAACACCCCCGGCGGCATCCGGGCCAGCGGAGCCCGGATCGTCACCTACGGCGCGCCGGTGCTGCCGGGGGCCATGTTCCTGCTGGGCGATTACCCGGACGGAACAGTGGTGATGGGACTGCCCGGCTGCGTCATGTACGCCGGAGCCACCATCTTTGACCTGGTGCTGCCCCGGATCGCCGCCGGGGAGACGCTGACCCGGGCGGACTTCTCCGCCATGGGCGAGGGCGGGCTGTGTCTGGGCTGCGACCCCTGCCGCTGGCCGGCCTGCCCCTTTGGAAAGTGATCTCCATTCCTCTTCACCCATTTGTAGCCAGAAAGGAAGCGTGTGATGAAAAAGCTCTCTGCCCTGCTGCTGACCGCCATCCTGACGCTGTCTCTGACCGCCTGTGGCGGCGCTCCTGCCCAACCGGAAGCCCCGGAGGAAACCGAAGTCATCGTGTTCGCCGCCGCCTCGCTCCAGGAATCCCTGGACGCGGCGATCGAAGGCTACCGGACCGCCGCGCCAGACGTGACGGTCACCGCCACCTATGACTCCTCCGGCACGCTGCTGCGCCAGATCCAGGAGGGGGCCCCCTGTGACCTCTTCCTATCCGCCGCCCCCAAGCAGATGAACGCCCTGGACGGCTCTCTGGCAGGCGACGCGGAAAAGAACCCCGACGGGCTGGACCTCCTGCTTCCCGCTTCCCGGCTGGACTTGCTGGAAAACAAAGTGGTGCTGGCGGTACCGGAGGGAAATCCCAAGGGCATCGAGAGCTTTGACCAGCTGGCCCAGCAGCTCAAAAGCGGCAGCGTCCTGCTGGCCATCGGCAACAGCGACGTGCCGGTGGGCCAGTATACCGAGAAGATCTTCGCCTACTACGGCATCGACGAATCCGCCGTCTCCGACTGCCTGACCTATGGTTCCAATGTCAAGGAGGTCACCACCCAGGTCCGCGAAGGGGCGGTGGACTGCGGGATCATCTACGCCACTGATGCCTTCTCTGCCGGGCTGACTGCGGCGGATCAGGCCTCTGCCCAGATGTGCGGCCAGGTCATCTACCCCGCCGCCGTGGTGCGCTGCGGCAGCGCGCCGGAGGCCGCCCAGGCCTTCCTGGACTATCTGAAGACCCCGGAGGCCCTGGCCTGCTTTGAGGCTGTGGGCTTCTCCCCCCTGGTCTGACGCCCTCTGCCGCCGGTCCCCCGGCGGCGCCCAACGCCGGAAAGGAGGTGCCCATGGACTGGTACCCGCTCCTCAACTCCCTGCGGATCGCGGCCATCTCCACGGCGGCGGTCTTTCTGCTGGGGCTGCTGGCAGCCTACTATATCGCCCGGCTCCCCCGGCTGGTGAAGGGCGCGCTGGACGTGGTATTGACCCTTCCTCTGGTGCTGCCCCCCACGGTGGTGGGGTGGCTGCTGCTGGTGGTGCTGGGCCCCCGCCGCCCCCTGGGGGCCTGGGTGCTGGACACCTTCCAGGTCAAGCTGGTGATGAACTGGTGGTCCGCCGTCTTCGCCACGGTGGCGGTGTCCTTTCCCCTGATGTACCGTACCGCCCGAGGAGCCTTTGAGAGCTTTGACGAGACTCTGGCCGAGGCCGGACGGACCCTGGGCCGCTCCAACACCTGGGTGTTCTGGCGGGTGCGGATGCCGGTATGCCGTCAGGGCATCCTGGCGGGCACGGTCCTGGCCTTTGCCCGGGCTCTGGGGGAATACGGTGCCACCGCCATGCTGGCAGGCTATACCCCTGGCCGGACGGCCACCATCTCCACCACGGTCTACCAGCTCTGGCGGACCAACGACGACGCCGGAGCCCTCCGGTGGGTCCTGGTGAATCTGGCCATCTCCGCCGTCTTCTTGCTGACGGTGAACCTGCTGGAGACCCGGCAGCGCCGGAACACACGGGGAGGTGCCCTTCGATGAGCTTGACCGTTGAGATTCGAAAACAGCTGGGCGATTTCCAGCTGGAGGTCCAATTTGAGACTGACGGCGGTCCCCTGGCCCTGCTGGGGGCCTCCGGCTGCGGGAAATCGGTGACGCTGCGGTGCATCGCCGGCATCCTCACGCCGGACGAGGGCCGCATCACCCTGAATGGCCGTCCCCTCTATGACAGCGCCGCCGGGATCGACCTGCCCCCTCAGCGGCGGCAGGTGGGATTCCTCTTTCAAAATTACGCCCTGTTCCCCCACATGAGCGTCCGGCAGAACATCGCCGCCGGCGCAGTGGACCGGAACGGGCGGAATGCCCTGGTCGCAGAGCTCCTGCGCCGCTTCCACTTGGAGGAGGCAGCTGACCTCCGCCCCGGCCAGCTCTCCGGCGGGCAGCAGCAGCGGACCGCCCTGGCCCGGCTCCTGGCGGCAAGGCCCCGACTCCTGCTGCTGGATGAGCCCCTCTCCGCTCTGGACAGCTATCTCCGTCTCCAGCTGGAAGCGGAGCTGGCGGAGACGCTGGACCATTTCCCCGGCCCCACCCTCTGGGTCACCCACGACCGGGGGGAGGCCTTTCGGAACTGCCGCCGGGTGTGTGTGCTGGACCGGGGCAGATCCCAGCCGGTCCAAACCTTGGAGGACCTCTTTGCCCATCCCGGCACCGAGGCGGCGGCCCGGCTCTCGGGCTGCGAGAACTACGCCGACGTGCTGCCGGACGGCTGTTTGCTCCACCTCCCCGCCTGGGGCCTGACCTGGGACTTTGGCCGTCCAGCGCCGCCCGCCCTTCGCCGGGTCGGTTTTCGCGCTGCCGCCCTGCATCTAGCCTCAGCAGAATCGGAAAACGCCTTTGCCTGCACCGTGGTCCGGGTCATCCAGGACCTTCACGCCACGGTCCTTCTGCTGCGGCCTGACGGCGCCCCCCATGGTGCGCCGCCCCTGCGGATGGAAGTGGACCACGGGCTCTGGCAGTCCCTGCCGGACCCCGCTCATATCACCGTATCCCTCCCTCCGGAGGAGATCCTGCCCCTGGGATAAAAAGGAGGATGATCCATGTTTCGTGCCGCCGTATTGACCGTCAGCGACCGCAGCGCCCAGGGCCAGCGCCCCGACCGGGCCGGCCCGCTGGTGGCGGAAATTCTGAATAGCGCCGGATACCAGGTGGTCCAGACCGCTCTGGTCCCGGACGAACAGCCCCAGATCGAAGAGATCCTGCGCCGCTGGGCTGACGAGGAGACATCAGATCTGATCGTCACCACCGGCGGCACCGGCTTCTCTCCCCGGGATGTGACGCCGGAGGCCACCCTTGCGGTGTGTCAGCGGCTGACCCCCGGCATCCCGGAGGCCATGCGCTATGCCTCGATGCAGGTAACGCCCAGGGCCATGCTCTCCCGGGCCCAGGCCGGCATCCGCCGCAAGAGCCTGATCTTGAATCTCCCCGGCTCTCCCAAAGCCGCCCGGGAGAATCTGGAGGCGGTGCTCCCCGCTCTGGCCCACGGGCTAGAGATCCTCTCCGGCGCTCCGGCTGACTGCGCCGCCCCGGCGCCGTGATCGACCCGGAGATCCAGCCGCTCATCCGCGCGTTCCCGGCCCTGCCTAATGACCAGGCCCCCGGCCCATGCTGTGCATGGGCCGGGGGCCTGGTTGGCTCTTATGACGTTCTGTCCGATGGCAGGCGGTCTCACCGCTGGGGCGGACGCCGGACCAGCAAGATCCGGGTCACAGCCGATACCAGAGAGCTGCCCACCGCGATGGCGCCGGCGTCAGCCGCCGTGGCCAGGCCCTCCTGGATAAAGAGGGCGATATCTCCGTTGATTAGGGCGTCCATGGTGTAATAGACGCCGCTGCCGGGCACCAGGGGAATGATGCCGATGATCAGCAGCACCGTAGCCGGCGTCTTCAAGATCCGCGCGAAGATCTCCGCCAGCCCTGCCGTGACAATGGTGGCCAGCAGCAGACGGGTGGCCGAGGAATTCACCCCTGAGAGCACCAGATAGGTGGCCTGGGCGATGGTGCCGATGCCGGCGGCACAGAGAATAAACGGCCAGCGGCGCATCTCAAAAATAAAGCAGAAGGCCACGCAGCCCACAAAGGCGTATACACAGGCGATCCATTCTTGCATTCCGCTCACCTCACAGCACGCCGCCGGCCAGGCAGGCTCTGACAATGGTCATGCCCGCCGCCGCGCCCACGGCAATACTCAGCGCCACGATCAGCACCTCGGCAAAGCGGGTCAGCGCCGTCAGGAAGTCCCCTGCCAGCACGTCCCGCATCCCGTTGGTGATGGCGATGCCCGGCACCAGCAGCATGATCGTGCCGCTGATGGCCTTATCCGCATGGATCGGAGCCCCCAGCTGATACAGGAGCTCCGGCATCAAAACCAGCAGCATCCCCGCCAGAAAATTGGTAAAAAAGGCGTTGGCCCGGGCCCGGCGCATGGCGGCAGTCACTGCCCGCACCACCAGTCCGCAGGGAAAGGCGGCCAGGGCGTCCAGCCACACGCCCCCCCAGAACAGGGTAAAGCAGGAGGCCACGATGCCATGGGCACAGTAGCTCACCACTGCCGGATAAACCGGCTCCTCCAGCACCTGGCGCAGCTGGCGCCAGCAATCCTCCACCGGCGGCACCTCCCGGCACAGCTTCCGGCACAGGGCATTGAGCTCGTTGAGCCGGCGGAGGTTGTTGCTCACCGTCTTGATCCGAACGGACTTGGTGTGGTTCTGCTCCCCCTCCTGGATGGTCAGGATGATGCAAAAAGGAATGGCGAAGATCTCCGCCTGGGCATAGCCATAAGCCGCCATGAGCCGCTGGATAGAGTCCTCCACCCGGAAGATCTCCGCGCCGTTTTGCAGCAGCTGACGGCCCAGCTCGCAGCTGAAATTCAGCAGCTGCTCCGGATTGGACACAGTCTCTTTCAAGTCTTTGCCTCGATCTTTCCGCCGCACTTGGGGCAGGTGATGATGATCTTCCCCTTCCCCACAGGGACCCGGCAGATGGCGCCGCAGCTCTTGCAGGTGAAGTATTTATGATCCTTATCCGCGTGGCGGGCCCGGGCGCCGCTGTTCCGGCTTCTCACCTGGTACCACCAGCTGACCCACTTTTGGTTCTCCTCCCGCCGCTTGGGGAGATTCCGGGAGAACATCCGGAACATCACCAGGATCATCACCACCCACAGCAGCAGATCCACGATCCGGGTCAGCATGACGCTGCGCAGGATTCCGGCTGTCAGCATCTGGAGCGCAAACAGCACCAGGTACGCTGTCAGCAGCGCCCGGTTCAGCTGATCCATTCCGTTTCGTCCATACATAAAGCGCGCCATCGCATTTCCGATCCGCTGGAAAAAGCCCATACCCTCAGACTCCTTTGACGACGATCCGTCGTTTGATATTGTTTGATATTTTCTTATTGTACTCGGAATCCGGCAGCCAGACAACCTCTTTATCTGGGAATTTACAAAAAAGTCATTTCTTTCTCGGTTCTGCCGTGCTATATTTATGTGTTGGATAAAAATCAGACAAAGGGAGTGCATTTCCATGGCAAAACGGCAATTCAAGGCGGAGTCCAAGCGGCTGCTGGACCTGATGATCAACTCCATTTACACCCACAAGGAGATCTTTCTCCGGGAGCTGATCTCCAACGCCAGCGACGCCTGCGACAAGCTGTGCTATCTGGCCCTGACGGACGATAGCGTGGGCCTGGACCGCAAGGACTTCCAGATCCATCTGACCACGGACCCGGAGCACCGGCTTCTCACCGTCAGCGACAACGGCATCGGCATGGACAAGGAGGACCTGGAAAACAACCTGGGCGTCATCGCCTCCTCCGGGTCCTACCGGTTCAAGCAGGAGGTGGGCGACGACGCCAAGGATACGGACGTCATCGGCCAGTTCGGCGTGGGCTTCTACTCCGCCTTCATGGTGGCGGACCACATCACCGTGGTGACGAAGAAGCATGGCACGGACAGCGCCTGGATGTGGCAGTCCGCCGGGGCAGACGGCTACACCATCACCGCCTGCGAGCGGGAGAGCGCCGGCACCGATATCATCCTGCACATCAAGCCCGACACCGACGATGACAAGTATGGAGAGTTTCTGGAATCCTGGCGTCTCCAGGAGCTGGTGCGCAAATACTCCGACTATATCCGCTTCCCCATCCGGATGGAGGTCTCCAAAACCCGGAAAAAGGAGGACTCCCCCGAGGACAAGCCCGAATATGAGACCTATCAGGAGGAGGAGACCCTCAACTCCATGGTCCCCATCTGGCAGCGGCCCAAGTCCAGCGTGACCCAAGAGGAGCTGAACAAGTTCTATCGGGACAAGTTCCACGATTACACCGATCCCCAGCGGGCCATCTTCGTCTCCGCCGAGGGCGCGGTGACCTACAAGGCCCTGCTGTTCATCCCCGGCGCCACGCCCTATGACTACTACACCAAGGAGTATGAGACCGGCTTGCAGCTCTATGCCAACGGTGTGCTCATCATGGACAAGTGCGCCGACCTGCTGCCGGAGCACTTCCGGTTCGTCCGGGGCGTGGTGGACTCTCCGGATCTGAGCCTGAACATCTCCCGGGAGCTTTTGCAGCATGACCGCCAGCTGAAGGTCATCGCCGCCAACCTGGAAAAGAAGATCAAAAACGAGCTTGCCAAGCTGCTTCAGGAAGACCGGGAGGGCTATGAGACCTTCTGGAAGAACTTCGGCCGCCAGCTGAAATACGGCACCGTGGGAGACTACGGTGCCCACAAGGACCTGCTCCAGGATCTGCTGCTGTTCTATTCCTCCACAGAGAAAAAGCCCGTCACCCTCTCTGAGTACGTCTCCCGGATGAAGGAGGACCAAAAGTTCATCTACTACGCCGCCGGTGACAGCCTGGACAAGATCGAAAAACTGCCCCAGACCGAGCTGCTCCGGGACAGCGGCACGGAGATCCTCTGCTTCACCGACGAGGTGGACGAGTTCTGCGCCCAGATCCTGCACACCTATCAGGACAAGGAGTTCCGCTCCGTGCTGGACCAGGAGCTGGAGGACGGCGACCAGCAGAAGGCCCAGGAGGCCGCCGACGCCCACAAGGACGTCTTCGCCTTTGTGAAGGAGACCTTGGGCGAGCAGGTCAAGGAGGTCCGGGCCTCTGCCCGGCTCAAGTCCCACCCGGTCTGTCTCACCGCCGGCGAGGGGCTGAGCTTTGAGATGGAAAAATATTTCCAGGCAGTCCAGCCGGACTCCGCCATTAAGGCCGACCGGATCTTAGAGCTGAACACCCAGCACCCCGCCTTCGCCGCCCTGGAGTCCGCCGTGACAGCAGACCCGGAGAAGGCCAAAAAATACGCAACGCTGCTCTACGATCAGGCACTGCTGATCGCGGGGCTTCCCCTGGAGGACCCCTCCGGCTACACGGACCTGGTCTGTGAGCTGATGCGCTGACTTCCCCTGCTCCCCCGCCGCCCATTTTGGGCGGCGGGGGACTTTCAAAAAAGTGCAAGCACTTTTTTGATTAGGAGACAGCGCTGCGCTCTGCGCCTCGGTTGTCCGCTTTTAGCGGACAATTCGACGCTCACTCCGCGAGAAGTGTTTTCAGCCACGTACACGCCGCGGCAGAAAACAAATTCAAGATTTACAATTCAAGTGCAACACATGGAGATAGGTAAAAAGGAGTGA